>JBBQZP010000006.1:0-118958 GCA_038207585.1 Rhodobacterales bacterium | reverse complement strand
GGGTTATCGGGGTTCACTTCCTCGATATAGACATCCTGATCGTCCAGATAGCTGGAGGTCAGCCCCCACCCCAGCGCGTCCGACCGGCCCAGAAGCATCACCGGCATCCCCGGAATGGTGCCGCCGATCACATCACCCGATTTCAGATGCAGCCGCGCCAGATACCAGATGGTAGGCGCGGTAAAGCCCAGATGCGGATCGTTGGCCAGTAGCGTGCCCCCCGCGGCCGACCGGTTGGGGGCCGCCACCCAAGCGTTCGATGCCCCTGCCAGATCGCCGGGCTTGAACGGCGAGATCGGATCGTCAAACGCCATGCGCAGCGGTTTGGTCGGCGGGGCCATGTCGGGAAAGAGGCTTGCGTATTCGGGCAGGGCGATGACACCCGTTCCCGGATCATCGGGCAGAATGTCGCGCAGACGTTCGGGCGACAGGATCAGCGAAAGGCGCGCGCGTTCAACCTCGGCCTGCAGATGCGCAGACAGTTGCAGCGCCATCAGCTTGATGATGGCGATGCTGTCGGCAGGTTGCCAGGCGGCGATCTGGTTGGAGAAGAAAAAGAACTCTGGCGCACCGCGGCCCCGCGCGCCGACATTGACCTGATCAATCCACGCATTCACGCCGCGCGCATAGGCTTCGAGTGCAGATTTGGTCGGCGCGTCCTGCACGTCGACCGATTGCCGGGCGAGGGTGTAAAGATCGAACCGGCGCAGCAATTCGTCGATCTTCAGGGTGCGTTCGCCGAACACCTCGGAAAGCCGCCCCTGTGCGGTGCGCCGTAGCATGGTCATTTGCCACAGCCGGTCTTGTGCATGGGCAAAGCCAAGCGCGTAGAACACATCCTCGTCGGTCTGACCAAAAATGTGCGGCACGTTGTCGTTGTTGCGCACAATCTCGACCGGGCCGGAAAGGCCCCGCAGCGCGAAATCCTCGCTGTAATCGGGAAGTGAGCGGCCAAGGAACCAATAGGCGATCACCAGTGCCAGGGTGGCCAGCACAACGATGCCGGTGAACAGGCGCAAGAGCCAGCGAAAGAGGGTAATCATCATGTGCCCGTTCTTGACGGCAAGGTTCAGATGGGTTCCTAGTCCAACCCGCGATGAAGGGCAATCACAAGGGGGACTGCATGGCTAAGGTGGCATTTCTGGGACTGGGCGTCATGGGCTATCCGATGGCCGGGCATCTGGCGGCCAAGGGGCATCAGGTGACGGTCTATAACCGGACCTTTGCGAAAGCCGAGGCATGGGCTGCCAAACATGGCGGCACTGCTGCAAAAACACCGGCGCTGGCGGCCAAAGGGGCCGATTTCGTGATGGCCTGCGTTGGCAATGACGACGATTTGCGCGCCGTTTGTCAGGGCGTTGACGGCGCTTTTGCGGGCATGACAAAGGGTGCGGTGTTTGTCGATCACACCACGGTGTCGGCGCAGGTCACGCGTGAGATGGCTGCGGCAGCACAAGCTTTGGGTCTGGGCTTTGTCGATGCGCCGGTATCAGGCGGGCAGGCAGGGGCCGTGAACGGCGCGCTTTCGGTCATGTGCGGCGGTGATCCCGCGACCTATGACCGGGCAGAGCCAGTGATTGCGGCCTATGCCCGCGTCTGCCGCCGCATTGGCGACACAGGGGCGGGCCAGCTTGCCAAGATGATGAACCAGATCTGCATTGCTGGTCTGGTGCAGGGGCTGTCCGAGGCGCTGGCCTTTGGTCAGAAGGCGGGACTTGACGGGGCTGCTGTGGTCGAGGTGATTTCGCAGGGCGCCGCCGGAAGCTGGCAGATGGCGAACCGTCACAAGACCATGCTGGACGATCATTTCACCCACGGCTTTGCAGTCGATTGGATGCGCAAGGATCTGGGCATCTGCCTTGCAACGGCAAATGAAATCGGCGCCAGCCTGCCGGTAACGGCGCTGGTCGATCAGTTCTACAAGGATGTGCAGATCATGGGCGGCGGACGCTGGGATACGTCCAGCTTGATCAAGCGGTTGAAGTAAAGAATTGCGCCTGATCCGACAGGGATCAGGCGCACTTCGTTTACGGAATGATGCGCGTGTATTTCGTTCCCGAAAGCGTCGCACCGGCAATCAGCCCGGATTGGCCAAACACAAGCGCCACCACCGGGTCAAGCTGGGTTGTATCTGTGCCCAGATTGCCGCCCTGTTCGGGAGTTGCGTATTTGATGTCGGCCCCGGCGGCCCAGCCGTTGGAGCGGCGGAAATCGGCCAGTGCCGGTTGTGTCAGGAAGAACAGTGCGTGGGCATATTGCTGAGCGCCGATCTGGAACCCTACCGATGCCTTGGCTGCAGAATAGAAATCGACCGTCACACCGTTGATGCGCAAGGCGCCCCGCCCGAATGATCCGCCCACGCCAAAGCCCGCCTCGGTGATCAGCGGCATGTAAAGTACGCCGTAGGATTTTGTCGCCAATTCTTTCGTGCCGGGATAGCGCGTCTGCAGGAAATCGCGGGTCGCATCAACGCGCGCGTCGATCTTGGCCGACGCATTGCCGCCCACGCCATTGCCGCAAGCCGCCGTCAGCAACGCCGCTGACCCGGATACCGCCAAAAAACCCCGCCGGGATATGTTGTTCATAATCACGCCCTTTGCCTCATGCAGAGGCTCTGCGGCCTCGTTAAGCAAACTATAGCCGTATTCCGCCGGGCTGTCATGCATTTCTGCACCCGGCCTTTCGCAAAGAAGCATTTATCCGCGCAGAATCCGGGCCACTTCGGGGGCGAAATAAGTCAGTACGCCGTCACAACCGGCGCGGCGGAACGCCATCAGGCTTTCGAGCATGATCTTTTCGCCATCAATCCAGCCCTGTGCGGTTGCGGCTTTGATCATGCTGTATTCACCCGACACCTGATAGGCATAGGTCGGCACGCCGAAGGTGGTCTTTACACGGTGGCAGATGTCCAGATACGGCATTCCCGGTTTCACCATGACCATATCCGCGCCCTCGCGCAGGTCACGCTCGATCAGGCGCAGCGCCTCGGCGCTGTTGGCGGGGTTCATCTGATAGGTCTTCTTGTCGCCCTTCAACGCCCCCGACGCGCCCACCGCATCGCGGAACGGGCCGTAAAAGGCGGATGCGTATTTCGCAGCGTAAGAAAGGATCGCAACCCCTTGATGCCCGGCACTTTCCAGCGCAGAGCGCATCGCGCCGATACGGCCATCCATCATATCCGACGGGCCAAGGATATCGGCCCCGGCATCAGCCTGCGCCACGCTCATCTTCACCAGCGCCTCGACCGATTCATCATTCAGGATGATCCCGTCGCGCACCAGCCCGTCGTGCCCCTGCGCGTTATAGGGATCAAGCGCCACATCGGTCATCACGGCAATGTCGGGCACGGCGGCCTTGATCGCGCGGATCGCGCGGTTGGCAAGGTTGTCGGGGTTCCACGCTTCGGCGCAATCGTCGGTCTTGCGAGAGGGGTCGATATAGGGAAACAGACAGATCGCAGGTATCCCAAGCGCCGCCGCCTCCTCGGCCGCAGCAACCACCAGATCGACTGACAAGCGGTTCACCCCGGGCATCGAGACCACCGGTTCGCGCATGTTTACCCCGTCACGCACAAACACCGGCCAGATCAGATCATTCACCGACAGCGCGTTTTCCTGCGCCAGACGTCGCATCGCATCACTGCGGCGAAGCCTACGGAAACGGGTGGCGGGGAAGGGGGCCTGAACAGTGCGCATCGCATCACCTTTCGCAACTGCGGGCGACAAAGCACCCTTGCAACTTTTTTTCCTGCCTGACATGGAAAAGGGCGCTTCTCAAGAGTAGGAATGCGCGAACGCACGTCCGGCGCGTCTTACCGCAGGCGAAGACAGCGACAACAGGATCGGGAATACGCTCAGTGGATTGGTACAAGACCATCTTTGAAGTGATCGACATGCGGTCCTTTTCCAACCTCTGGTACTGGATCGCACTTGCGGTTCTGTGGTCATCGGCCAGCCATTGGGTTCTAGGCGTGCCGTTCGATATGATCACCAAGGCGCGCAAACTTGGTGGTGCGGCCGAGGCTGATCTGCAGATGATGACGTATATAAATGCGGGCCGGATCACCAATATCATGGATGTCTCGGGCCTGTGGATCACCGGCATTGTCGCCTGCATGCTGACCGGTTTTGGCTTGCTTGGCTTTTACTACAAGGTCGAACTGGCGCAGGCGGTGTTCTGCCTGACGTTGCCGATGGCTCTGGTGGGCCTGTTCAGCATCCGCACCGCCCGCAAGATCGAGCAAGAGCGTCCTGTCGAGGCGGCGCTGCACCGCCGCCTGATCCATCACCGGGTTCTGACGCAGGGCATTGGCATGCTCGCCATTCTGGGCACCTCCATGTGGGGCATGTTCCAGAACCTGCGCATCGGCGTATTGTAAGCGTCCCTGACGAAATGAGCGTCAAAATGCCCAACCCCCAGCGCCTGATCCTTGGTGGCGCCCCCGAAGGTTTTGACGCCGCCCTGATGGCGCGTGAACTGGCGCGCGGGGTGCCGGTCATTCATGTCGCCCGCGATGACAAGCGGATGGAGGCGGCACGCGCTGCCTTGTCCGTTCTGGCCCCGCAGGCGGTGGTGCTTGATCTGCCCGGCTGGGATTGCCTGCCTTACGATCGCATGTCGCCCAACCCCGATATTTCGGCCCGCCGTATGGCCACGCTGGCGGCACTGGCGCAAGGCGTGCCCGGCGCGTTCATCCTGCTGACCACGTTAAGTGCGGCGACCCAGCGTATCCTCGCGCGCGACGTGCTGCGTGCCGCGTCCTTTACGGCAAGCGTGGGTCAGCGCGTTGATGAAGGCGTTTTGCGCGGTTTTTTGTCGCGGATGGGGTTTTCGCTGGTCACGACCGTGACCGAACCCGGCGACTATGCGGTGCGCGGCGGTATCATAGACATTTTCCCACCGGGGCAAGGCGGGCCGGTGCGGCTTGATTTCTTTGGCGATGTGCTGGACGGCGCGCGCAGGTTTGATCCCGAAACCCAGCGCACCACGGAAACGCTGAAATCGGTCGATTTCTCGCCCGTGTCCGAGGTTATTCTGGACGAGGCCGCGATCACCCGGTTCCGCCAGAATTACCGCGTGGAATTTGGTGCCGCGGGGGTGGATGATCCCTTGTATGAGGCGGTCAGCGCTGGCCGCAAGCATCAGGGGATGGAGCATTGGCTGCCGTTCTTTCATGCCCGGCTTGAGACGATCTTTGATTATCTGCCCGATGCGGCCGTAGTGCTGGACGATGCCGTCACCGCCGCCCGCCTGTCGCGCTGGGAAGGCATCGACGACCAATACGATGCCCGGCGCGAGGCGCTTACCGCCAAGGGGCGGCTTGATACGGTATACAAACCCGCAGCACCCGGACTTTTGTATCTGAACGACGCCGACTGGGAGGCGGCGATTGCCGCACACCGGGTCATTCAGCTATCACCCCTGGCGCAAGCTCCGGGGCCGGGTGTTCTGGACGCGGGGGGGCGTGCCGGGCGCAGTTTCGCGCCTGAACGTCAGCAGGAAAATATCAGCCTCTTCAACGCGCTGTCAGATCATATTCGCGCATTGCGTGAAGATGCCCATGTCGTCATCGCCAGTTGGTCCGAAGGCGCGCGCGAACGTCTGCGCGGGTTGATGGAGGATCAGGGCGTCAAGGGTGCTGTCGATGTGCCTGATCTGCGCGATCTGCCCCCCGGAAAGGGCGGGCTTTTCCTGACCGTCTGGGCGCTGGAACAGGGCTTCACCGCGCCGGGTCTTGCGGTGATTTCGGAACAGGATGTGCTGGGCGACCGCTTGGTTTCCAAGCCCCGCAAACGGCGCAAGGCCGACAACTTCCTGCAAGAGGTGAACTCGCTTTCGCCCGGCGATCTGGTGGTCCACGTCGAACACGGCGTCGGGCGCTACAAAGGGTTGGAAACCATTCAGGCGCTGGGTGCGCCGCACGAATGCCTGTTGCTGGAGTATGCCGAAAACTCAAGACTTTATCTGCCAGTCGAGAATATTGAACTGCTGTCCCGTTACGGCCATGAGGAGGGCTTGCTGGACAAGCTGGGCGGCGGGGCCTGGCAAGCGAAAAAGGCCAAGCTCAAGGAACGCATCCGCGAGATTGCCGACCGCCTGATGCGCATCGCCGCTGAACGCGCGCTGCGCCATGCCCCCATTCTGGAAGCCCCGCATCAGATGTGGGAGGCGTTCGCTGCACGGTTCCCCTACGTTGAAACCGACGACCAATTGAGCGCCATTTCCGACGTGATTGCGGATCTTGAAAAGGGCTCTCCGATGGACCGGCTGGTTGTCGGAGACGTGGGTTTTGGCAAGACCGAAGTGGCAATGCGCGCGGCCTTTGTCGCGGCGCTGGCCGGAATGCAGGTGGCAGTCGTGTGTCCGACCACGTTGCTGGCGCGCCAACATCACCGCAGCTTTATCGAGCGTTTTCGCGGATTTCCGATCAATATCAAACCCCTGTCGCGCTTTGTTGGCACAAAGGATGCCAACGCCACCCGCGAAGGTCTGGCGGACGGCACCGTTGATATCTGCATCGGCACCCATGCGCTTTTGGCAAAGGGGATACGGTTCAAGACCCTTGGCCTGCTGGTGATTGACGAGGAACAGCACTTTGGCGTGACGCACAAGGAACGGCTTAAGGAAATGCGGTCGGAAGTGCATGTGCTGACCCTGACCGCCACGCCCATTCCGCGCACATTGCAGCTTTCCCTGACCGGGGTGCGTGATCTGTCTATCATTGCGACGCCGCCGGTGGACCGTCTGGCGATCCGCACTTATGTAACGGAATTTGATACTGTGACGATCCGCGAGGCGCTGCTGCGCGAAAGGTTCCGGGGCGGGCAGTCGTTTTATGTGGTGCCCCGCATTGCCGATCTGCCCGAGATTGAGGATTTCCTGCGCACCCATGTGCCCGAAGTGACCTACATCATCGCCCACGGCCAGCTTGCGGCGGGCGATCTGGACGACCGGATGAACAATTTCTACGACGGCAAGTATGACGTTTTGCTGGCAACCAGCATCGTCGAATCCGGTCTGGATATACCGACCGCCAACACGATGATCATCCACCGCGCCGATATGTTCGGGCTAAGCCAGCTTTACCAGATCAGGGGCCGGGTGGGCCGTGCCAAAACCCGCGCCTATTGCTACCTGACCACCAAACCCCGCGCGCCGCTGACCCCGCAGGCGACCAAGCGTCTGCGCCTTTTGGGCAGTCTTGACAGCCTTGGCGCGGGCTTCAATCTGGCCTCCCACGACCTTGATCTGCGCGGTGCGGGCAACCTTTTGGGCGAGGAACAGTCAGGCCACATTCGCGAGGTCGGGTATGAGTTGTATCAGGCGATGCTGGAGGAAACGATCGCGAAAATCCGCTCGGGCGAGATTACCGGCCTGACCGCCGCCGATGACCAATGGTCGCCGCAGATCAACCTTGGCGTGCCGGTGCTGATCCCGGAAGACTATGTGCCCGACCTGGATATCCGCCTTGGGCTTTATCGCCGCCTGTCAGGGCTGGCGACGAAGGTGGAGTTGGAGGGTTTCGCCGCCGAACTGATCGACCGGTTCGGCAAACTGCCCAAGGAAGTGAACACGCTTTTGCTGGTGATGCGGATCAAGTCGATGTGCAAGCGGGCGGGCATCAGCCGTCTGGATGCCGGGCCAAAGGGCGCCACGGTGCAGTTTCACAACGACAAATTCGCCAATCCGGCAGGGTTGGTCACATTCATTCACGCGCAGAACGGGGCCGCCAAGGTGCGCGACAACAAGATCGTGCTGCCAAAAGACTGGAAGACGGAAGCCGAGCGGATCAAAGGGGCGTTCGGCGTGGCGCGCGATCTGGCCGAACAGGTGGTGCGCCCCAAGGTGGGCGCACCGGCATAGCGGTCAGCCGATCAGGCTGAAATCCAGCCGGCTCAGGTCCGATTTCTGCACGCCCAGAAGGATCAGCACATCGTTGCTGCCAAAATCAAACACCACATCCGCACCGACCTGCACGCCTTTCGCCAGCGCCTCGGTTTCGGTCGCAATACCCAGCTTGCGGCTGAGGTACAGCGTATCGTCGACAGCGGAGAAATCGGTGATCGTATCGCGGTCATAGCCGCGCGCGAAGATGAAGCCATCAGCCCCGCCACCGCCTTTCACGCGATCATTGCCGGACCCGGCCCAGATGCGATCATCGCCCGCGTCGCCAAAGATCGTGTCGTTGCCCGACCCACCGATGGTGCTGTCGTTGCCCGCCCCTCCGAAGATCAGATCATTGCCGATCGCACCCCAAACCTTGTCGGAGTTCGCGCCGCCAAAGACGCTGTCATTCCCGGTGCCGCCAAAAACTAGATCGGCCCCCGCCTCGCCGGACACGCGATCATTGTCGGCATCGCCGAACAGGCGGTCATTGTCGATCCCGCCAAAGATCGAGTCGTTGCCAGCACCGCCATAGATCAGATCGGACCCGCCGAAGCCCTGAATGGTATCGGTGCCGCCCATGCCGTAGGCCCGGTCGGTGCCGGTTCCCAGGTTGAACCGCTCGTTGTCATCCAGCCCGGTTACGCGGTCATTGCCAACGCCGGAACTGATGATCCGCCCGACCCATTCGCCGGGACGGGTTGCGGTGATCACGTCATTTTCCGTCACGCTGAGGAACCCCTTGATGCTACGCGGATCAAAGGCCGTACCGGGCACGAATGGGCCGGACGTGATTTTGCTGACGCCCGTCACTGTTGCTGCAAAGGCGTCTGCGGCAGCGGGGTTCGGAAAATTGGGCAGTGCCGTGCCGGCAAGAACAATCTGGGTTTCGGTATTCGTCAACGCGGTCGGCGGATAAAAGGAAACCGCCTGAGTCTGATTGCCGTTGCCCCATGTGATCGTCCCGATGCTGAGAACCTGATCCGGGCCAAGCGCGACACCGTTCAGACGCGTGGTGTAAAGCGCACCAGATGTGGCGCGCATGATCACGTCGGGTATCGGCGATGTGTCGCCTTGCGCATCAAAGGCAAGGCGCGTGTTGTCGGCCGTCACCAGCTTGAAAAAGCTGTTGCGCACCGCAGAAACGCGGTCATCGTCGCCATAGGTCACGGAGACCGCCTTGATCGTATAGGTCGTCATCTGGCGGCTCCGTTCCCAGTTGGTTTGAGCCACGGAATAGGGCTTTTATGCCGGATCGGGAATCGGCTTGATTCCACGCATCGCGCTTTGGAAAGCAGTGTTGCAGCCCGGCCACCGAACCTAGCGCGGGATCGTCTTCATAAGCCCGAACGCCAGCGCACACAGGACCGACACCCCCAGCGTCAGCGGCACCGGCGTTCCGTTGAACGCCAATCCAAGCGGGGCTGCGATTGCCACCGCCAGCACTGTGGAAATAGCCCCGGCCACCGATGCCGCAAGCCCCGCGATATGCCCCATCGGCTCCAGCGCCAGCGCATTCAGGTTGCCCAGCGTCAGCCCCGCCATGCTGAACACCGCGATGTTCCAGATGATATAGGCCGGAAACGCGACAGCCTCGGGCATCACTCCGGTTTCCAGCAGACCCGCGTAAAGCACGGACAGCAGGAACAGCACGGCCAGTGTGGTGGTGATCAGGAACCGCATCCCAAGACGAACCACAAGGCTTGCGTTCAGGAAACTCGCAGTGCCTGCGACCAACGCGATCACGGCAAACCATTCGGGGAAACTTTCACCCCGCCCGAAGGTTTGCGTAAACACCTGCTGGGTTGATGACAGGGTGCCGAACAAACATCCATACGCCAGCGTCTGCACGATGATCGAGGTGACGACAACGCGGTGGCCCAGCACCTCGCGCAATGCAGCCCACAGACGCTCAACCTCAAGCGGGCGTCGCTTTTCGGCGGGCAGGGTTTCGGGCTGGCGCGACATGATCCAGACTATCGAGACGGCCGAAAACAGAATGAACGCCAGAAATACGCTGCGCCAGCCAAAGCCTGCAATGATCGCCGTGCCGACCAAAGGGGCTACAGCGGGCACCAGCGTGAAGATCATCATCGCAAAGCTGACCACGCGGGCCATCTCGCGGCCCTTGTAAAGATCGCGCACCAGCGCCAGCGACACGATCCGCGGCCCGGCTCCGCCAAGGCCCTGCACCACGCGCGCGGCCAGCATCGTCTCAAGCGTCGGTGCGACGGACGCAAGCAGCGCGCCGACGCAATAGAGCGCGGCACCCGCAAGGATGATCCGCTTGCGCCCGTAAGCATCAGACAACGGGCCCGCAAACAGCGTGCCGATGCCCATGCCAAAGACGAAACTCGTGATGATCAGCTGCGCGCGGTTTGGGGCATCCGGGGTCAGGTCGGCGGCGATGCGGGGCAGGGCGGGCAGCATCGCGTCAATGGAAAAGGCGATGGTCGCGAACATCGTGGCGATCAGGGCTATGAATTCGGTGTGGTGCAGGCGGCGAATTTCGGTCATGTAAGCGCCCCCGTGGCATCGGCACGATCTGCCGGACGGCGGAAAGATAGATGTCCCATTGCTATGCCTTGGCCCCGCTGGCCAGTTCTTCAATCACCTGCGCCCAAAGCTGCGTCGGTTGCGCGCCCGAGACGACATACTGCTGCGCGATCAGGAATGTCGGCACGGCGTTCACGCCCTTTTGGCGGGCATCCCGGTCGCGGGCGATGATATCATCGCGGTCGGCGTCGGTGGCCAGAAGGCGCGCGGTCACGGTGCGGTCCATCCCTGCCTCGGCGGCCAGATCCGCCAGCGTCGAGGGGTCGCCGATATCGAGCCCCTCGCGGAAGTAGGCTTTCATCAGGCGGGATTTCATCGCCGATTGTCGCCCCTCCAGCCCCGCCCAATGGATCGTGCGATGTGCGTCAACCGTGTTGGGTGTGACCTTCATCGCGGCAAAGTCGATCTCAAGCCCGGCTTCGGCTGCGGCCTCTTCGATGCGGGCGTAAACCTTGGCCGCGTTCGCGCGCCCGCCGAATTTGGTTTCCAGATATTCTGCCCGGTTCACACCGCCTGCGGGCATGTCGGGGTTAAGCTGGAACGGATGCCATTCAATTTCGAACGTATGTTCGGGATGCGCCTCTAGCGCGCGGTCAAGATAGGCCTTGCCGATATAGCACCAAGGGCAGATCGGATCGGAAAAGATATCAAGTCGGGTCATTAGAAGGGTCCAGCGCGCAGAGGTTTGATCCCAGCTACTAGGCCGGGCCCCGACCCGCAAGCGACCCGGTTGCACATAGACCCGCGCAACTTGTGCGCACCGTGGCTGCCGTCAGAACCATTCCGCCACGCGGTTTGCCCCGCCCGATATGTCGCGGCCCACACCGTCCACCGTATTGCAGGCCGAAAGTGCGCCCATCAGGGCCAGAATCATGAGTATTCTCATTTGATCCACCTTTGTTTTTGACTGCTCTTACTTCTCATACCACCAAGTGTCGGGCAGAAAACCCGGCCAGTCGCCATAAACCGGAATGTGTTGCGGAAAATGCAGGGCCTTGTCATGCGCCACCCGCGACACGTTCGAAAACCAGATCGGGATGACATAGCGCCCGGTTGTCAGAACACGGTCCAGCGCCTCGGTCGCGTCGCGAAAATCCTGCGGGTCGCGGGAGGCCAGCATGGCGCGGATCATGGCCTCGGCCGCAGGGGAATTCACGCCGGGCCAGTTGCGCGTGCCGGGTTCGGTAACACCGGCACTGCCCCAGTAGAGCGTCTGCTCATTGCCGGGCGACAGCGAAAGTGCACGGATATAGTTGGTCATATCGAAATCATAGGCACCGGTGCGCTGGGTATATTGGGCGCTGTCCACCGTCGCGATGCGTGCAGTGATGCCAAGACGTTTGAGGGATTCGACATAAATGCTGGCTGCGGCAATCAGATCGCTTGCTCCGATGGGCAGCATGATTTCGAATTCAAACGCTGTCCCCTTTGCATCGCGCAGCACGCCGTCGGTGATGGCCCAGCCCGCCTCGGTCAGCAGTTTTGCGGCCGCACGCAGATTGCGGCGGTTGGCGGGGGTGCCGTCTGAAATGGGCAGGGCATAGCCATCAATCGCGCCGGGCAAAAGGCTGTCCGCAAAGGGTTGCAGCAGCGCCAGCGTGCTGCCCGCAGCAGGTGCGCCCGGCGTCATTCCAAGTGCGGAGTTCGAAAAATAGGACGTGATGCGCGGTTCCGTCCCGCCGTTCAGAGTGGCGTTGATCGTCTCGAAATCGAAGGCGGTGATCAGCGCCTCGCGCACGCGCCAGTCAGCAAACATCGCGCGCCGTGTGTTGAAGGCAAAACCGTTAATCCCCGACGGGCTTTGGCGCGGAATTTCCGATTTCACCACCGCACCTGACGTGATGCTGTTGAAATCATAGCCCGTCAGCCATTTCGCGGCGTTGCTTTCGCGGTAGACGGTCAGCAAACCCGCCTTGAACGCCTCGAATATCACGTTGGCATCGGTGAAATATTCGAATTTTACCTGATCCAGATTGTGAAGGCCCCGGTTGAAGGGCAGATCCTTGCCCCACCAGTCAGGGTTGCGCCGGAACGTGATCGAACGCCCCATCTCATGCGCGGCCACCACATAGGGGCCAGAGCCTGTGACCGGATCGCGGACCATATCCTCGAACGGCTTGCCGTCCCACTGCGCCTTTTGCAACACCGGGCGCAGGCCAAGGATCAGCGGCATCTCGCGGTTGGAACCATCCAGCGTAAAGCGCACCGACCGCGCGCCCGTCTGTTCCATTCCCAGCACCGATTTCCACGCACTCGCATAGCGCGCATTGCCGCGCGTGCCCAGAAGTTCGAATGAAAACATGACGTCCGCCACCGTCACCGGTGTGCCGTCCGAAAACCGCGCCTCGGGCCGCAGGGCGAATTCCACCCATTCGCGATTCGGGCCAACGTCGATTGATTCGGCCAAAAGACCGTAAAGCGAGAACGGCTCGTCGATGTTGCGACCCATCAATGTCTCGACCGTCAGGGCCGACACGCCCGCCGCCGGGTTTCCCTTCTGGATGAACGGATTGAGGCTGTCATAACTGCCGCTTTCGCCGAACGTGATACTGCCGCCCTTGGGGGCATCGGCGTTTGCGTAGGGCAGCGACACAAAATCCGGTGGAAGGGCGGGGTCGCCATACATAGCTATGCCGTGCGACGGTTCGGCCAGTGCGGGAATCGCCCCCAGAAGCAGCGTGACGCCCGCGCAAAGTTTACGCAGCCATGTGAAAAAAACCGTGATCATCGCTGCGACTGCCCCGCCTGTCTTGTTTTTCTTAGGCCCAGATTAGGGTGGGATGTAAATCATATCAAACTTTTAACTTGGCCACAGGCACAGATAGGCGTATAACCACTTCACTGCTCGATAGGTTTCTTGCCTGTATGAAACCTGCCTCAATAACTTAACGCCCGCTTCGTGCGGGCGTTTTTTTTGGGCAGATCACAAGGTGCACCCGGGCCGACAATGCAAAAAGCCACCGCACAGGCGGTGGCTTTTGTTTTGACCGGACGCGGGCCGTTGCCCGGCGCCGCTGTCACGGCCTTTAGAACAGCGTTTGGATCGGTTGCGGCATGAACATGAAAAGCTGCGATCCGTCTGTACCGGCAAAGTTCTCGACCGTCAGGTTGGCAATCTTGACGTGGCGCAGTTCGATCGTCAGATCATCGCTGTGGTAAGTGGCGTTCGATCCGTGCTGCGTGGCATGCGCCATGAAATCGTCATAGGCATTTTGCGCGACGGTGAAGTCTTCGTTCTGGAACTTGTCTTCGGCAACCGAAAAGTCCCGCACATTGATCGTGCCGATCGTTCCCTTGTTGAAAACAAAAGTATCACTGCCGGTGCCGCCAACGTAAAGGTCGTTGCCGCCGTTGCCGTTCAGCACGTCATTTCCGGCAGCGCCCGAGATGATGTCGCGCGTGCTTCCCTCGTTCAGACTGCCGCCATACAGCATGTCATTCCCGGCGCCGCCACTCAGCTTGTTCAGACCACCATTGCCATAAATGACGTCATTGCCGTTGTGGCCGCGCAGGGAGTCGTCGCCTTGTCCGCCAAAAATGGTGTCGTTGCCGGCGAATGCGTTCACAAGGTCATTGCCGCCGCCGCCAAATACCAGATCGGCAACCGCGCTGGCCTTGATCAGGTTGTTGCCTTCGCCGGCAAAGATCTCTTTGGGTTGGCCGACTTCGCTTGAATAGCTGACCACGTTTGGATTTATCGCGTTCAAAAGGCCATTGTAGCCAAAGCCGTTGCCGGGCAGGTTCCAGCCGGAGTTGCCCAAAAAGTCTGTCAGGTTTTCCGCGGTGCTGTTGATCGATGCATAGCGCGTCGACCCGATGGTTTCGAACATGCCCTGACCCAGTGCGTCCAGAGTCGTATATGTCATGCTTTTGATCGTACCGCCGATGATTTCACCGGTCGCGTGATCGAAGCTCAGACCCGAGCCGATGATCTTGATCTGTTCGAGATAGCCGGTTTCCGTATTGGGAAGTTGCATGATGAACTTCACACTGTTCATCCGGATAACACCTGGTATGGGCATGTCTGCGCCTTTCCTGCATTCTGCTGGCGCCGAGAGACAGTCCCGGCATTGGTTTCATATGCGGCCGGAATTTGTTGAAATCGTGGGGTTATTCCGTTCAATCAGCGTTTCTATGGTGGCATTCTTGTGGCGCCGGGGCAGGGTGCTGCGCTGCGGTTGAGTGCGGATTGTTCCACCGAGGTTCAGCGATTGTCCCTGTTGATCAATCGCGGCCTGATGTCGCCGATGTGACGGACGCCGTGCCTGCCGGGGCGGCTTTCCACTGGCAGGTGGGCCGCCAAAGCGTATGGTGCCAGCACAAATACGATGACGAACTTGACACAGGAGACGACCATGACACTCAAAGGCAAACTGGCGGTTGTGACGGGATCGAATTCCGGCATTGGCCTTGGCATCGCGCATGAATTGGCAAAGGCGGGCGCGGACCTTGTGATCAACTCGTTCACCGACCGCAAGGAAGACCACGACCTTGCCGCCGAGATCGCCAAGAAACACAAGGTCAAGGTGCGCTACATCGCTGCCGATATGTCAAAGGGCGAAGATTGCCGCCGCCTGATCGCAGAGGCGGGGGCGGTGGATATCCTGATCAACAACGCAGGCATCCAGCATGTCGCCCCGATCGAGGAATTTCCGGTTGAAAAGTGGGATGCGATCATCGCCATCAACCTGACATCGGCGTTTCACACCACCGCCGCCGCCCTGCCAGGGATGCGGGGTCGCAAATGGGGGCGGATCGTCAACATCGCATCGGCGCACGGATTACGCGCGAGCCCGTTCAAATCAGCCTATGTGTCCGCCAAACATGGGCTTGTCGGCATGTCAAAGGTCGTCGCACTGGAAACGGCTGGGCAGGGCATCACCTGCAACGCGATCTGCCCCGGCTATGTGCTGACCCCCTTGGTCGAGGCGCAGATCCCCGACCAGATGAAGGCGCACGACATGGACCGCGACACGGTGATCCGTGAGGTGATGCTGGACCGCCAGCCCTCCAAGCAGTTCGCCACGGTCGAGGAACTGGGTGGCACTGTTGTGTTTCTGTGCAGCCCGTATGCCGATCAGATCACCGGCACGTCGATCTCGGTTGATGGGGGATGGACGGCGATGTGACGCACGGGCACACACTGCACAGCGATGGACCGATGTGCCATCGAACCCCAAGGTTTCAGGCGATGACCGCCTGATCCTCGGGTGGCTGGGTCGGGTCCTTGGCGTTGGGATAGACAAGCCCCGCCGAGATGATCAGCTTGGCCGCATCCTCGATCTTCATGTCCAGCATGATGATGTCACGCGTCGGCGCATAAAGCAAAAAGCCCGAGGTCGGGTTCGGCGTGGTGGGCACAAACACCGACATGATTTCGCCATGCGCAGCCAGTTTTTCCGAAATCTCGCCCTTGGCCCTGGTGGAAATGAAACCAATCGCCCAGATGCCGGATTTGGGATATTCGATCAGGCAAGCTTTCTCGAAATTCGTGTCGGTCTGCGCAAAGACGGTTTCGGCGATCTGCTTGATGCCATTGTAAAGCGTGCGCACAATCGGCGTGCGGTCCACCAGCCGTTCGGCAAAGCGCAGGAATGACCGGCCGAAAATACCGCGCGCCGCCCAGCCCACAACAACCGTGAAGACCAGAAAGATCACCACACCCACGCCGCGCACGTTCAGCCCGCCGCTTTGGCAATAGAACGGCTGATCGGCGATCTGTTCCGGCGTTGCCCCCAAAGGCAGCGGCGTGCAGATCAGTTGCTGCAGCAGATGCGGCGGCTGAATGGATTGCGGAATGAAGGGCAGCACCCAGCCGTCGATCCATCCTACGACAGTCCAGATCAGATAGACGGTCAGCACGATGGGCAACACCACCACCAGCCCGGTCAGGAAACTGGACCTCAGGCTGCCGAACAGGCCGCGGCGGCGGGGAAGGGGTGGGTTGGCCATGACTGCTCCGCGACTACCGTGCGAATGTAGGCAAAGGGTAGGGGTGCTACAATGCCAAAGGGTTCAAAGCTCGCGATTTTTCTGATCGGCCAATGCTGCGGCGATTTTTGCGGCAAGCCGGGCGTTGTTCAGCACCAAGGCGATATTGGCGTCAAGCGAGCGGCCTTCGGTCAGCTCATAGATGCGTTGCAACAAGAACGGCGTCACCTCTTTGGCCGCGATCCCCGCGCGGTCGGCATCCCGCAGTGCTGCCTCGATCACCGGCACGATGATGTCGCGGGCAATCTCCGCTTCGGCCGGGATCGGATTCGCCACCAGTTGCCCGCCCGCCAGACCCAGCGCACCCCGCATCAGATGGGCGGCGGCGATCTGTGCCGGATCGTCCATCCTGAGCGGCGCACGCAGACCCGAGCTGCGCGACCAGAAGGCCGGAAAGTGATCTTGACCGAAAGCGATGACCGGCACGCCGTACGTCTCCAGCACCTCCAGCGATTTCGGCAGATCCAGAATGGCTTTCGCCCCCGCCGCAACCACCGTAACCGGTGTCAGTGCCAGTTCGCGCAGATCGGCAGAGACGTCGAAACTCGCCTCCGCCCCGCGATGCACGCCGCCGATGCCGCCGGTGGCAAAGACCGCGATGCCTGCCAGATGCGCGCAGATCATCGTGGCCGCCACAGTGGTGGCCCCGGTGCGGCCGGATGCGACACAGACCGCCAGATCAGCGCGGCTGACCTTCATCGCGTCGGTCGTCCGACCCAAAACCTCAAGCTGCGCCTCGGTCAACCCGATTTGGATACGCCCGCCCATCACGGCGATGGTCGCAGGCACCGCCCCCGATGCGCGCACCTCGGCCTCGACCCGCCGCGCGGTATCGACGTTTTGTGGATACGGCATGCCGTGGGTGATGATGGTGGATTCCAAGGCAACAACCTGACGACCGCGCCCCAGAGCAGCGGCCACGTCATCGTTGAACGCAAGGGGCAGGGGTGTCATGATCCGATTTCTCCCGAGACATAATCAGCGGCGGCGCGCAGGGCGTCATTCAATGCGTGTTCACGGGTCTTGCCCATACGTTCGGCGACGATATGGGCCGCCATGAACGTATCACCCGCACCCGTGATCCGCGTGACCAGCACCGGCGGCGGAGTGGCCTCGATAATCCCGGCACCCGCCTGGCCATCCGCACAAACCGCCCCGCCATACGTGACCAGAACCCGCGCGGCACCCCGCTGCAGGAGGGTCAGCGCCGCATCGCGCGCCGAAGCGAAGCGGGATTTGCACAGGATGCCCGCCTCTTCCAGATTGACATAAAGCGTCGCGCGCGGATGCGTCAGCAGCGGCATCAACCGTTCCGCCTTGCCGGGGCTCGCGGGGGCCACACGCAGATCGGCGGCGCGAAACAGCGGCGATGCGGCGATGTCGGCCAGCAGGGTTTCGGTCAGATTGCCGTCCAGCGCAATCATCCCGGAAAAGGGCGCATCCACTGAACCCAGCCGCCCGTCACCAAGCGCGCGCAGGATCTTGTCCCCCGCCGCCTCCAGCGAATGGGCGTCGGCGACAGCGGCAATCAACCCGTTCGCGCCCTCGATTGCCATGTAGCGGTCGGTCGGCAGATCATCGGAGCGGTAGATATGCGCCGTGATCATCCCCATCCGCGCACAGGCCGCGATAAGTTCCTCGCCCTCGGCGTCGCGCCCCACAGCGGTCAGCAGGGCGGGTGTCAGACCGAACCGCCGCAGCGTCATCGCGATGTTCATCGCCACCCCGCCCGGCAAGCGCGAAATCCGCCCCGGCACGTCAGACCCCAACCGCATCGACGCAGGCGCACGGCCGATGATATCCCAAAGGACCGAACCGATGCACAGAATGTCGGGTGTTTTGCTCATGCGGCCTTTTCACTCAACCCCGGCCATCGCGCAAGTGGTGGGGTGCGGACGCCTGCCGCGGGCGAGTATTTTTGCAAAAATGAAGTCGCTGGGCGGTCTTTGGGCTTTCATTTTGATGTAAATATCCTCGCCGAAGGCATAAAAGGCTCTGTCTTCCCTGCCGCGCAGCACCTCGGGCCTTGCAAAGCTTTAAAACCCCGGCTAAACGCACGCCACTTCACAGGCATCGCTTGGGCTTTTCGGGGGAGAAATTCCCGAGGGTCCGCCGGTTGTCCCGGATGTCCGGGATGAGACAGCGGTGCCGAGGATTGAAACCGGAAAGGATAGACGACATGGCTCTTCCAGAGTTTTCCATGCGCCAACTGCTTGAAGCTGGCGTTCACTACGGCCACCAGACCGCTCGCTGGAACCCGAAGATGGGCGAATACATCTACGGCGACCGCAATGGCATCCACATTCTTGACCTGACGCAGACTGTGCCGTTGCTGGATCAGGCCCTCAAGGTCGTGCGCGACACCGTGGCCAAGAACGGCCGCATCCTGTTTGTCGGAACCAAGCGTCAGGCACAAAAGCCGATCGCCGAAGCCGCCGAGCGTTGCGCGCAATTCTACATGAACCACCGCTGGCTGGGCGGCACGCTGACCAACTGGCAGACCGTGTCGAAGTCGATCCAGCGTCTCAAGCAGATTGACGAACTGATGGGGCAGGGCGCCGAAGGCCTGACCAAGAAAGAGCGTCTGAACCTTGAGCGTGAGCAGGGCAAACTGCAGGCGTCGCTGGGCGGTATCCGCGAGATGGGCGGCACGCCGGATCTGATTTTCATTATCGACGTGGGCAAAGAGGATCTGGCGATTCTTGAAGCGCAAAAGCTGGGCATCCCGGTGATCGGCATTGTGGACACCAACTGCTCGCCCAAGGGCGTCGATTATGTGATCCCCGGCAATGACGACGCGGCGCGTGCCATCGCACTTTACTGCGATCTCGTCGCCCGTGCAGCCCTTGATGGCATGTCGGCCCAGATGGGTGCGGCCGGTGTTGACCTTGGTGCGCTGGAAGATGCGCCCGTGGAAGAAGCCGCAGCAGAGGCATGAAGCGCGCCCGCAGGGGCTGTCGCTGAACCGTTTCCTGGCGGGGTTGCTCCCGCCGGGACATGAATTTTCAAACTGAGGAGAGCCGACATGGCAATCACCGCTCAGATGGTGAAGGAACTGCGCGAATCCACCGGCGCAGGGATGATGGATGCGAAAAAGGCATTGGTTGAAACCGATGGTGACATGGAAGCCGCCGTTGACTGGCTGCGCACCAAGGGTCTGGCCAAGGCCGCCAAGAAAGCCGACCGTGTGGCCGCCGAAGGCTTGGTTGGCGTGGCGGTTGTCGCCGGGCACGGCGTGGCGGTCGAGATCAACTCGGAAACCGATTTCGTCGGCAAGAACGCCGATTTTCAGGCGCTGGTGCGGGGCATTACCAATGCGGCCCTTGGCGCTGGCGATCTTGAGGCTCTGAAAGCGGCTGATCTGAACGGCAAGTCCGTCGATCTGGCACTGTCCAGCGCGATTGCCGTGATCGGTGAGAACATGACGTTGCGCCGCATGGCTTCGGTCAAGGGCGATACGGTTGCGGCCTATGTGCACAACGCGGCGGCTGACGGCCTGGGCAAGATCGGCGTGCTGGTCGCGGTTTCGGGCGCGGACAACGGCATTGCCAAGCAGATCGCCATGCACATCGCGGCGACAAATCCGCTGGCCCTGTCGGAAGCCGAGCTTGACCCGACCGTGGTCGAGCGCGAATTGGCCGTTCAGACCGCCAAGGCGCTGGAAGAAAACGCAGCCTCGGCCAAGCCGAAGCCCGATGCAGTGATTCAGAACAACATCATCCCGGGTCGGATGAAGAAGTTTCTGGCCGAGAACACGCTGATGGGCCAACAGTTCGTGATCAGTTCGGAACCTATCACTGTGGCGCAGGTCGCGAAGGATGCGGGCGTGACCATCACGGGCTTTGTCCGCATGGCCGTGGGTGAAGGCATCGAGAAGGAAAAAGAGGATTTCGCCGCCGAGGTTGCCAAGACCCTGGCCGGTTGATCCCGTGTCGGCGCGGGGCAGGGGCTTGCCCCCAACCGCGCCGTATTTTCTGCGATACGGCAAAAACGGTGCAGCCCCCAGGACTGCACCGTTTCTTATTTTGCCGCTTCATGGGGATGAGGACACGGCACCAACTAACCGACCGGATGGGGGCAGACAATTTCCCTCAGCGCCGTTCGTCACGACCACCCTTGCATGAAGGGTGGGTGCGGACAGGCAGCTGAAAATGCAACCAACCTGTCCGCGTGTTCCTTGGCCGAAGCCACCACTCACGGAACAAGGTCAGGATGCGGCGAATTGTGACGTAGGGTAAGTCGGGGATTCCTTACCTGCTGATTAAAACTCCGGCAGGCTCTGGTTTGCGCTGGAAAATCGTGTTCAACAGCGTGCCTTTGGCTACCGCCTGTGCCGTTGTATCGACATCCAGCGCCTCACGGGCCAGGCGCAGATGCTTTTCGATCATCGCGGTGGAAACCCCCATGATCGTTGCTATATCCTGCGTTGTCTTGCCGTCGGCCACCCATTCCAGCGCCTCTCGCTGACGGTCGGTCAGCGACCGGCGGCGCGACACCAGCGGCAATTGCGTGATTTTCAGGTGCATCATGTTGGCCACGGCCAACAATTCCTCACCGCTGGCTGCCATGATCCGGTCGACATCATCATGGTCCAGCCCCGGATCGGCGATCAGCCCCATCGCACCCTTGGCCCGAACCGAGGTTTGCGCAAAACTGATCGAAAGGCCCGCAATCACGCCCATCGCGATGTTCTTGGTGACGGCTTCGGCTTCCGAAAACGGCAGGGTGCCGGCCGCATATGCCTCGGCCACCCAGCGCCAGGTGCAATGGCCATCGTTCTTCGTGACCCAGCGATACATCGGGGTTTTGGCGTAGAAGCCATCGGTGAAATACAACTTTGCATAGTCGGGCGGGTTGGAGCTGAGAAACAGAAGATCATCCAGATCACCGACCGAATTGGCATGGCGATAGCGGGTGTATCCGTAGTTGACGCGGGCGAACCCTGCCTCTCTGAAGTGGCTCAGTGCAACATCGAACACCTCGTCCACAGTTGTGGCTTCAGCAATACGCGCAAATCTCCGCAACAGTTCTGTCACCGGACCAGCCGCCTTGTCATAGGTCCGGGCACCGGCAAAACGCGGCACCGGACACACTCATCCCTGCGGTTGTCTTAACAAATTTCATGATGCTTTGTCGAGGAATAGCGCCGCAAGAGGCATTTTCGACATTTGCCGCCATCTGTTGCGACCGCCTGCGCCTCAAATTAAGGCGATTGTGGCGCGAAATACCGATGCACTGCGGGGGCAAGTTCGGCGTGATCGGCAAAGGCAAGATCGGCGCGCATCGCGGTGACATGAGTTTTGCGGTAGCCTTGGGTGAACAGCGCAAACGGCATGTCCGCCGCCAGGGCGGTGTCGCGGTCCACCTCACTGTCGCCGACAAAAAGCGCAGGGCCACCGCCCAGATCGTTCAGCGCGCGCAGAAGGGGGGCGGGGTCTGGCTTGCGCTGGGGCAGGGTGTCACCGCCGATGATCACCGCGAAAAGCCGCGCAAGATCGAAATGGCGCAGCACGGCACGGGTCGCGCCTTCGGGTTTGTTGGTGCAAAGGCCAAGACGGTAGCCATGTGCGGCAAGCGCGTCCAAAGCGGCGGTTACGCCGGGATAAAGTTTGGTCAGCGTGACGGCGGTTTCATAAACCTGAATGAAGCGATGAAAAACTGCCGCTTGCAGCGCCGCATCGCCCGCGCGACCCTGCGCCGCAAGACATCGTTCAATCAGGATGCCCGCGCCGTTGCCGATGAACCCGCGCACCTGATCAAAGCCAAGCGGGGCTAAACCCTGTTCGGCCATCACCACATTCGCCGCCGCATGAATATCGGGCGCGGAATCGATCAGCGTGCCGTCCAGATCAAAGATGAGCGCCGGTTTCACTGCACCGCCGCCGCCCGAAGCGCGCGAATGTTCTCGCCGTACGGGGCAGGGTTCGCGGCAGACCCGCCCTTGAACAACGCCGATCCCGCGACCAGTACATCGGCCCCGGCAGCCACCAGTAGCGGTGCTGTTTCATTGGTAACACCGCCGTCAATCTCGATATGGATATCACGTGCACCTATCATCTTGCGCAAAGATCGCACCTTATCTATCTGGGATTCAATGAGTTTCTGGCCGCCGAACCCCGGATTGACGGTCATCACATTGATCAGGTCAATCGTATCCAGCAGATACGGTACAGCCTCGATTCCGGTGCCGGGGTTGATCGCCAGACCCGCCTTTTTGCCTGCATTACGAATGGCTTGCAACGATCTGTGAATGTGCGGACCTGCCTCGATATGAACCGAGATCACATCCGCACCGGCCTCGGCAAAAGCCGCGATATAGGCATCCACCGGGGCGATCATCAGATGCACATCCATGACGCCCTTGATATGCGGGCGGATCGCGGCACAGGTTGCAGGCCCAAAGGTGATGTTGGGTACGAAATGACCGTCCATCACATCGACATGCACCCAGTCTGCTCCCTGAGCCTCGATCGCGCGACATTCGGCACCGAAGTTCGCGAAATCGGCCGACAGGATGGACGGCGCTATTTTCAGGGTGCGGGAAAAGGTCATGTCAGTCTCCGTCAAGGTCGCGGCGTGATAGCGCGGAACGGGGTGCGGCGTCCAGCACAGGCGCGGGTTTCTTTGGTTTCAAGGGTTTTGATGGATGTGTATATTACATAATACTGATTATAGGATATACAGATCACCCTAGGCCACTTGCCCCGCAGCCCAACCCGATGACCACGCCCATTGGAAGTTATACCCCCCCAGCCACCCGGTCACATCAACAACCTCGCCAATGAAATACAACCCCGGCACGGCACGCGCCTGCATCGTGCGGGCGTCAAGATCATCTGTATCCACGCCGCCCAGTGTAACCTCGGCGGTGCGGTAGCCTTCGGTGCCGACGGGCCGCAGGGTCAGGTCATGCACAAGGCTTGCGATCCGGTCTATGGCGCCTTTGGTCTGATCGGCCAGATTGCCCGACACATGCGCCAGTGCCTCGACATGCCGCGCCAGTCGTTCGGGCAGAATCTGCGCCAGCGCCGTGCGCACCGCGATGCGGCCCGCCTGCCCGCGCAGCGCCCGCAGTCGCGCGCCGGTATCCTGACCCAGCGCCAGATCGACGGAAAGCGGATCGCCCTCGCGCCAATAAGAGCTTGCCTGCAAAACCGCGGGCCCCGAAAGCCCGCGATGGGTGAACAGAACGGCCTCGTCAAAGCCCGTGCCATTCGCCGTAACACGGCCCTGCGCCGCCACTCCGGCCAGATCCTTCATGGCCGCCAAATCCTGCTCGGCAAAGGTCAGGGGCACCAGCGCCGGGCGGGTTTCGACCAGCCGCAGACCGAAGCCTTCGGCCACCCGGTAGCCATAGGCGCTGGCTCCCATCTTGGGGATCGACTTGCCGCCGGTGGCCACGACGACCGACGCGGCCTGAAGCGGGCCTTGCGATGTATCGACCCGGAAGCCGTCACCCGTGCGCGCAACCTCGCCCGGCGCGACACCCAGCCGCAGCACGCCGCCCGCATTTCGCAGATCACCCGTCAGCATCGCCACAATCTGCGTGGCAGACCCATCGCAGAACAACTGCCCCAGCGTCTTTTCGTGCCACGCAATTCCCGCCGCATCGACGCGCGCAATGAAATCCCATTGCGTGAACCGTTTGAGCGCCGACAGAGCAAATCGCGGATTTTGCGACAGGAATTTCTCGGGCGCTATGCCCAGATTGGTAAAATTGCAGCGCCCGCCGCCCGAGATGCGGATTTTCTCGCCCGGCGCTTGCGCGTGATCCAGCACCAGCACCCTGCGCCCGCGCCGCGCAGCCTCGGCCCCGCAAAACAGACCCGCGGCCCCTGCCCCAAGGATGATGACGTCAAACCGCTCCATCCCGCCCGCTTAACGCGAGGCGCGGCAGATCACAATTCAGCTTTTCGCGGCATAAGCGGCGATGATGTCCTGCACCCGCGCATCCGTCAGGATCGGTGGGATAACGGTCAGGAATTCACCCTTCGCATTCAGCAGATAGAAGAACGCGCCATGCGCATAGACGGCGCGGCCGTAGGGGTCTTCGAACAATTTCTCGTGGCTTTCTGAAAACGCTGAATATGCCACCTGCAGCGCCGCCGCCTCGCCCGTCAGGCCCACGAATGTCGGCCCCAGTTTGGCCATCGCCGGCCTCATCGCCTGCGGCGTGTCCTGCGCGGGGTTGATAGTGATCATCACCGGCGTCAGCCCCACTCCCCGCGCCTGCAACCCTGCGGCGACCGCAGCCATCTGCGGCAGGGCGGTTGAACAAATCTCCTGACAGGTCGCATAGCCGAAGAACAAAAGCTGCATCTGCCCGGTTGGATCAACTTCGGTGCGGGGATCACCATGCTGGTCGATCAGCGAAAATGCCCCGCCAAGATTTACCGGCAGCGGCAGGCCCTGCGGTTCAGGCGTCTGTGCATGCACCGCCCCGGCCAGCATCAATGCCGCAAGAGCCGCGCGGATCATGGGAAAAGCTCTTTGATGAAGGCCGCATCGACATCAAGCCCAAGGCCAAGATAGCCTTTTTCCACAATCATCGCGTTGATCCGGGGGTCGCGCCGGAACCACGGGCCATCGCCTGCGGCATCGGGGTTTTTCGCCGCCCAATCCTTGGTCCACTGGTTCGCCTTGGTCCAATCGGCGTCGCCCACGACCCGGATTTTCTGCAACTGATAGACGTGGTTCAGACCCACATCGGCATCGACCAGCATCAGGCCGTCAACCTCGACCTCTTTGCCACAAAAGGGTTGCAGATCGTTCGCGGCACCCGAAAAGACCGGCTGACCGTTTTTCAGGGGCAGCACCAACACCCCGTCAGCCTTGCGCAAAAGGCCAAGCTGATGCGCGCCGCCGCCGCAATCGGCGGCACACTCGCCCGTCAGATCGCACAGGGTGTCGATCACCTTCGCCTCGAACCGGGCGGGTTGTTCGGCGTAAAGGTTCCAGGATTTCGCTTCGGAATTGGCCGAAAAATCCTGCGCTGCGGCGGGCAGTGACATCAGGGCAAGGGCAACAAGGGTTCTGATCATGGCGCGGCCCTACTTGTTCGGGTTTTGAATGGCAAAATCGGGCACGACGCCCAGATCTTCGTGGTTCAGCCGCGTGATCCCGTCGTTCTGCACGATCTTTGACACCACAATGTAATTGATCCCGTCGCGCGCATAGAATGTGCCGTCCGCAGTAACGGTATCGGATGCCATTGAGAGCAGATTGTCGCTGCCGTTCGAGGTGGCATCCTCGCCCACCTTCAGAACCATGTAGACAGTGCCATCCTCGGTCAGGATGCCCACCGGAATTCCACCCGCTGAACACCACATTGCACAGGTATGGTGGGCCGAGCCGACAACCGCATCCTGCGATCCCATCACGCCCGAGAAATAGCACCAGGTGTCAATGAATTCGCCGGACACGGTGATCTTTTCACCGTCCTGTGCGGCATAGGCGGGCAACATCCCTTCTCCGACGCTGAGTGCGGCCATGAAAAAGCCCATAAGGGTGTTGCGTAAGCCTGTCATCGGTGGTCCCCACCTGTTTCTTTCGTGAGGCTAGCACGGTGGTGATTCACAAGACGTTCAAATGACGGTGATGATTTCCGCGCGGCATTGCAGGTTTGCGACACCGGGGTCGAAATGCCCCTTGCAGGCCTGCGGGGCCTTCGCTAAACACCCCGGCACGGTTGGGGCGTCGCCAAGTGGTAAGGCATCGGTTTTTGGTACCGACATTCCCAGGTTCGAATCCTGGCGCCCCAGCCAATCCGTTTTCTTTGATGCCTTGCCCATCCTTGCAAGGCTGACCGTGAACGAGGCGCTTGCGCTTCCGCCCCACCTATCGCCCCAGACGGGTGTCAGAGGTGACGGTGTTACCCATGATCTCGATCCAACAGTGTGAGTCCCCCACGCCAAGTTTCAGCGTGAGGGACTATTCAGCCTAACCAAGAAGTACCCGACCTGCGTCCGTGTCTTATGCACAGACATGCGTGTAACACATGGACAATTGACAGGGTCGGCATCTGATAATAGCACGACGACGCGTACCTGCGGCGCGACACATTCATCCAGTAAGGGTTTTCAAAGATGGCCAATCGACTTATCGACTCGATCACGTGGGACAGTCAGCTTGCAGGGACAGAAATCAGCTATTATTTGGCCCCCAAGGGTCAAGTTTTCGCAACAGACGAAGGCAATAAGACCTCAACCTCGATGAACGGTTTTGTTCGGGAACAAGTAGCGCAGCTTCTGGATACGGTTTCAAACCTGGTCAATCTGACATTCACCAAAGGCAACTCCAGCTCGGACTTCCGGGTGCTGTTGACGAGTGACCTTTCCGGAACAACCGACGGCTTCATGGGACCGCCAGGAGAAGATTTCGCCGGACTTGGCGTGTTCAAGGCCGTCGGCACCGCCAAGTTCGAAACCGGCGCCTATAACTACATGGTGATGGTGCATGAATTCATGCATGCGCTTGGCCTGGCGCATCCGCATGACGATGGCGGTAACTCGCGGGTCCTGCGCGGCGTGACAGCGGATGATGATCTGGGCGCTTTCAACCTCAATCAGGGTGTCTACACGGTCATGACCTATAATAACGGTTGGGCCAGCGGTGTAAAAGCGCCCAACAACGGTCTTTACGGCTATGAGACAGGGCCCATGGCGCTGGATATCGCTGTGCTGCAAGAAAAATATGGCGCGAACATGGGTTTCGCGACCGGTAGTGATAACTACGCGCTGGTTGGCACGAATGCCGTGGGCACCGGTTGGATGTCGATCTGGGATGCGGGTGGCGTCGACAAAATCTTCTATAGCGGTGCGCGCGATGCCGTGATCGACCTGCGGCCAGCGACGTTGCTGTATGAGGCTGGCGGTGGCGGCTGGATCTCGTCTGTGGCCGGGATCGCTGGCGGCTTTACCATTGCCTATGGCGTTGTGATCGAGAAAGCACGCGGCGGTTTGGGCGACGACATTCTGCGTGGAAACTCTGCTGCCAACACCCTGTTGGGTAGCTATGGCAACGACACTTTGCATGGTGGAAATGGTCAGGACTATTTGGTCGGTGGAGCAGGCAACGATGTCCTTTATGGCGGAAAAGGGAGCGATGTCTACACTGGGGGCACGGGCTCCGACCGTTTCGTGTTTTCCCAAACACCGCAAGCTGATCGGATCACAGAGTTCTCGAGTGGCCATGACAAGATTGGCCTTAGCGCTCTTGGCGATATCGACGTCAATATTGTTGTTCGGGACGGCCAATGGGTCGTGACGATTGATACGGATGGCGACCAACACATTGACGGGCGCATCTTCGTCGAAGATCGAGTTCTGATCAGTGACCTGATCTTGGCATAGGGGAAGGCTGCGGCAGTCACGACGGTCGTTTCCAGCACTGGCGATGTTGACGGGGATGGCTTTGATGATCTGATCATCGGGCCGTCCCTGCCGTAAGCGGATTTGGGGAGGTTCTCGATATTTGAACATGGAGAAGTTCCGGTTCATCTTTCGGCTCTAACGCCGTGTCGCCAACCACCCCTCCCGTTGCCACAGACGGGTGGAACGGGTGACGGGGTTTTCAGTTGGGCAGAGGCGGTGGAACGTTCGCTAAAGTAGTCCGTAGTCGATGCCGTTGGCGGAAAATTCCCGTTCATCTAGCAAGTTATCGCCCCGCGATCCTACCTCCAGATGGTCTGGGTTGATGCAGCGTTTGTTATTGCAGCGGTGCCGGATCACATCGTCGTAGCCAGCCGCTACCCCGTTCAGAACGCAGAAGATAAAGCGATATGCAGCCACCTGCCCCCCCCTGAATCGGACTTTGCGCGGATCCAGCGTTGGCGTCTCGATGCAACCCGTATCAGCAGCCGTTCCTTCTGCGATCAGAGCGAAGACCCGCGAACGGGCCTCCTCCTCGTGATCCTTCAATACGGCAGCAAACCACTGCTGCGACTCGTCTTCGTATTCAAAGGCTTGGTTCTGCATCACATGACCTCAATGTCACCGTCGAGGTGGTTGGCCAGCGTTTGCTCAAACCCTTCCGGGCCAAACAACTTTCCTCTATCGACCGTGAAGCCGGGCCTGATCCAGAGCTGCCGCGCATAGTCGACGCCGCCCCACTTGATCGCCCGCTTGCTCCAGCCCAAGTCCGTCATCAGGTGCTTGGTCGTGTTAATGTTAGCCTTGAGATCGCCGGTCACGACCTCCACCACTTCTGACTCAGGGATAGCGTTCTGGTGCTTGGCATCAAGATACTCCTTCAGTTGATCAAGGATCGTGGCCCGCCCGTTCCCAAACACCTGCAGCATGATATCGGTGCCGTGAGTATCGACGTTAAGCGTCTTGGCCGAGAAGTCCTCGGGCAACTTGCGCGCCATGACGGCGTTATACAGCAATGCCACATGCTTTGGATCGTCCATCCAATCCTCCAGCCGCCCGACCAAGGCCGCAAACTCCTCTGCCCGTGGCCCCCGCGCGTAACCGTCGTGATCGACGTTGACGATGTAGTAGCGGCGATCCTCCGGTTCGATCCAGAAGGGCATGTGATTGCTCGTCAGAACCAAACAGACACGCTGCTCGATCCGTTCTGTTTCTTTGCCTTTCGCCTCGCCTGCAGTCGACTTCTCGGTGATGTAGGTCTTTAGGGTGTTGGCGTCGCCGCTGCCCGGCCTCAGGTTTACCTCCTCACAGACCACCAACTTGCTACGAAGAAGCGTCGTATTGAAGCGTCCTGTCAGCTTGTCGATGTTATTTTGCGTGATCGCATTGGCATCACCAAAGAGCCGGATCAAAACCCGACCCAAGGCGCTCTTACCTGTGCCCATCTTCGAGGAGTAGAAGAACGGTGCCCAGTTTGGCTTGTCGCCCTCGTTCTGTAACGACCAAGCCAGCCAGTTGAGGAACATCTCCTGTTCTGGTTTGCGTGTGAAGAACCAGTCAAAGAACTCTCCAGCAACCCCGAAGTCCGCCCCGTTCACGCCAAGTCGCCGATAGCTTGGCTGCCGCCATGCATTGATCGTCGCCACGCCACGCTCTACGAGGATACGCTGACAGTCGCCTGGACGACAGACGACACGTCCGTTCCAAGGCAGGATCGTCTCGCGGACTTCTGTATGGCGGGTATGGATCACCCTCTTCAGCACTGCTGCCATCAGGGCGTTATTGAGCGGTATCGTGGGAAATTCCTCTTTGAAGCGGATCATCGCAATCTGCTCGACATCGACGCGCGAGCGTTTATGGCCAAGATCATCGACGTCAAAGAAGCTGTTATCGAGCCGGACGAACCAGCTTGCCATCGCGCGAGCGAGTGTCGTGAGGTGTTCAGGGTCGTAGCCCTGCGCCGCGACCAAATGCGGCTTAATCTGAATAATCGTCATAATGTTTCCTGATAGTAATTTGGTGAGTGAGAGACCCCAGAACCACGCCCTGCCGCCGCCCAGTTTGGACGGGTTTTCCTGAGCGTATTTTTCTGTTCTGTTCTCCTTTAAAGCACTGTGGTAGAATATCGTTATATTTCAGTGACTTATGGGAATCGCTGAATCTGAGGAAAAAGCCCGTTTTTCAGTGGTTTTTCCATCCAGCGAACCCCTCGTAAATCGGCCCGTAAAGAGACCTGATTCCAGACGATCAGCGCTTCCGCCAACCGTTTCACCGCCTGCCATAAATCTGATATTGGGCCTCCCGATCCACCCGACCCTCCACAGAAATGAGTACCTCAGTCTGCCGAAATAGCCCTGCACTTCAGGAAACGATGAAAAAAGGAAAGTGGTCCCCCGGCAGCACTTGGCCGCCGAGGGGTTCTTCACGTCAGTCGATGCGCTACGACGTAGTCTGCCAGCACCTGCCAGTAGTACGCATGGTCCTTGAACCCTTGGGCTTGGGCAGCAAGGTCTTCGGCCTTTGAGCGGGAAAAACCGCCGTCATGCTGGATGATCGCGGCCCTCTCCTCAGACGCGTCGATATCGGGAACGGGCGTCAGAGGTGGCACGGCAGCCCTACCTTCTCCACGATCTCGCGTTTCTGCTCGTCACTGATCCCAGCAGAGTAGATCCCGTAGGTCATCCGGTTCTCTGAGCGGGCCGACTGGTGACCAACAAGGGAAGCGGTGAAGTGCTCTGGCACCCCTGCCCGCTCGCACTGGGTCACAAACCACTTGCGGGTGGAGTGGAAGACGACCCCCTGCCTGCTGATCCCTGCCCGCTCACGCAGCACCGCGAACCGTTTGGTGATCATGTTTACCGTCAGACCGGGAAAGAGCCTGCCTTCATCAGGTAAGCGCCCCAACATCTCAGTTAGCCCCGAATGCAGCGGTATGAACCGTTCTGCCGCATCGGTCTTCAGCGTTCTGACCGCGTTTGGCCTGATCCACGCAAACCAGCCCTGATTGCCCTTCCAAACCAGATCATCACGCAGCAGCCCAGAGGCCTCACCAGCGCGCAGCCCTGAGAGCAGGCAGAACGTCAGTACCTCCCCCACCAGAGGGTCCTTCAGTGCCATCAGGCGGGCCACCTCAGCGTCTGTCAGCACCTCGTAGTGGTTGGGCTTGCCCTTGGCCTCCACGCGCACTGTCTTGAAGGGGTTTGACACCAGTTGCCCCTCGTAAACGGCCCAGTCCATGAAGTGCCCCACCTGACTGACGATCCGACGTTGCGTCTGAGGGCTAACGCTGTTCCCGTCGCTCAGGGCCAGCAGCCGTTCCAGCCCAAGACCCTTTGCATGACACGACTTCCCCACGTCCCGTCCAAGCCCCGCCACCTTGCGTACGAAGGCCATGGCATCGTCCCGACTGATCGCTCCGACTGGCCGTGAGCCATACAGAGACAGGAACAAGCCAACCGAGAACCGGACCGACTTGAACCCACCGTGCTGCAACTCGTCCGACCGACGATTCAGGTACTGGTTGCCCAGTTCCGCAACTGTAACCCTGCCCACGATCGTCACCGCCGCGAACTGAGGCACAGAAATGCGGATGGGCTGAGGCTTCTCGATGACACCCCCTGCCTTGGCCTTTGCGATGATCTCCTCGTACTTGGCGTTGACTTCAGCGGCCCGTGCCTTGGCCACCCGTGCATCTCCGGTCTTAAGGGACTGCTTGTAGGCTTGTCCAAGCACAGCCTGTAACGGCTTGGGGTAGGTGCGGCGGTAAAGCCACGTTTGCTGTTTGAGATAGGCGTACTGAATACGAACAGACATGCGTCCTCCAACTGGGGCGTTTGCCCCACTGATTGCGGTTTTACGATTTTCTTGAGTGTCAGCTTCGGCTTAGAGGGATTGCTGAGTTCCCTGCCGCACCTCTGCGGGGTCCAGCACCCTTAAAACCATCGAGAGGTCCGGCTCTCCGTACTCCCCCTGCAGCGGCCCCGTCAGGGCCACCCCCGTGATACAGTCCTCCATCACCTCGTCGATGCGGAACCAGTGCTCTGGCACGTCGTCAAAGGCGGCTATGACCACCACGTCACCAGCCTCCATCAGACCACCCCACCCTGATGACGTCAGCGATGACGGCGACCGTGACCCCTTGCCTGCCCCGTGTGAGCAGCCAGACGAACAGCACGAGGCACAGCCACCCCTTGCCCAGCAAAATAAAAACCCCGGCAATGCCGAGGGTGAGTCTCAAGTCCATGTCGTATGCTCCTGTTTCTGCTTCCTATTTCAGATACGGGAGGTTGCTCGGTTTTTTTTGGTGGGTGTGCGAATTGGATCGGTCAAGTTGGATGGCTATGTACGGTCCAGACCAGACATTCACCATACATGTACCAAGGGTCTGCTTTGAGCCCAGAGTGATCAATGCCGCGTGATGCACAAATGGCCACAGTCTTGGCAGAGGCAAAAACCTTCAACTACCCCATGGGTTTTGAACGGGGTTTGTGGCAGCGTGAATCGGGATGGTCTTTGCAAGTGCCAAAAGGGAGCGTTTTTGGTGCGGACCGGAACGGCGGGTGTTCGTACAAAGTGGATATTGAGAACTGGATAGCTTGTTGCAAATACCTGACGGTTGCTTAGATTTAACGACATGGCCAACCTAACAGTTACCAATTGCTACTTATGCGGCAATCCACTGACTGGAGAAAGACAGTTAGAGGATAACGATCATGTTCCACCGAAGCAGCTTATGGCTAGAAGCCTGAGGCAGAAGTACAATTCTATTAAATTGGAAACCTTACGCACGCATCGTTCATGCAATGGATCTTTCAACTTGGATGAGGAATATTTCAAGCACTGCCTTATTCCATTCGCACGAGGATCGGAGGCAGGTGACGCGATCTTCGACAAAACAATCGAGGAGTACTGGTCCGGAAACAATGTGAATCTTGTGAATCACATACGGCGTTCAGTCAAAAACAACGTAAGAGGTATTCTGCTTCCTCGTGACAAGATCTTTCTGAACTACGATCTGCTGCGCATCGAGAGAGTTGTCCGGAAAATCATCAAAGGATTGCATTTTTTGGAGACCCAAGAGTATCTTGATACACCAGATAACATTGGGATGATCGTCACACTTCCGGGCCAACAGCCTCCTGATGACTTCGTCGAGATCATGACCTCATTGCCTACGGAAAGCCGAGGTCAACATCAGGGCGTATTCGCCTATCGTCCGTATGTAGATGAAGACTTGCATTACTGGGCGCTACTATTCTGGGATCGCATACTCATTACGGCAAGCTTCCAGACAGCACCTGTCGCGGCCGCCACATCAAGCAATAAGCCCCTGTCTTCTCTATAACGCGAAGTGGGCGTTAGCTGCATCTGAAAAAACGCCCAAAAACCACCGTTTGTTGAACGGTTCGCCGAACCGGACATTCACACAAGCGCGGCGAACGGCAGCTCCGTCCGCTGAGCAGGCATCAGTGCATACTGCAGCAATAGTCTGGTGTTTCCCCTGGTCACCGATCGCGTACTGGCGGAAAGTCGAGCAGACGGCCACACCACCGCCGCCAACCGCCCCACCCGTCGCCCCACCGCCAACAATCCCGGCAGCAACCCTTTGGCGACCAACATCGGGGGTTCGAATCCTGGCGCCCCAGCCAATCGTCAAGCTACCGATCCAGTGCCTCTACCAGCAACTGCCGCACCACCGGGCCCGGCACGTCATCGGCAACAAACGCCTCGCCAATTCCGCGCGCCAGGATGAAGCGCAGCTTGCCGTCGACCACCTTTTTATCCTGCGCCATCAGGTCCAGCAGGCCGTCGGCATCGGGCAGACCGCCGGGGATTTCCGAGATGTCGACGCGCATGCCCATCGCCGACAGATGCGCGCGCACCCGGCTTGGTGCCTCTTGCGAGCAAAAGCCAAGGCGCTGCGACAACTCGAACGCCAGCGCGCAGCCTATGGCAACGCCTTCGCCGTGCAGCAGACGGTCACTGTAGCCGGTGGCCTTTTCCAACGCATGACAGAAGGTGTGACCAAGGTTCAGAAGCGCGCGGTCGCCCTCCTCGGTCTCGTCGCGCTCCACGATATCGGCTTTCATCTGGACAGATCGGGTCACGGCGTGCTGACGCGCGCCTGCGTTGCCAGAGGCCAGCGCCATGCCGTTCTTTTCCAGCCATTCAAAGAAAGTGGAATCGCCCAGCAGGCCGTATTTCACCACCTCGCCGTAGCCAGCCAGAACCTCGCGGCGTGAAAGCGTATCCAGCAGGCCGGTGTCAGCCAGCACCAACGTGGGCTGATGAAACGCGCCGATCAGGTTCTTGCCGAAGCTCGAATTGATGCCGGTCTTGCCACCAACCGAACTGTCAACCTGCGCCAGAAGGCTGGTCGGCATCTGCACAAAGCGCACCCCGCGGCGCAAAATTGCTGCGGCAAAACCCACCAGATCGCCAACCACACCTCCGCCAAAGGCCACCACCATATCGCGACGTTCAACCTTTTGCTCCAACAGCCAATCCACGGTGCGGCCCAGTTGCGGCCAGCCTTTCGTGCCCTCGCCCGGTGGCAGGGCAAGGGCGGTCATCGCAATCCCCTGCCCTTCAAACGCCGCCGCAAGCTGCAACAGATGATGTGTTGCAACCGTATCATCCGTCACCACGGCCACACGTTTGCGGGCCAGATACGGCGCGATCTGCACGCCTGCCTGATCCAGCAGCCCTGCTCCGATGCGGACCTCATAGCTGCGCGCGCCCAGATTGACGGGCACCACATCGACATTCATTCAGTCCATCCTCTCAAACACATCGGCGCGAGTCGACAGCGCATCGGCAACCCGCAGCGCCATCGCCTCGATTGAAAGGTCCGCCGCGGCATCAACAGTCAGATCGGCCAAGCCGTAAAGCGGCACCCGCGCGTCGTAAAGGGCGCGCAAGGTTTCGCGCGGATTGGCGGTGCGGAGCAGCGGGCGGGTCGACTTGTGCCGCACCCGTTGCCACAAAAGATCAAGATCGGCGCGCAGCCAGACGGAAATACCCTTTCCGGCAATCGTGGCGCGGTTCGCCTCTGCCAAGAAGGCGCCGCCGCCGGTTGACAACACGCAGGGCGTGCCGCTGACCAGACGCGCCAGCACCTCAGATTCGCGGGCGCGAAAGAACGGCTCGCCGTCACGTTCAAATATTTCAGCAATCGAACGTTGTGCTGCGCGGGCGATCTCTTCGTCCGAATCAACGAACGGAACCCGCAGATACCGCGCCAGTTGCGTGCCCACAGCCGTCTTTCCGGCCCCCATCATGCCAACCAGAACCACGGTTTTGCACAGTTGCGGGGGGAATTCGGGCATGGTCTCCTCGGGTTTTGGCAGGAAAAGGACTTGGCAATCCCCCGCCGGGTCACGATCTTGCTAACCTGAATGGCGTGAACTTGCCGAAAATGCCATATATAATCAGCGTCAAAGATATCCGGCGGCCTGCGCGATTGGCGCGAAGGCAAAGAATCGGGCGGACGAGCAGAGGATTGCGCATGGGACGACTGTTGAAGGGGATCATTGTGCTGTTGGTTCTGGGCTTTGCTGCATTGACGGCTTTTGCCTATCTGGGAGATCTGACCCCCGACCAGACCGAGGTGCGCCAGCCGGTAACGCTGAACCTTGAACAACCCGTGGCTCCCCAGCCGGTGGTGCCGGATGCGAACTGAACGTATCGTTCTTGCCGGAGTGATCGGTCTGTGGCCGGTTCTGGCACTTGCCGAACAGCCGTTGTCGGCGATTGACTGGCTGTCAAAATCGGTCACCGAGCCCGTGGTCTACAAACCCGCTACGCCCGCAAAACCTGCTGAACCCGGTATCTCGCCCGATACCCTGCCCAAGGACGTCACCGTCAGCGTGCTGGGCGGCGCGTCGCCTGATGCGGTGGGAATTCTGGCGGCCAGCAGCACCGGGTTGCCACAAAATCTGTGGGGCACCGGTCAGACCAGGGTCATTGCCGCCGAGATCACGGCCGGACATCTGGACCTTTTACCCACGCTGGAAGGGTTGCTGATCACGGTTCTGATCGCGCGCGCCGATGCGCCTGCCGATGCTGGCCCCGATGGCATCTTGTTGCGCGCGCGCATCGACAAACTGCTGGCGATGGGCGCACTGGATCAGGCGGGTGCCCTGACTCGCGCTGCAAAGCCCGACACGGTTGAGTTGTTCCGGCGTGCGTTCGACATCGCCCTGCTGACGGGCGCCGAGGATCAGGCCTGCGCTGCAATGGCCGATCAGCCCAATCTGGCCCCGACCTTTCCCGCCCGCATCTTTTGCCTGGCGCGCGCGGGCGACTGGAATGCCGCCGCCCTGACACTGCGCACCGGCCAGAGCCTTGGCCTGATCGACGCCGAGGACGAGGCGGTTCTGTCGCGCTTTCTGGATACCGAAGCGGACGAGGCCGCGATCAACCTGCCCAAACCCGAACGCACCACCCCCCTGACCTGGCGGATATACGAGGCGGTGGGTGAACCTTTGCCCACGCAGGATCTGCCGCTTGCCTTTGCCTATGCCGATCTTTCCGAACAGGCAGGCTGGAAATCGCAGCTTGAGGCGGCGGAACGGCTGGTGCGGGGCGGGGCGCTGTCGGATCAGCGCCTGTTCGGCATTTACGGCGCGCGCCAGCCTGCCGCATCGGGCGGTGTCTGGGACCGGGTCGAGGCGGTGCAGGAGTTTGATGTGGCCTTGGCATCCGGCGATGACGCGGGCCTGTCGGACGCCCTGCCCTTTGCCTGGGCACGGATGACCGAGGCCGAACTGGAAGTGCCCTTTGCACGGCATTTCGGCCCGGCGCTGATCCGGCGCAGTACGGGCCGCATGGACGCGTTGATGTTCCGGGTGGCGCTGTTATCGGGCCGCTATGCCGACGCAGTGGCCGGGCACACTCCGACCGATGCGACCGAGATGTTTCTGGCGGGCCTCGCACGCGGCGATGTGTCCGGTCTGCCTGCGACCGACGGCATGGGCCGTGCCATCGCCCCCGCCTTTTCTGCGCCAGACAGCGCTGCGTCAGAGGTTGCGCCCGACGCGCAGGCGCTGCTTGATGATCAGCGCACGGGCGAGGCGGTTCTGTGGGCGATTGACCGGATCAGCGGCGGCGTGCGCGGCGATCTGCGCGGCGTGGCCGAGGGGCTTGTGGTGCTGCGCAAGCTGGGGCTGGAGGATGCCGCCCGTCGCACGGCACTGGAGTTGATGCTGCTGGAACGGCGGGGCTGAGGCGTGGCTCCCCCCGGACTGGCTCCCACGGCGATGAACCGCTGGATTTCGACCTTTCTTGATGCCGAAGCCGCCGAACGCAACGCTGCGCGCAACACGCTTCTGGCTTATGGCCGCGACCTTGGCGATTTCGCGGAATACCTGGCACGCCGCAATGCCGATTTCGCCAGTGCCGAAACCGCTGTGGTCGAGGCCTATCTGATCTTTTGCGACGCGCAGGGTTTGTCAAAGGCCACCCGCGCGCGGCGTCTGTCGTCAATCCGACAGCTTTACCGCTTTGCGCACGAGGAAGGCTGGCGCGCGGATAATCCTGCCCTGCGCATGAAGGGGCCGGGCAAGGCGCAACGCCTGCCGCAAACGCTTGATCTGGCCGAGGTGGACGCGCTTCTGGACGCCGCGCGCGACAAGGGCCGTACGCATGCAGATCAGTGCCGCAACCGCTGTCTCTTGGAACTGCTATACGCCACGGGAATGCGCGTGACCGAACTTGTAACCCTGCCCGTGGGCACGGTCCGGGGTGATCCGCGCATGATATTGGTGCGCGGCAAGGGCGACAAGGAACGCATGGTGCCGCTTTCCCCACCTGCCCGCGAAGCGCTGCGCGACTGGCTGGCCGAATGGGACAAGGTGGCAGAGGTGGCGCGTCTGGCAGGCAAGCCTGCAAGCAAGCACCTGTTTCCCAGCCGGGGTGCTGCGGGCCATATCAGCCGCGAGTATTTCTATGTGATGATCAAGCAAATCGCCGCACTGGCCGGGGTGTCGCCCGCCAAAGTCACGCCCCACACCCTGCGCCACGCCTTTGCCACGCATCTGCTGGCAGGCGGGGCCGATCTGCGGGTGATCCAGACGCTGCTGGGCCATGCCGACATTGCCACGACCGAGATTTACACGCATGTGCTGGATGATCATCTGAAATCGCTGGTCCTGTCACACCATCCGCTTGCAAAGAAGTCGGCGCGCGAACCTTGAAACCCCCAGCCCCGCGCCGCATAACACGCGCACTTTCCCTTTGGACCCATACCCCATGAGCCCCGACCAGATCGAGACGACGCTTTTTGACACCGCCTTCTGGACCACAGCCGCAGGCATTGCCCTTTTGCTGTTCCTGTCGGCCTGCTTTTCGGGGTCGGAAACCGCGCTGACGGCAGCCTCACGCGGCAAACTGCGCGCGCAGGCCGACCGGGGCTCTGCCGGGGCCGCCGCCGCCCTTCGTGTGACCGAAGACAGCGAGCGGATGATCGGCGCGCTTTTGCTGGGCAACAACATCGCCAACATCCTTGCGGCGTCGCTGGCAACGGCGCTTTTGACGAGGCTGTTCGGGGATTCCGGCGTTGCGCTGGCGACTCTGGCGATGACAACGCTAGTGCTGATCTTTGGCGAGGTTTTGCCGAAAACCTATGCCATCACCAACCCCGAAACCGTCGCCGCCCGTGCAGCGCCCGTGATCCGGGTGATGATCCTTGTGTTCTCGCCCGTCATCACGGTGGTGCGCGGGATGGTCCGGCTTATTCTGCGGCTGTTCGGCGTGCGCGCCGATCCTGACAGCAAAATCCTGGCCCTTCGCGAAGAAATCATGGGCGCGATTGCCCTTGGCCATTCCGAAGGCGCTGTGGAAAAGGAAGACCGTGACCGCCTTTTGGGGGCGCTTGATCTGTCGGATCGCACGGTCGAGGAAATCATGCGCCACCGCCGCCAGATCGAGATGATCGACGCCGATTCAGCCCCCGGTGACATCATCACCCAGGTGCTTGCCTCGCCGCACACGCGCTTGCCGATCTACCGCGGCAGTGACGAGAACATTCTGGGCGTGCTGCATGCCAAGGATCTGCTGCGCGAGGTGGACCGGGTGGTGCGCGGCGCAGACGGCACGATCGGCTCGATCGACAGGCTGGACGTGCTGAAAGTGGCGATGAAGCCCTATTTCGTGCCCGAAACCACACCGCTTGACGAACAGATGCGCCAGTTCCTGAAACGGCGCACGCATTTTGCGCTGGTGGTCGATGAATATGGCGCGCTGCAGGGGTTGATCACGCTGGAAGACATTCTGGAAGAAATCGTGGGCGAGATCACCGACGAATTCGACGTGGCGCACGAAGCCACCCTTAAACGCGCCGAAAACGGTGATTATCTGGTGGAGGGTGCAATGACGATCCGAGATCTGAACCGCGCGATGGACTGGAACCTGCCCGACGACGAGGCAAACACTGTGGCGGGCCTTGTCATCCACGAGGCGCAGATGATCCCCAACGAAGGGCAGGCGTTCAGCTTTCACGGCTTTCGCTTTGAAGTGGCGGTCAAGCGGGAAAACCGCCTGACCAAGCTGAAGATGCGCCCGCTTTAGGCGTCGGACGGTTGCGATCAAACGATGTCGATCATCGCGGCAAGGGCGCGGTGGTCGGTCACATGCAGCACCGCAATCGCATCGGCGCCAAAATCAAGAACCGTGCCGCTGGGCTTGTCGATGGCAAACTTTTCCACCACCTGACGGGCGGTAAGGTTGCCCGACCAAAGGTTGTGATCCAGTTCCAGCACGTCGCGCTGTGCCGATTTCAGATCATAAAGGATGTCGTAGCCGTCACCCTTGTTGAAGTCGAAATGATCCGCACCCGTGCCGCCGTACAGCTTGTCCAGCCCGCGCCCGCCCGCGATTGTGTCGTTGCCAATGCCGCCCGACAGATAATCGCGCCCGCTTTCGCCGAACAGGCGGTCATTTCCGCCGACGCCGAACAGCTTGTCATTGCCAGAGCCGCCGCGCAGCACGTCGTTGCCGGTGCCCGAGTTCACGACATCATTGCCGGTGCTGCCATAAAGTGCATCTTTGCCCGCGCCGCCTTGGATTGTGTCGTTGCCATAACCGCCCCCGATGCGGTTGTTGCCGGCATTGCCTGTCAGCGCGTCACCGCTGCGGCTGCCGATCAGGTTGTAGTTGGCGACACCCAGAAGGGTGGCGTCGTTGATCCCCGATACCAGCCGCGCATGGCCTGCGATCCACAACTCGTCGCCGTTCACCAGATCGACCTTCACGTTGCCCGCGTTGGTGTTGACGACCAGCTTTGCAATACTTCCGGCGGACCCCAGTTCGACGCTGACCGATGACCCCGACACGACCTTCAGGCCATAGCCACCAGCGGCCCCTGTTGTGACCGCCGCGCCGCCGGTCTGGGCAATGCGGATACCGCCGTCACCTTCGCCGATGGAATAGAAGTTGTTATGGTTGCGGTCATCATAGGCCACACCCGTCACGAACTTATCGGCACTGCGGCTGGCGAAATTCTCGGCGACGACCGACCCGTTGGAGCCCTGAAAGTTACCGATTTGCTGGCTGTAGCCAATTTCACGGTAGCTGTCGCGCAGGATGTTTTCGCGGTGTCCGGCACTGTGGAACAGGGCCGCATGATGCGACGCAATCACGCTGTTGACGGTCAGGCCGCCGCCAAGGCTGGAATAGGCAAGATTTTCACCCCAAGACCAGGTGCCGTTGAATTTGTAACCCGCCGCCGCGATGCGCTGACCGGGATCAGACCCGCCTGCCCCGGTATGCGAAAAGTTATCAGTGCTCAGAATCCAGTTTGCGTGCCGTTCTGCGGCGGTTGCCACGATGGCATTCGGGGCCAGAGCCTGTTTCGGTGTTCCCGAAATAGTGCCAGACGCCAGATCATCGTTCAACGAAACGCCGTACCGCCGCGCTTCCCCCAATGGGTCAAGCCGGGCGCGGTTGATCAGTTCAATTCCAAATTGTTCGGCAGCCGTCAGTGTCATATGCAGACCCTTGCAACAGGATCAGTCCACGCCTCCCCCGAGACGTGAGCCGATGTTTCGAAGGTCACATTGTCCATGAAATCGGGCGGAGGTGGGGCAAAGTTCGGGTGATCACCGGGCCATTGCACGGCCTTTGGCGCATCCTGGCCGCCCCGATTGCCTTATTGTTGCGGAATTGCGCCGGGTCAGCGGCTTTTGAACAGCGACCCAAGCACTCCGCGGATAATCGCCTGCCCGGACCGGCTGCCCAACTGGCGCGCGAAACTTTTCACCAGCACGGTGCCGATGCTGTCGGACCGGCTGGAGGTGCTGCGCTTGGTCGTGCTGCGCTGCGTTGTGCCGCCGTCATAGCGGCGCGCATTGCGAAGGCCGTCATCGTCACGCGCGGCGTCCGCTTTCGCCTCTTCCGCCTTGGCGGCCTCGTCCGCCGCGGATGCTGCGCGCGCGCGCAAACGCTCGAACGCACTGTCGCGGTCGATCATCGCCTCATACTTGCCGTTCAGGGGCGACGCTGCGATCACTTGCGCACGAGTTACCGCATCAATCGGGCCAAGCTGCGATGACGGCGGGCGCACAAGCGTGCGCTCGACAATGCCCGGAACGCCCTTGGCCTCAAGGAAAGAGGTCACAGCCTCGCCCGTGCCGACATCGCGGATCGCGTCCTCGGTCTTGAAGCGCGGGTTGTCGCGGTAGGTTTCCGCCGCCATCCGCAAATCTTTCTGATCGCGCGCGGTAAAAGCGCGCAGCGCGTGCTGCACCCGGTTTCCAAGCTGGCTCAGAATCACGTCGGGCACATCGGCGGGGTTCTGGGTGATGAAGTAGATGCCCACCCCCTTTGACCGGATCAGGCGCGCGACCTGTTCGACCTTGTCGACCAGCGCCTTGGGCGCGTCGTTGAACAGCAGATGCGCCTCATCAAAGAAGAACACGAGCTTTGGTTTGTCGGGGTCACCGATTTCGGGCAATTCTTCAAAGAGTTCCGACAAAAGCCACAGAAGGAACGTCGCATAAAGCCGGGGCGAGGCCATCAGCTTTTCCGCCGACAGCACGTTGATGCGGCCGCGCCCGTCGGCATCAACCAGCATCAGGTCGGCCAGTTGCAACGCGGGTTCGCCGAACAGTTTCGCCCCCCCCTGATTTTCCAGCACCAGCAGCCGGCGCTGAATGGCCCCGATCGAGGTGGTGGAGACAAGGCCGTAACGGGTGCTGATCTCATTTGCATTTTCGCCGATGAACACCAGCATCGCTTGCAGATCCTTGAGGTCCAGCAGGGGAAGCTGTTCTTCATCGGCCAGACGGAAGGCCACGTTCAGCACCCCTTCCTGCGGCTCGGTCAACTCCAGCAGGCGCGACAAAAGCAGGGGGCCCATCTCGGACACCGTGGCGCGGATCGGGTGGCCCATCTCGCCGAACAGATCCCAGAAGGTGACGGGGAAGGTGCTGTAGGTCAGCGGATAATGAATCGTCTCGCTGCGCTTCTGGAACGCATCGTTCAGCTTTTGGGTCGGTGATCCAGCCACGGCCACGCCCGAAAGATCGCCCTTCACATCCGACATGAACACGGGCACGCCCGCCGCCGAAAAGCCTTCGGCCAGAATTTGCAGGGTCACCGTCTTGCCGGTGCCGGTGGCGCCCGCGATCAACCCGTGCCGGTTGCCGTATTTCAGCAAAAGCTGTTGCGGCAAGCCGTAGCCTTCACCGCCGCCACCTACGAAAATACTGTCCTGTTCGGCCATGGCTGATGTCCCCCCTACCCGGTTGATCGCGAAAATACATTGTTAACCGGAATGTGCCAGAATGAACTTGTCCGCATTTATCCCTCTGCGGGCCAGATGCGGGTTTCCTCCCTGTCAGACTGGCCGCGCCCCTTGAAAGGCGCGGCTTTTTTTGACCGGATGGGCGAAAAATATGCCAGATTTCCTGTTGACGCAGGCGGTTATCCGCCATAGCGTCTGCGCAATAAGTCGGCCAGGTCCGACAGGGAGCTTCAAAAATCACGAAAAGGGTCGGTTATCCGGCCCTTTTTTATTTGGCAACGGCGCGACGTAACCGGCGGCCCGGCGCCCCTAACCCTGGCCACGCCCCCCGCCGCACAACTCCGTCAATCGGGGAATTTCGCCCCTGACTCCGCCGCAGAGGCGTGGTAAACCGCCCCAAATCACGCAAGGACGAACCACGATGTCGATGAATAGCCTCAAGACCCTGACCGTTGCTTTGTTTTGCCTGAGCATTGGCTCGGCCACCTTGGCGCAGGATGCGACCACGCCCGATGCAACAGCAACGCCCGACGCAACCGCCCCCGCTGCAACGGATGCAGCACCCGATACCACCACAACGGCGGCTCCGGATGCGGGTTCAACCCCTGCCGCCCCGGTCGACGAACTGCCGCTTGGCACCGAGGTTGGCGCGCCGCCGGCCGATGGCCCGGGGTCGATCTATTCGCTGTCCAAGCATGACGATTGGGAAGTGCGCTGCGTGCGCGCGCAGGATGGTGACGATCCATGCCAGCTTTACCAGCTTCTGAACGACGCGACCAACAATCCGGTTGCCGAATTCACCATGTTCCCGCTGCCCGCCGGCCAAAAAGCCGTGGCAGGTGCAACCGTTCTGGCCCCGCTGGAGACGCAACTGACCGAACAGTTGACCCTGCAGGTGGATACCAACAAGGCGCGCACCTATCCGTTCAGTTTCTGTACGCGTGAGGGCTGCCTTTCGCGGATCGGTCTGACGGGCGAGGATCTGGCGGCGATGAAAAAGGGCAATGTCGGCAAGGTTACAATCGTGCCTGCCGTGGCCCCCGATCAGAAGGTGGAACTGACGATCTCGCTGAAAGGCTTTACGGCGGCCTATGACGCGCTGCTGGCGACGGTGAAGAAGTAATCAGACGACGAACGCCGCGCGACCCATCCGGGCGCGCGGCGTTTTCATGCCCGGCGTTCAGGGTGCAGGCTCAGGGCGCGCGGCGCAGCGCCAGCACAGCATTCAGCCCGCCAAAGGCAAAGGCGTTTGACAGCACAACGTCAACTTTCGCCTCGCGCGCGGTGTTGGGCACGATATCCAGCGCACATTCGGGGTCGGGTTCCTCATAGCCAATTGTCGGGGCGATCACCCCGTCACGCAGCGCCATGATGCAGGCCAGCAATTCCACCGCACCCGTGCCACCGATCAGATGCCCGTGCATGGATTTGGTGGAGGATATCATAAGACGATCCGCGTGATGCCCGAACACATCCGCCACCGCCGCACATTCGGTCTTGTCATTGGCCGCCGTGCCGGTGCCGTGGGCGTTGATATAGCCCACCTCCTCGCCGTTCAGCCGCCCGTCGCGTAGCGCACCGGAGATTGCCCGCGCCGCCCCCTGTTTGGATGGCATCACGATATCAGACGCATCCGAAGTCATCGCAAAGCCGATCACCTCGGCCAGAATCTCGGCCTTGCGGGCGCGGGCGTGTTCGTATTCTTCGAAGACGAAGATTGCGGCCCCCTCGCCCTGCACCATGCCGTTGCGGTTCAGGCTGAACGGGCGGCAGGCGTCTTTCGACATCACGCGCAACCCCTCCCACGCCTTGATCCCGCCAAAACACAGCATCGATTCCGACCCGCCGGTGACCATCGCCTTGGTCATGCCCGACCGCACCATATGGAACGCCTGCCCCATCGCGTGGTTGGAACTGGCGCAGGCCGTCGCTACGGTGAAGCTGGGGCCCTTCAGGTTGAACTCCATCGACACATGGCTTGCAGCGGCGTTGTTCATCAGTTTGGGCACAACAAACGGATGGACGCGGTTCTTGCCCTCTTCATAGACGGCGCGATAATTGTCATCCCAGGTGTTGACGCCGCCGCCTGCCGTGCCCAGAACAACGCCCGCGTCATAGCCCAGACGGCCATCGAAATTCAGCCCCGATTGCGCCACGGCCTCGCGCGCGGCAAGCAGGGTGAACTGGGTGAATTTGTCATACAGAACAATCTGCTGGCGGTTGAAATGCGTCTCCGGGTCCCAGTTGTGGACCTGCCCGCCGATCTGGATCGACAACCGATCCTTGTCGCGGATATCAAGCTCGGAAATGCCGCAACGCCCTTCGCGGAACGCCTCAAGCGTGCCCGCTACATCATGCGCCAGCGCGTTGATCGTGCCAGCACCCGTAATGACAACGCGGTTCATACAGGCCCGGCGACCAGTTTTTCAACCGCCGCGACGATGGCCGCCACGGACGAGATGTCAAAATCCGATTGCGACGGTTCGTTCGCATTGAACGGCACCTGAATATCGAACGCCTCTTCAATCGCGAAGATCGACTCCACCAGCCCCAGACTGTCGATGCCAAGGCTTTCCAGCGTGGAGTCCATCTTTACATCCGCCACGTCCAGCACGGCCTGTTCGGCGATGATCGCGATGACCTTGTCCTTGACCTCTGCCATGTCCGCCTCCTGCGCGCTGCGTCAGAATTAGTCGGTCTGATCCGGCTTTGAAACTGCTTTCTGAAGGCGTGCAACGGTGGCCGCCAGACGCGGCAGGCGGCGCAGCGCTTTTTGCATCTCGATATGGGTTTCCATCTTCACCGCCGGATAGCCCAGCAGCACCCGGCCCGCAGGCGCATTGGTGAAGATTTTGGTCGCACCGCCCGCAATCACATCGTCGCCAACAAAGATATTGTCATTCACCCCGACCTGCCCCGAAAGCACCACCCGGTCGCCGATCCGCGCAGAACCCGCGATGCCAACCTGCGAACACAAAAGGCAGTCGCGCCCGATGGTCACGTTGTGGGCGACCATCACCAGATTGTCGATCTTGGTGCCCGAACCCACTTCGGTATCGCGGATCGTGCCCCGGTCGATGCAGGCATTCGCCCCCACCTCGACATCGTCGCCGATGTTGACCGACCCCAGCGAGTGGATGCGGACCCAGGCTTGCGGACGGATCTCGGCGCGCAGCCCGAGGGTCTGGCGAATTTCCTCGACCCCGGATTTTTCGTGGGTGACAAAGGAAAACCCGTCGCCGCCGATGCCGGCCCCCGGTTGCGCGATGAATCTTGCGCCAATGCGCACCCGCGCGCCGATGCGCACGCCTTGCAGGATCAGCGCGTCATCCCCGATCACCGCCCGTTCCGCGATGCTGACATGGCTGGCAATCCGCGCCCGCGCGCCGATCACAGCGCCAGCGCCGATGACCACGAAGGGGCCAATCGCAGCACCCTCACCGATCTGCGCCGAGGGATCAATCACCGTCATCGGATGAATGCCCGGCGCGATATCCGGCCCCGGATCAAGCATCCGTGTCAGCCCTGACATCGCGAGGCGCGACCTTGGCGCGAAAATCGCAGCTTTCAGGCCCATCGCCTGCCAGTCGGCGCCCTGCCAGACCACCGCTGCGCGCGCCCGCCCCTGCGCAAGACCGGCCGCATACTTCGGGTCCATAGCAAGCGCCAGAGCATCAGGACCTGCCGTTGCGGGTTCACTCGCGCCCGAGATCAAAAGATCAAGATCGCCCGCGGCATCGGCCCCAAGGGCTGCGGCGATATCGCGGATGCTGTGGTCGGTCATGTGGCAGATGTCCTGACTTGGGCGGCCTGCCCAAGGGTCTAACCCTGAACGTCGGCCACGACCACCCCGGCGGCTTTGAGTGCCGCAAAAATAGCCGCATCCCGGCCATAGATATCACGACGATAGGTCATCTCGCCCCGCGCGGTTGGAAAGGCGGTGAAATAGACCAGATGAACCGGAACCGGTTCGGCCAGCCGGATTACCGATTCCGACTTGGTGCGCAGGTGCGACTGGAATTCCGCCTTGGGATCGGCCGATTGCGGCCCCAGCAACGCATAGGCAAAATCGAACGGGTCGGCCAGCCGCACGCAACCGTGGCTAAACGCCCGTATCTCATTGGCAAACAGGGATTTAGACGGTGTATCATGCAGGTAAATGTTCCATTTGTTCGGGAACATGAATTTCACCAAACCCAAAGCGTTACCGTCTGATGGCGGCTGCCGCATGGCATAGGGGAAATTCTTCGCAGTATAGGCGCCAAAATTGACCGAGGCGCGGCTGACGACACGGCCTGACCGGTCGATCAGCTTCAGATGGCCCGCCGCATTCGGGTTGCGCTGCATCAGCGGCAGATATTCCTTTACGGTGATTGAGCGTGGCACGCTCCACGTCGGGTTGACGACCATGTATTCCATCAGATCGGAAAATTCCGGCGTCCGGCGATCGAAATCCTGCCGCCCGATCACCGAACGGGTCGAGAATGTAACCTTGCCGTCATCGACGATCTTTGCGGTGAAATCGGTCTGGTTGACCCAGATATGCCGCTTGCCCAGATCGAAATTGATCCAGCGCATCCGCTCCAGCGCCACGATGACCGATTGCAGGCGGGCCTGTGGGCCAATGTTGATCTCGGCCAGCGTACCTGCGCCTGCCACACCATCGGCATCCAGGCCGTGAGCGGTCTGGAACGATTCGACCGCGCGGCGCAGCGCCTCGTCATAGGTAGCGGTGGCCGATGCGGACAGATAGCCCATCGCGATCATCCGGTCGCGCAGCGCAATGACGGCGGGCCCGTCTTGCCCCGGTTCCAGCTTTTGCGCAGCAATCGTCGCGCCCCAGCCGCCTGCCGCAACGGCAGTCTCAAGCCCGATCTTGGCCTTTGCCAGCATCGCATATTCGGGGGCTTGCGGCGGCAGCTTGTGCAGGAATATCAGCGGATCAGACGTGGCGAACGCATCCAGATTCCCGCGCCGGTCGCGCACCGCAATATCGCGCACAATGGTGGGGTCAATCTTTGCGGGCACCAGAATTCCGGTCTGCACATCGCGCGCATAATCCAGCAAGGCCAGCGACATCGCCACTTCCAGACGGCCCCTGTCGCCTTCGGTCTGTGCGGCGCGAAAGGCTTGCATCAGCGCTTCGGGATCATAGCGCCCGACAGGCAGGCCCTGATCAGACGCCTGTGCCAGCACACTGAAAAGTGCTGCACGCCGGTCGGCGGCATCGGCTCCGGTCCAGAATTCGGTGTAGCCGCGATCTTTGTAAAAGCCCGCTACCGCATCATCCCGGGCGGCGTCCTGTGCCAGCGCCTGAGTGAACGGTGACACCTGCGCCCGCGCGCCAGATGCCAGAGCGACCAGTGCGAAAGCTGCAAGGACAAACAGAACGATTGAAATCGGACGGCGGAAAAACACGGGCATGAGACCTCAATTCGACAAACAATGTTCACAAAACCTGAGCGATTTGCCCGGCAGAGTCCATTCACAACCCCGCCAATTCGGCCACATATCGTTACATTCGGGCAACGCTTTGGTAGCAATCGCGTCAAATTGAGGTGTTCAGCAAGTTTTAGCCTATTGCGGGTGAAAGTGATCCATCCCCGGCAATTCAGACTTGGGTTACGATTCGATGTGTGGCATACCAAAAGGGCACTTGGGGATAAGTGGCAAAGAACCGTCGAAACAGACGGTCTAACCATAGGGACAGGCGTTAAGAATGACGGGACTTATCGGAACAGGCGTAACGCGCCGCGGTTTGCTTGGGGCATTCGCAGCAACCGCAATCGTCTCAACACCAACGTATTCAAACGCGTTCGGGTTCCTTAAAGGCGCGGGCGACATTCGCCGCGTAAAGATGTATTCAGGCCGGACCGGCGAAAGCGTCGACACCATCTATTGGGTCGAAGGCGAGTATATCCCCGAGGTTTTAAAGGAAATGAACCATTTCCTGCGCGACTGGCGTACGGGAACGGTCACCAAGATGGACCCCCGCAATCTGGACATTCTGGCCGCTGCACACCGTCTGATGGATGTGTCTGAGCCTTACATGCTGCTGTCAGGCTATCGCAGTCCGCAGACCAATGCGATGCTCCGTTCCAAATCGCGCGGCGTGGCAAAGCACTCGCTCCACATGGTCGGGCAAGCGGCGGATCTGCGTCTGAAATCCCGGTCAGTCGGGCAAATGGCCAAGGCCGCCGAGGCCTGCGCATCGGGCGGCGTGGGTCGGTATCCGCGGTCGAACTTTGTGCATATGGATTGCGGCCCGGTTCGTCACTGGGGCGGCTGAGGCTTCGATATCACGGCAGATCACGAAAAAGGGCGCCTGTCTGGGGTGCCTTTTTCAATTTGATGCGTCGCTGTCCTGTGACGCGTCGCCCCTGCCCCGGAATCCCATCGCCACCACAAACTTTTCCGAACTGTCGGACCGGCTGGCCGGGGGCTTGACGTTTGCCACCTTGCGAAAATGCTTTTTCAAAAGCGTCTGCATGCCGATTTCAGCCCCCCCCGCCAGAACCTTGGCGACAAAGGTGCCGTCCTCCTCCAGCACGTCAAAGGCAAAGGCCAGCGCAGCCTCGACCAATGCGATGATGCGCAGATGGTCGGTGCCCTTGTGTCCAGATGCCGCCGCCGCCATGTCGCTCAGCACCACATCGGCGGGGCCGCCCAGCCAATCCTTGACCTGTTGATCCGCCCCTTCGGCCAGAAAATCCAGCACATGAATCTGCGCGCCTGAAATCCCGTCGATTTCCTGCAGATCAACGCCCAGAACCGACCCCTGCGGTTTGTTGCGTGCCTCTCCCAGCGCGTTCACGCGGCCCACTGCCACTTGCGTCCACCCGCCTGGGGCGCAGCCAAGGTCAACCACCCGCGCGCCGGCTTTCAGGAAGCCGTATTTATCGTCCAGTTCCAGTATCTTGTAGGCCGCGCGGCCGCGATACCCGTCCTTCTTGGCGCGGATCACATAGGGATCGTTCAACTGCCGCTCCAACCACAGCGTTGACGACAGCTTGCGCCCCTTGGCGGTTTTCACCCGCACCCGCAATTCGCGCAGGCCGCGCCCCGAGGTGTTCTTTACCGGCTCTTTGGTCATGTGTAGGGTCCGTCGTCCAATACGCCATCCGCGCTCATCTGTGCATAAAGAAGCCCCTCACGCAGGCCCCGGTCGGCGACAGACAGCCGGTCGGTCGGCCATATCCGCATCAGCGCCTGAAGGATAGCCGCGCCGGACATGATCAGCGCATGCCGGTCACGCCCGATGCGCGGATCGGTGCGTCGCCCCTCGGGGCCAAGCGACAGGTAATCGCGGATCACCGTATCAATCTGGTCCGAGGTCATGTGCAGCCCGTCAACCTTGGTGCGGTCATAGCGGCGCAGCCCAAGGAAGGACGCGGCCACAGTCGTCACCGTGCCCGAGGTGCCGATGATCTGAAAGCCTGCGCGCGGGTTTTCGGCGTTGTAGGGCGAAAAGCTGGCAAGGTTTTCCTCGAAATACCAGCTCATCAACGCAAAGCGCGCGGCGTCGTCGTCAACATCCGCAAACTGGTCTTTCAGCGTGGCCACCCCAAGCGGCACCGAAATCCAGTCCACCACGCGGGCGGCCGGGCCATCATCCTGCGGCTTGAAACCTGCGTGCAGGCGCATGATCGCGCGGGGGCGGTCTTCTGGGGTGATGGTGGACAGATCAATCCAGACAAGTTCGGTTGACCCGCCGCCGATATCGACGACCAAAAGCTGCTCGGTCGACACATTGACCAGCGGCGCGCAGGAAATCACAGCCAGTCGCGCCTCTTCCTCGGGGGCTATCACCTCAAGCTGCAATCCGGTTTCGCGGCGGACCTGCCGGATGAATTCCTTGGCATTGCGGGCGCGGCGGCAGGCTTCGGTCGCCACCAGCCGCATCCGTTTGACGCCGTGTTTCTCTATTTTCTTCTGACAGATGCGCAGCGCCTGCACCGTCCGCCCCATCGAGGCGCGCGACAAGCGCCCCGAAGATTCAAGACCGACGCCAAGCTGCACGGTCTTGGAAAAGCTGTCCATGACCTGAAACTGACTGCCCCTTGGTTGGGCAATCAGCATGCGGCAGCTGTTCGTTCCCAGATCCAGCGCGGCATAAAGCCGCCCCGATCCGGGGTCTATGGGGGCTGACGGCTCGACCGGGCCAGGCTTCGGGTTGGCTCCATCGTCATGCACCGGGATCGCGTCCGCCCCATCGGGACGCTCGGGCGCCATGTGTCGCCCTCCATTCGTGGTTGAGATCAAAGGTAGTGCGATGTCGCACACGGTGCAAGCGCGGATCGGGAAAAGCCGCGCGCCAAACGCCCCGCCCGCAGGTCCGACCCCGCAAATGACCGCACGCCTTGCATCTTTTTGATGAGAATTTTAACGGTTTGCCCCCCTCGCCCCCCACCACATTCACAACTAGACTTGACCGGCGTCGCAACGCGCGCGGGACATGTCGAAATCCGACACCGTCTGTCGCAGTCGGGCGCATAGAACACCAGCCAACGGAACAAGAGGAATCAGTCATGCCAGAGGTTACCATCGTCTATTGGCGTGACATTCCCGCACAGGTCATCGTTGGCAAAGGCAGGCGGGCATCGAAAGTGCAGCTTTCCGAACGGTTCGAACAGGCGATTGACCGATGCGCGATGAAGATCGGTGCAAAGGATGCCGACGCCTATCTGGCCGAATGGCGTAAAGCCCCGCCCTATGAAGTTGAAGGCGAACCCGACCCTGTCGCCGCAGCCGAAGCCGCGCGTCTTGAGGCCGAATTCGACACCGCCCGCCTGAAATCACTGATCGACGCCGAGGGCCGGGCCTGACCGCCCGCCGCACATCTTCATTCCGCTGGAGTTCCATCATGGCGCTTTTCAACTTTCGCCGCGAGGCACCGCAGACCACCACCGACAGCGCCGCTGTAGAAGCATTGCTGAAGGATTATTCTATCGAGGTGATGCCGCGCACCGCCGAAAAGGTGGAAGACTTTCGCGACCTCCTGCCGAAAAGTACCCGCGTCTACATCGCCCATATCGAGGGCACCCCGATTGAAGACATGGTCGCCACCGCCAAACGGCTGGCCACCGAAGGCTACACTGTGATGCCGCATTTCCCGGCCCGCATCATTCCCGACCGCGCGACGCTGGCCGACTGGATCGCGCGCTATCAGGGCGAGGCGGGTGTGAAACAGGCGCTCTTGCTGGGCGGCGGCGTGAACACGCCTGCAGGCGATTTCGATGCCTCGATGCAATTGATTGAAACCGGATTGTTCGACGGATTCGAGCGCCTGCATGTCGCAGGCCACCCCGAAGGCAACCGCGACATCGACAAGGACGGCGGTGACAAGATCGTGATGCAGGCGCTGAAATGGAAACAATCGTTTTCCGAACGCTCCGACGCAAAGATGGCCATCACGACGCAGTTCTGCTTTGAGGCAGGCCCGGTGATTGCATGGGCCGACCGGCTGGCCGCCGAGGGGATCCACCTGCCGATTCACATCGGTGTCGCGGGCCCGGCCAAGCTGCAGACCCTGATCAAGTTTGCCATTGCCTGCGGTGTTGGCGCATCGCTTCGCGTGCTGCAAAAGCGGGCGATGGATGTGACCAAACTGCTGCTGCCCTATGAGCCGAACGAATTTGTCGAAACGCTGGCTGCGCACAAGGCGGCGAACCCGGACTTCGGGATCGAAAGCGTTCACTTCTTTCCCCTTGGCGGCATCAAGACCAACGCCACCTGGGCTATTCAACACGCGGGGGCCTCTGGCACCCCGGCCTCCAACGCATAAGGACGTTCCCCCATGACGCGCACTGTTATCGAGTCCAAATCCAAGACTGTCATCATCGGTTTTGACGAGCCCTTCTGCGTCATCGGCGAACGCATCAACCCCACGGGCCGCAAGAAACTGGCCGCCGAACTGGAGGCGGGTGACTTCACGACCGTGGAGCGGGATGCGCTGGAACAGGTGGCATGTGGTGCCATGGTGCTGGATGTAAATTCGGGCGCGGTGTTCACCAACAAGATGGCAACCGACCCGCGCTATGCCGACAACAATTTTGTCGAACCGCCCCTGATGCGCGAACTTATCATGCGGATTCAGGCGATTACCGACACGCCCCTGTGCATCGACAGCTCGGTTCCCGGCGCGTTAGAAGCGGGGCTGATGGCCTGCGAAGGCCGTCCGCTTTTGAACTCGGTCACCGGCGAGGAAGACCGGCTGGAGCTGGTACTGCCGCTGGTCAAGAAGTACAACGTGCCGGTTGTGGCGATTTCCAACGACGACACCGGCATTTCCGAAGACCCTGACGTGCGCTTTGCGGTGGCGAAAAAAATTGTCGAACGCGCTGCTGATTTCGGCATCCCGGCGCATGACATCGTGGTTGATCCCTTGGTCATGCCGGTGGGGGCCATGGGGTCGGCAGGCCAGCAGGTGTTCACCCTTGTGCGGCGCCTGCGTGATGAGCTGGGCGTGAACACCACTTGCGGCGCCTCCAACATCAGCTTTGGGTTGCCGCACCGACACGGCATCAACGCGGCGTTCCTGCCGATGGCGATCTGCGCAGGCATGACGTCTGCGATCATGAATCCGGTCCGCCAACAGGAAATGGAGGCGATCCGCGCCGCCAACTTTCTGATGAACCACGATGCCAATGGCGGCGAATGGATCCGTTTCGCCAAGGTGCTTGAGGCGGTGGAAGCCGGTGCCACCTTTGCCGAAGCCAGCGCAAATGCGGGCGCGGCAGGCGGGCGCGGCGGGCGGCGCGGCGGGCGCAACCGGGGCTAAACCGGCCTGCTATTCAGAAAGAAGCCCGCCTCGCGCGGGCTTCTTTGTTTCCGGATTTTTGGAATCCGCCCAAGAATTGCCATATCCATCCCCAATTGCGGCCATACCGGACCGTCATTTCGATGCAGGTGAACGCAGCATCGAACGACAAGTCAGGGCCGGATGAGCAACACGGGTTCCATCAACGCAATCAACATTCTGTTTTACGCCGAAACGCAGGCTGCGGCGGATCAGTCCGATGGTACGTTCAATGCCAACCTTGCGCAGAACAGCAAGCACTACAATTGGCAGGGCAACCTGCAAACTCTGCCGATGGGCATGGATGATGATCCGGCGGGTTTTGCGGCAGGGTTGAAAACCGCGCTGCCCGGTGTGAACACGCTGCGCCTTTTGTTCAACGCCGCCTCGTTTGACGGCGACGGCAATCTGCATCCGCAGTATGAGGCATTTCTGGCTGCCGCTGCCGCCAAAGGTTTCAAGGTAATCTTCGTCTACACTGATGTCGAACTGCAGCAGATGGGCCGCGGCGACGGTCTGACACCCGACCAGATCTACAGCGCTCTGTCTGGGTCTGCGGGCGATCGCATGTCGGCGACATGGACCGAAATGCTGGACTGGCTTGACAGTCACAAGGCAGTGCAGAATTCCGTCTATGGCTATGAACTCGCCAATGAACCCGCGGCCTATGAGACCGCCGTCGCGCTGACCCCACTGGGCGGCAAAGGGGCTGCAGAGCAGAAATTCGTCAACCTCTTTGCGCGCCAGATGGTCGATGTGGCTGATATGATTCAAGCCCGCGACGACGCCAAGATTCTGATTCCCGGCTGGGGCTTTTCGTCCCGCTTTGCCGAGCTTGAACAGAATAACGTCGGAAGCCAGACCGCGATCAATTACATCCGCGCGCATGTCGGCGATGCGCTGGTCTGGTCGGCGCATGTCTATCCGGGCTGGCACAACACCACCGGCCTGACAACGGTGGCACAACTCTTCAACCAGCTTGAATCGGTTTATGGCCATCTTGCGGGCGACGATATTCTGATCACCGAAACCAATCTTGCTGGCGATCAGATCAACGATTTTTCGACCAATCCGACCGTGGTTGCCCTGTTTGCCCGCGCGCAGGAATGGTTTGCAGACCACGGCATAGGCATCGGCTGGTTTTCGGGGGCCGAAGCCGGGCAATCCAGCTTTGTCACCATTGATGCGGGGCAAAAGCTGCGCTTTTTGCATCAGCACAGCTATGCGTTCGGGTTGAACGCGTTTTCCCTCGATGACAGGCCGGCAGCCCATGCGGGTGCCGAAACGATCACTGCCAAATTGATCGAGGGCCGCGTCCGCAATGAGGCTTATGAAAGCGCAAATGGCGTCGATATCACCTTCGACAATGTAAAGGGCGTGGGCACGGCCTTTGGCTATGGCGGGAATGACCGCATCATCGGTCACGCACAGGCGAACAACTTCCTTTACGGCGGCACCGGGCAGGACCGGATGACCGGTGCCGGAAATGAAGATTTCATCTTCGGCCAGTATGGCAGCGATATCCTTGCCGGACTGAGCGGGAACGATCTGCTGTATGGCGGCACCGGGAATGATCTTTTGCGCGGCGGGGCTGGTGCCGACACGCTGGAGGGTGGAAGCGGCAAGGACCGGTTCGATGCCAGTTCCGGCACAGATGTGATCGTTGATCTGCGCACCAGCCTTGGCGACCGGGTATTCCTTGGGCATGGCTATACAACCTGGGCCGAAGTCCGCAGCCATGTCAGCTATGCGGCGGTTAATGGCGGGGCCGTCAATGATGTCGTGATCCGCCACAAGGACGGCACGCAAACGATCCTGCTGGATGCGCGGGCAGGCTTTACGTCCCATTCGGTAGAGTTTCGCGGAACCTCGACCAAGATCGACGGCACCTCGACGCATGACACCATCGCCGTCGGCTATCAGGATTTCGGCGGCAATGTCTTTGCCGGATCGGCGCGGTCGGTTCTGGCGGCGGCCGGAAATGACACCGTTACCGGCAGCGCGCTTGGCGATACGCTGAACGGCGGTGCTGGCAATGATCTGTTGCGCGGCGGCGGCGGGCGCGACCTTTTGATGGGCGGCACGGGCCGTGATCTGATCAGCGGCGGCTCAGGCAGCGACCGCATCTATTCCGGTGGGCAGAATGATCGCGTGTTCGGCGCGAACGGCAACGACCGTATCAATCTGGGGTCCGGCAACGACACGGCTTACGGCGGCAACGGCAATGATATCATCTATGGCGCGTCGGGACACAACGCGATCAAAGGTGGTCTGGGCGATGACCGCCTTTACACCGGCATCGGCAAAAGCCAGCTTTCGGGCGATGGCGGTGCCGATGTTCTGATCGCCGATATAGCGCGAAGCGGTCACCGCCTGACCGGAGGCACCGGGGCGGACTCGTTTGTTTTTACCCATGCCAGAGGTGGGGCGCACACAACGTCCGTCGTGACCGATTTCCACATCGGCGTTGACCGGCTGGTTGTCGATGGCCGCGCGCTTAACGTCAGGAACCTGCCTGACAGCATCGATACGCATCACGCCTCCGGCGATACGGTGATGGTTTTGGCATCCGGGGATCGCATCATCTTTGATCACCTCTTGTTCTGAAACGACGCGGCACCGCCCCTTAAGGCGAAAGCGGACGCTCATTTGCCGCTGACAGGCATTGCAGCCGCGCATCTGCACCCTACAAAGGGGCAATGCAGCACAGAGGCCACGATGACCGTTCAGACCACCGCCCCCCATACCGAGACGACCGCTGATCCAGTGGGCGACGCTTTGGTGATCTTTACCCCCTCGGGCAAGCGTGGGCGGTTCGCCATCGGCACCCCGGTTCTGACGGCGGCGCGGCAGTTGGGAGTTGATCTTGACTCTGTCTGCGGCGGGCGCGGCATCTGCTCCAAATGTCAGATCACGCCGGGCTATGGTGAGTTTGCCAAGCATGGCGTCACCGTCGCCGCCGATGCGCTGTCCGACTGGAACTCGGTCGAGGAACGCTACAAATCCATCCGCGGGTTGATTGACGGGCGGCGCTTGGGCTGTCAGGCGAAAGTGCAAGGCGATGTCGTCATTGATGTTCCCGCCGAAAGTCAGGTCCACAAGCAGGTCATCCGCAAATCGGCCACCCAGCGCGATATCGTGATGGACCCCGCAACCCGGCTTTTGTACATTGAGGTGCAGGAACCCGATATGCACGAACCCTCGGGCGATTTTGAACGGGTGGCGCAGGCCTTGCGCGACCAGTGCCAGGTGGACGAGATTGTGACCGATCTTGCCATTCTGCGCCGCCTGCAACCGGTGCTGCGCAAGGGCGAATGGAAGGTGACGGTGGCGCTGCACAAGGGCAACCACGATCACCGCTACCGCATTCTGGACATCTGGCCGGGGTTTTACGAAAGCCCGATCTACGGGCTGGCCATCGACCTTGGATCAACCACCATCGCGGCCCACCTGTGCGATCTGCGCACCGGGGCGGTTCTGGCATCGGCCGGGGTGATGAACCCGCAGATCCGCTTTGGCGAAGACCTGATGAGCCGGGTCAGCTATGCCATGATGAACCCCGGCGGCGATGTTGAAATGACCGCAGCCGTGCGCACCGCGATCAACGGTCTGACGCAAAGCATCGCGACCGAGGCGGGCGTAGATCCGCAGTCGATTTACGAGCTGGTGTTCGTGTGCAATCCGGTGATGCACCATCTTTTGCTAGGCATTGATCCGGTGGAACTGGGTCAGGCGCCCTTCGCGCTTGCCACCTCGGGCAGCCTCAGCCTTGATGCGCGAGAGCTTGATCTGGCGGCGGTGAACCGTGCCGCGCGGGTTTATATCCTGCCCTGCATTGCGGGCCATGTCGGGGCCGATTGCGCCGCTGTGGCCTTGGCCGAAGAACCCAACAAATCCAAAGACATGGTGCTGATTGTTGATGTTGGCACCAATGCCGAGATCCTGCTGGGCAATGAAACCAAGGTACTGGCCTGTTCGTCACCCACTGGACCTGCGTTTGAAGGCGCGCAGATCAGTTCGGGCCAGCGCGCCGCCCCCGGTGCGATTGAACGGGTCGAGATTGACGCGGTTACGAAAGAGCCTCGCTTCAAGGTGATCGGGTCTGATCTGTGGTCGGATGATCCGGCCTTTGCCGCCGCCACCGCCACCACCGGCATCAGCGGCATCTGCGGATCGGGCATCATCGAGGCGGTGGCCGAGATGCGCATGGCGGGACTGGTCGATGCATCGGGTCTGATCGGGTCTGCCGAACAGGTCGGCAGCGCGCGGTCGGTGCCTACGGGGCGCACGCATGGCTATCTGCTGCATGACGGCACCGCCGAGGGCGGCCCGCTGATCATGGTGACCCAAGGCGATATCCGCGCCATTCAGCTTGCGAAATCGGCGCTTTACGCAGGCGCGCGGTTGTTGATGGATGAAATGGGCGTCGATCATGTTGACCGGATCGTGCTGGCCGGTGCCTTTGGTGCGCATATCAGCCCGAAACACGCGATGGTGCTGGGCATGATCCCCGATGCGCCCCTGAACAAAGTGTTCTCCGCCGGGAACGCGGCAGGCACAGGCGCGCGCATCGCCCTGTGCAACCGCACGGCCCGCGACGCGATCGAGACGACGGTGCATCAGATCCACAAGGTCGAAACCGCCCTCGCGCCACGGTTTCAGGAGCATTTCGTGAATGCCAACGCCATTCCGCATGCCACCGATCCGTTTCCCGAACTGATGGCCATCATCACCCTGCCCGATGTCAGCTACAATCCGAACGGCGCCGAGGGTGGACGGCGGCGAAGAAAAAGCTAGACTGTTGCAAACGGTAGGCTGCGGTGCAGCACAACGGATGGCCTAATGACCGAAACCACGCTGGCAAACCTGCTGACCCGGATCGCCGCACAGGACCGTGCGGCGTTCCGCGCGCTTTATGCAGCGGCATCCGCGAAACTTTTCGGCACGCTGTTGCGTATCCTTGGGAACAGAGCAGAAGCCGAGGATGCGTTGCAGGAAGTTTTTACCAGGGTGTGGTTGCGGGCGGGTCGTTATGACCCCGAGAAAGGTCAGCCGATGACCTGGCTGATTGCCATCACGCGCAACCATGCCATCGACCGCCTGCGCGCCCGCGCAGATGTGACCATGGCCGACGGCGAGGCAGAGGCGATTGTTGACCGCAAACCCTCGGTAGAAACCAGCCTGATAAAACAGGGTGAGGCACGCCGCATCGTTGATTGCATGGGTCAGCTAGAACCAGACCGCGCCCGCGCTGTGCAGGGCGCATATCTGGGCGGCCTTTCGTATCAACAACTTGCCGACAACCACGCGGTGCCGATCAACACGATGCGCACATGGTTAAGGCGCAGCCTTGCCAGTCTGCGGGAGTGTATGGACGCATGACCGACACCCGCACCCCACCCCCCGATGATGATGCCGACCTTCTGGCCGCCGAATATGTTCTTGGCGTGCTGGATCTGTCCGACCGGATCGCGGTCGAGGAACGCATGAAGCGTGACAGCACGCTTTCCGCCCAGGTCCTCGGGTGGGAGCAACGCTTTTCGGCGCTGAACGACGATTTCGCCGAATCCCCGGCACCCGACATTCTGACCCGGATCGAGGGGCGGCTGTTCGTAACCCCGGCCCCTGCCCCGAAGCGCGGCTATCTGATGGGCTGGCTTCTTGGCGCAGGTGCGGCGGCAGCTTTGGCGCTGGCAGCGGTTTTCGTGCTGCCCAGCCTGACGCCCAACCCGCCGCTGGTCGCAACCCTGAGTGCCGAGGCGCAACCGCTGGTCTTTGCGGCCAGCTATTCCGGCGACACGCTGACGCTGACGCAATCGGGCGGCCCTGCCGCCGAGGATGGGCGTGACTATGAGCTGTGGCTGATCGTGGGCACCGCGGCCCCGGTGTCGCTTGGATTGATCGACGCCGCGTCGGTGACCAAGACATTGGCCGATCTGCCCGATGGTGCCGTTCTTGCTGTCAGCCTGGAGCCCGACGGCGGCTCTACCACAGGTGCGCCCACCGGGCCGGTTCTGGTAACAGGGGCCGTTTCGCGCGGCTGAACTTTTTTCTCGGCCGGTCTGAAACTAACCCCGATACAGCCCCGTAACTTCGGCACAAGGCAGGAAGATCCTGCCGGTTCAACCGGAGAAAAAGATGTTCAACACCTTTCGTATCGCAACCCTGACCGCCGCTGCCGCCCTTTCGGCAAGCATGGCCTTCGCCGCCAACCCCGAAGTCGGCGGTGCGCCGATGTTCGAGAACAAGAACATCATCGAAAACGCGGTGAATTCGGCCGACCACACAACGCTTGTTGCTGCCGTGAAGGCTGCAGGGCTGGTCGATACGCTGATGGGCAAAGGCCCGTTCACCGTTCTGGCCCCCACCAACGAAGCCTTTGCCAAACTGCCCAAAGGCACTGTCGAGACGCTGCTGAAGCCCGAGAACAAAGACACGCTGACCAAGATCCTGACCTGCCATGTCATCGCGGCAAACGCCATGTCAGGCGCGATCAAGCAGATGGTTGCCGATGACGGCGGCGCCCACAAAGTCAAAACCGTTGGCGGCTGCGAATTCACCATCGAGGCTGCAGGCGGTGGTATCCAGATCATCGACGGTCAGGGCAACAAGGCCAACGTCACCATTGCCAACGTCAAGCAATCGAACGGTGTCATCCATGTGATCGACCGCGTTCTGCTTCCGGCAGGCTGATTGCGGGCAAACCGGGCCGGGGCGTCTCTTCCATGGTCCGGACCCCGTAAACCGGGGTGGGCGCAATCAACTGTCCCCAACAGCGTGTCCATCCCGGTGGCCGCCGCACATAGCGGCGGCCACTCAATTTCAAGCCCATGAAGGGGGACTTGTTTTATCGTCAAACCGATCCTAGCATCTGCTCAGTTTTTTCAGCACCGGAGTATATGATGCAGGTCATTCGCACGTTCTTTGCCGCTTTTGCGCTTTGCGTTCTGGGATTTACCCCGGTCGCGCAAGCCGAGGGAAGATCCATCATCATCCTTGACGGTTCTGGTTCCATGTGGGGCCAGATCGACGGCAAGGCCAAGCTGGAGATCGCGCGCGCGGCCTTGACCGAGGTGCTGGCGTCGGTTCCCGCCGATACCGAACTGGGGTTCATGGCGTACGGACACCGCGAAAAAGGCTCGTGCGATGATATCGAGATGATGGTGGCGCCTGCGAAAGGCTCCGGCGCGGCCATTGCGCAAGCGGCAGCGGGCATGAAATTTCTGGGCAAGACGCCGCTGACCGAAGCCGTACGCCGTGCAGCAGTCGAGTTGAAATCGACGGAGGAAAAGGCGACCGTCATCCTGATCACCGACGGGATCGAGACGTGTGAGGCCGATCCTTGCGCGCTTGGCGCCGAACTTGAAGCCTCGGGTGTGGATTTCACCGCGCATGTGGTGGGCTTTGGCCTGACCGCCGATGAAGGCAAGCAGGTCGCCTGTCTGGCTGAAAACACCGGTGGCAAATATATCGAGGCCAAGGATGCCGCCAGCCTTTCGGACGCGCTGAAAACGGCTGTAGCTGAAGTAGAGCCCGCCCCCGCACCAGCGCCCGCCCCCGAACCCACCCCGCCCGCAGCGCTTGAGATCAACTTTGCGCCCAAGGCGGTGCTGGCCGAAGGCGGGCCCGAGATTGAGCGCAGCAACGGTATCGGATGGGATCTTTACCGCGCCAACGCTGATGGATCGGACGGCGAGCAGGTTGCATCGCAATATAATGCGTGGAAAGGCCTGATCGAACCTGGCGATTACATCTTGCATGCGCAACTCGATCACGCGCGCGCGTCCATGCCCGTAACGATCACCGCCGATGCCTTGTCCGAACCCCTGATGGTGATGAACGCGGGCCGGGTCGAGTTGCGCCCGACCCTGACGCAAGGGGGTGCCACGGAAGGCAGCGCGGGCCTTACCTTCCAGAATGACACAGGATTTGACCGGACGACCTATGGCGAAACCAAGGCCTTCCTGCCCGCCGGGGCGATGCGCGTGACCGGATCAATGGGCAAGGCCGAAGTCACCGAAACCCTGCAGATCGTTGCCGGTGAGATCATCAAGAAAGACATCGTGATCGCGGGCGGTCTTGCGGTGATCGACGGTTTTTATGTGGAAGGCATGCTGATGGAAGATGGCAGTCACGGCGTGACCATCACCTCGGCCAAGCAAAAGATCGATGGCAGCCGCGATGATTTTGGCACAAGCTACGGTGCCGGGGCCAAGTTCACCCTGCCTGCTGGCGACTACATCGCCGAGGTTTATTTGGGAGCCGCCACGGCAAGCGTGCCCTTTACCGTGAAAGTCGGCGAACGGGTTGATGTGCCGGTGATCTTGAACGCGGGTGTGCTGGCGGTATCGGCACCAGGGGCCCGCTCGATCGAGGTTTTTGACGCGAAAAAGGCGTTGGACGGCAGCCGCAAATCGCGCAGTTTCCAATACAACGAGGCGATAGACCTGACCGCCGCCGCGGGTGATTACGTGGCGGTCGCGAAAATCGGCGAACAAGAGGTTGAAAAGCCGGTGACGGTGGCTGCGGGTGAGCGGGTGGAAATCACGATCCCCTGACGGCTTTTGCGCCGACCGCCGCGCGCACCACCTTGACGCGCGGCGGTTGCTGGCATACCTGAACCTGCGCGCGGGTGTAGCTCAATGGTAGAGCAGCAGCTTCCCAAGCTGAATACGAGGGTTCGATTCCCTTCACCCGCTCCAGCCTCTTTTCCTTTATGCCTGCGCCCTGTAGCACGGTGTCAGCATAACAGGAGAGATTGCAATGAACCCCGACATCACCCGCTTTGGCACTGGCGCTCGCATGAGCAAGGGTGTCGCCTTCAACGGTATCCTTTGGGTCGCAGGTCAGGTCGGCCAACCGGGCACATCGGTGGCGGATCAGACCCGCACCTGTCTGGCAGAGGTCGATCAGATCCTCGCAGACGCAGGCACCGACAAGACCCGCATCCTGTCGGCGCAGATATGGCTGGCAGATATGGCCGATTTCCCCGCAATGAATGCAGTCTGGGACGAGTGGGTGCCGCAGGGCCACACGCCCGCCCGGGCGACTGGTGAGGCAAAGCTGGCGTCGCCGGACTATCTTGTCGAAGTGATTGTGACTGCGGCGCTGAGATAAGCCGCCGGTCACCGCGCGCCCAAGAATTTTCGAAAATTCTTGCAAAATTCTTCGAAGAATTTTGGGCGGGCAGATTGCCCGCCTAGCCCCGGAACCATGCGATCAACGCGCGGGTCGATCCATCCTTGCCGTTGGACGATTGCGCGCCCTCCAGCATCGGTTGCAGCGCCAGCGCCAGTTCCTTGCCCAGCTCCACCCCCCATTGATCATACGAGTTGATGCCAAGGATCACGCCTTCGACAAAGACGCGGTGTTCGTAAAGCGCGATGATCTGGCCCAGAACAAAGGGGGTCAGCCGGTCATAAGCCAGCGTGGTCGAGGGCCGGTTGCCTGCAAACACCCGGTGGCGCGCCTGCCGGTCAAGTTCCGCCCCGCTCAGCCCCTTGCGGGCCATGATCGCGGTGGCTTCGGCCAGCGACCGACCCCGCATCAGCGCCTCCGATTGCGCAAGGCAGTTGGACACCAGAAGAAGGTGCTGATGTTTCAGGTCCGGCTCATGCCCTTGCCGCGCGACCAGAAACTCGCACGGCACGACGCGGGTGCCCTGATGGATCAACTGATAAAACGCGTGCTGGCCATTGGTGCCGGGTTCACCCCAGACCACCGGGCCTGAGTTCATCTCAAGATCGCTGCCGTCCATCGCCACGCGCTTGCCGTTACTCTCCATCTCCAACTGTTGCAGATAGGCGGGCAGGCGTGACAGACGCTGATCATAGGGCAGCACGGCGCGGGTGGGATAGCCGCAGATCTGATTGTGCCAGATGCCCACCAGCGCCAGCAATACCGGAAGGTTCGCGGCAAATTCCGCCGTTCGGAAATGCGCGTCCACATCCGCGCCACCGGCAAGGAAATCGTCAAAGCCATCGGTGCCAATTGCGATCATCAGCGACAGGCCGATCGGGCCCCACAAGGAATAGCGACCGCCTACCCAATCCTCGAACCCGAACACCCGGGCCGCATCAATGCCGAAAGCGGCGGTCTTGTCGGCGGCGGTAGATACGGCTGTGAATTGGGCGGCGGGGTTTTTCACCACTTTCGCCATCCAGTCCCGCGCGGTTTCGGCATTGGTCATCGTCTCGATCGTGGTGAAGGTTTTGGAGGCGACGATGACCAGCGTGGTCGCCGGATCAAGCTCCGCCAGCACATCGTGGATATGTGCGCCGTCGATGTTGGACACGAAATGGCATCGCGGCCCGTCGTGGAACGGGGCCAGCGCCAGAACCGCCATTGCAGGCCCAAGGTCCGACCCGCCGATCCCGATATTGACAACATCGGTGATCGCGCCGCCCTGCCCCGCAAACCGCCCCGCGCGCACGTCTTCGGCAAAAGCCTGAAGCCGCGCATGGGTGGCGCGGATCGAAGGCGTGACATCCGCGCCGTCCACCATCACCGGAGTATTCATGTTGCGCAAAGCCGTGTGCAAAACCGCGCGGCCTTCGGTTTCGTTGATCTTGGCGCCCGAAAACATCGCCTCGCGCTTGGCGGCCACACCCGAGGTTTCTGCCAGCCTCAGCAACATATCCCGCGCCTGCGCGTCGATATTGGTTTTGGAGTAATCAAGAATCATTCCGCCCAGAGCGGTTGAAAACGCGCCCGCCCGCGCCGGTTCATCGAACAACGACAGAATACTGCGGTCGGCGACCGCCGCGTGATGTGCTTTAAGATCGTTCCAGATTGTCATCGCCCTGCTCCGCCCCTTATTCCGCCCAGTGAACCGTTGCGTTGGCCAGCACCGCCTGCACCGGCGCTTCCATCTCGGTCAGGCCCTGTGCCCGTTCCAATGCTGCGCGCTTTTCCGGGCCGGTGATCAGGATATGCGTCGACATCGCGTCTTTGAGAACCCGCGCGGTCAGGGTAATACGCGGCTCACCCGCAGCGTCTGACCGCAGGGCCATCAGGGCGGGGGCATCCGGGGCCATCGCCTCGGCCAGACGGTCTGCACCGGGGAAAAGCGAGGCCGTGTGCATGTCGCCGCCCATACCAAGCAGCAGAACCGAGATCGGCAGATGCGTCTCGATCCCGTTCGACAACGTCTCAAGCGCCTCTTCCGGCGTATCCGTCGGCGCATAAAGCGGCACATATTCCGCATCCGCCGCCCTGCCGCGCAACAAGCGCTGGCGCAACAGCCGGGTGTTGGAGCGGGGATGATCTTCCGGCACCCAGCGTTCGTCGTTCAGCATGACAAACACCTTGCCCCAGTCCAGATCAACGCCGGAAATGGTATCGAACACCGGCCCCGGCGTGGTGCCGCCGGGCACGCAGAACGTCGCGCGGCCGTGCTGGCGCAGCACCGCGCCCAGCTCGCTTGCAAGCGTCTTGGCCAAGGCCAGCATCATCAACTCGCGGTCGGGGTATTCGACAAGGTTCATTCTTTGATCTCGCGCCAGCGCCGCCCGTCGCGGTGCATAAGCATCAACGCATCCTCGGGGCCGGACGTTCCCGGATCATAGCCCTGCGGCTTGTCGCCCCGGTCTTCCCAGCCCTGAATGATCGGGTCGGTCCAGGCCCATGCTGCCTCCACCTCATCGCCGCGCATGAAGAGCGTCTGGTTGCCCCGGATCACATCCATGATCAGCCGTTCGTAAGCATCGGGAATATCGGTGCCGTCTTCGCCCAAAGCCTCGGCAAAGCTCATGTCCAGCGGCACCTGCGTCAGGCGCATGCCGCCCGGCCCCGGTTCCTTGATCATCACCATCAGGTTCATGCCCTCATTGGGCTGCAACCGGATCACCAGCACGTTTTCGCGCCAGCCCGACGCATCATCGAAAATCGAATGTGGCGGCTCGCGGAAAGTGATCGCAATTTCCGACGTGCGCGCCCGCAGCCGCTTGCCGGTGCGCAGATAGAAGGGCGTGCCCTTCCAGCGCCAGTTCGACAGGCTGACCTTCATCGCGATATAGCTTTCGGTCTTTGACGCGGGGTTTTCGGCGTGATCGGTGTAACCCTGCCCCTTGGCCCCATTGTATTGCCCGCGCACGATGTCATCGGGCTTTACCGGATCAAGCGCGCGGATCACCTTCAGCTTTTCATCGCGCACGGCGTTGGGGTCAAAGTGGTAGGGCGGCTCCATCGCGATCAGGCACAAAAGCTGCATCATATGGTTCTGCACCATATCGCGCATCGCACCCGATTTATCGTAATAGGCCCCGCGCCCGTCCACGCCCACGGTTTCGGCCACCGTGATCTGAACATGGTCGACGTATTCCGATTTCCACAGTGGCTCGAACAGGATGTTGGCAAAGCGCACCGCCATCAGGTTCTGCACCGTCTCTTTGCCCAAGTAATGGTCGATACGGTAAATCTGGTCTTCGCGGAAATGCAGTGCCAGGGTGGCGTTCAACTCCTTGGCGCTGGCAAGGTCGCGGCCAAAGGGCTTTTCCACCACGATCCGGCTTTGCGGCGTGGCGATGCCATGTTTGTGCAACCGTTCGGCAATCGCCCCGAACAAGGACGGTGCGACCGAGAAATAGAACGCCGTCACCACATCGGGGCGCATCAGCTTTTTCAGTTTGGGCCAACCGCCCTCGCCCGTGGCGTCAATTGCCACATAATGCATACGTTCCAGGAATTCGGCGATCTTTTCGGCGTCGCGCTTGCCCTTGGCCACGAATTCTTCGATCGCGACCTTTGCCAGTTCGCGAAAGCCTGCATCGTCCATCTCGGAACGGGCCGCGCCGATGATCCGGCTTTCAGCCGGCATCTGCCCGGCCAGAAAGCGGCGAAACAGGCCCGGAATGATCTTGCGCTTGGCCAGATCACCCGTGCCGCCAAAGACCACAAGATCAAAAGGATCTACTGGAATTACGCGCGATACCATCAATTTGCCTGCCTTCCCCGTCGCTTCGTTAGCGCTAACGCCGCCGTTCTAGCGCCACTGAAGGGCCAAGTCTAGCACCCGCACGCGGGGTGGCAAAGCCCGAAGGGATCAGGCGTCAAGTTCCGCGTCCCAGTACAGAAAATCAAGCCAGGACTGATGCAGGTGGTTGGGCGGAAAGCGGCGGCCGTGCGCTTGCATTTCCTCGGCCGATGGCTGACGCGGACGCATTGCCAGCGACAATCCCGATTGCTTCAGCGTTTTTGACCCCTTGCGCAGATTGCACGGCGAACAGGCAGCCACGACGTTTTCCCACGACGTGACCCCGCCCCGCGCGCGCGGCAGCACATGGTCGAAGGTCAGATCCCCCCGTGCGCCACAATATTGGCAGCAAAACGAATCCCGCAGAAAAAGATTAAAGCGCGTGAAGGCCACGCGCTTTTGAGGTTTCACATAATCCTTCAGCACCACCACCGAAGGTATTCGGACCTCGGACCTCTGGCTGCGCACCACCTGTTCGTATTCGGCAACGATCGTCACCCGGTCCAGAAACACTGCCTTTATCGCTTCCTGCCAGGGCCACAACGACAGGGGGTAGTACGACAACGGGCGGAAATCGGCGTTCAGAACCAGCGCCGGGTAATGTTTCAGCCCCGCAGGCTCGCGCACAAAAGTCGTCCTGAAATCGCCGTCCATTCGCAAAAGCTCCCGCCTTTGATGTCTCGCGTGGCGGCTTTGCAGCGCCGCCTGATCGTCACAAACTATATATGGCGTATTGCGCCTGACAAGCCCCTTGATTTGGCTTGATAGCTCGGTTCTTACCCCGGCCCCATGACAAGGCCGTGACGCCGGTTACGCCAGACGGTCGTGCAGAAACGAAAGCGCCACTTGCAGGCCGTCGGGTGCTATGCCGTGCCCGGTGCCCTTCATCACATGGCCAAACGTCTCGAACCCCGCCGCCGTCAGCGCCTGCCCGGCCCGGCCCATATCTTCAAACGGCACAACAGGGTCCTGATCGCCGTGGATCAGCAACACCGGCGGTTTCACCAGCGCCTCTGCCTCCAGTCGTTCGGGCACCAGAAGCCGCCCCGAGATCGCCACCACCCCGGCCATCGCCTGCGCGCGACGTGGCGCCACATGCAGGCTCATCATCGCGCCCTGCGAAAAGCCAACCAATACAAGCCGATCCGGCCCCAGCCCGGCGGCGACAAGTTCAGCGTCCAGAAACGCATTCAGATCATCTGCCGCCGCAGCCAACCCCGCCGCAGCCGCCGCCTCGGACGACCCGTCAATCCAGGGAATCGGAAACCACTGCAATCCAAAGCCGCCGCCCACACACGGCTCCGGCGCATCGGGCGATAGAAACAGCGTACCCGGCAGATGCGGCGCCAAAGGGTCGGCCAGCCCCAGCAAATCTGCCCCATTCGCACCGTAGCCATGCAAAAAGACCACCAGACTGCGCACCACACCGGACGCAGGCGCGTGCCGCCCACAGGAAAGTTGTCGTGTCATCGTATCCCCTCGCGAGACTTTATCACATGGTAATAGGCCCACAAAATCCGCGCCGCAACCGACCGCCAGGGCGACCAGCTTTCCGCCATGGCGCGCAACTCCCGCTCACCGGGGCGAGCGGGCAGATCAAACAGCACCCGCGCCGCTTCCTGCAACGCCAGATCGCCGGGGGCGAACACATCCGCCCGGCCCAGCGAGAACATCACATAAATCTCCGCCGTCCAGCGCCCGATCCCCGGCACCGTCACAAGTGTCGCAATCACCGCCTCGTCGGGCAGCGCGGCCAATGCGTCAAAGTCGATCCCCGCGCCTGCCAAAGCCTGCGCATACCGGATCTTCTGACGCGACAATCCGCATGCCCGCAAGCCTGCGTCCCCGGCCTCTAGCACCGCGCCCTGCGTCACCATCCCCGCAGCCTCCAGCCGCCCCCAGATCGCCCGCGCCGAGGCAATGGAAACCTGCTGGCTCACAATCGCCGACAATAACTCGGCAAACCCCTCCGGCTTGCGCCGCAGTGGCAGAGGGCCGCACAGACCAAGCGCCATCGCAAACCGCGCGTCGTGCGCGCCAAGCCAGGCCGCCCCCTCCGTGACGCAAGCCTGCCCGAGAATGATCCGTCCCACCGCAGCCATATCCCGCCCCTGCTCTTTCGCCCCGCACCCTGCCGGCCCCGTCACCAACGCCCGCGCACGCTTCCTTACCGCTTTCATTTTGACCCAAATATCCTCGCCGAAGGCTACGCCGCCGATGCAGCAAAGACCACCCGCACGCGCCCACCGCGTCAGCCGCGCCCGAGCGGGGCTCAATGCCCCCGAGGGTGCGCCCCCGTTTCGGCCTTGCACGCGTCTGCGCCGGGCATTACCCAAAGCCATGCAAACCGAACCCGCCAATGATGCCAATGCCCGCCGCACCGTCTGGGTGCTGGTTGCGGCACAGGCCGTGCTGGGCGCACAGATGCCGGTGATCTTCACCGTCGCGGGCCTCGCGGGGCAATCGCTTGCCAGCAACATCTGCTGGGCGACCCTGCCGATAACGGCCATCGTGATCGGATCGATGCTGTCGGCCACACCGCTGTCGCTGATCATGCAGCGCTTCGGGCGGCGTGCTGGCTTTGTCATCGGCGCGGTTGGCGGCGGAATCGGGGCCGCGATCGGGGCCTATGCGCTGACCATCGCCTCGTTCCCGGTCTTTGTCCTTGGCGCGCTTTTCACGGGTATCTACATGTCGGCCCAAGGATTTTACCGCTTTGCCGCCGCCGATACCGCATCGGACGCGTTCCGGCCCAAGGCGATTTCATTTGTTATGGCGGGCGGGCTGTTATCGGCGGTAATCGGGCGCGAGATCGTGCATATCACCGATGACCGCATGGTGATCCCATTCCTTGGCACCTATCTTGCGGTCATCGCCCTTAATGCAGTGGGCGTCTTCATCTTTGCCTTTCTGCGCGTGCCCCCCCCTGCCCCGCCGGCCCCAGGCGATGACCGGGGCCGCAGCCGGTGGGAGCTTTTGAAGACCCCGCGCATCGCGGTGGCGGTGATCTGCGCCACGGTCTCATACGCGCTGATGAACCTTGTGATGACCTCGTCTCCGCTGGCCGTTGTGGGCTGCGGGTTCCTGAAATCCGATGCATCCGATGTGGTGACGGCGCATGTGCTGGCGATGTATGTGCCGTCGTTCTTTACTGGCTATGTTATCTCGCGGATCGGGGTTGAACGCGTCATCGCCCTTGGCCTTTTGATCCTCGCCGCCGCCGGAGCCACCGCGATTGCAGGCATCCAGCTTGGCAACTTCTTTGGCGCGATGATCCTTCTGGGGGTTGGCTGGAATTTCGGCTTCATCGGGGCAACCACCCTGCTTGCCTCCAGTCACGCCCCGTCTGAACGCGGCCGGATGCAGGGGCTGAACGATCTGATCGTGTTCGGCGGTGTGACACTTGCCTCGCTCAGTTCCGGCGGATTGATGAATTGCTCGGGCGGTTCGGTTCAGGCCGGATGGGATGCCGTCAACATGGCGATGCTGCCGTTTCTGGCATTGGCGGGGGGCGCGCTGATCTGGCTGGCGCTGCGTCCGCGCAGTTCGACCTGAGGCGCAGCCGGATCAAGCGATACGGGGCTACCAGCGCCCAGACACCGCCTGCCACAACAAGCCGCCCCGCAGCGCTGCCTCGGAACGCATCAGCGCGCCTGCCGCCACCCGTTGCGGCGCCCGCGCAGCAAGCCGCAGAACAGGGGCCGTCTGCCACCCCGCCAGAAGCGCCGGATGTACAGACTTCGGAACCCTGCCCCGCATCGCCCGCGCCTGCGCAATCCAGCCCAACCCCTCGCGCGCCAACGCCGCGACCGCCTCAGCCCGACCGTCGATCAAGGGAATGCGCCCCCGCGCTTCCAGTTCCGGCACCGCGCGCAAGAACGCGGCCAGCCCCGCTGCCCGACCATAAAGGCGCACCGCATTTTCTGCCCCGGCAGGAGCATCCAGCGCGCGCGCGGCACACCACATCAAGCCGCCTGCGGTATCATCCAAATAGGCGTCAAACGCCGCACGATCTGCAAAAGCGTCGCGGTAGATATCCCAACGCCGCGCCTCGACCAGCCGGTCCAGCACATCAACCGGCAACGCCTTAATGCGGATGACCTCGGCCAGCGGCCCTGCCACCTCATGCGCACGCATCTGACCCTGCGCAGCCCCCTCGACCACATCGCGCCAGAACTGCAACCGCATCTCCGCAATCATAGGCTCGGCCGTGACCCAGGGCGCGCGCGCCACCTCCAGATTGAAGGCGTAAAGCGGCCAAAGAACCGCCCGCGCGCCAACCGGAGCCGCCATGACTGCCGCAAACCGATCCGGATCGCCGCGCTCGACCAAGGCGGCACAGGCAGAAATGCTCATGCAGGCTGGCTCATGCAGGTTGGCCCACATCCCGGATCAGCTTCCAGTTGATCGCATCCAGCAGCGCCTCGAAACTCGCATCCACGATGTTGGCCGAAACCCCCACCGTCGACCAGCGCCGCCCCTGCGCATCCTCGGAATCAATGATCACCCGCGTCACAGCCTCGGTGCCACCTTGCGTGATGCGCACCTTGAAATCGACGAGCTTCAGATCATCAATCACCGCCTGATACGGCCCCAGATCCTTGGCCAGCGCCTTGGATAAAGCGTTTACCGGGCCACGGTCGGTGCCGGATTCGTCCATGCTTTCACTGACGGAAAGCATCTTCTGGTCGCCGATCTTCACCACGACCACGGCCTCCGAAAGGCACACCGTCTGGTTGTATTTGTTCTGCCGCCGCTCCACCGTCACCCGGTAGCGTTTCACCTCGAAAAACGCCGGGCAAAGCCCCAGTTCGCGCCGCGCCAGCAACTCGAACGACGCCTGCGCGCCGTCATAGGCATAGCCCTGATCCTCGCGGTCCTTCACCACCTCAAGGATGCGGCCCAGCCGCGCGTCCCCCGGCGCAACCTCGATCCCCGCATCCGCGAGGCGCGCGCGCAGGTTCGATTGCCCCGCCTGATTGGACATCGGAATGACGCGGGCATTGCCGATCAACGCAGGCTCGACATGCTCATACGTCGCGGGGTTTTTCAGAATGGCCGACGCGTGCAGCCCCGATTTATGCGCAAAGGCCGAGGCCCCGACATAGGCCGCCGACCGCAGCGGCACCCGGTTCAGAATGTCATCCAGCATCCGGCTGGTGCGCAAAAGCCCCTGCAGGGCATCGTGCGAGATGCCCGTTGTGAACCCGCTGGCATAGGGTTCCTTGAGCAGTAGCGTCGGGATCAGCGTCACCAGATTGGCATTGCCGCACCTCTCACCCAACCCGTTCAGCGTGCCCTGCACCTGCCGCGCGCCCGCATCAATCGCCGCCAATGAGTTCGCCACCGCATTGCCGGTATCATCATGGCAATGGATGCCCAACCGGTCGCCGGGAATGCCGGCCGCAATCACCTCGGCTGTCACGCGACCCACTTCGGCAGGCAAGGTGCCGCCGTTTGTATCACACAAGACCACCCAGCGCGCCCCTGCCCCCAGCGCGGTTTTCAGGCACTCCAGCGCATAACCGGGATTGGCGCGGTAGCCGTCAAAGAAGTGTTCGGCGTCAAACAGCGCCTCGCGGCCTTTTGTGGCGATATGCGCAAACGAAGCAAGGATCGCCTCAAGGTTTTCATCCAGTGTCACGCCCAAAGCCGTTGTCACATGAAACTCATGCGCCTTGCCCACCAGTGTGACCGCAGCCGTGCCCGCATCCAGCACCATCGCCAGAACATCATCGTTCTCGGCCGAGCGACCGACCCGCTTGGTCATCCCGAACGCCGTCATCGTGGCGCGGGTCTGCGGCGCGGGGTTGAAGAATTCGCTGTCGGTGGGGTTGGCGCCGGGCCACCCGCCTTCGATGTAATCCACGCCCAAGGCATCAAGTGCGGCCGCAATCTGGCGCTTTTCCGCAGTGGAAAACTGCACCCCCTGCGTCTGCTGCCCATCGCGCAAGGTGGTGTCGAGGAGATAGAGGCGTTCGCGGGTCATTTAACGTTTTCCAAAAAATCTTGAGCCGTTCTTGCTTCTTCTACTGCTTTCTCAATGAATCCCTCAAAATGATCGTCAAAGCGGGCTTCATCAAAACCAGTAATGGCCAATGACCCATCGTTTCCAACGCTTACGGAATAGCCTGCGGATTTGAGTAGTTCCACATACCTTGTAGCGTCTGTGGTATCACCTTTGTCAAAAGACTTTTTTGCTTTTGACATCGCATACCGAGCAAGCGCGTCTGGCTCACGAAAAGCCCCACTAGATAGGCTGTGGTCATAGACCGCGACACCAGCCTCAACAAGTCGCTGACGCAATTCGTCTGACAAGTCGAAACGGCCTGCTGCCCGTGCTTGGATTCGAACACTATTCACTTCGTAAATTCGGTAATCTTCGTCGTCGCGGATATGGCCATCAGGGTCAAACCAAAGGCTGGTTTCATCGGGCAACAGCAATCCGATTAGGTTCGCACAAGCTAGCAAATCAGCGGCATTTCCTTCTTTTGCGTAGCGACGCATAATGGTGATTGCTTCTGATGTGTTCAAATCGTCTGCCAAAGCGTCTAAAAACCCATTTGGCACGTATTTGCTCGGTTTCGCATTCATACAAATTGTGTGCCATTTCCACAGTGTCTTTTCCGCTTCCTTCGCCTTTTGATGCGTCCAATCCATGGGTTTGCGATAGTGTGCAGTTAGAGTTACAAGTCGAATAACTTCGCCGGGGATACCTTCGTCGAACAGCAAATCCCGCACGGTGAAGAAATTGCCCAAACTCTTGGACATCTTCTTGCCCTCGACCTGCAGCATTTCGTTGTGCATCCAGACATTGGCGAACCCCACGCCGGGGTGGGCGCAGCTTGATTGGGCAAGCTCGTTTTCATGGTGCGGAAAGGCAAGGTCGGCGCCGCCGCCGTGAATGTCGAACGTCTCGCCCAGCAAAGCCGCAGCCATTGCCGAGCATTCGATATGCCAGCCCGGTCGGCCCCGGCCCCAGGGGCTGTCCCACCCCGGCAGGCTGGCGTCCGACGGTTTCCACAGCACGAAATCCATCGGGTCGCGCTTGTAGGGTGCGACCTCGACCCGCGCGCCCGCGATCATGTCATCGACCGACCGGCCAGAGAGCCGCCCGTAGTCAGGATAGCTGCGCACGTCGAACAGCACATGGCCGTCCACCGCATAGGCATTGCCACGCGCGATGAGCACTTCGATCATCGCGATCATCTCGCCGATATAGCCTGTGGCGCGCGGCTCATGCGTGGGTCGCAACGCGCCCAAAGCATCCATATCGGCGTGATACCAGCCGATCGTCTCATCCGTGATGTCACCGATAGCGCGGCCGGTTTCCGTGGACTTGGCGTTGATCTTGTCATCCACGTCGGTGAAATTACGCACATAGGTCACATGATCCGCGCCGTATTCATGGCGCAGCAGGCGGAACAGCACGTCAAACACCACCACAGCCCGCGCATTTCCCAGATGGGCGCGGTCATAGACCGTCGGCCCGCAGACATACATGCGGACATTGGCCGGGTCGATCGGCGCGAAATCCTCTTTCTGGCGGGTCTTGACGTTGTAAAGCCGGATGGTCATGCGTGGTCCCTCGGTCCCTGACGAACAGCGATCCCGGCGGGCTTATCCATTTATTCCGGTTTTGGAAATGAAGAACGGCCCGCCTGAACGAAGTCAGCGGGTAATGCAGCAAATGATGGTGATGCGCATCTTCATGGCAGCGTTGCTAGCCTCAAATCGCGTTCCGGGCAAGGATTTTTACAGGTGCGGCTTTTCGCAGGCGCGGATTTTTGCAAGCAGTGCCCTGATCACGCCAAAGGTCGGAACACGGGCGCGGGTGCCATCGGGGCGGCACCCGCGCGCCGCATCAGAACTTGTAGGACACGCGCGCCTTGACGGTCGTCACATCCAGATCAACGCCCGAATTGTCGAAATCGTTGAAGTTGTGGTACAGCGCCTCGGCACCCACCGCCCATTGGTCAGTCAGCGCGTAATCCATGCCGACACCCACCGCATAGCCCCAGTCGTTGAGCGACACAGCCCCGACCGATGCGTCAGCATAGGCCGCACCCACTGTGCCGTAGAGAAACGCACGGTTGAAGGTCGTCCCTAGTTGGCCCTTGATGCGGACTACGTTGTCCAGTTTGCCGACCTTGGCCCCAAGGTCGATATCGGAGGCATCGTAGTCAAGTTCTAACCCGCCGACCAGATTGCCGAAACTGCGCCGATAGCCTGCGAAAACGCCGCCGATGGCGCCGTCACCATCAAGTGCAGCGCCGCTGGCATTCACATCGCCGTAGCCGATTGCCGCACCGCCGTAAAAGCCGGTCCAGTCGGGGCCATAGACCACCGGGACGGCAGCCACGGGTGCCACATAGGGTTCCGTTATCGGCTGGGCGGGGCCGCCCGCAAAGGCCAGACCGGGGGCTGCAAGGGCTGTGCCAAGGGCGAGAATTTTAAGGGATTTCATGCGCGTCTCCATTTCTTCCATTCTGGTCAGAGCGGGCGCGTTCCATCGCCCGACCAGACCACGACGTGTCAGGCGTCGTTCTGTGGAATGTATGAAGACCGCCTCTGGTTCCAAGGCAGCAATTGGTTTTGGGTATCAGGCGGCCCGGACTTGCCGATTCTGCGATCAACTCTGGGCTGAAATCCGCGCAATTGTCGGCGCTGCGTCACAAGGCCGTGTTCGCGCCAGCAGGAGCAGGCCGATTACGCCGAAGCGCGGTCTTCCAGCGTTAGCCATTCGGCTTCGGCGCGGGCAAGTGCGGCTTGGCGGTCGGCCAGCATTTCGGTGGCCTTGCGGAATTTCACGGGCTCTTTGGTGTAAATATCCTCACCCTCAAGCAGCACGCTTAGCGTGGAAATTTCGGCTTCAAGCTTTGCAATCAGATCGGGCAGCGTTTCCAGCCGCTTGCGTTCGGTGAACGTCAGATCAACCGCTTTGGGTGCGCGCACTGGGGCCGCAACCTCCACCCGTTTGGGCGTATCAGCCGTCAGCGTATCGGCCGTGACCACACGCTGCGCCTGATAGTCGGACCACCCGCCGGGATAGGCGCTGATGCGGCCCTGTCCTTCCAGCGCCAGCGTCATCGTCGCAACCCGGTCGATGAAATCGCGGTCGTGGCTGACCAGAAGCACGGTGCCGTCATAGTCGCCCAGAATGTCCTGCAACAGATCCAGCGTTTCGACATCCAGATCGTTGGTCGGTTCGTCCAGAATGAGCAGATTTGATTCCTTTGCCATGATGCGCGCCAGCAAAAGCCGCGCCTTCTCGCCCCCCGAAAGCGAGCGGACGGGCGCGCGCATCTGGCGTTCGTCAAACAGGAAGTCCTTGAGGTATCCCACCACATGCCGGGGCGTGCCGCGCACCATCACCTGATCCGACTGGCCCGAGACGGCCATGGTCGGATCATTGGTCAGGTTGTCCCAAAGGCTTGCATTCAGATCAAGCTGCGCGCGGGTCTGATCAAACACCGCTACAGCCAGATTGGTGCCCAGCTTTACGGTGCCCTGATCCGGTTGAAGTTCGCCCGTCAACATCTTGAGAATGGTGGTTTTTCCGACCCCGTTGGGGCCAACGAAGGCAACCCGGTCGCCACGCAGCACGCGCAGGTCGAAATCGCGCGCAATCACCAGATCGCCGAACGCCTTGAAAATACCCTTTGCCTCGATCACCCGTTTGCCCGATTGCTGCCCCGCCTCCAGCTCCATCGCGGCGGTGCCCTGACGGCGGATCTGGCTGGAGCGTTCGGCGCGCAGTTCGGCCAGCGCGCGCACCCGGCCCTGATTTCGTTTGCGCCGGGCAGAGATACCCTCGACAGCCCACCGCGCCTCGGCCTTGATCTTGCGGTCCAGCTTGTGGCGGGCGTCATCTTCCTCGGCCCAGATCGTTTCGCGCCAATCCTCGAAACCCTCAAACCCCAACTCGCGCCGGCGCACCTGCCCCCGGTCAATCCACAGCGTCGCTTTGGTCAAAGCGCGCAGAAATGCCCGGTCGTGGGAAATCAGCACAAAGGCGGTGCGTGTGTCTTTCAATTCGGATTCCAGCCATTCGATGGCCTGAATGTCCAGATGGTTGGTCGGCTCGTCAAACAGCATCAGTTCGGGCGCTTCGGCCATCAGCTTTGCCAAAGACGCGCGCCGCTTTTCGCCGCCTGAGGCTGACGCGACCGGCGTTTCGGGGTTGAACTTCAGCCCCTCGGCCACCATCGCAACCCGGTATTCCTCACCCTCGCCCAAGGCGCTGGCGGCATAGTCCCCCAGCGTGGCCCAGCCCGACAGATCGGGGTCTTGTTCCATATAGCCTACGCTGACACCTGCGGGCACCACGCGGGCACCACGGTCTGGTTCCACCAGCCCCGCCATCACCTTCATCAGCGTAGATTTGCCTGACCCGTTGCGCCCGACCAGCGCCACCCTGTCACCGGGTTGCACGACCAGATCGAGGTCATCAAACACCGGCTCGCCCCCGAAGGTCAGCGAAATTCCGGACAACTGAAGAAGGGGTGCGCGTGCCATGCGGCGTCAGGTATGCGGGTGCAGCATCCGCGTCAACGGGGGAAGTGGAACTATCCCGCAACAGCACGCAAAAGCCGCGCCCGTGCGGGGGGAATCGCCCGGATTTCCAGCCCGGTGAACACATGCAGCGTGTTCATATCTTGGTCCACCACGGCATGATCGCTGACCCAGCCGCCCATCATCAGATAGGTGCGCAGCAGGGGCGGCATCCCCAAAGCCGCGCGCTTGGCATCGGGCTTGAACAGCCGCAGCGCCTTGGCAAAGCGGAACACATTGGGCGCCTTGACGCGCGGCAACCAGCGTTTGGGCGCAAGGTGGCGTTCCTTCAGCATCGCGAAAGCGTCGGCATAAGCCTCGGCCTGCGTGCCCTTGAAGCTGGAGCATCCGAACAGCAGTTCGACCTTCTGCTCGTCCACATAGCTCGTCATCGCCCCCCAGGCCACGCGCAGAATGTCGGGGTCGTGCCAATCGGGGTGGATGCAGAAGCGGCCCATTTCGACCATCGGGCCGTCAAAATCAGCCAAAGCCGACAAATTATAAAACTGCGCCGAATAGCTGCGCCCGATCTCGCCCCCGCCATTCAGCGGCAACAGGCGGAAACAACAGACCAGCGTGCCCGTGCGCAGATCTTCCACCAGAACATGACGGCAGATCGCATCGAAATCATCAGCGTCACGGCGGGTAGGATCGTTCTCGACGAGCGCAATTTCGGTTTTGAACGCAAGATAGCGCAGTTCCTGCGCGCGGTGCAGATCAGCTTCGGTTTCGGCGATCCGGGCGGCGTAGCGCCCTTTGAGCAGTGAAAGCATATGTCTGTCCCCCCTGGGGCGACGCAACGGCGCACTGGCGCAAATATGCGATGCGCGCTCGATACACGCAAGCTGTGACAGTGATGCGTCACACGCCGGACGCGGGTATTGCCAATCAGTTCGCGGTGCTGCCCAGCACCCTGTTGCCGAACCCCGCCGGATTGCCGATGTTGCCAAGAAGCTGCCGCAGGAAGCCGCTGCTCTGCACAGAGTTGCTGGTCACCCGGCGCGACAGAACGACAACGCGCCCCTGATCCAACCCGAAGCGCTCGATGTTCGTAACCACCCCCGCCTCATCAAAGGAAACCGCGACAACCTCGCGATTGACCTCTTGCCGGGCGCGGGGGCCGTATTCCTTCCAGCGGCTTTGCACGAAATACCAGCCCTGATCGTTAAGCACACCCGAGGTCGACGGGCGACCCACCGCTGCTGCCACCGTATCACGGGTGTCGGTGCCGGGTGTGATGGCGGCAAGCTCGGCGTCGGTTGGCACATAGCCGCTGTTGGTAAAGACGGGCGTACAGGCGGCTATCGCAACAAGTCCGAATACGCCAAGCATCGCGACCAACCGCCGCATCATCCCCGCGCCCAAACCGATACCGCGCCGGATGCCTGTCACTGCTGCCAAAACCATTCCACCCTCTTGTCAGCCGGGCCTGCGCCCCATATTCCCAAAGCAGGCACATCTGGCCGCATCCGGTCTTGCCCTTTGGCTTACAGAAGGATCGCCAAGTGTTCAAGAAAGGAACGTGGGGCCGTTCCCCTGCCCGACGCCCTGGCCGACGCCCAAGCCGCCATAGGAGACTGATCCATGCACCCTCCCGCCGATCTGCCGCTGTCGCAGCCTTACCGTACTGCCGCCTTGCCCGCGCGCAAGGCCACGCATTTCGATTTGCGCCCCGATGCGGCGGCGCGCACGTTGATTGCGGCCCTTCTGGACATCACCGCCGTGTCTGGGCTGCGCTTCCGGGGCGAGATACATGCCTTGGGCAAACGTGATTTCGAACTGGTGGCCGATCTGATCGCAACGGTCGAACAGCCCTGCGGCATCACCCTTGCACCTGTGGTCACAAAAATCAGCGAGAAAGTCACACGGCGCTATCTGGCCGATATGGCGCTGACCGACGCGGATGAGGTCGAAATCCCAGAGGATGACACCGCCGAACCCCTGCCCGAGATCATCGACGCCGGGGCCGTCGCGGTCGAGGCGCTGGCGCTGGCGCTGCCGCTTTATCCGCGCGCGCCGGGGGCAGAGTTGGGCGAGGCGGCCTTTGCCGAGCCCGGCACAACGCCTTTGCGTGACGATGATCTGCGCCCCTTTGCGGGACTTGCGGGGCTGGTCGCAAAGGCGCAGGGTGGCGGGACCGGCGGCGAAAGCTGACGGCGTTGCATGGCCCGGAACAACCTGTAGAAAACACTTGCGCCGGGGCAGAAAGCCAGTATGTTCCGCGCCTCGCTTACATGGCGGAACGGGCCTTCTGCGATCACGCAGCGATGGACATTTCGCAGAACTAAATCAGGGGTTTACCCCTTCATAACCTGAGGTCGAGACATGGCTGTCCCGCAGAACCGAGTCACCAAATCCAAGCGCAACATGCGCCGTTCGCATGATGCTCTGGTGGCATCGAACCCCGCTGAATGCGCCAATTGCGGCGAGTTGAAGCGCCCGCATCACGTTTGTGGTGCCTGCGGCCACTATGACGCGCGCGAAGTTGTTGCGACCACTAAAGAGGTCGATCTGGACGAAGACGCGGCGTAAGTCGCGCGGCAGAGACGCTGCATCCCATGGCGAACGGAACAAAACTTCCGGCTCAGGGCGCGCAGCGTTTCGTCATTTCCGTTGATGCGATGGGCAGTGATCACGGGCCGGCAGCAGTTGTTGCCGGTTGCGTCGAATCCGCTGCCAAAAACTCAGATATTGCCTTCATCCTGCACGGTGACGAAGCGATTCTTGCGCCCTTAGTGTCCAAGCGTCGCGAACTGGATGGGCGCTGTACCATCCGTCATGCGCCCCGCGTGGTGACGATGCACGACAAGCCCAGTCAGGTTATGCGCCACGGCGAGGGCACATCAATGTGGTCGTGCATCGAAAGCGTGCGCGAAGGTGAGGCGACGGTTGCGGTGTCGTGCGGCAATACCGGCGCGCTTATGGCGGTTTCGGTGATCCGCCTGCGCCGCCTGCCCGGCGTGAACCGCCCGGCGATTGCCTGTTTCTGGCCGTCGCGCAACCCCGCAGGCTTCAACGTGATGCTGGACGTGGGCGCCGACATAAAAGCTGACGCCGGGGATTTCCTGCAATATGCCACGATGGGCGCGGTTTATGCCCGAAACAGCCTTGGTTTGGAACGGCCCCGCGTTGGCTTGCTGAACGTCGGCACCGAAGAACACAAAGGCCGCGCCGAGTTGAAAGAGGCGCATGAAAAAATGACTGATGCCGCCGAGGCGGGCGGCTATCAATTCGTCGGTTTTGTTGAGGGTGGCGATATTTCCGGCAGCCGCTGCGATGTGATCGTGACCGATGGTTTCACCGGCAACATCGCGCTGAAAACCGGCGAAGGCACCGCGAAACTGATCGCGGATTTCCTGCGTGAGGCATTCAACGCCACGTTCCTGTCGAAATTCGCGGCCCTTCTGGCGCTGGCGTCGCTGAAACGTCTGCAAAAGCGGATAGATCCGCGCCGCCAGAACGGTGGCGTGTTTCTGGGGCTGAACGGCACGGTGGTGAAATCGCACGGGGCCGCCGATGCTACGGGCGTTTCGGCCGCCATCAAACTGGCGTTCCAGCTTGCACAATCGGGGTTTCAGGATCGCCTTGCGGCCCGTCTTGCATCGACCGCAGCAACCGGTCAGGCCACGCCCCCAGAACAGGAAACCGCCAAATGACCCTACGCGCAGTCGTCAAAGGCGTCGGGCATTACCTGCCGGACCGGGTGGTTCCGAACGCGGAACTCGAATCACTGGTGGAAACCTCGGATGAATGGATCCGCTCGCGCTCGGGGATCGAGCGTCGGCATTTCGCGGCCGAAGGGCAGATGACGTCTGACCTTGCGACCCGTGCCGCTGTTGCCGCCCTTGCCAATGCCGGGATAACGGCTGACGACATTGACGCGATCATCGTCGCGACCTCGACCCCCGATCTGACCTTTCCCGCCGTGGCGACAATGGTTCAGGCCAATCTGGGCATGACGCGCGGCTTTGCTTTTGACGTGCAGGCGGTCTGCGCGGGGTTCGTGTTCGCGCTGACCAACGCCAATGCGCTGATCCTGTCGGGGTCGGCGCGGCGCGTGCTGGTGATCGGGGCCGAAACCTTCAGCCGCCTGATGGATTGGAACGACCGCACGACCTGCGTTCTGTTCGGCGACGGCGCAGGCGCTTTGGTGCTGGAGGCGGCGGAGGGTTCGGGCACCACCGCCGACCGGGGCATCCTGTCCAGTGATTTGAACTCGGACGGGCGCTACAAGGATATTCTTTACGTCGATGGCGGCACCTCGACCGGCACCACCGGGCATCTGCGGATGCTGGGCAAGGAAGTGTTCCGCCATGCCATCGAAAAGCTGGCCTCCACCGCCCATCTGGCGCTGGAAAAGGCGGGGCTTACCAGCGGCGATGTCGACTGGATCGTGCCGCATCAGGCCAATCTGCGCATCATCAGTGGCACCGCGCAACGTATGCAGGTGCCGATGGAACGGGTCGTCGTCACCGTGCAGGATCATGGAAATACCTCCGCCGCATCGATTCCCCTTGCCCTGTCGGTGGGTGTGCAACGGGGCCAGATCAAGCCCGGCGATCTGATCGTGACCGAGGCGATCGGCGGCGGATTGGCCTGGGGGGCCGTCGTTCTGCGCTGGTAGGCGCGAAAGTTCGCTTTCATCGCACTGAAACAACCCGTTCCAAGTGGTTGATATTGACTCGTAAATTCAAACACCGCATCCTTCCCAAAAATCCGGGGGGATATGATGAGTGAAAAGACCCTGACACGCATGGACCTGAGCGAGGCGGTGTTTCGCGAAGTCGGCCTGTCGCGCAATGAAAGCGCGCAACTGGTCGAAACCGTGCTGACGCATATGTCTGACGCACTGGCCAGCGGCGAGACGGTTAAAATCTCGTCCTTCGGCACGTTTTCGGTGCGCGACAAATCGGCCCGAGTCGGCCGCAACCCGAAGACCGGGGATGAGGTGCCGATCAGCCCGCGCCGTGTGCTGACCTTCCGCCCCTCGCATCTGATGAAAGACAGCGTGGCCAAGGGCCGCGCAGGTTAAGCGGAGGCCGCCGGGTGGATAAATCAGCCGAGGCCTTCCGCACCATCAGCGAGGTCGCCGACCATCTGGACACGCCCGCGCATGTGCTGCGGTTCTGGGAAAGCCGTTTTCCGCAGATCAAGCCGGTCAAGCGTGCGGGCGGGCGGCGCTATTACCGCCCGTCGGATGTGGCCTTGCTTGCCGGAATTCGCAGACTGCTGCACGACGAAGGCATGACCATTCGCGGCGTGCAGAAAGTGCTGCGCGAACAAGGTGTGCGCCATGTCGCCGGTTTGACCGAAGACGATGGCCCCGATGCATTTGACGCCGTTGCCGCCGCGCAGGCATCATCCCGCGAGCCTGCATCTGCGCAGGTGTTCGATTTGACCGACCGGGTGCGCGAACCTGCACAGATTGCGGTTCCCGATGATGCTGACACGGTGCCGCTTGCCGATGATGAAGACATTGCGGTTGGTGATCAGGCGGCGGATGAAGATCCTGTCATCCGTGCCGGGACAACCGCCAGCGACCTGCCGTTTGATGATGCAGAGGTTGCCGGGCACGACATCGTTGCCGCGGACGCTGACCTGAGTTTTGACGACGCTGCCGCCGAACTGTCATCTGACGCCGCACTCGGTTCAGACCTGACGCAGGATGCACCGGAACCCGCACAGTATGACACACCCGACAGCCCTGCCCTGCAAGATGATGCGGCCCCGTCAGGCCAGCCGTTTGATCTTTTTGACACTGCCCCGCCGCCCGCATGGTCGCCAGACCAAGCCGATGTCTGGCCGCCATCGCGTGGGGCTGAAACACCGGAACCAGAGGCCGGGGGAACAGAAAACTGGCTTCCGACAGTGCTGCGCGGCCTGGACGCCGAGGGTCTGATCGCCCGGCAAGACCGCCTGCGCCCCCTGCACGCACGGCTTTTGGCGTTGCGCGAGCGGATGGTGGGCGCGGCCCGTCCGGGCGCGCGCTGATCGGTGCGCTTTGAGGCTTGCCCCGGCCTGCAATATCGTTATGAAGACGCGGTGTCGGGCCGTGGCGCAGCCTGGTTAGCGCGTCCGTCTGGGGGGCGGAAGGTCGTGAGTTCGAATCTCACCGGCCCGACCAAAACCGAACACCGCCCGCCCTTGGCAACAAGGCGCGGGCGGTTCGCATTCTTGGGCAAGGGATTCTGGGGGAAGCCATGACGAAACCGGGGGTTCTGGCGGCACAGACGATCAGGCGGCTGATTGCCGATGGGTCCATTTCAGCCAACCCCGCCGTTATCCCGGCCCAAATCCAACCCGCAAGCCTTGATCTGCGTTTGGGCAGCGTGGCCTACCGCGTGCGCGCATCGTTCCTGGCTGGCAAGGGCCGCACGGTTGAGGACCGCATTTCCGAATTCGGCATGCACAAGGTTGATCTTGCGGGTGGCGCTGTGCTGGAAAAGGGCTGCGTCTATGTGATTCCATTGATGGAGCGGCTGGCCCTGCCCGCTGGTATCACGGCGGTCGCCAATGCCAAATCCTCGACCGGAAGGCTTGATCTGCTGACCCGCACCGTGCTGGACGGCGGCGTTGAATTCGACCGGATTCCAGAAGGTTACACTGGCCCCTTGTATGCCGAGGTTTGCCCGCGCAGCTTTTCGGTGCTGGTGCGGCCCGGCATGCGGCTGAACCAGATCAGGTTTCGCATGGGGCAAGCGGTCTTGTCGGACGATGATCTTGCAGCGCTTCATGCCCGCGAACCGCTGGTCAACGGCACGCCGGTCATTGCAGGCGGGCTTGGCTTTTCGGTGGACCTGCACCCAGCCTCGGGCGATCTGGTCGGATACCGCGCCAAGCCCCATACCGGCGTGATCGACCTAGAAAAGATCGCGCATTACCCCGCCGCCGAGTTCTGGGAAGAGGTCCGCACGACCGATGCCCGCATCATCCTTGACCCCGGCGCGTTCTACATTCTGGTCAGCCGCGAGGCGGTGACGATACCCCCGGATTATGCCGCCGAAATGGCACCATACCTTGCCATGGTGGGCGAATTCCGGGTGCATTACGCGGGCTTTTTTGACCCCGGTTTCGGCCATTCTGCCGCAGGCGGGGCTGGGTCGCGTGGCGTGCTTGAGGTGCGCTGCCACGAGGCGCCCTTTGTGCTGGAGCACGGGCAGGTCGTGGGCCGACTCGTTTACGAGGCGATGTCGGAACGCCCCGACATGCTTTACGGAGCGGATATGGCGTCGAATTATCAGGGTCAGGGGCTGAAGCTTTCCAAGCATTTCCGCTAGGCACGATCACGCTGTTTCGACCTGAGCTTTCACCGGTCGCAGACGATCATAGGTCAGGTGGAACACGTACAGATAGCCCACATAGACCGCTGTAAGCCCCAGATCGACCAGCACCGCCTCGCGCAGGTCAAACCCGCCCATCCAGATCAGAACCGGCACGGTAAGCAACATCGCTGACACCTCTTGCCCCAATGCCTGAACAAACCGCAACAGCGTGCAACGCTCGCTTGCGACGCGACCACTGGCGCGGAAATGCAGCCAGTCGAATGCGGTATTATAGACGATCGACCAGATCACTTCGATCACGCTCAATGTCAAAATCAGGGCCAGCGTCTCGCGCAAAGTCACTTGAAAAAGCCACGCATAGAGCGGCGATATGAACAGAAATCCACCGCTCTCCAGACAGAATATCTGAAGCGCGCGCTCTTTGGGAGTGCGCAAACACATCTGAAAACACCTTGAACCATTGCCCGCGCGACTGGCGGAAAATCAGGATTTAGCCAATGGCATCAGAGTAGGGATCAGCAGCGCGCCGCGCATACCGCAGATGGGGTATGACGGCCGATGTTGGCGAAAAAACGCCTAACGCCCGATGCGCCGGGTGATGCGTGCGGCCTTGCGGGCGCGTTTGGCGGCATCGCGGGCACCGGGGGCAAGATCTGGCCCCGAGGATGTTCCCGACGGTTTGCCCCGGTTCGAGACATAATTGATGCCTGAATTGATGCCCTTGTTCACCGCCTTGCGGACGAACATATTGACGATCATGTTGATAATGCGTCCGAAATCCATCGCCGTTCCCTCAATCTTCGAATAGTTCGCTCTGGCCGGTGACGGCCTCATCCTCATCGTCGTCGGCAGGTTCGGCCCCCGGCAACGGCCGGTTGTCCAGCAGGCCCGCCGCCCGCAGGTCTTTCAGACCCGGCAAGTCGCGCGCCGATTCCAGCCCGAAGTGATCCAGAAAGCCTTCCGTCACCACAAACGTCACCGGTCGCCCCGGAGTCATACGACGGCGGCCAAAGCGAATCCAGTCCAGTTCCAGAAGTTGATCAACGGTGCCACGACTGACGGCGACCCCGCGAATTTCCTCTATCTCGGCGCGGGTGACGGGTTGGTGGTAGGCGACGATCGCCAGCGTTTCAATCGCCGCGCGGGAAAGTTTGCGCTGCTCGACCGTTTCCTTGCGCATCAGCATGCCCAGATCGGGGGCGGTGCGCATCGCATAGGCATCGCCCACGCGCACCAGATGCACGCCGCGCCCTTCGTACCTGCGGCGCAGGGTCACCAAAGCTTCGGCCGGATCGCAGCCCTGCGGCATGCGCGCGACAAGCTCGGCCAGCGTCACCGGATCGGCAGAGGCGAACAGAATCGCCTCGACCATGCGTTCCTGCTCGCCCATGGGCGGGGCGGCGAACAGGCTTTCGGTCTGGAGGCCTGAGTCGGTCATGACCCCTCGCGCTTGCGGATATGGATCGGCGCGAACATCTCGCCCTGACGGATTTCAAGTTGGCCGCGTTTTGCCATCTCCAGCATGGCCGCGAAATGTGCAGCGGTGGCAGAGCGGCGGCGCTGGGGGTGCAGTTCCCACCCGTCGGGCAGCCATGTTTCCAGATCGGTCCAGCCCCCGGCATAGCCGATCAGGCCGCGCATCCGCTCCAACGCCTGCTCCATGGTAAAGACATTCTGGCGGTCCATCACGAAGGGGCGGAATTCATCCTTGGTGCGGATGCGGGCATAGGCGCGCATCAGGTCGATCAGGGTCGCACCATACGTCACGCGGCGGTGGCGGGTCACATCTTCGGGCAGGCCGCGCACAAAAAAATCGCGCCCCTTCTGATCGCGCGCCATAAGCTGTGCTGCCGCATCACGCATCGCCGACAGGCGTTCAAGCTGAAACGCAAGGTGCGCGGCCAGATCACCCGCCGTCGGGCCGTCATCGGTGGGGTCAGGCGGCAGCAGAAGGCGCGATTTCAAATAGGCAAGCCAGGCCGCCATAACCAGATAATCCGCCGCAAGTTCGATGCGCAGGTCCTTGGCTTTGTTGACAAAACCCAGATACTGCTCGGCCAGGTCCAGCACCGAAATCTTGCGCAGATCAACCTTTTGCGTGCGTGACAGCATCAGCAAAAGGTCAAGCGGCCCTTCGAACCCGTCAACATCGACAATCAGCGCCTCGGCGGCGAGGCGGTCTTCAACGCTGATCCGTTCCGTCTGATCCCAAGTGTCAGCCATGCCCCTGCCCGTTTTGGAGTGCCAGAAATTCAGCCTCCAGCGCGGCAATGTCAACAGGTTCGGGGGTTTTGCGCCAATCCAGCGCCTTTGCCGCCCGTGAAAGGGTGGTGGTTGACATGGACCCGGCGGCTTCGGCCACGCCATTGCGTTCGGCCAGCGTGCCGTTGCAATGCAAAACCACGTCGCAGCCTGCGGCAATCGAGGCCGCCGTGCGTTCGGCGAGTGTGCCCGACAAAGCCTCCATCGCGATATCATCGGTCATCAAAAGGCCCTGAAAGCCGATGTCTTCGCGGATGACGCGGATCATCGAGGGAGAACAGGTGGCGGGGCTGCTATCATAAGCCGAAAAGACAATATGTGCGGTCATCGCCAACGGCAGATCGCGCAGGGCGGCAAAGGGCGCGAAGTCCTGCGCGGTCAGTTCGTCCGGGGTCGCCGTGACGGTCGGCAGGTTCAGATGCGTGTCGGCATTGGCGCGGCCATGCCCCGGCATGTGCTTGATCACCGGCAGCACGCCGCCCGCCAGATGCCCGTCTGCCGCCGCCCGGCCAAGGGTTGTAACTACACCTGCGTCATCGCCAAAACAGCGGTTACGCAGGAACGGATGCGTGGCAGAGGTCAGCACATCAAGACAGGGCGCGCAGTTGGCGTCGATGCCCACAGAGCGCAACTCGTCCGCGATGATGCGGTATTGCAGCCACAGCGCTCGGGCAGCGTTTGGCCCGCAGGAAGTGATCAGGTCATGCGGCGGCACCCAGTCGCGCCAATGCGGCGGGCGCAAGCGCTGCACCCGCCCGCCTTCCTGATCGACGAACACCGGCGCGTCGCGGCCCACCGCGCCGCGCAAATCGGCAGTCAGGCGGCGCAGCTGGTCGGGCGTATCTATGTTGCGCGCAAACAGGATGAACCCGAACGGATCAGCGCTGCGAAAGAACGCAGCCTCATCCGGTTCAAGCGTCAGTCCGGTGCAGCCGAAAATGGCAGCACCAGTTCCGGTGGCCGGGGTCATCTGATGGCGACCGGAATACAGGTCGCGTTTTCTGCTGTAAGCGCCGAGCAGAAGCGGCGGGCGTCATCTTCGCCGTCAAACCCTTCGGCGCGCAGGCGGTAGAAGGTGCCGCCACCGTTCTGCGCCACTTCGACCACGCGGCCCTTGCCAGCCAGAAGTTCGCCGAATTGTAGGTCCATCTTGTCCCATGCCAGACGGGCAGCAACCTCATCTTTGAAGACCCCAAGCTGCACCAGACGCGTGCCCTTGGCGAGCGAGGCAAGATCGACCTCTTTCACATCAGACGCAGGCACGCCAACATCTGCGGACAGGCTGGCTCGTGCCACCACGTCCTGCGGTCGGGCAAGCGGACGCAGCGATTTCGGGATACCCCGGCCGGTGATCGCGGGCGACACATCGGCGGCAAGATCGGCAGGTGGCTCTGCGCCTGCCGACAAGGCCGCCGCCAATGCCGCAATCACAGCAGGATCACTGGTGCCCGCCTCATCCGCCAAGGCGTCAAGATCAAGCGACGCCGGTTCCTGCAACACATCCACCACTAGCGACGCGGCTTCCACTGCTTCAGGTGCGCCTGCCAGCGCAGCCACCGCCTCGCGCTTGGCAAAGCCCCGGTTCAGCGGCATCAGGTGCTGCACCAGTTTGGGCTCGGGCGCTTCCTTCGGGGCCTCCGCGGTCAGGCCCGGCGCATCATCCTCGGAAATCTCGACCCAGCGCGGGGCCAGCACCATGCGGTCGGTGGTGGGGGCCGCAATGCCTTCGGCGGCCACGGAATTGACCGAAAGCCCCTGATGCGCCGCCGTATCACCGCCCGGATCACTGGGGGCCACCCGCATTGATCCGGCCTGCGCCTGCACGACCGGAATACCCATCACATTGCGCACGGCCACCTTGTAGCCCCATACGCCAAGCCCCGCGATCATCGCAGCCGACATCAGCGCGCCGACAACCGTGACGGCCCGCGAAGCGCGGGTCGGCCCAACGGGCACGTCTTCATAAGGCGCATAGTATCCGCCTTCGAGGTCATCGAATTCCTGGTCCGCCATGCTCTGCCTCACACTGCGGGCGAACCCGCTGTCTTGCCTGTTCACGCCGGACGGGACGCCTTGATCAGCGCATTTCCTCGACCGGAGTGACGCCAAGAATAGCAAGGCCTGCGCAAATCACAACGCCGCAGGCACGGGCAAGGGCGATTTTCGCCTGCGTTGTGGCCGGATTGTCCTGAATGAAGCGCAAACCGGGTTCATCGTTGCCCCGGTTCCACAGCCCGTGCAGGTCGGACGCGAGTTCGTAAAGATAGAACGCTACCCGGTGCGGCTCATTTCCGCGCGCGGCAATTTCAACCAGACGTGGCCATTCCGCGATCTTGCGGGCCAGTTCCAGTTCTGCCGGATGGGTCAGGTCTGAAAGATCGGCGGCGGCCAACGTCGCATCATCCACCGCGATCCCGGCATCCACCGCCTTGCGCAGAACCGAGTTGATCCGGGCGTTCGCATATTGAACGTAGAACACCGGATTGTCTTTCGATTGCTCCAACACCTTGTCGAAATCGAAATCCAGCGTGACGTCGTTCTTGCGGGTCAGCATAACAAACCGGGTGACATCCGCGCCCACCAGATCAACCACATCGCGCAGCGTCACAAACGTGCCCGCACGTTTGGACATCTTGAACGGCTCGCCGTTTTTCCACAGCTTGACCAGTTGCACCAGCTTTATATCCAGCGGCACGCGGCCCTGCGACAGTGCCGAAACCGCCGCCTTCATCCGCTTGACATAGCCGCCGTGATCCGCGCCGAAAATGTCGATCAACTGATCAAAGCCGCGCTGCACCTTGTCATAGTGATAGGCAATGTCGGGCGCGAAATAGGTCCAGGAGCCATCCGACTTCATCACCGGGCGGTCGACATCATCGCCGTGCGCGGTGGACCGGAACAGCGTCTGAACCCGAGGCTCCCAATCCTCCAGCGTCTTGCCCTTTGGCGGCTCCAGCGTGCCTTCATAGATCAGATCCATGCCGCGCAAGGTGGCAATCGCTTCCTCGATCTTGCCGGTGCCATACATCGCCGTTTCGGACGAATAGACATCCATCTGCACGCCCAAGGCCGCCAGATCATCGCGGATCATCTGCATCATCATCGCACTGGCAAAATCGCGCACATCGGTCAGCCAGTATTGCTCGCCCTTGTCCAGCAGGGTGTCGCCGTATTTTTCCTTTAGCGCCTCGCCGACGGGAACCAGATAGTCGCCGGGATAAAGCCCCTCACGAATCTCAGGCTCCAACCCGTGCGCCTCGCGGTAGCGCTCGTAAGCCGACCGTGCCAGCACATCGACCTGCGCGCCGCCGTCGTTGATGTAGTATTCGCGCGTGACGTCATAGCCCGCAAAGGCCAGCAGACGCGCCAGAGCGTCGCCCACAACAGCGCCGCGCACATGGCCCACATGCATCGGACCGGTGGGGTTGGCAGACACAAACTCGACGTTGACCTTTTGCCCGGCACCAATGTCCGCGCGGCCATAAACGGCCCCCTGCCCCAGCACCGCGCGCACCAACCCCTGCCAGACCACAGGCTTCAACCGCAGGTTCAAGAACCCCGGCCCCGCCACGTCAACCGAGGCCACGCGCGCATCCGCACCCAACCGAACAGCCAAAGCTTCGGCAATCGCGCGCGGGGATTGACCGGCAGGTTTCGCCAGCACCATCGCGGCATTCGTTGCCATATCGCCATGCGCCGCATCGCGCGGGGGTTCCACCGTAACGGCTGTCAGATCAAGGCCTGCGGGCAGTTCGCCCGCCGCTGCCATCTGGCCAATCGCCTCAATGACAAGGCTACGCAATTCGGTGAAGAGGTTCATGGGATGGTCCTTTCAATCGCCAAGGCAATGCCAGAGGCGATTGAAAGGGTCAATGGCGCGCGCTAGCCCGCTGCCGCGCGCCAATCGTCAAGGGCGGCATTGGTGCCCGCATCATCCGCAGCGGGCGCGGTTGCCTTTACCGGGGCCACCACGGGTTCGCGATTGCGGAAATAATACGCCTCACGCGCGCCGAAATAAAAGCTGACCACCGCGCCCAAAAGCCACCAGAGCGGTTCCGGCACAAGGTTCAGGCCGACCATCCGCTCACCGAAACTGGAAGGGTCCACCATCGCATAGGCAAACAGCCCCAGCGTGCCAAAAGCCAGCATCGGGCGCGGCATGCGGTTCAGGCCGTTCACCATGCGGTCGAACCATGTTTGCGGCACAAGGGTGAATTCAGAGCCAAGCTGTCGCAAAGCCGCCTCTTGCGCCTCGGCCGAAAGCTCCATCTGGCGGGTGGCGTTTGGGGTGAAGACCTCGGCCACGCCCTTGGCCGCTTCGCCCACGGCGGCTACGGTGCCACCGCCCACTAGTTTTCCAATCAGCCCCATTTTGCCACCCTTGCCTTGTGCTGCGCATCGCTCAGCCGGTATTTCGGGGCCATGAAGCCTTCGGCCCGCGTGATCCACCCGCCTTTGCCGCCTGCCCGCGTGCGGGCATATTTGCGGCTGGCGGGGCGGGCATCGCCAAGGCTGTAGTAATAATTCCGCCGCGCGATTGCGTAAGCATCGGCGATATGGCCGGGGGCTGCCTCTGCCGCCATCTGTGCGGCACGGATGGTCTGCGGCCCGATGGCGCCATCGGGCGTGCAGGCAAAGCCCATGTCGGTGAGAAGTCGTTGCAACACCTTCACCGCGTTGTTCCCGGCATTCACATACATATCGAAAACCGACGGTTGCAGCATTTCCGGCAGGCCACCGATGCCGGGGCGGCGAAAGTAGAATTCGATGAAAATCTGCACGGCGCGAGGGGCGGTTAACTTGCGCACATCCTCGATGCCGACCTTGCCATCGCCGGTCAGATCAATGCCAAGGCGGCGCATCGTGTGGATGGTGACGCCGAAATTCGTGGCCCCGCCCGGATCGTCGGGGTCGTTCACAAAGCCCCCCTCGCGGGCGACGATTTCTTCGGCAATGGCTTGGACAGATTGCATGGATGGCCCCCATCTGCGGGGGACACATCCCCCCGGATCAGGGGAAAGACTCGTCAAACAGGGTTAAAGTGGCGGCAATCAACCGTTCGGTGCGGCCTTGGGGTCGACGTAAGTGCCCTGCTCTTTCAGCGCGTCGATCACCTCACGCGGCATGTAGCTTTCGTCATGTTTGGCAAGGATTTCCGTGGCTTGAAAGACACCGTTCTGCATGGTTCCGGTGGCCACCGTGCCCGTGCCCTCGCTGAAAAGATCGGGGCGGGGTGAATTTCCGACGTAAGCCACAGGCACATCCGCTTTGCCATCGGTCACGACAAAGCTGAAACGCACGCCCTCCACCGCCGTGATCGAGCCCTCCTTGACCAGCCCGCCGATGCGGAACACCTCGCCCTCTGACGGTGGGTCGGCGGCAAGCTGGGCGGGGGCGCGGAAGAACTCGATCCCGTCGCGCATGCCGTAGCCGATCATCGCGGTGGACCCTGCAAGCGCCACAAACGCCAGCAAGATGATCTGAATCCGGCGTTTTTTCTTTAGTCCGATCATAGCATCCTCACGGAAACAGCGGCGCCAGCATCAGCCCCGCCGTCTCATCCAGCCCCAGCATCAGATTGCCGTTCTGCATCGCCTGCCCCGATGATCCCTTGGTCAGATTGTCCAGCACCGCGATCACCACCGCGCGCCCCGGAATACGATCACCGGTCACACCGATATGGCAGAAGTTGGAGCCTGCAATGTCGCGTGTCGAGGGGAGTGTGGCAAAGGGAAGCACCTTGATAAAGGGCTCAGTGGAATAGCGGGCGGTCAATGTTGCGTGAACCGCAGCCGGATCGCCCTGCACATAGACCGTCGCCAGAATCCCCCGGTTCATCGGCAGAAGGTGCGGCGTGAACTGCACCTGCACCGGCCGACCAGCGGCTTTGGAGAATTCCTGATCAAATTCGCCCAAGTGCCGGTGCTTGCCACCAGCGGAATAGCTGTGCGTGCCGCCTGACAATTCGGCGTGCAAAAGGTTTTCCTTGGCCGACCGCCCCGCCCCGCTGACCCCGGCTTTTAGATCAATCAGGATCGTATCCAGATCAATCACGCCTGCATCAATCAGCGGACGCAGCGCGAACTGGCCCGTTGCGGCATTGCACCCGGTGCCCGCAACCAACCGCGCTTTCGCAATATCATCGCGGTAAAACTCGGTCAGGCCATAGACGGCTTCTTTCTGCAACTCGGGCTGGGTGTGCGGCTGGCCATACCATTTCTCGTATTCCGCAGGGTCGCGAAGACGGAAATCGGCGGAAAGATCCACGATTTTCAGATCACGCGGCAGGTTGGCAATCACCGCCTGCGTGGTGGCATGGGGCAACGCGCAGAAACACAGATCAATGCCGGAAAAATCAATATCCTCAATCTTTTGCAGGGGCGGCAGGTCCAGATGGCGCAAAAACGGGAACACCTCGGCCATGCTCATCCCGGCCTTGCGATCAGCGGACAAGGCCCCAATCCGCATCGAGGGATGCGTGGCAATCAGGCGGACCATCTCCGCCCCAGTATAGCCCGAGGCACCAAGGATGGCGATGTTCTGCGTCATATGTTGATCCTTAACTGCGCTCGGACGGGGGTTTAACAGCTTCACGCCGCTTCGAACACCACCTTGCGGCGCAGGAATTGCGTGGCGCGGTCTGACACGCTGCGCGGGTTGCCGGTGGTCAGATACCGCGACACCTGCCCCGCGCCCTTCATTTCAGGGCGGCGGATCAGGTAATCGGCCAGACTTTCGGCCACCAGATTGGCCTGAGAGTAAACCGCAACATCCGGCCCCAAGGCCTCGGCAAAGACCGCTTCCATCAAGGGGTAATGCGTGCATCCCAGCACCGCAGCCTGCGGATGTGGCATCCGGCGTTTGAGCGCCTCGACATGGGCGCGCACCAGCGATTCCGCCAGCGCCTCATCCCCCGATTCAATCGCATCGACAACGCCGCCGCAGGGCTGTGCCTCGACATCGACGCCGATGGCGCGGAACGCCAGTTCACGCTGGAACGCGCGGCTGGCCACAGTGGCGGGGGTGGCGAACAGCGCCACATGTTTCACCCCAACCTCGCGCGGGGGCGAGTTGTCGCCCCACTGGCGTTCGGTCAACGCCTCGATCAGCGGCACGAACACGCCCAGCACGCGCTTGTCGGCGGGTATCCATTTTTCCTGCATCCGCCGCAGCGCCGCCGCCGAGGCGGTATTGCAGGCCAGAATCACCAGATCGCAGCCCTCGGCCCAAAGCCGTTCCACCGCCGCACAGGTAAGCTGGAAAATGTCATCGGCGGTGCGCACACCGTAAGGCGCATGGGCATTGTCGCCCAAATAGACAAACGGCACATCGGGCAGCCGCAGTTGCAGCGCGGAAAGAACCGTCAGGCCTCCAAGGCCCGAATCAAACACACCAACCGCCATACGGCCCCCGTTCGCTTAGCGAGTCCGGTATTTTTCCTCGAACTCGTATCCGTGATCATAGGATTTCAGCGGCACGGGGGAAAGCTCATAGGTGGCGCGACGCAGAAATTCCATCATTGCTTTCGGATCGCTCTTCAACGGCGCCAGCCGGGTGGATGCGATGGGATCGCCGATCACCACGCGCACGGGTTCATCTATACGGGATTTGAATTCCTTGATCAGCAGCCCCAGCCGCAAGGTGGAGTGCATGTGGGAGGCGAGTTGAAACAGCCGCGAATTGTGCCCCTGAAAGAAAATCGGCACCACCGTCGCATCCGATTTCGCAATCATCTTGGCGGTGAAATTGCGCCATCCGGGGTCCATGGGCCGCGAAAACGGCTTGGCCGAGGTGCTGACCGTGCCGCCCGGAAAGACGCCGATAGCGCCGCCATCCGCCAGATATTGCAGGGATTTCGCGCGGGTCTCAAGGTTCAGCTTTACTGCTTCACGCGTCTCATCAAAGGAAATCGGCAGGATCACGCGGTTCAACTCTTCCGCCCGGCGAAATACCGAATTGGCCAGAATCCGAAAATCGCCGCGCACCTTGTCCAGCAGATGCCCCATCATCAGCCCGTCCAGAATGCCGTAGGGATGGTTCGCAATCAACACCAAGGGGCCATTCGCGGGGATGTTGGCAAGCGATCCACCCACCACCTCAAGCGACAGGCCATAGCGCTGGGCAATCACCTCCCAGAAGCTGCGCCCCGACGCGACGTCATCTTCATACCCCGCCGCCCGCCGGATCAGAGACAACCGGCCCGTCACATTTTCAAGAACCCTGATCAGGGTGCGACCGCCGCGCGTCTGCGCCGACGACGCATAGCTGATGTCACGCGTCACATCATTTGTCTTCATGTGCCGGTCCCCTGAAGCGGTCCGAATGAACGTGTCGCCGCTTACCCCTAAATCAAGAGTCTCGCCAGTAAAGATCACGATATCGCGACAGTTTTACTACGGATCGCAGCCCAACGGCGCATGAAATACGGCACAGTCCCGCCAACAGACCTGAGGGCGCAACTTTGCAGATTGATACGGGGCCGCAACCAAAGATACTGACGCGGGCATCAACAGCATGTTAGCGTATGACAAGATGAAAGAGTATTGCGATGATGGATTGGGATAAACTCAGAATTTTTCATGCGGTAGCCGATGCCGGCAGCCTGACGCATGCGGGTGACGTTCTGCACCTGTCGCAATCGGCGGTCAGCCGCCAGATTCGCGCGCTGGAAGAAAGTTTAAGCGTCACGCTCTTTCACCGCCATGCGCGCGGGCTGATCCTGACGGAACAGGGCGAGTTGCTGTTTGATGCCACCCAAGCCATGGCCAAACGCCTTGACGCCGCCGCCGCCCGCATCCGCGACAGCGAGGATGAGGTGTTCGGCGAACTTCGCGTCACCACCACAACCGGTTTTGGCACCCTTTGGCTCGCCCCGCGCCTGCCCGCGCTTTACAAGAAATTTCCAGCGCTCAAGATCGACCTGATGCTGGAAGAACGCGTGCTGGATCTGCCGATGCGCGAGGCCGATGTGGCAATCCGCATGAAGGAACCAAGTCAGGCCGATCTGATTCGCCGCCGCCTGATGAACATCAAGATGCGGCTTTACGCGACGCCGGAATATCTGGTTGAAAGCGGCACCCCGCAAAGCATGGATGAGTTCACCCAGCACCGCCTGATCAGCCAGCATTCCGGCACCGCTCAAGTGGCGGCAGGCGCGCTTCTGGTCGCTGAACTGATGACCCATGACATCCCGTCCACCCTGACAGTGAACAACTATTTCGGGGTTCTGCAGGGTGTGCTGAACCATCTTGGGGTTGGGGTCCTGCCCGATTACATCACCGAGGACTTCCCGCATCTGGTGCGGGTTCTGCCCGAGATCGAATCAAGCGAAGTGCCGGTGTTCCTCGCCTACCCCGAGGAATTGCGCCATTCCAAGCGGGTGGCGGCCTTCCGTGAGTTCGTGACCGAAGAGATTTTCACGTTCCGCAAGCGTCAACAGTCCTAGACGGTCTCGCTTCCGCAATCTGTGCGTAAAACGCATAGCGGAATTGCAATTTGCACATCTATTGTGCGCTTGCAGAAACCACTCGGCGGGCCTAATTCAATTCATGAAGGCGCTGGCGGCGACGCCTGCCTTCAAACCTCCCTGTTGGACCTTGGCCGAGCTTTTGCTCGGCCCTTTTTTTATCTGCACGCCGCAGGGCCGGACGCAAGTGCACGGCCCCTGCGCATCAGACAAGCAATCACCCTTTCGTCTGACCGGCTTCCCCCGTAAAAGGTGCGGGTCCAGAACCAGCAAGGCCCGATGATGCACGCAGAGCCCGAAATCACACCGGAACTGATCGCCGCCCACGGGATGAAGCCCGACGAATATGACCGGCTTCTGGCGATCATCGGGCGTACGCCCACCTTTACCGAACTGGGCATCTTTTCGGCCATGTGGAACGAACACTGTTCCTACAAATCCTCGAAAAAATGGCTGCGCACCCTGCCCACCACCGGGCCGCAGGTGATTTGCGGGCCGGGTGAAAACGCGGGCGTCGTTGTTATCGGCGACGGGCAGGCGGTGATTTTCAAGATGGAAAGCCACAACCACCCCTCTTATATCGAACCGCACCAGGGGGCGGCCACAGGCGTTGGCGGCATCCTGCGCGATGTATTCACAATGGGTGCCAGGCCCATTGCGGCGATGAACGCGCTCAGCTTCGGCATCCCCTCGCATCCCAAGACCGCCCATCTGGTCAAGGGCGTGGTTGAAGGGGTCGGCGCTTACGGCAATGCGTTCGGCGTGCCCACCGTGGGCGGCGAGGTCCGTTTCCATCGCAGCTATAACGGCAATTGTCTGGTCAACGCCTTTGCGGCGGGGCTGGCCGATACCGACAAGATTTTCTATTCGGTCGCATCAGGCGTCGGCATGCCGGTGGTCTATCTGGGGGCCAAGACCGGCCGCGACGGGGTTGGTGGGGCGACGATGGCCTCCGCCGAATTCGATGATACGATCGAGGAAAAACGCCCCACGGTGCAGGTGGGCGACCCGTTCACCGAAAAGCGGCTGCTGGAGGCGTGCCTTGAACTGATGGCCTCGGGTGCGGTTATCTCCATTCAGGATATGGGGGCCGCTGGCCTGACCTGTTCGGCGGTGGAAATGGGCGACAAGGGCGATCTGGGCATCCGGCTGGACCTTGACCGCGTGCCTTGCCGCGAGCCAAACATGACCGCTTATGAGATGATGCTGTCCGAATCGCAGGAACGCATGCTGATGGTGCTGAAGCCCGAGCGTGAGGCCGAAGCGCGCGCAATTTTCGACAAATGGGATCTGGATTTCGCAATCGTGGGCGAAACGATTCCCGAAGACCGTTTTCTGATCATGCACGGTGGCGCGGTAAAGGCCGATCTGCCGCTGAAAGCCCTGTCCGGCAATGCGCCGGAATATGACCGACCCTGGGTTGAAACCCCTGCCCCGGCGGCGCTGGGCGACATTCCTGCGATCACCCCGATTTACGCATTGCGCGCCCTGATCGGCTCGCCCTCTTACGCCCATAAGGCCTGGGTGTGGGAGCAGTATGACAGTCAGGTCATGGCCGATACCGTAGTCACGCCGGGCCTTGGCGCGGGCGTGGTGCGGGTGCATGGCACGGGCAAGGCGCTGGCCTTCACCAGTGATGTAACCCCCCGATATGTAAAAGCTAATCCCTATTTCGGCGGGATGCAGGCGGTGGCTGAAGCCTACCGCAATCTGTGTGCTGTGGGGGCAACGCCGCTGGCCACGACCGACAACCTCAACTTCGGCAATCCCGAAAAGCCCGAGATCATGGGACAGTTGGTGGGGGCCGTCAAAGGCATCGGCGCGGCTTGCAGAGCGCTGGATATGCCCATCGTATCGGGCAACGTGTCGCTTTACAACGAAACCGACGGCACCGGTATTCTGCCCACCCCAACCATCGGTGCGGTAGGCATTCTGCACAGCCTTGATGACCTGATCGCAGGCCAGCCGCAGGCGGGCGACGTGGCCCTGCTGATCGGCACGACAACCGGGCATCTGGGCCAGTCGGCGCTTCTGGCCGAAGCCTTCGGGATCGAGGCAGGTGATGCACCCGCCGTCGATCTGGCTGCCGAGCGTCGCCACGGCGAATTCCTGCGCGCGGTGCGCAAGCACATTCGCGGGGCTTGCGATCTTTCCGATGGCGGGCTTGCACTGGCCGCGTTCGAGATGGCCGAAAAGGCGGGTCTGGGCGTGACACTGGCAGCTGACGACATCCCGACGCTTTTTGGCGAGGATCAGGCGCGCTACCTCGTGTGTTGCACGAAGAATGGCGCGCAAGCTATTTTGAATGAAGCACAATCAATGAACGTGATAGCGCAGGTCATCGGTGATTTCGGTGGAACGGATGTTACTTTCGGCGCAGACCGTGCCCTCCTCGCGGACCTGTCCCGTCTTTACAGAACGGCCTTTGCATCCAGCATCGGCCTGTGAACCGGCGGGCACTTGTTCTGGCGCTGACGGTGCTTGCCGCCCCGCCAGCGCAGGCCGGTTGTCTGATCTTTTGCGGCGACCCTGATCTTGACCCGGCCGACGCGCTGGACCGGTTCGAGGTCGAACTGCGCAATCCCTTGCCGGGTGGCGTCACACTGATCGGCATGATCGACGGCGGTTTTCAGGACCGTTTTATTCAGGTCCGCCTGACCGCAACGGCCGAAGGGGCCGAGGCGCTGCTGAATCTGATGCAGCAATCACTTGCCACGCTGGGCACCCGGACCGCGCCCCTTACGGGTGCGGAAAAGGCGCAATGGTGGGATGCCGACACGTTTTCGACCATGCAAACCGGTCAGGCAAAGCTGGACGGCTTTTACGAAACCCGGATCGGCATCGCCCCTGAACCGGACGCGGCAGACAGGTTGGCGATCTTCATCTTTGCATTTCAGGTGTAAACCGTGCCGCACTACCCTTGCAGCCCGCCCCGATCCGCCCTAGTTTCCTATCAATAACCGGAGCACCCAATGGCGATGCAAGCCCGAGATATCGAAGACCTGATCCGCGCCAGCTTTCCGCAGGCGCGCATCACGATCACCGATCTGGCGGGCGACGGAAACCATTGGGCGGCTGAAGTAATCGACGACAGCTTCAAAGGCCTGAACCGCGTGCAGCAGCAACGCGCCGTCTATGCCAGCCTCAAAGGCAAGATGGACGGTGCGCACGGCGAACTGCACGCTTTGGCCCTTACAACGAAAGCACCCGAATGATGGAAAACACCCTGACCCTTGGCCTGTTTAGCGCCGCTGCGTTTGCGTTGATCGCGGCACTTTTGGCATCAACCCGCCAGAAAGTGCGCGTTCGCGTCACGGCGCAAAGCAAACGCGGGGCGCGCAAATGACTACCGCAACCGATGTGATCGGCGAAACCATCGCCAAGAATGATGTCGTTTTGTTCATGAAGGGCACCAAGATGGTGCCGCAATGCGGCTTTTCCAGCCGGGTTGCGGGTGTGCTGAACTTCATGGGCGTCGAGTTTGCCGATGTAAACGTGCTGGCCGATGCCGACATCCGGCAGGGCATCAAGGATTTCTCGGATTGGCCGACGATCCCGCAGCTTTACGTCAAGGGTGAGTTTGTGGGCGGCTGCGATATCATCACCGAGATGACGCTGTCGGGCGAATTGGACGCGCTTTTTGCGGCCAAAGGCGTGACCTTCGACAAGGACGCCGCCGAAAAGATCCGTCAAGCGAACGCTTGATAAGTCTTAGTTCACCACCTTGCACTCTTTCAAAACCGGGGTCTCCTCCCCGGTTTCATTTTTCCAGAACAGGGTCGCGGTAGACTGGTTGTTCTCCCAGACATAACCCGACCCGTCCGACGGCCAGGCGTATCGAACGCCGGTCGTGACGGGCTCGGCGTAGAGCGATATCTGTCGTCCCTCAACCGTCAGCACCAAGACTGACTCTTCGCCGGCACTGACCGTTACAACCGGAACCTCTACGCCGCGCTCGCATACAAAGCGTTGCGCGGTCATTTGAAGGTCAGCCTTCGCCAAAGTCGGCAAGACCGCCAAAATCAGCGCAAACCGGATCATGCGCGCAGCTTCTCTTCCACCGCGTCGGCCATCGCCTCGGCGCGGGCCGCAATTTCTGCAAGTGTTTCAGTCACATTGGCGGGCACCACCGGCACTTCGACACGCTGCGCATCAGGCGCCGGACGGGCGGCGGCTTCGGCCGCCTGTGATTTCAAAAGCCGCACTTCATCTTCCAGTGCGGCGGTCTTGTCGGCCAGCATCAGGCCCGCCATCAGCAGCATCCGTGCTTCCGGCAGCCGGCCCATCTGCGCGACCAGAGGTGCGGCCTCGGCCTCAAGCATCTGCGCGGCTGAGCGGAGGAAGTGTTCCTCGCCCGGCTGACAGGCCACCTGAAAGACCCGCCCGCCAATGGTGATATCGACATCAGGCATCGTTTGAAACCTCCTGCATCAGGGGGGTGAGTTCGGCCAGAATTTCATCCATCTCGGCGGTTTCAGATGCACGCGCGGCGCGTAATGCCTCCAGCTCGGTCAGCATGGATTTGTTGATCAGATGCGGCTCGGTCACGCCTTCTGCCTGCGCCTCGCGCATCGCGCGCAGATGTTCGCGCAACTGCACGCTGGTCTTGCGCATGCGCTGCAACTCAAGGCCCTGCACATCAAGCTGGCGCGTCATCACCTCGATCCGCTGGGTCAGGCTTTGAACCGAGGCCGCGTCACGATCCTTGATCGCTTTCAGCCGTTCGGTCAATTGCGCATTGGCAGTACGCTCTTCCTCCAGCGCCTCGCGCAGTGCGGCACTGTCGTCGGACGGGGCGGCAACGCCCGCAGACGGCAAGTGATCAATGCCCTTGCCGATCCGTTCCAGCGCTGCGGTAATCCGCCGCTCCAACTCTGCAATCTCTGCCATACGGCTGCCCCCCTATCTGTGGCCCCGACCGTTTTTCCCGGCTACCCGCACCACCTTACGGCAAGAACGAATCGCCAAGGCCCGGCCTTTCGACGATCTTAACGCAAAGCCTTCACAAATTGCGCCCCCCTTTGCAACCAAAGGGTTGCGCGGCGTGCTTGAACTTGCCGACAAGGCTGGTATTGACCGGACCGACCCGCCCTTTGAACCAAGACAGGATACCCGCCATGGACATCGCCGAACTGCGCGCAAAGCACCCCGATCACTGGAAGCGCGCCTGTGCGATCCGCGTGCTGACGCTGGATGCGGTCGCGGCGGCGAATTCAGGCCATTCCGGCATGCCGATGGGGATGGCCGATGTGGCAACTGTGCTGTTTGACAAGCATCTGAGCTTTGATGCCAGCGCGCCTGATTGGCCCAACCGCGATCGGTTCATCCTGTCGGCCGGGCATGGCTCGATGTTGCTTTATGGTCTGCTGTATCTGACGGGCTATGCCGACATGACGCTGGATCAGATCAAGAACTTCCGTCAGTGGGGAGCGATTACCGCAGGCCACCCGGAATACGGCCACGCCAAGGGCATTGAAACCACGACTGGCCCGCTGGGTCAGGGTATCGGCAATGCCGTGGGCTTTGCGATTGCCGAGGAATCCTTGCGCGCGCGCTGGGGGTCCAAGGTCATTGACCATTACACCTATGTCATTGCGGGCGACGGCTGCCTGATGGAGGGTGTAAGCCAAGAGGCGCTGGCTTTGGCCGGCAAACAGCAGCTTTCGCGCCTGATCGTGCTGTGGGATGACAACGGCATCACCATCGACGGCAAGGTGTCACTGTCCGATGTCACCGACCAGAAGGCGCGGTTTGCGGCGTCGGGTTGGGATGTGTTTTCCTGCGACGGGCATGATCCGGTGGATATTGACCGCGCATTGAGCGCTGCGAAAGCCTCGTCCCGGCCCTCAATGATTGCGTGCAAGACGCATATCGCGCTGGGGTCTTCGGCGCAGGATACGTCGAAAGGCCACGGCGCGTTGACTGATGCCAAACTGATCACCGACACCCGCGCGATCTACGGCTGGACCAATGGCCCCTTCGACATTCCCGCCGACATTCTGGCTGACTGGCGCGCGATTGGTGCGAAAGGTGCCGACACCCGCAAGGCGTGGGAGGCGCAGTTTGCAACCCTTTCCCCCGCCAAACAGGCCGAATTCACCCGGATTTTCGGGCTGGATATTCCGGCCAAGTTCGCAGCCACGATCCGCGCCGTCAAAAAGCAGGCGGTGGCCGATATGCCGAAACTGGCAACCCGTGCGGCGTCGGAAGTGGTGTTGAAGGCCGTGAACCCGGTTTTGCAGGAAACCATCGGCGGCTCGGCCGACCTGAGCGGATCGAACAATACCAAAACTCCCGATCTGGGCGTGTTCGAACCTGACAACCGCAAGGGCCGCTATGTGAATTACGGCATCCGCGAACATGGCATGGCGTCGGCGATGAACGGCATGGTGCTGCATGGTGGTGTGCGGCCCTATTCCGGCACGTTCATGTGCTTTACCGATTACGCCCGCCCCGCCATGCGCCTGTCGGCCCTGATGCAGGTGCCGGTCGTCTATGTGATGACGCACGATTCGATCGGTCTGGGCGAGGATGGCCCGACCCACCAGCCGGTCGAGCATCTGGCGATCAGCCGGGCCACGCCCAACACCTGGGTGTTCCGCCCCGCAGACCTTGTGGAAACCGCCGAGGCCTGGGAATGTGCGCTGACGACCAAAACCACGCCATCGGTGCTGGCGCTCAGCCGTCAGAACCTGCCTGCGGTCCGCAAGACGCATACCAACCAGAATATGGTCGCCAAGGGCGCTTATGTGCTGGCCGAAGCCACCGGCAAGCGGCAGGCGATCTTGATGGCGACCGGATCGGAAGTTGAAATTGCCCTTGCCGCCCGCGACCTGCTGGAGGCCGAAGGCATCGGCACCCGCGTTGTGTCCATGCCGTGCTGGGAACTGTTCGAAGAGCAGGACGCAAGCTGGCGCAAGAAAGTGCTGCCCGCAGGCCCGGTGCGCGTGGCGGTCGAGGCGGGCATTCGCTTTGGCTGGGATCGGTGGTTGTTCGGCGAAGGTGGCAAACGCGAGAAAGCAGGCTTCATCGGGATGCACGGTTTTGGTGCCTCGGCCCCCGCACCCCGACTTTACGCCGAGTTCGGGATCACTGCCGAAGCCACCGCCGCCAAGGTCAAAAGCCTTATCGGCTGATCGTCTTTTTGCGGTCCTCGCCGTCACGCTCGTCGGGGAAAAGTTGTTCATCACCCTGATCGGTCATCGTCGGGAATTCCCCCTGATTGATGACCGATACAAGCGATTCCTCAACTGGTTTCGCGGCCTCTTTTGGGTCGCGTTGACCCGAGGTTGGATTTTCGGCGATGGCAATCTGTTCGCGGGCGATCTCCAGATAGCCGTCGCGTGCGCCTTCGGGTTTGCCATCGCGCTCCCAAAGCTCATCGGCTCGGGTTTCGATCCGTTTTTGCCAGGCGTCGAATTCCTGCTTGTTCATCTGCTCTGTCCTTTTCCGAGGTGCGATGGTTGCCCAACGCACCCGGACCGGGAGAGTTCCGCCAAGGCGGTCAACCCTTACCTTTGGCAAACAGGCCAACGACCGGCGCAATGACGAATTGCACCACCGGCATCAGCAACAGCCCGACGGCCAGCCCGAACACCCCGTCAATTACCGCCTTGACCAGCCATTCAACAAACCCTTCGGCCATCGCCACGCCATGCGCCACTATAACGGCAATGTCGTGGATGTAGTGGGCGGGTGCAGGCCAGCCCAGAACCTCCATCCCGTGGATCAGGATCGACCCGCCGACCCACAGCATCGCCGCCGTGCCCACCGTGCTGAGAACACGCAAGACCCACGGCATCCCCTTGACCAGCCCCCGCCCGAACCCGCGGGTGGCCGCCAACCGCCCGACTTTTGCCAGATGCAGCCCCACGTCATCCATCTTTACGATGGCGGCGACGCTGCCATACACCAGCGCCGTGATGCCCACGCCAACCGCCCCAAGAGTTGCCGCTTCCATCGCCACGCTGCCGGCAGGAATTTCGGCCAGCGCAATGGTCATGATCTCGGCCGACAGGATGAAATCAGTCTTGATCGCACCCTGAACCTTTGATTCCTCCAGATGTGCGGCATCGCCGATGTCTTCGGATTGCGCGTCAGACCCATGCGGGAAAAGTTTATGAGCGATCTTTTCCGCCCCTTCAAAACACAGATAAGCACCGCCCAGCATCAACAGGGGCGTCATTACCCAAGGCGCAAAGTTTGACAGCAACAACGCGATCGGAAGCAGGATCACCAGCTTGTTGAACACCGATCCGCGCGCGATACGCCAGATGATCGGCAATTCGCGTTTCGCCTCGAACCCCTGCACATAGGTGGGGGTTACGGCGGCATCGTCGATCACCACGCCTGCGGCTTTGCTGCCCGCCTTGGCCGCCCCGGCGGCAATGTCATCCAGCGACGCCGCCGCCACCTTGGCAATCGCCGCCACATCGTCAAACAAGGCCAGAAGTCCGCTCATCCGCAATCCTTTTTAGCTCTGCGGGCCAGAATGGTCCAGTGCGCCGCGATGGGCAAGACGGCATGCGCAGCCCGCTGGCACAGCCTGCCGGAAAGTGGCACAGTAGCACGCAGCCCAAACCAGAAAGCCCCGCGAATGACCGATCGGATCGCCCTTTGGCTTGGCCTTTTCATCGTTGCAGCCATCGGTCTGGATATTGTAGCGAATGACGCGCAGGGCCTCGTGTTTCTGGCGCGAGAGTTGATGAAGCTGATCGAATCCTTGCGTTTCTGGGATTGATCGGGGCAAACACGGCACAATGACTGCTCTGCTTTGGGGCGGTGACCACATTTCGTAGCCGGACCTCCGGTTGCATCAGGAAAAGGAGCTTCCACATGGCTGTCAAAGTGGCAATCAATGGCTTTGGCCGGATCGGGCGCAACGTGCTGCGCGCCATCGTCGAATCCGGCCGCACCGATATCGAGGTGGTGGGCATCAACGATCTGGGCCCGGTGGAAACCAACGCGCATCTGTTCCGCTACGATTCTGTGCATGGCCGCTTTGGGGGTGAGGTGAAGACCACCGCCAGCACCATCAACGTTGGCCGTGGCCCGATGGAGGTGACAGCCCTGCGCAACCCAGCCGAATTGCCGTGGAAACACGTTGACATCGTGATGGAATGCACCGGCATCTTCACCGACAAGGACAAGGCGAAGGTCCATCTTGAAAACGGGGCCAGCCGGGTTCTGGTGTCAGCCCCGTCCGCCGGTGCCGACAAGACCATCGTGATGGGCGTCAATGACAAGACCCTGACGAAAGCCGATCTGATCGTGTCGAACGGATCGTGCACCACCAACTGTCTGGCCCCTGTCGCCAAGATCCTGTCCGACAATTTCGGCATCGTGTCGGGCTTCATGACCACGATTCATTCCTATACCGGCGACCAGCCGACGCTGGATACGATGCACAAGGACCTGTACAGGGGCCGCGCCGCCGCACTCAGCATGATCCCGACCACCACCGGGGCCGCGAAAGCCTTGGGTCTGGTGCTGCCGGAACTGGCGGGCAAGCTGGATGGATCGTCGATCCGTGTGCCGACGCCGAATGTCTCCTGCGTTGATCTGTGCGTTCTGCTGGAGAAACCGACCACGGTGGAAGAGATCAACGCCGCCATGCTCACCGCATCGAAAGGCGCGCTGAAGGGTATCCTGGGCTTTGAAACCGCCCCGCTGGTATCTTCGGATTACAACCACAATCCGCATTCGTCGATCTTCGCCGCCGACCAGACCAAGGTGCTGCCGAACAACTTTGTCCGCATCCTGACCTGGTATGACAACGAATGGGGCTTTTCGAACCGCATGGCCGATACGGCTGTGGCGATGGGCAAGCTGATGTAAGCGGGCTGCAACTCAATTGATCAGGGGCGCCTTCGGGTGCCCTTTTTCGTTACAGGAAAAGCAACACATCGCGCTCCATTATATAAACTGTCCGGTTTGCCATCAGAACCCGGCACAAGCGCCCACATTTTCGCCGCACGCCCTATGCGCACACTGCATGGCGGCACGGCGATCCGTCCTGTTGTGCGGACGTCCTGTCTTCATACATCATCACCAGCAGGAGGAGAAACACGTTCCCCTGCGGAACCACCGAAAGGTTAAGATGATGATGACGATGATCCAGAAACTGAAAACCGCTGCGCAAAATCACATTCGCTATGTCGACACCCGCGACCAGATCGCGAACCTGCCGCTGGATGTGGCGCTGGACCTTGGGATTTTCCGCGAGGATGCCGACAAGATCGCGCAAGCCGCGATTTACGGCATCCGGGGCTGACACCGATCTAGGGATATGTCGGGGCGGACTTTGCCGCCCCGCGTCGGGACGTCAGGGCTTGCGCCCGTTCTGCGCCATCCGCGCAACCAGCGCCACCTGCACCGCCGCCGGCACAAATTTTGATACATCGCCGCCCAGCCGCGCAATTTCCTTGACCAGCTTCGACGCAATCGCCTGGCGCCGCGCGTCGGCCATCATGAAGACCGTCTCGATACTGGCATCCAGTGCGCGGTTCATGCCAACCATTTGAAATTCATACTCGAAATCCGCAACCGCCCGCAGACCTCGGATGATAACCTTTGCCCCCACATCACGGGCACAATCAATCAGCAGGTTCTCGAACGGATGCACTACAATCTCGCCGCCGGTTTTGGCGACGATCTGCGCGCATTCGGCCTGCACCATCGCCACACGCTCCTCCAGCGTGAACAAAGGCCCCTTGTCGCGGTTGATTGCGACCCCGATCACCAGCCGGTCCACCAACTGCATCGCGCGCGCTATGATATCGGTATGACCCAACGTGACCGGATCGAACGTTCCCGGATAAAGACCGATGCGCATGGGAACCTCCCCCTATCTGACGCACGCACGCAACATTATTGCGCCACGATTGGCAAGCGGAAAGCGAGCGTCTAGAACCCCTTGATCATGCCTTCCAGCGCATCCTTTTCCATCGCAAGCTCGGCCAGTTGCGCCTTGACCACATCGCCGATGGAGATCATTCCGACCATGATATCGCCCTCCAGAACCGGCATATGACGAAAGCGGCCGTCGGTCATGCGCTGCATCACCTGATCCACCGTATCGCGCGGCGTGCAGCAGATAGCCTTGGCGGTCATCACGGTTTCAACGGGATTGGCCATGCAGGCCACGCCATTGCGTCCAAGTTCGCGCACGATATCGCGCTCTGACACCACGCCGCCCACATGCTGACCATCGGCCGAAACAATGACGGCCCCGATCCGCTTGGCCGAAAGCACGCCCGCCACCTCGGACAAGGACACGCCGGGCTTTACCGTGATGACACTTTCGCCGGGCTTGTGGGCCAGAATCTGTTGAATCAGCATGATTTCCCCCTGATGTCGCGTGGACCGCAAGCGTCCACCCAAGGGCGGCACACTGTCAAGCCAAAGCTTCCAGCCGTCCCATCTCGCGCCGCAACCCGTCGCTCAGGGCGGCGGCAAAACGGTTCAGCCGCTCATTTCGCCCGTCATCGGCATGGCGCACCAGCCAGAAGCTGCGTTTGAGCGAAATCTGATCGCCCAGCACCACCTGCAACTCGGGCGCAAAGGGCAGCGCAAAATCATGAACGATGCCAACGCCTGCGCCTGCGCGCAACAACTGCACCTGAACCGGCACGGAATTGGAGGCAAGATCGGGATGTGCCGCACCGATCTCGGCCAGATAATCCAGCTCCTTGTCAAAAATCATATCGGCAATGTAGCCCACGATCCGGTGCGCGCTCAGGTCGCTGCGCGCAACAATCGGATGGCGTGCCAGATACTCGCGTGACGCCGCCAGGTGCAGGTGATAATCGCACAGCCGCTGCACCGTCAGCCGCCCCGCCTCGGGGCGCGAGACGGCAATCGCCATATCAGCCTCGCGTTTTGACAGGTTGAAAACACGCGGCAAGGCCACGATCTGCACCTCCAACCCCGGATGATCGGCGGCAATTGCGGTCAAAACCTGCGGCAAAAGGTAATTCGCACATCCATCCGGCGCGCCGATCCTGATCTGCCCGGTCAGCCCGCGCGCCACCTCCAACACCTCGGGTGACGCTGCCTGAAGCGCCGTTTCCGCCCGCAGCGCAGGCTCCATCAAGCGCGCGCCCGCTTCTGTCAGGCTGTAGCCCTGCGGCGTCTTGGTGAACAACCGCACCTCAAGTCCGTCCTCCAGCCGCGCCACCCGCCGCCCCACCGTCGCCGGATCAAGCCGCAGCACCCGCCCCGCCGCCGACAGGCTTTCACCGCGCGCCACCGCCAGAAACACCCGCAGATCATCCCAGTTCATCGCACGGCCCTTTGCAAATGCGCAAAACCACTTTGGCACATTGCCCCTTTATCGCGCGTTTCTGCAAGTATACCCTGCGCCAAAGCAAAGGGAGATAGCAATGCAGGAACTGACCCACTGGATCAACGGCAAGCATGTCAAAGGCACCTCGGGCCGCTTTGCCGATGTCTTCAACCCTGCCACCGGCGAGGTGCAGGCCCGCGTGCCCCTGGCCAGCAAGGCCGAGCTTGACGCAGCGACCGCCGACGCCGCACAGGCGCAGGTGAAATGGGGGGCAACCAACCCGCAACGCCGCGGCCGCGTGATGATGGAAATGGTCCGCCTGATCAACCGCGACATGGACAAACTGGCCGAAGCGCTTAGCCGCGAGCATGGCAAGACCATCCCCGATGCCAAAGGCGATGTGCAGCGCGGGCTTGAGGTGATCGAATACTGCATCGGCGCGCCGCAAATGCTGAAAGGTGAATTCACCGACAGCGCCGGCCCCGGCATCGACATGTATTCCCTGCGCCAGCCCCTTGGCGTTGCAGCCGGAATTACCCCCTTCAACTTCCCCGCCATGATCCCGTTGTGGAAAATGGGGCCCGCGCTGGCCTGCGGCAATGCGTTCATCCTGAAACCCTCGGAACGCGACCCCTCGGTGCCCCTGATGCTGGCCGAACTTTTCCAAGAGGCAGGCCTGCCCGACGGCGTGTTGCAGGTCATCAACGGCGACAAGGAATCGGTCGATGCGATCCTTGATAACCCGATCATCGCGGGCATCGGCTTTGTCGGCTCCACCCCGATCGCCGAATATATCTATGGACGCGGCTGTTCGAACGGCAAGCGCGTGCAGTGCTTTGGCGGTGCCAAGAACCACATGATCATCATGCCCGACGCCGATCTGGACCTTGCCGCCGATGCGCTGGTCGGTGCCGGTTACGGCGCGGCCGGCGAACGCTGCATGGCGATTTCAGTCGCCGTTCCGGTGGGTGAGGCGACGGCAGATGCCCTTATCGCGCGCCTGATCCCTCGCATCGAAAAGCTAAAGGTCGGACCCTATACCGCTGGCAATGATGTGGATTACGGGCCCGTCGTCACTGCCGCTGCTAAAGCCAACATCCTGCGGCTGGTCGAATCGGGTGTGGCCCAAGGTGCGAAACTCGTCGTCGACGGTCGCGGCTTCAAGATGCAGGGCTACGAGGACGGCTTCTTCGTCGGCCCGCACCTGTTCGACCATGTGACAACGGATATGGAGATCTACCAGAAGGAGATCTTTGGCCCCGTCCTCAGCACTGTCCGCGCCAAAACCTATGAAGAGGCGCTGGGCTACGCGATGGACAACGAATACGGCAACGGCACCGCGATCTTCACCCGTGATGGCGACACCGCCCGCGATTTCGCCGCCCGCATCAATGTCGGCATGATCGGCATCAACGTGCCGATCCCGGTGCCGCTGGCCTATCACACTTTCGGCGGCTGGAAGAAATCAGGATTTGGAGATCTGAACCAGCACGGCCCCGACTCCTTCCGCTTCTACACCCGCACCAAAACCGTAACGGCCCGCTGGCCCAGCGGGATCAAGGAAGGTGCCAGCCTCAACTTCAAACAGATGGACTAAGCCCCTTTCCCGTTTGAAACCACACTGCCGCAGTGAAAACATATGGGGTTTCAAACCTATGAAATCGCGCATCTTTTGATTGCGGCGATATTCGAAGTGCTACAGTTTCGCGCACCATCTGCGGCGCGCGAAACTATGAAGGATTGGTGACGCCAGTTCAAAAACGGGCTGTTCATGGGACTATGTCGTGGCGGAAGCGTTGGCTGCAGGACCTCGATTCGGGCCCTGTTTCGCCTCCGCAAGACCCGCGACCAGCACCCCCGTTCCGGCCGCTGCAACCCCGATCATCAGGCTGGCGGTGTAGACGATCCTGTCATGCTCCCCAAAAAAATCGGCACGCAGCCAACCGATTCGATGGACCATGTAGATTTCGGAACGGGTCAGCCGGCTCATGCTTGGGTTCCTTCTGATGGGGCGTGCCGTGCGCCAAGGCCCGCAGGCATAATGCGCAGCGCGCGCAGGGCGTTCAGAATGACGGCGACGTCGATGACCTCTTGAAGCAGCGCGCCTTGCACCGGGGTCAGATAGCCAAACGCCGCCGCGATCATGCCGAGAACCGAAAGGCCGATGCCCGCGACAATGCTTTCCAGCGCGATCCTGCGTGCCCCGCGCGCGATCTCGATTCCCGGCGCGATGCGGTCGACGCGGTCGACCAGCAGCACCACGTCCGCCGCCTCGGCACTGGCGGCTGCCCCGCGTGCGCCCATTGCCACGCCAACATCGGCGGCGGCCAGCGCGGGCGCATCGTTGACGCCGTCGCCCACCATCATCACGGGGCCGTTCTTATGCTCGGCCAGAACCAGAGCCACCTTTTCATCCGGTGTCAGGCCTGCGCGGATGCCGTCAAGGCCCAGCCCTTCGGTCACCCGATGCGCCACCTCGGCCCGGTCGCCGGTGGCGAGCAGGATGCGCGTGATGCCCTGACGGCGCAGGGCCGCCAGCATCTCGGCAGCACCTTCGCGCAATGGGTCCGACATCACCATATGCCCGGCCATCCGCCCATCCACCGCCACGGCGACCATCAGTGATCCTGCCGCCAGTTCTGGATGATTGCCCGACGCGAGGCCCACCTGCCCGGCCACAAAGCCATCGCCGCCAACAATCACCCGATGACCGTCAATGACCCCGATCACGCCCTCCCCCGGAATTTCGGCCACGTCTTCGGGGATGGGCAGGATCAGGCCTCGTTCCTTTGCCGTCGTGACGATCGCCTGAGCAACAGGATGTTTGGAGGCCTGATCAAGGGCTGCGGCAAAGCGCAAGATGTCATCCGCCACCATGCCGCCCGCGCTGTCGATGGACACAATCTGCGGCCGCCCGTCGGTCAGTGTGCCGGTCTTGTCAAGGATCAGGGTCTGGATGCGGGCCATCGCCTCCAGCGGCTTTGCGCCCTTCACCAGCACGCCGAAATGCGCGGCCCGTGACAGGCCTGCCACCAGCGCCACCGGCACGGCAAGGATCAGCGGGCAGGGTGTTGCCACCACCAGAACAGCCACGGCGCGGATTGGATCACCGGTGAACCACCAAGCGGCAAAGGCGATGCCAACGGTTACGGCCAGAAATCCCAACGACCATCGGTCGGCCAGCCGCGCCATGGGCGCTTTTGACGCCTGCGCAGCTTCGACCAGCCGCACAATACCGGCATAGGTGCTATCCTTTGCCTCGCGCGTGGCTTCCAGATCAAAGGCTTCGCCAGCATTTGTCGATCCGCTCATCGCCTCGCCACCATGCGCCAGCCGCACAGGCAGGGACTCGCCCGTCAGCGCAGCTGTGTCGAGGAAGGCCGTGGCCGACAAGATGCGCCCATCCACCGGCACCACGTCGCCTTGCCGGATCAGCAGGTGGTCACCGGGGGCCAGATCATCAAGCGGAACCTCCTCCAGCCCGCCATTGCAATGGCGCGTGGCGGTGCGCGGAACGCGGGACAAAAGATCGCGCATTTCGCGCCGCGCGCGGCCCTCGGCAAAGCCTTCCAGAAAGGTGCCACCAGAATACATCACGGCCACCACCGCTGCGGCCAGCGTTTCGCCAAAAGTCAGTGCGGCTGTCATCGACAACGCTGCGACGATATCAAGCCCCACTTCGCCCCGCACAAGGCTACGCAGGATTTCGACCACCAACGCCGCAAGCACCGGCACCACCCCGGCGAACCAGACAGTCTGTGCGATGTCTGTGCGACCGCCAAAATGCAGTGCCAACCCCGCCGCAAGCCCTGCAAGGGCAATGCCGAGAAGCAGGGTGTTCAGCCGGTCTGTCTTTGCGTGATCCACCGCTTAGCCTTCTATCGTCAGGGCGGTCGCCGCCTTTTTTGGCGTGAACAGCTGTCCAACCGACCGGCTCTGCACGTCACCTGCAGCATCGCGGATCAAGAACAGGGCGTCGAGCCCGAACTTCTGTGCCATCTGCGACCCGGCATCGACACCCGCAACCATAAGGGCGGTTGCCCAGGCATCGGCCGTAGCGCAGGTCGGTGCGATCACGGTGACCGATGCCGGAGAGGTCAGAAGCGGTGCCCCCCGCTTCGGGTCCATCATATGCGACAGGCGTCGGCCCTGCACGTTGACCCAGTGGCGGTAATCGCCTGAGGTTGCCACGGCGGCATCTTGCAGCATCAGGATGGAATGGGGGGTGCGGCGTTCAGGATCCGGCGTCTCAACCGCGATGGTCCAGGGACTGCCATCTGGGCGCAGGCCAATGGCGCGCATCTCGCCGTCAATCCCAACCAGCGCATCGGTGATACCATGGTCACGCAGCACGCAGGCGAGCCTGTCCACGCCATGGCCTTTGGCGATACCGTTAAGGTCCAGCGTCAGGGGGGCGGTCTTGCGCACCCTGTCGCCGTCAAGGTCCAGCACCTCATGGGCGCATCGTTTTGGGGCCCCCATCGCCACGCGGATGGCCGCCGCATCAGCCGCTGACGCCCCAAAGCCCCAAGCCTGCACCGCATCCCCCATGGCGATATCGAAAGCCCCGCCTGACGCGCGTCCAATGGTCAGCCCAAATACCAGAACCCGCGCCAGATCGGGCGGAACCTTGATCCATTCCCCCACCGGGGCACGATTCAGGCGCATCAGGTCACTTTCAGGGTTCCATGTGGACATCTGTGTATCCACCGCCGCCACTGCCACCTGCAAGGCAGCCTGAACCGGAGCGGGGTCACGATCGACAAAAAACAGCGCAGACCAGCGGGTGCCCATAGTTGGGCCGTTCAGCGCATGGCGGCACAGGTCAGCGCGGGCAAGGTCAGTAGACATCTTCAACATAGCGTCCCTCGGCTTTCAGTTTGGCGGGTGTCAGGCCCATGGGGGCAAGGATATCCTCAAATGCCAAGGCCACGCCTTGCGCCATGTCACGTCCACCGCAGACCATGACGCGTGCCCCCTTGCGGATCGCCTCGGCCACCTGCACGGCCTCGGCCCGTAGCGCATCCTGCACATAATGCGGCTTTGCCCCGCGCGAGACGGCGGTGTGCAGGGCCGCCAGATGCGCTTTGTCCCGCCACGCCGCCAAATCATCGCTATAAAGGAAATCACTTTCAGGGTGCCGCATTCCGAAAAAAAGATGCACCGGGCGGCGACGCGTATTGGCGCGGATGAACCCAGCCAACGGGCCGATCCCAGTACCCGCCCCGATCAGGATCAGGGGCGCGCGGCCCCGCCCGGCGTGGAATCCCGGATTGCGCCGCAGGAAGCCCTGCACAGCATCCCCCGGTTCCAGTGCCAATAGCTGCCCGGAACACAGGCCGCCGGGAAGTTTCTTCACAACGATTTCGACAAAGTCGTCCTTGCTGCCAGAGGCCAGCGAATATAGCCGCGGGAGGGGTGATCCCTCGGGCAGGATGCCGATCAGATCGCCCGCCTGAAACCGCGCAAAGCCCCGACCCGCCAGCCGCGCCCAGAGATCAGCCTTTGGCAGCGCGAAGCGCAGGATCGCGGTTGGGGCCTGCACTTCCGCGCCGTAATCGCGGCGTGAAATCAAGATCAGGCTGTCTGCCGCCGGACGGACAGGCTGGTGGTTCAAGTTCAGCGAAGAGCCCAAAGCGGCACCCAACGCCCGGCCCCAACTGGCGAAATCTTGCGGTGACTGGCGGTCAACCGTGTCCACCGGCAAGAGGCTGGCCCAACCCTTGGCACGGGCGGCCTTGTCCACTTCGGCGGCAAAGGCGCAGAAGGCGGGAAAGCTGCGATCGCCAAAGCCCAGCACGGCGAAGGGGGCTTTCGGCCTTTCGGTCAGGCTTGCCAACTGATCAAGGAAGCCCTTGGCCGAGGCGGGGGCATCGCCCTCGCCATAGGTGGCAGCCAAGATCAGAAACCGTTCGGCTCGGGGGTAACGTGCAGGGTCAAAGGCAGACATCGGAGCCAGATGCACCGCTTGCCCCCCCGCTTGCAGCGCACGGGCGAGCGTTGCGGCAAAGCCCCAGGTGCTGCCCCCTTCGGAGCCCACAAGGATCACCGTCTGCGCCCTGCCCGCCGGAACCACACCCCGCAAGCGTGGCCGGCCCCGGCGCGCAGCAGCCCAGATCAGAACGCCGGTTGTGCCCATGACGGGAACGCTCAGCGCGATCAGCCCAAGGATCACGCCCAGCACCGCAGCACCCTGCCCCGTGTGCAGCATGTAGATGGTTTCCGATACGCGCTGCCATGGCGTCAGGGGCGCAAATGACAGCAACTCGCCCGTGCCTTGGTCGATCAGGGCAACGCCCGCATCCGTGGATAGCCTGAAGACATCCTGCGCATCGTCTGCATAAGGAAAGCTGAGCTTGCGGAAGGACGCGAGAGGGACCTCGCGCAGCGCGGCCATCTGGTCCAATGGGAAAGCGATCTGACCACTGACGGCGGCAGGATCAACGGGGCGCACTTCACCATCGGGTAAAAGGTCAAAGGTCGATGCGGTCATCCACAGGGCGGTGGCCGCTGACAGCGCAAGGCCGAACACGGCGATCCGGGCAATCTCGACGTGCAGCCTCCCGGCCATTGGCCCGCGCAGGGGTGCAAACCACCGCTGCCAACCGCCCGCGCGCCGCGCCACCAGCGCCACACCCGACAGCGCCAGCATCAGCATGGCCACAGCACCCCCCGCCATCACCAGTCGCCCGGTATCGTCCAGAAACAACGACCGGTGCAGGGTGGTCAGCCAGCGCTCCACCGGATTGGGGTCAGCCGAACCGATATCCGCGCCGCTTGCAGGGTCAATCACCGCAGACCCCGGCGTGCCACCGTCAAACCACCAGGCGGTGACTGTGCCGGAAGGTGAGCGGCGGATTTCCTCCAGCCCCGAATGGCTGCCGGCCACACGCGCGGCCAGATCGGCCAGGCTTTGTCCCGCCATCGCCGGTGCTGCTGACAGCCGTTCAGCCATCGGAAACACCGACAGCGCAGCACCGCTAAGTGCAAGGACGGTCACAAGAACAAGGGCCACCAGCCCCGGCCAGCGGTGAAGCGCGCGGATCATGGGCAGCCCCTTACCGGTAGGTGAAGCTGGCGATGTAGCGGCGGCCCTGCACAGGCGTGCCCGCACCATCTGTTGTCAGCGGCACCGCAATCTCATTGGGGCTTTCGCGCATATCCTCAACCGCCGCGTCGATGTGCAGTGTATAGCCCGCATCGAACAAGGCATCTGCCAGATCGACCGAGACTTCCAGCGTCCGGCCAGCGCCGACGCTGGCCCCGGTGATACCGTTGATCTGGCCCAGATCCCCATTTGTAGCGGCATACCAATCGGTCAGATGCTGGTAATACTTCGATTTTCCGCCTGCCATCCACAGGCTGCCGACATAGGCGCCAGAGGCGTCAGTGACGTAAAGTGCCAGATAGGCACCGTCTCCCCCATAGCTGTTCAGCGTGGTGGTCAGGGTGACAGGGCGTGCCATGGCCAGCCCCGGCAGGGTCAGGGCGGTGGTCAGCGCAAGCGTGGCGAGAAGGGATTTCATTTGGGGGCTCCATTGTTTTTGGACCGACCCCGGCCGAACCGGAACCGGGATAAGTCTGATCGGGATCAGTTGGTCACCGCGACAGGCGGTGCGCCGTTGCCGAACAGGCCATTCGCAGGCGGTGCCATAGTGCCCGCAGGTGCTGCATTACCTTTGCCCGATGCGGCCCCGCAGTCTTTGCCTTCATCATCGTCACATTCATCATCATCATCATGCCCCCAGCGGAACCAGCCGCCGTCGTCGTCATCATCATCATCGCTGACGCGGATCAGGGGTATGGTCTGGTCGCCATCCCCGAACCTCATGATGCAAACGTCGCTGCCGCAGAAGCCTGTGGCGTTGCCGCTGGATTGCATCGCGGCCAGCGCCGGGTGGCCAAGCGCGAACGTCAGCGCAGTCGAGGCGAAAAGGATGGAAAGTCGGGTCTTCATGGCGGATTTCCTTGCATCTGATAGGGCCGATTTGCGCGCCGAACCTGAGACGTTCCTGACGGCCCGGCTTTTTCTGCTTCAGCTTGGCGTCAGGAAGAATAAGGCCCCGCTGGAACAGGGAGGGGCCGTTGGACAGGTGGTCGGGGAACAGGATCAAGCGATTTCACCGGAGTGCATGGCGCGAGAACAGGCCATGTGAAGGCGGGCCACGGCCACCATCCTCGCAATCGCAAATGTTCCAGCTAGGCTTGTCAGCGGCTTTGTGATGCAGTTTCAGTTCTTCTTGTGAACCTTGTCCCCGTGCATCTGATCCTGATCCTCGAACTCAAATTCGATGATCGCCAGCGTGCCGGGATGGATCTTCACTTCGATGGCGCGGCCTTGCGCGTCGCGGCCATCAATCTGGTAGCAGCCATCGTCGATCTTGATACGGCGCAGGGTCCAGCCCTGCTCTGCCGCAAGCTGGGCAACAGCCTCGCGCGGTTTCCAGTTTGCCATAGGCACAAAGCAATCATCATCCGACCGCGCCATCCCGGCGGGAAAAGCCGCCAGAAATGCAAGAATTGTCAGTTTCGGTCGCATGGGTCAGACTCCGGGTTTCGGCCAATCTTGGGGATGTGATATCCGCCAAAGCTGACGGCAGCCTGAAGGCGGTTGATACCGCGCTTCAGCTTTGTGTCAGGCAAGGTGGTCAGAACTTGTCATGTGAAACTGAAAGGACGGTGCGCATCATGCGGATTCTGCTGATCGAAGATGATACCGTGCTGGGGGCCGCCGTGCGCGATCAGGTGGCGGCCGATGGCCAGTCGGTTGATTGGGTGCAGCGACTGGATGCGGCAGGTGATGCAATGGCGGGGGCGGTTTTTGATCTGGTGTTGCTGGACCTGATGCTGCCCGACGGGCGGGGTATTCCCTTCCTGCGGCGCTTGCGGGCAATGGGCGATGTGACCCCTGTCATCATCCTGACCGCGCTTGATCAGATCAGCGACCGAATTGAAGGGCTGAATGCCGGGGCGGATGATTATCTGGTGAAACCCTTTGATCTTTCAGAACTCTCCGCGCGGATAGGGTCTGTCGCCCGCCGTTATACCGGGAACCCCAACCCCATGGTCAGTCATGGCCCGCTGGACATTGACCTTGCCGCCCGCAGTCTGCACCGCGATGGGCGGCCCGTCGCCCTGACCGCCCGCGAATGGGCGCTGTTTGAGGCGCTGTTGGCCCGACCCGGACAGCTTTTGTCCAAGGCACAGCTGGAAGACAAACTTTACGCCTTCGGCGCCGAGGTCGAAAGCAACACGATCGAGGTTCATGTCAGCCGCCTGCGCAAGAAACTGGGCGCCGACATTATTGAGACAGAACGTGGCCTTGGCTACCGCTTGGGGCGCGGATGAGGGGGCCGCGAAGTCTGCAGGGGCGGCTGGGGCTGTGGCTGGGCCTTGCGCTGACGCTGGTCTGGATCACGGCGGCCAGCGTGACGGCAATCATCGCGCGGGCCGAGATCGAGGAAGTCTTCGATTCCGCCCTGCAAGAAACGGCGCAGCGCATCCTGCCTTTGGCGGTTGTCGACATTCTGGGTCGCGACGAGGAAGGCATCAGCCAGCGCCTTGCCGCCCTACGCGACCATAACGAGTTCTTCACCTACATCGTGCGCGACAATCAGGGGCGAGTCCTGCTGCAATCGCACGCCGCCGATGTGGCAGCCTTCCCGCTATGGGACGGTGCGGGTTTCCGCCAATCTGCCACGCATCGGTTCTATAACGAGGATGCCGTGCAGGGCACAATCCGCATCACAATGGCCGAACCACTGGACCACCGCGCAAGCGTCGCGCGGGAATTGCAGATGGGCCTTGGTCTGCCTCTGCTGATCGTCCTTCCGGTGGCACTCCTTGTCATCGTCCTTGCCGTCAAGGGCAGCCTTGGACCCTTGCACCAGTTCCGCGACCGGCTGGCTGCGCGCGGTGCCCGAGACCTCAGCCCGGTCGCTACGGACGATCTGCCCACGGAAATCGCCCCCTTGGCGGACACAATGAACAGCGTGCTGGTTCGCCTGTCATCCGCCTTCGAGGCCGAGCGCAGCTTTGCCGCAAATGCCGCGCATGAATTGCGCACCCCGCTGGCCGGGGCGATAGCACAAGCACAACGATTGCAGGCCGAGACCACGGATTCCGCCGCCAGAACCCGCGCCGCCGACATCGAAGCCACGCTGAAACGTCTGACGCGGCTGTCCGAACGCCTGATGCAACTGGCCCGTGCCGAGGGGGGCCAGTTGCGGATGGATGGTGTGGCCGACCTTCGCCCTGTCGCCCGTCTGATCATAGATGATCTGTCGCGTTCAACAGCGCCGGGGCGGATTGTCACGTCGCTGCCGGACAGTCCCGTGATGTCGGATCTGGACCCTGACGCGTTCGCCATCCTGTGTCGCAACCTGATCGACAACGCCCTGCGCCATGCCAAGACGGGCGGCACGGTTGCGGTGAGATTAAGTGCAGACGGCATCCTTACCGTCGCAAACGACGGCCCCGTTGTGCCACCCGAGGTGCTGACCCGTCTGACCAACCGCTTTGAGCGTGACAGAACCGGTAGCGAGGGGAGTGGCCTCGGACTTTGTATCGTTAACGCCATCGCCGAGCGCAGTGGCGGTAAATTGACGTTGCGCTCGCCGCGCGCGGGCCGAACCGACGGATTCGAAGCCAGCCTGCGGCTTTCATCAGGGGTGTCGGGCTAAGCTGCCTGCTGCGCTGTTATCCTGTGCGGGATTTCGATTGAGCAGCCGCACTCAGACGCGCATTTGAGGTCAAAAGCAGGCAGAAAGTTCTATTTGCGAACAACGGGTTCA
>JBBQZP010000005.1:0-137600 GCA_038207585.1 Rhodobacterales bacterium | reverse complement strand
ACGCCCAATCGCTCGGCCACCTCGCGCACCGGGTAGCCCCGATCCTCGACTTGCGCCACGGCATCGCGCTTGAACTCATCTGTGAATTTAGCTCCGGACAAATCGTCCTCCTTGCTTCCAAAATTACCAAGCAAGGCGTCTACAAACCTAGGGGCTATTCAGTTCGCTGTATCTCGTCATCTTCATTCAAAATCTCCTCATGCATCTTGCCGAGAAAATTCTACTTCCGCCGCCCCTTACTTTCGGGGGGGATTACCACAGAACTCTAGGTGTCGCAGGGTTGTTTGAAACGTGTGATGTGGTGCAATTCGTCTCTGGCAAGGGGCGGGAACTAGCGACGCGTGCCGCTTACATCGCGGATCATCCGGGCCCATTCGTCCAGCAGGTGCGTGCGCTCAAAGCGGGTAGAGATGGCTTGGGCAGATGACCCAAGGCGTTCTCTCACATCTGATGCATTCGCCAGGGTCAGCAGTGCCATCGCAAGGGCAGCGGTCCGGTCTGCCTCAGGTTCCACCAGAATTCCGTCCGCGCCAGATGTGATCAGGTTGGACACCCCGGCGCAGTCGGCAAAGGCTACGGGCGGCAGGCCATGCGCCATGGCCTCGGCGACGGCGAGGCCAAACCCTTCGAAAGCGGCGGGGTGACACAGAATTGCGGCACGATCATACTCCGCCCCGATCGCAGGCGTTAGCCCGCACAGAGCGACCCGCCCCTCCAGACCCGCCGCCCTGATCTGCTCTGCAAGGGCCGACTTGCACGGACCTTCGCCAAATATGCGCACGGTCCATTCGGGAATTTGCCCGGCAATCCGCGCAAAGGCTGCAATCAGAATATCCCATCCCTTGATGTCGGTCAGCCGCCCCACCCCAAGGATCACGGGCCGACGCGGCCCCGCGTCACCGGGCCGCGTGGCAAGACCATCAAGACGTGACACCGGATTGGGCAGAACCACGACATGGTCACGCTGACCCGGCCCAAACCACTGCGCAAACTCGGGCAAAAGAACCGTCACCCGGTCTGCAAGATCTAGTGCCTGCCGTGTTCTGCTGCGATAGACCGGGTTCTGATCCCAGCGCGCCGATGCGCCGAAATCAAGGTCAGGCACGTTGTGGGTTGACGCGATGGAGGGCAGGCTAAGCGCGCGGGCCGCCCTGACTGCAGCCGAGATGGCGGGGGGAAGAAATCCGATTACGACATCGCCGCCATTGTCCCGCAGATTGCGCCGCAACGCGCGCTCGAACATGCCATGCGTCATCTGCCATTTAAGATGACCGATCGGAAAAAGGTTGGGCACCGACTTTGCAACCTGCTTCAGGGCAGAGCCGCGCCCCGGCCGGTTGGACGCGCCAGCGTTCCCCGTGGCCTTCCACGGAAAGACGCTCCGCACCTGCAGATCGCCCGTGTCGTATCCGCATGGCCCCTCGCGGGTGTCAAATGTCACGATCCGGGGGCGCATTCCGCGTTCCGCCATTGCCCGCGCTGTCTCCACCAGTATCCGCTCTGCCCCGCCTGAAAGCCCGGCCAGATTCTGGATAACGAAAACGGGTTCAAGGGCGCGCGGGCCCGTCATGACCAGAAATTCAGACGGAACCTGCGCCTTGGCTTTAACGCAACATTGCCCCCGTTTGACGCACACAAAATGTCATAGGCGCCGCGCAACGGCGTTGTCACAATCCTTTTCGGATCGTCGCACCAATCGCGAAAGAACGTATCGCCGGCATCGCCATACATTTCCTGCAATTTGGCAAAGGCCGGACGATACCGCGCGTTGACCCGCGCAATTTCGTCGGCATAAAGCAACCGCGCCTTGGGGGTCTTGTCCACGATTGCCCCGGTCGGCATATCCTGAACTTCGGGCATGTAATCCGGTGCGTTCATCACCATTTCCACAATCTGAGGGTCCACCTTTCCGAACTGCCGCAACAGGCTGCCTAACAGGATACGGGCTGCATCGGGGGACCGGTTCTGATCGGGTGAGGGGACAAATCCGCTGTCATGCAACTGCGCCAGCTCGTCGCGTGGAACGATGCCGCTGCGGGTCAGAAAGTCCGATACGATATCGCCGTTGGCCAGTTGCGACCTCTCGAACGGGGCGATGCGGATCGCCTCGGTGCCGTAAAGCCGGGCAAAGATATTCAGCCGTTCGACAAACTGGCTGCCCGCTCTGACAAAGGCCGACGTTTCGAACTTTGAAAAGGATATCGAGCCGGTGCCCCTCTTCAACCCCTGCGAAAACCACGACTCAAAGAATTCGTCCGGCCGCCGAAAATAGACCATCACCGTGACGTCGTAAGGCTTTAACGCCTGCGCCATCGCTGCCGTATCACTTCGCAGGCTGTCGGCAAAATGCCAAAGACCCTCATCTGAAATCACGATATCATTGTCGCCGGTCAGACGGGTGATGCGTCGGGTCAGAACCTCTGCCCTTCGCGCGGGCCAGCCGACAAAAGCCCAGCCTCGTTCAGCAAGCCACGCCTTGTTCCCCTTTAGCGCGGCCTGAATACTGGAGGTTCCGGTCTTCATTGTGCCGATGTGAAGGATGACCTTGCGCCGTTTCATCGCGGCCTCGGCTTTGGCTTGCCTTTGAGAAGGTCAACAATGTGGCGTGCCATCAATGAATGCCCTGCGTATGACAGGTGCATCCCGTCGTGCAAAAGCGGGCTGTCCGTTTCGGACTGGTCAGGCGGCAGCGCATGCCAAACGAGTCGGTCAATATCCAAAAGCAGCACGTCACTGCGAGACGCGGCTTGCATGATTTCATGATTGTAGCGCCCGAAGTTTGCGTTGATTCCCGGTGTTCCGCGCCAAAATCGGATTGGCGGCATGATGATCGTGGCCAGTATCACGCGCTTTGCCTTGCGCTGCAAAAGACGCTGAACGATGACATCAAGGTTGGCACGGAAACGCTCAAGCGGGACATAATGACGCGACGGTAGGTGGCGCAGTATCTGCAAGCGATATTTGCGCGCAAATTCAACAACCTTGGCGTTCAAGTCGTCCGGCAAAAGTGCCAAACTCAATCGCTCTGGCTCCAGAAACATCCGATTGGCACAATCGTTCAGACCGACATGCACCACAACATCGGCTTCGGCACCCAGTTCGGGGTTTTCGTCCAGGGTTTGCACAACGTGATCGGTCGTAAAAAAACGTTGGCACAGACTGTCGATGCGGGCTCCGTCAGACAAATCTCGCAACTGCCACGAATAGGTGTGCGGCTCCCGCGCGGCCTCATCTGGGCGGGGAAGGCCCAGAGAATCCGACAAGACCACAATCGTATCTGTTCCACCGTCGCGTGTTGCTAGCCGCGCGCGATACGTTTCGCGTTCACGTCGAAAGCCAGCAACATTGCGTGCCAGTCTGCGGCGCATCTCAAGCGGATCAGCCATGTCCAATGCCAAAGTCCGGGCCAGCGCAAATGCGTTCACCGCAGCGCCAAACTTTTTGAGTTCGGCGAACTCAAAGGCCTGGTCGATTGCGCGTTCAACCAGAACAGAGACGCTTTCAGAACTCATTCTAGGTCCCTTTCCGGTCCAGACTGCCGCCACAGCGGATCATTTCGTACCATTGCATTGCCTGCGCATGCTGGGAAAGGGGTTGCAGCCGGTCGGCCAGTTCGCCCCACAAAAAGGCACGGACCTGCCGCATCAGACCGGGTTTGAAATCCACATCCAGCTGATTGGACAAAGGCTCGGGCACCGCATCAAAGCCCTTGTGGCTTTGCACGCGCAATTCCTCCAGCGGCTGAAAGATCAGGCGGCGTTCGGGGGTCATGACCTCTACCCCCCAACGGCCCGGCGACAGCCAGTTGGCATGCCACGACATCAGCGCGTTGGTTGCACTTTGCGCGTGCCCGGTGAAGACCGCGCCTGCTGCGTGCCAACTTACAGAACCCGTTACTGACGCATCCAGCCGCACGGGCGTGCCGAAAAAGTGGAACGCCATGTCCACCACATGCGACGAATTCCCGTAAAACCATGTGTCCAATTCGCGCTGCGGCTTGGCGATCTGCGCGATCCGGCGCGAGGGTTCCGAGAAATCGAATTTCACCGAAAGGATACCGCCGTCTTCGGCCACCATGTCTTGTGCGCGCAGAACCGAAGCCATGAAACGCCGGTTGTAGCCGACATAAACCTCGGCTTTGTGTTGTGTGGCAACGGCGCAAAGCGTCTCTAACTCTGCCAGATCAAGACCTGCGGGCTTTTCCACCAGCACCCGCTTCACCCCGGCGCGGATCAGGTCTGCCGTGGCTTCGGCCAAATACATCGCATTCACGGTGACAATCGCGGTGTCGGGCACAGCAGGCAAGGCAGCAAGCTGATCAGCCAGCGGCCCGGTTGAAACCGCAAGCCCGGTCCCCTCCGTAAAGGTCGCCGCTGACGTCGCACCGCGCCCCAAAACCTGCGGGCGCAGATCAAGGGCGGCCAGCACCTTTGCGTAATCGGCGGCCATATTGCCCGCGCCGACAAGCAGAATGTCTGGTCTGGTCTGGGTCATACCCGCCCCCTAACTGATCGGGCACAGGGCATTGGCCCCAAGCCCCAGATGGTTATTCAGTGCCGCAAGAAACAGCCGGTGCTGACCGGTGCTATTGGCAAACGGCGTCAACCCGCAGGTTTGTTCGCGCAGGCACTGGTCGTAAATCTCCCAGCATTCCGAGACATTTCTTGCTCCGAATGCGGTTGGTTGACCCGCTTCGGCCAACTGCCGGGCCAACTCGTCAATCTGCGCCGAAACGCCTTTGCCATTCACGCTGACCGCTATCGACATTGCATCGCTGTCGGCGCAGGTCACGCGCAGTGTTGCACCATTCGAAAGTTTGGCCTGCAAGGTGCCGAACACCTCCACACAGCCCGCGCGTTTGGCGGGAATTGACCCCGGTTTCAATCCGCTGGCATCAACCGAAACCACGGGTGCAGCGTTCAGGAATTCCGCAAGGTCCAGCAGGTGAATTCCGTTCGAACACATCCCGAACGCGGCCCCTGCCACCTCGATATGCAGGGGTCGTGCGTGGGCCCAACGGTCGCGCGCGGCCAGATAGCCGGGGAAATAGCGCCGCCCGCAATTCACAAACGCGGTGACGCCGTGCTGGACCAACTTCGCGCTGACCGCATCCAGATCGGAAATCCGCTGAAACAGAACCTTTTCCAGCACCATCATACGCACAGAATGCCGCGCCAGAATTGCCTCGACAATAGCGCGGCGCACATCAGCAGAACTTGCGATAACGGCCAGATCAAAGGTCGCGGGCGCGTCGGGCAAGGCTGCCAACAGCGTAAACAGGTGCGGCCCGGTGTGTGATCCGGTGAAATCGGTGATCCGGGCGTGTGCGGCCATGTTCGGCTCGACGATCGTGACATGCGCGGGTGTGGGCATCGCCGCAATCGCCTGCAAATGGCGAAAACCTATGTTGCCGCATCCGCTGAGCAGAACCTGTTTCATGCATGACGCTCCGCTATGACTGGGGCCATGTTCGGCCTGTCCTGATCTGAATCGGCCCGGTACAGCCGCACTGGCCCTGCGCCGGGGGTGAACTGGCGGTAAGCCAGCGTGATGGTGATGTTCTTTGCCACAAAGGGCGCAAAGTAATTCGGCAGTACCAACCCATCCACCCAAACGGGGCTGATCCAGCCGCCGGCCTGCAACACCGCATCATCGGTGCCAAGCTGCATCAGGTCGATATACTCCGCGCCGCTTTGCGCCAGAACGGGCCGGAAAAGAGCCTGCCCATGCGCCAGCCAATCGGTGTCGCCAATGATATCGACGATCCGCAGGATATGGCTGCCGTTGCAATCAACCCTGCGCCAGACGGCCAACGCGCGCGCCTGATCGCCCTGCCAGACCAGCGCAGTGCGGTAGGCATAAAACGGATGGTTCAGATACCGCTCCTGCACATAGGTCAGCGATTTTTGCGGCGTATTCGACGCTGAAATCGACTCTATCACGGCATGATCAGCCAGTGTCGGCGTTGTCAGGCGATAGTCGCCCGTCGTTACCGAACCCGGCGCGAAAGCGTGATCCGGCACGCCCGAGGCAATCTGCGCAGCACCGCCTTCGGCAAAGATCGCGGCCTGATGCAGACGGTCCAAGGTGTATCCAAGGGCGCGATACAAAGGTCCGACCATTTCAGAGGTGCCAATCGCGCCGATCATCCGGGGTTTCAGCTGCGACTGTATCAGCTTGAGCATCCGCAGCCCCAACCCTGGCGGGGCGATATCGTCGCGCACCTTCCACAGGGCCAAAAGCACATCACCGTCGCCCAAAGCCGCGTCAAACCGCCCCATCGGAATAAAACCCAGCACACCCAGAACGGTATCGCCCTGCTGCGCCAGAACCATGTTGAATCGCCCGTCCGGTTGCAGATACTGCCAGTCAAACACCTCGGGTGCGTGGCAGAACACATGGGTTGCGGACCAATGGTCATGGATAAAGGCGATCAGCGCGCCCCGGTCCTGCGCGGTTGCAAAACGGGTTTCGATCACGCTCATCAGGCGGTGCTTCCGCCATCGACCGTGACGATGGACCCGGTCATCATCGCCGCCTCATCCGATAGCAAAAACGCGACCGATCCCGCCACATCCTGTGGGCGCGGCAGGCCCAAGGGCGCACGGCGGCGGATCGAGTTCAACTTTTCGCCCTGTAAAGCGGCGGTCATGTCGGTTTCCATATACCCCGGTGCCACACAGTTCACCGTGATCCGTGCCCGGCCAAGTTCGCGCGAAAGGGACCTTGTGAAGCCTTCAAGACCAGCTTTGCTTGCGGCATAAACCGACAGCCCGTTGAACCCGGTCGATGCGATGATGCTGGAAATATTCACGATCCGCCCGACGCCGCGCGCCAGCATGCTGCGGCAGGCGTATTTCGTAAGCAGGATCGGGGATTCTAGGTTGATGCGCAACGCACGGCCGATTTCGCTGGCGTGTTGAGTTGCCAGAACGCCGTCCAGACCGACGGCCGCATTGTTGACCAGCCCGTAAAGCGGACCATGGGTGCGGGTCAGGCCCGATACCAGCGCCGGAATTCCCTCGATCTCGTGCAGATCGAAAGCGCGAAAGACGATGCGGTCAGGGTGCGCGTCATGCAGGGCGGTAAACTCGGGGCTGGGCGTGCGTCCGATGCAGATAATGCGGTAATCATCCCGCAAAAGGCGTTCCACGATGGCAAGGCCAAGGCCGCGAGTCGCACCAGTGACAAGCACGTTTTTAAGCGGCGTCTGGGCGTTGGTCATATCTTGTCCTTTCCGCTGTCGCGGATCAGTTTTCCGGCGGCATTCGTCTCGAACGCGGCGGTAAAGCGGATGAAGGCGGGCACCATGTGGCGGGCAAGCTGACTGGCTGCATGGGCCTTGATTGCCTCACGCAAGGGTCCGGCACCACCCGCTGCGGCTTCGGCCCCGTCTTCGGCCACGATATCGGCGGCGACCAGCGCGCCCATGATCGGATTGGCTTTGGCATAGACCCGAACAAGGCGCACGGCGGGGTGGCTAAGGCAGGCGCGCTCCACCTCTTCGGGGTGGACCTTGTCGCCGCCGACGTTGATCACGCCCGAACTGCGGCCCTTGAAAATCACCCGGTCGCCCTGAATGTCGACCGCATCGCCGGTATCAACCCAGCCGTCCTGCGCCAACCGCGCGCCGCCGCCCAGATAGCTGTCGCCCACCATCGTATTGCGGATATGCAGGTGGCCATCCGCGATGCGCAGTCCGATGCCCGACGGCGGATCGGTCAGATAGCTGGCGGGAAATCCGGCGCGGCGGTCGGTGACGGAAAAGCCTACCCCGGCCTCGGTGGACGCAAAGATATGTGTCACGCGGGCGTCAGGGAACCGGCGCGTCAACATGCCGATTACCGCATCATCGGCAATTTCACCGCCCAGCGTGATCTGACGCAGGGCCAGCGCCTCGTGCCCCGCGGTCATCAGGATCTTGCGCCAAAGCGTCGGGGTCGCACTCAGATGCGTGCAGCCTGCGCGGGCGAGGTCGGCCAGTTTGCCCTCAAGCGGCAGATCGGCGGGCGGGATCACCAGAGTTGCCCCTGACAAAAGGCTTTGCAGCACGACCTGAAGCCCGGCAAAGCGGGTATAGTCAAACAACAGCCCCCAGACCTGCCCCGCGCCGCGCGTCTGATCGGTGCGGGTAGAGCGGGTCAGCGAGGCAAGGCTGTGGCGCACCAGTTTCGGTGTGCCGGTGGTACCAGAGGTGGTCATCACCCAATCCGTCGCAGTTGCAGCACCCAAAGGGCCGGGCAGATCGGCGGGCTTGGCCACCACGGCCACACCATCCGCCGCAAGATCGGCGCGGTCGGTCAGGATTGTGTCAATCCGGCCGGGCGCGATGAAACCCAGCAGCGTTAGTGCATCAAGCGCGGGCGACGAAAGCACCACCACCGCCGCCTGCCCATCCATCGCCGCAAGGGCGCGCAGGGCGGCAACGGGGTCGGAAAGGTTCAGCAGAACCCGGCGCCCGGCAAATTCTGGTGCCATTTCTGCCGCCTGCGCAGCCAGATCGCCGAAGGTCAGCCGCACCCCGCCGCTGACAAGCGCCGTGCGCCCGCCCTCGACCGAGGCGACAGAGGCGTGCAGGGTCATGCGGGCGCGTGGGCCGCGTAGAAATCCACGAATTCGCGGAAGGTGCGCGGGTAAAACGCTTCGGTCGCAAGGCTGAACGGGTCATACCCCAGATCTTCCTCAAGCCGGGTCACCAGAATGGCAAAGCCAAGCGAATCAAGCCCGGTGTCCAGAAGCACGGTGTCATCAGCCAGATCGGGGGCCGGCGCACCGAAATGCTGGCCTGAATAGACCTCGGCAAACACGGTGCGCACGCTTGCGTCAAGATCGCTGATTGCTTGGGAATTCATTGGTTTTCCTGCCTCATACGGCCTTTGGTTCGGGTGTTCCGGCGGCTACCATGCAGTCAACCCGCCGTCAACGACAAGGTTCTGGCCGGTGATGTAGCTGGCCTTGTCGGACACAAGGAAGGTCACGGCATCGGCAATCTCGTGCGGCTCGCCCATGCGGCCCATCATGGTGCGGGCGGAATATTTGCCGACAAAGGTATCGTTCTGGCCCGAGAATATTCCCCCCGGTGTCACCGCATTCACCCGCACACCCTGCGCGCCCCAATAGCTGGCCAGATACTTCGTCAGCCCCCACAGCCCGGCCTTCGACGCCGAATAGACCGCCGGGGTGTTGATCGCGCGGCCTTCGTACAGCGAACCGTCATAAATGCGCTGATCGGGGGCGACGATGCCGTAAATCGACAGGGTGTTCACGATCGACCCACCGCCCAGCGCCACCATGCCGGGGCCGAACTCCTGCGCGCACAGCATGGGTGCTGTCAGGTTCACGGACAGAACGTAATTCCAATCCTCCAGCGGGAAGGATTCGTAGGGTTCAAAGAAGTTGTCGCTTTTGGTCGCCGCGTTGCAGATCAGCGCCGAAACCGGCCCCAGATCGGCCTTCACCTGCAAGTGAAGCGCCTTCAGCGCCGCCGGGTCGGCAATGTCGCAGGTATAGGCCAGCGCCCGCCCCGGTGCCACGGCCAGCCCAGCCGCCGTTTGCGCCAGCGCCGTCACCCGGTCGACGACCGCCACGGCGTAACCCGCCGCCGTCAGCCGTTCCACCATCGCGCGGCCCAGAATGCCGCCGCCGCCCGTCAGCACAACCACATGATCAGAGCTTGTCATCGCCACCCTCTTTTGCTGCGGTCATCAGCATGTCGACCAGTTGAAAATCAATCTCGCTGTCAATGTCGATGGACCGGTTGCGCGGCATCTCATACAGCCGCGTGCGCCCGTTCCACAGGCCCGCCATCAGGCTGCGCCGGTGCCAGACATAGATCGAGGCGTTCATCGAATAGACCTTCGGCGCCGCCTGCCGCGAGGCCACGCCATCGGGCAACAGCTTCACCAGCCGCACGTTCCCGTCGGGCTGATGTTCGACCATGTTGAAATAGGGGTTCTTGTCGGACGGATAGCCGGTGATGACCACATCCGTCGCATCGTCCAGCAGTGCAAGGGCCGCCTCAATGTCACTGACACGGCGCAAGGGCGAGGTCGGGTCCAGATCGATAATGCGGGTCACATCGACGCCGCTGGCGACCACATGATCCACCAGATGTTCGATCACCGGCAGCTTTCCGGCGGTTGATGTGGCAAGTTCCGCCGGGCGTTTGAACGGCACCTGCGCGCCATGCGCGCGCGCCACCTCGGCGATCTGGTCATCATCGGTGGAGACATAGACGGCATCAATCGACCCACAGGCCAGCGCCTGTTCAATCGTATGCACGATCAGGGGTTTGCCCTGCAAAAGCCGGATATTCTTGCGCGGCACGCCGACAGACCCGCCACGGGCGCAGATGGTGCAGATGGTCGTCACGCCTTGGTTCCCCTTTCGCGCGCTTGCAGCGCCAGTCGCGTGGAGGCGATACCGTCCTCCAGTGTTTGCAGCGGTTCCTGCCAGTCGCCCGCCATTGCAGCGGCGATCCGGTCTACCATGTCGATATAGCTTTGCGCCACATCGAACCCGCCGGGCGGCAGGGTCAGGGGGCTGCGTCCATCGGGTGTGATCTGATCCAGCATCCCGCCGATATCCCAGCACAGGCCCGCCTTGTCGCCCACCACCTCGTAATGCCGCAACCGCTTGCGCGAGACGTAGTCCAGCGTCACCTGCACAATCGGCGCGTTGCTTTGCCCGGTAAAGATCATCGCCGACACATCGTTTGACGCAAGGCCCAGCGACGACAACCGCCCGCCCTGTGCAAATTGCAGTGTCAGATCGCCGAACAGCCAGCGGGCCACGTCAATCTCGTGCACAAGGTCCAACTCCACCCCGCCGCCACGCGCGGCATCGGCGGAATAGGATTGCCGGTAATCCTGCGCGGGCCGCCAGTCGGGCAGCCATTGCCCCGCGGTGAACGACGCCCGCACGATCGTTCCAAGCGCACCCGATTGCACTAGGCGCTGCATCTTTATCAGGGACGGGATATGGCGAAAGTTGAACCCCGAAATCCGCACGGCTTTTGGTGCGTGGGCCAGCATTTCCAGCACCGCGTCACAATCGGCAAGGCTTGCGACAATCGGCTTTTCCACCAGCATCGCGCAGCCATTGGCGATCAGCGCGGGCAGGGTGTCGATGTGGTTTGACGACGGCGAGGAGATTACAGCCAGATCGCAGCCATCCGCCAAAGCCGCGTCCAGATCAGTCACCACTCGGGCCCCAAACCGCTCGCAGAGGTCATCACGAACTGCAGCCTGACGCAGAACGGTGAAGGCCGCCGTCGGAAAACGCACCGACAGGTTCGTCATGTGCCGCCGCCCGATGGACCCCAGCCCGACGATCAGAATACGCTTCACCGGGTCAGCCATTGCGCCCCGCAACCGCCCGCGCGGGCACGCCCAGCATCAAGGCTGAGGGGGCGACGTCGCCCACAACCACCGCCCCGGCCCCGATCACAGCGCCGTCGCCAATCGTCACGCCCTGCCGCAGCAGCGCGCCCAGTCCCACCAGCACATCGCGCCCCACCGTGACACCCCCAGCCAGCCGCGCGCCGGTGGCGATATGCACATTCGCCCCGATCTGCGCATCGTGGTCGACCACAGCGCCCGAGTTGACGATAGAGCCTGCGCCGATCTGGGTGCCGGTGCCGACAACGGCCCCAACCGCCACGAAAACACCCGGCGAAAGTTGCGCAGAAGGGGAAACATGCGCAGACGGATGAATCACCGTGACCAGCGCATCTTCCCACCGCCGCACCAGATTTCCGCGACGTTCGGCACCTTTTGCATCGACAAACCCAAGCCCCAACGCCAGCCCGTGCCCCATCGCGACCAAACCTGCCAGCGCATCGTCGTCGCCCAGCCAGCGCCCCATGACCGCCTGATCTGCCGCCTTCGGGGCCACATGGCCCGCCAGCGTCAGACTGCAGGCCACAATCGCCTCGGCCAACACCCGTGCGTGACCACCGCCGCCAAGGATGACGATGCCGGGGTTCGCCTCAGCCATGAAAATCGTCGGCACTCAGGGGGGTATCCGCCGCCACGGTCCGCCCCAGACGCGCACCGATCACCAAGGGCAGAAAGCGCGGCAAAAGCCCGGTGCCGGGTCGCACGATCTTGACATCCTCGGCGCGCAGAACGTCGCCCGCCGCCAGATCGCGCACCGCAACGATGGACCGGCGCGCGACCTTTGCGGTGCCAAGCTCGGCCTCGGTCGGATATTTGCGGCCCGTGCCGATGGCCGCCTCGATCGCGCGGATACCCGTCACGAAATCGGTGAAATCGGCAGGTTCCATCGACGCCTTGTGGTCCGGCCCCGGCAAGTTCTGATCCAGCGTGATGTGCTTTTCCACGATCACAGCACCACGTGCCACAGCGGCCCAGGAAATCGCAGCCCCCACCGAATGATCCGACCAGCCCACGGGCAGCGCAAACGCCCGCGCCATCGTGTCCATCGCCGCCAGATTGCAGTCTGACGCATCGGCAGGATAGTTCGACACGCAATGCAACAGCGATACCGGCACATCGCCGCCCGCGCGAATGGCGGCCAGCGCCTCTTCAATCTCCGAAAGATTGCCCATGCCGGTGGACAGGATGATCGGCAGGCCCTTTTTCGCGATATGCGTCAGAAGCGGCAGATGCGTCAGATCGCCAGAGCTGATCTTGAAGGCGTTGACCCCGACCCGTTCCAGCAGATCAGCCGCCGCTTCAGAAAACGGGGTGGACAGGAATGCGATGCCCACCTTTTCGCAATAGGCGCGCAGTTCGGCAAAGGCTTCCTCGGGCAGTTCAAGCGCCTTGAGCATGCTGTATTGGCTGTCGGCATTGGCGGTGTTCGTGACCTGATAGGCGGCTTTTGCGGCGCTGCGTGTCACCAGATCATCGGCAAAAAAGGTCTGGAATTTGACCGCATCTGCACGCGCCGCAACTGCCGCGTCAATCAACTGCCGCGCCAGATCGACCGAGCCGTTATGGTTCACACCGATTTCGGCGATGATATAGCAGGGGGTCTTTGTCATACGCGCTGATCCAGTGATTTGGTGCTGACAACATGGGTGCGGGCGAAACTTTCCTCGACCGACGCGATCAGGGTTTTGAGCCGTTCGATTGACAAAGGTGCTGCACCTGTGCCCGCCATGATGCGCTTCAGATCAGCCATCAGCGCGGGGAAACTGGTGGTATCCTGCGGCGGTAGATACGGCACGCGTTGCAGGCTGGCAAAGCGGGTGGGATGAACGGTTTCGTTCGCCCCCACGAATTCCTCATAGGGTTTTTCGCCTGCGGTGTCCAAGGGGGTCAGCAGAACCGGCCATTCGCCGCGCGCCGAAAGCTCGCCAACGCGGGCGCGGGCCTCATCCTCATCGCGGGTGAAATAGGGCGCCAGGTTGCGCGCGTTCAGGAACCAGCCCGCCACATCCTGGAGCAGCGAAAGATGCGTGGCGGGGTCCAGCGAGGGCACGCAGATGCCGCGATCTTCACCCAAAAGCCCGGCCAGCGTGCAAAGATGCCCCGATTCCGGCAGTGCCACGAAAAACCGCCGGCAGCCTTCGGGGCATGCCATCGGTTGCCCCAGTTCCAGCCGCAATTGCCAGCTTTGCAACAGCGAGCCGTTCGACAAGGCCACGTTGGCAAACCGTGCCGAGGTGATGGCAGTGGCATCATCCCACCCCAGCACCGGCGAGAACAGCGCATGTTCCATCAGCCGCTTGGTCGCGCCCATCATCGACGACGGGTTCGCGGCCTTGTCCGTCGACACACAAAACAGCCGCTTCAACCCCGCCTTGCTGCGCAAAAGGTCAGCCAGACGATCCAGTTTCAGCACATTCGTCTCTAACATCGCCAGAATCGAATAGGGGTCTTTTTCCGAACGAACGTGTTTGAGGGCCGCAAAGTTCAGAACGTAGTCGTAGCCCTGCGGTTGCGCCGCCAGCCAAAGCCGGAACGGATCGCCACCGTAATCGAACGGCAGCGTCAGCAGATCATCGACCTGCAGTGGCTCCGGTGCCGACCGCAAGGCGCGGACCACTTCGGCGAGACCGTTTTCGTTGTGGTCGATGACGTGCAGCACACGGGGCGCAAAGCTGGCAATCACCCGCAGCGTCTGAAACCCGATGGAACCCGCAGCACCGATCAGCAGCACCCGCGAGCCGCGCAGCATGGTGGACAATTCCGCTTCAGCCGCCGCCATGTCTTCGGCGAAAAAGCTGTGGGTGCGACCGACAATGCGTTCTTCCAGCGTGGAAAGGGAAAGGTCGATCATGTCTGGTTCCCTTCGTATATCGACTTGGCGCGGTGGAAATCGGCAACATTCCCGATGTCGATCCAGCGACCGGTGTGCCGGTAAGTACCGCCGCGCATGGCTTTGGTATTCAGATCCGTGAACAGCGTCGGCAGGTCGTAAAACACTCCACCCGGCACCAAAGACAGCGCCGGTTTCGACACCATGTAGATGCCCGCATTGATGTGGAAATACATCGTGGGCTTTTCCTCGGCTTCTTGGAAATCACCGGCTTCGGTGGTTTTGACCACGCCGTAGGGCACCGTATAGCTGTGTTCACGCACCACCATCGTCGCATCCCAGCCGTTCTGATCATGCGCCTCGCGCAGTGCGGCCACGTCAAGATCGTTCAGAATATCACCGTTCAGGCACAGGAACGGGTCGGATAGCGTGCCGGGATCAATCAGTGACAAAGCACCGCCGGTGCCCATGCGCTTGGTTTCGTGGATATATTCGATGGACACGTTCAGATCGGACCCGTCACCGTAATGATCCTCGATCATCTCGGACAGGTAGTTGACCGAAAGGATGAACCGGCTGACCCCCTGATCACGCAGGTGGCGGATGATGTGGGTCAGAATGGGCTTGCCGCCGATCGCCAGCAGCGGTTTGGGGCAGGTGTCGGTCATCGGTGCAAGACGCGAGCCAAGGCCGCCCGCCATGATCACCGCCGTCAGTTCCTGCGGTGACGACGAAACCCACAGCACGTGCAGCGCCTCAAGCTGGCCGTCCTGCACCACGGGCAGCGATTCCACGCCGCGCCGGTGCATCATCGACCGCACCTCGGCCCCAGATTGGCCCGGTTCGGTGACATGGGCGTTGCGGTTTGTCGCACGGCCCACCGGATCATCGAGATCGCCCTGTTGCGCCACATAGCGGCGCAGATCACCGTCGGCCACAACGCCTGCAAAGCCGCCCGCTGCCGTCAAAACGGGTACGAGACGCAGGCCCGCCACGCTCATCACTTCCATCGTTTTGCGCAGACTGAAGTCTTCGCGCACGCAGATCTCGTGCAATTCGGCCCCGGTATAGGTCACAAGTTTCATGTCAGATCCGCCAGTCCGCCGTCAAAGCCGCTGTCTACATCGGCAAAGCGCTTGGGGGAAGCGATATAGGGCCAATCGAGTTCCCCAAGGATGCGGACGATGCGCTGCGCACTGTGCCCGTCGCCATAAGGGTTGGTGAAGCCCGCAAGCCCTGCGCGGAATGCGGGGTCGGCAGCTTGGGTGATGCAGGCGGCAATCTGGGCGCTGGATGTTTCACAGTGCAGCACGTTGCGGCCATGAAAGCGCGCCTTTTGCCGGTCGCCGATATCGACCACGGGCAGGCGGTAGCTGCCCGCCTCATAAAGCCCGGACGACGAATTGCCGACCACCAGTCCGGCATGGGCCAAGGCGCTGTAAAACCACGCGACCCCCAGATTTCGGGTCACGAAATGGCCATTGTGGCCTGTGGCGGCATCGGTGATTGCGGCGATGATCTCGTCCGCGCCGGGGTCCGCGTTGGGATAGGTGTAGATCACCTGCCGACCCGTCGCCGCCAGCGCCTGCACCATTGCGCGGGCCATCGGGCCGGTCCGATCCGGCGCGCGGGTTTCAGGGTGCAGCGTGGCCAGGACGTAACCCGGCTGCAAACCGGCGAAATCGAACTGGTCGCGTAGCGCCTTAATGGGTTTGACAGCCGCTTCGCGCACGCCGTCCAGCCCAAGTGCTCCAACGGTGAAAATCCGCGCAGGCTCTTCGCCCATCTGCTGGATGCGGCGGGCGAATTCGGGGATGTCACAGAAATGCAGGGCGGCAATTTTGGTCAGCGCGTGGCGGAACACATCGTCCATAGCACCTTCGCTGACCGACCCACCGGAAAGATGCGCTACGGGCAGGTTGTGCGGCACACAGGCAAGAGCGGCCGCTATCGCCTCGAACCGGTCGCCCAGAATGATTACCAGATCGGGGCGCGGACCGTCTGCAATGGCGCGGCCAAAGCCTGCCACCTGCTCGGCCATCGCGGCGACGGTGCCTTCGGGGGTGTGGCCGAAACTCTGCGCCACGATCTCCGCCCAGACGGGAAAGCCCGAGGCCTTCACGTCGACAACCGTCATCCCCCCCGCCGGATCGTAATGCGCGCCGCCGATCCACAGGCCCACGTCAAAGCGCGCATCCCCGGCCAAAAGCTGCATCAACGGCCGCAGGATCGAGAAATCCGACCGCCCCACGGTGACAGCCGCGATGCGGCGCCTAGCCATTGGTGCGGGTCCAGAAGGCATCGGCGGCGTCCGTTACCTGCGCAAGTTCCGCCTCGGTCAGGTGGGTGGAGCAGGGCAGGGGGAACAGCCGCTGCCACAGATAATCCGCCACCGGCATCGGGGTTGCGGGGGCATCCGCGTAGGGCACTTGCAGATGGATCGGCTTCCAGAACGGGCGCAGATCGACGCCCGCGGCATTCATATGGGCGCGGAAGGCGTCGCAAAGCTCGGGGCGATCTCCGGTGTACCAGAAGCCCGAAAACCAGTGCCCGTTGCGGCCAAAATCGGGTGTCGGGAAGGGGGCAAGATCGCGGTGACGTGCGGCAATGGCGGCGTAATGGGTGTGGAGTTCGGCTTTGCGGGCCAGAAACGTCTCCAACCGCTCCAGTTGGGCTACGCCCAATGCGGCCTGCACGTTAGTCATCCGAAAGTTATACGCGACGATGTCGTGATCATACGCCGCGCCCACCCGCCCGGTGGAGATCAGGTGCCTGATCCGGCCCATCAATGCGGTATCGGCGGCAGCAATCGCCCCGCCTCCGCCGCAGGTGACGGTTTTGTTGCCGTTGAACGAATAGCACACGGCATCCACGCCCGTCGCCGCTATCGGTACGCCTCCACTGGCCGACGTGCCCAGAGCCGCCGCCGCATCGACCACCACGCGCAACCCGTAGTCGCGGGCAATCGCCACTATAGCGCCGAAATCCAGCGCCGCCCCCATTACCATCACCGGCATGATAGCGCGCAGCATCCGGCCAGTGGTTTTGTGGCGGCGTCCGCCAGCCTCTGGCACCGTGTCCGCCTCGATCATGGCGCGCACCAGAGCCAGGTCCAGCGTCCAGGTGTCGGGCGACACATCGGCCATCCAGACCTCGGCCCCGGAATGGCGCACGGCATTGGCGGTGGCGATAAAGGTCAGCGACGGGATGATCACCAGATCGCCCGCACCGACACCCAGACTTTCCAGCGCGATCTGCAGCGCTGTGGTGCCGGTGCACAAAGATACCGCTTTTTCGGTGCCCGAACGTGCGGCAATGCCCGCCTCGAACCGGTCAACGAACGGCCCGACCGTCGAGACAAAGGTAGAAGTTATACACTCCTGAAGATAGTCGGCCTCGCGGCCCTGCAAGTTTGGAATAGCGAGTGGAATTTTCATCGTTTTTGCCCTGGGCGATGCCCGTCTTGCCGCAGCGCACGTCTGGCCCATGGGCCCGCGGTCGCGCTGACAGCAGGTTTCACGTCAGCTATACTGTGCGCTTGGCCGACGTCAATTGGCTTTGCCTCCGGCGAATTCACGCTTGGCCGTGGATCAATCACGGTTGAACTGACCCCTAGCCAACACTAAGGGTGGCGGAACGTGATCAGAAAACGGGTTTGCATGACCGGCATTTTGCGAAAACTTGGGTTCTACGCCAGAACGTTCCGGTCCATGAACGGCGGGGAACGACGCGCGGCGTTGAGCCGCGTGGTGCCTGACAATCCTGTCCGGTTTGTCACACGCAAAGTCGGCATCTATTTTGTGCGCGCCGTGGAAATTGTGTTCGGTGCAAGAGCCGCAAACGCAGTTTTCTGGCGCATGTGGTCCAGCGTGACGGGCTGGCGCAATGCAGAACGGCGTCTGACGCAGCTGGCGTTATCGGCCCCGGACACGTTGGACAGCTTTGTTGAAGATGGCTTCAGACGCAGCTTTGACGCGACGGTTTTGAACGGTTTCGCGTGGAACCGGCACAGCCGCGCGAAGTTGGCGCAGCTTTTGGCGGAACCGGATCTGATGGATGATCCGGAGTTGCAAAAACGTGTATCCAGCAACCAGCGCTACGCGGCGGTTCTGGTAACATCGGCGGTGCGGCTTTTGGATGAAGCCGAGGCCCGCAAGATTGCGGGTCGGGTGTACAGTCTGCAAAATACGCTGACCGATATCTATTTCGCCTTGATCGACAGTGCCGGAACACGGCTGGCGCAGCCGCCGACCGACCCGGATTTCCGGGGTATTCTACAAAGCGGCTTTCGCACCAAATGCGCGCACCGGCTGATCATCACCGAAGATCACGCACAGCCCGAAGCGATTGTGTCGCTGTTTCACAACGCCGAGCGGGTGACGCTGATCGCGCTAAGCGACACGTTTGGCAAGGCGGACTTTGCCCCGTTTATGGCCGGCACCGGGGTCAGGGAACTGATCGTTGAACATATTCGCAGCCGGGCCACACGATTTTCGCACGATTACATTGCCAGCCACCGTCAGTCGCGCGATGTGGCGCTTGCCATCGGCGCAAGATTGCGCGCGGTGCCGGGTCTGGCAGAGCCGTCCGACGTAAGCGTGATCGAAGTTGCGGTCGCCGATCTGCTGCATTTTCAAAGCCTCAGGCTTCGCGCGGTCGAGTTGCTGCTGGCCGATACGAGCTTTGACCATATTGTCATCGCCACAGAAAAGCACGACGGACAGTCACCCTTCATTCAGGGGTTTGCCAGCGTGGCCGGGTTGGCAAGCGATCCGAGGGTCGAGGTAATCTCGATTTCGGATGCCATAGAACAGCGGGTCCGGTTTGGTCAGTGTCTCGCCAGTCTTTTGATACCGGTTCGGCCTGTGTCTGCGACCTTGGATTGGGCCCCACCTCTGCCGCGCCTTCTGGCCGATCTGGAGTCGGCGGCACAACAGGCCGCAGAACTTTACCCCATGCCGGACAGGTTGCCGACCAAACCTGTCGTGCAGGTGTTCACCACCAGCAACACGGCCTATAACGCCTCGACCGTCGGTTACGCAGCTGCACTTGCGAAGGACTATCAGGTCACCATCGTGCATGCCGGTGCCAATGCATTGGAGTTGGAGGATCAGGTGGCAGCCAGCGGTGCCGCGATTGAGGTTCTTCCGTTTTCCACCAACCATACCACCGCCCGAATGTTGAACCGCTGGCTGCAGACGGTGATATTGGACGAACAAAGCATTCTGCCCGTCAATCTGGCCAGCTATGCCCTGCGGATCAATTCACCGCGCATTGCATCCGCCATTCATACGCAACTGATTCTGGGACGCAGTCTGACGATCTGGTATCAGCAGCTTGTCAAAGCCCAAGCGCTGCCCGATCTGGTGATCGTCGCCCCGCAGCGCGCCCCGCAGGTTATGGCGATCATCCCGGTGGCGCGACGCAATCAGGTGCCCACCCTGACACTTGAGGCGCACGGGCTGAACGCAAATTACAGCCGCTATCTGAACATCGGGACAGATTATTACGGCGTCATCGCCGAGCAGTTCCGGGCCAGTGCCAGCGCTGATTTCAAGATTGACCCTGCGCGTACGGCCATCATTGGCACGCCCCGCATTGTAGCCCCGCAAGGTCACGACCCCATTGCGGCGCAGGCTGTAGCCCGAAAGAAGATGACGGCCGAAAACCGGATCGACTTTGATGCCTATAGCGGCACCGTCAGCTTTTTCTGCCAACCCTCGGCGTGGGAGCATATGGAAAAGATCGTCGGCCTGCTGATCAGGGCGGCGGAACGGCTTGATTTGCAAGTGCTGCTGAAGGCTCATCCGGAAGAAGCGCCCAGTCGTGTTGCCGCTTACCGCGCGCTTGCCAAGGCGATGGGTGCGCAAAACCGCATGCGGATTGTCAACGTGCCGCCGCAGGTGCTGGTTGCAGCCTCGGATGTCGTGCTGACGGCGTATAGTGCTGCGGCACTGGACGCGGCGATTCAGCAGGTGCCGGTGGTGTGTCTGACGGACGGCGATGTGGATTACCCGGTTGATCAGCATTCCATCGTGGGCGCGCCCCTTGTGCGCAATCTGGAAGACCTGACGGAAACGCTCCGCGCCCTTCGCGCCGATCCCGATGCTGCGCGCAAACAGGCGGGCGCGTTCCTGACAACCTCGCCCCAGTTTGTGACCGGCCCCACTCCACATCTGATAAGGTTTGTGGGGGAAATTCTGGCGACACCAACCGAGGACCGGTTGCGCCCCGCCGGCAGCTTGCCAGACAGCTATTTTCTGGCGGAACCACACCCGGTTTTCCCCGTGTAATTTTCAGCGCGGGAAATCGTTGGTGTCATAGCGCGGCAGGGTCAGGGGATTGTGATGATCCAGATTGGCGGTTGCCACCTCGGTCGTCAGGCCCAACGTGCAATGGCGGCTGCGCAGCACGCCCAGCAAACCGTCGTTCCAGCCGCCGTAAGGGTAACACATTGCCCAATAGTCATCGACGGGCGACCCGATGTCGCGCAGAAACTGCAGGCTGCGGTCAACCTCTTCTTCCTGCTGGGTCTGCGTGATCCGGTTCAGCCAGTAATGCGACGCGCCGTGCGACCCGAAATACATCCCGCTGGCTTGCATGACCTTCGCCTGTGGTTCCGAAAGATACAGTTCTGACGCAAAGGCAGACTCGTCTGCCGTGACGAACCGCGCGAACAGATCGGTCGCGATCTGGTGGCGCAGGTCTTCGGGCAGAACCGTCTGCAGCATCCTTTTGATGTAGATCGTTTCGGCATCATCAAACCGGTTCGGTTTGGCCCATTCGGCGCGGTAGGTTTCGACCGCTTCCAGATTGTAATGTGCCCGCGCTTCAGAAATCGCCGCGTCAAGCGGCGCTGAAATCCGCGTGGGATCATCGACCGCTGTGGCCAGAATAAAATGTACCCGGTTCACATCCAGAAGCCGCGCATGACGCACAGGATCGACGGGCGCAAAGAATGACCCCTGAATCCCACGGTCAAACAGAACCGGAAAGGCCATCGCGTAGTGTTCGCTATAGGCATCATCAAAGGTCAGCAACGCGGCATTGTCGGGCAAAGCCTCGCCGGCGCGGATTGCACCGACCACATCTTCCATCCGCACAAAGGTGTGCTTTTCGGCCAGGTGATCCAACTGCCGCAAGAAGCCCGCATAGTCCAAACCGCGGATTCCCGGATAGCGCGTGCGCGCGAAATCGCGAATGTAGTGGTACATGACGATTGTCAGGTCATTGGCCATCGGTCCGCTCCGGTTTTGGGCGTTCAGTGCATGTTTCGCTTGCGCGACAGGATGCTGACGTCCCACACCATACTTCGTGCGGCGGATCAACATGCGACTGTGCTTCGACAAGCCCGGCGGCTCGGTCTATACGGGCAAGGAAATGCGGCCCAAGGACCAATCCGAACGATGTCAGACGCTTCTATCACGCAATCAGAGAACCGCAGCCTTCACCTTTGCGGCAACTATCGGCATCTGTTGCAAGCCGTGGCAAATCTGGTCGCTGACGATCAACCCGGCACGATCATCTATCTGGAAGACTACCTGCCCGTGTCAGGCGCGCTGCGCGAAAGATTGCGGGTTGCCTGCCCTTTGATCGAGTTTATTTACACCACCGACGCCAATGAGATGCGCGCGTTTCAGAACCTGCCGAAGTTCCTTCCTGCCATCTTGCAAAGAAACATACGGATGGGGGGCAAATCCGGGGTGCAGGCCCCCACGGGCTGGGCCGGCCCGCTGATCGGCGCCCGTCATTTCGCAACCGGTTATGTCTACAATTCGGGGTTCTTTTTGGCCAAGGTTGTGGCCGGGCGATGTGACCGGGTGGTTTTGCGCGAATCCGGCCTTGAAAACTATGTACGCTTTCCGGTTCAAGGCCTGAAACGGCTGATCCGGGCGTTGTGGGGGCTGCCGCCGCGCCATCAGGTTTACGGTGAAGAACGCTGGATCGAACGGATCGAAGTGGCGCGACCCGAAGCATTGCCTGCCGAGGTTCGCAAGAAAGGGTTCCGTTTCACCCTGGCCGATGTTCTTGGAAAATTGCCGCCGCATCAGGCCGGCCTGATTTCAAGCGCGTTTCTGGACGCGGACCCGATCACACTGGATCAAGACAAGCCCAGCGCGATTCTACTGACGCAACCCCTTGATCTGGTCAGCATCTGCCAAAGCGCTGACAAACACCGGATCTATTCCGGCATCATTCACGATTTGCAATCCTCGGGCTACCGCGTCTATGTGAAACACCACCCCCGCGATGTGAACATTTCGCCCACGGCTGCCATCGCAATACCGGCAACCTTTCCGATGGAAGCCTGGCCTTATTTTTCACAGCAGCGCTTTGATGTGGCCGTGGCTTTGTGTTCGGCAAGTATTGCAAGCGAATCGTCTTCCTTTGCCGACCGGGCGGTTCAGCTTCTGGACCCTGACGAATTCAACGCAGCGGCTTTTGCGGGCTGGCCCGCCAAGATAACGGCGTCCCTGTTGCGGGTGAGGCAGGTATCGTGACAGGCCTGATGCCGCTGAGACCCGTGCCGCTGATTTCAGTGATCATGCCCGCTTACAACTGTGCGCCGGACCTGGCCGAGGCTGTGGCCTCGGTGCAGGCCCAGACCTGCGCAGACTGGGAGCTGATCATCGTTGACGATGCGTCGACCGACGACAGTTTCGCAATCGCATCGGCTCTGGCGGCAAAAGATGCCCGCATCACGGTTGTGCAGCTTGCGCAGAACGGCGGTGCGGCGGTGGCGCGCAACACGGCGATCCGGCTGGCGCGCGGGCGCTATATCGCATTTCTGGATGCCGACGATCTGTGGCTCTGCGCCAAGTTAGAGCATCAAATTGCCTTCATGGCGGCTTGCGACTCTGCCCTGTCGTTCACTGCTTTCACCCGCCAGTCGAACGGCCATGGCAAGCGCGTTTCCGTCCCGCGAACCGTTACACGGGCGCAGCTTTTGCGCGGAAATGTCATTGGCTGCTCCACCGCCGTCTATGACACCGCGAACGTCGGCAAGGTCGAGATGCCGGATATCCGGATGCGGCAGGATTTTGGCCTTTGGCTGCGGATTCTGGCTTTGACCCCGCAGGCACACGGACTGGACGAGGTGCTGACGACCTATCGCCGCCAACCGGGTTCGCTGTCTTCCAGCCTGTTTCGCCGCACCGGCTATACCTGGCGGCTCTATCGCGAGGAAGAAGGCCTGGGCCGCCTGACCTCCGCCCGCTATCTTGCCGCCCACCTGCTGAACCGCGCCCGGGCCCTGCTGATCGGCCGCTGAGGGGCCGCGCAATCTCCACCGGCCGCTTCCGATGAACATTCGAATTCCACTTCCCGGACAACTCCCTTACCTTGGCCATGACTCAGGGCGCAGGGCGGGGATCAGATGACAGACAAAACGGTCCGGTTGGGCGTGGATATCGGCGGCACGTTCACGGATGTGGTGCTGGAAATGGGCGCCGTTCGTTATTCTGCCAAAGTTCTGACAACCTATGGCGCGCCCGAAGACGCGATCATCGACGGCATGCACCGCGTCTGCGTCAAGGCAGGCGTTGCGGCAACGAGCGTCAGCCAGATCATCCATGGCACCACTTTGGCCACCAATGCGCTGATCGAACGGCGAGGCGCGAAAACGGCGCTGATCACGACCAAGGGCTTTCGGGACGTGATCGAAATGCGCACCGAAAGCCGGTTCGAACAATACGACCTGAACCTTGTGCTGCCCGACCCCCTGCTGCCCCGCAACCGCCGCTATGTCGTCACCGAACGGATGGATGCGCGCGGCACGGCTCTGATCCCGCTGGATATGGCGGAAGTTGAAGCTTTGGTCGATGATCTGGAAGCTGCGGGGTACGAAAGTATCGCGGTCGGCCTGCTGCATTCCTATGTAAACGACGCTCATGAGCGTGCCATTGCCGAGGTGCTGGCGCGGCGTCTGCCGGGTGTCATGGTGTCTCTATCCTCCCAGGTTTCACCCCAGATGCGGGAGTATGAGCGGTTCAATACCACGATCGCAAATGCCTATATCAAGCCCCTTATGAAATCCTATCTTGGCCGCCTGAAGGGGCGCTTGGCGGCGGAAGGGGCCGATTGCCCGGTGTTCCTGATGCACTCGGGTGGCGGGATCATCGACATTGATACGGCGGCAGAATTCCCGGTGCGACTGGTCGAATCCGGCCCGGCAGGCGGTGCGGTTTTTGCCGCCGACATTGCCGGGCGGCATGGGCTGGACAAGGTTTTGTCGTTTGATATGGGCGGCACAACTGCCAAAATCTGCCTGATCCGCAACCAGACGCCCAAAACCGCGCGGGTGTTCGAAGTGGCGCGGACGTATCGGTTCAAAAAAGGCTCTGGCATGCCGATTTCGATTCCGGTGATTGATATGGTCGAGATTGGCGCAGGCGGTGGGTCGCTGGCGCATGTCGATGTGTTGGGGCAAATTCGGGTTGGGCCAGAGTCAGCGGGGTCCGAACCCGGCCCCGCCTGTTACGGACGTGGCGGCGCGCGCCCGGCGGTGACAGATGCCGACCTTGTTCTGGGGAAACTGGATGCTGCCAATTTCGCGGGGGGCACCATTCCATTAGACCCTGACGCTGCTGAAACGGCGCTTCTACAGCATCTGGGAAACCGGCTGGAGATGGGTGCGGAAGAAGCCGCCTGGGGTCTGGCCGAGGTGGTCGATGAAAACATGGCCAACGCCGCCCGCGTGCATGCCGTGGAAAATGGTGAGGATCTGTCGGAATACACGATGATCGCCTTTGGTGGTGCTGCCCCACTTCATGCGGCCCGTCTGTGCGAAAAGCTGGGTGTTGCGCGCTGCCTTGTGCCGCAGGGTGCGGGCGTCGGGTCTGCCATCGGCTTTCTGCGCGCGCCCTTCAGTTTTGAGGCGAACCGGTCGGTTTTCATGCCGATTTCGGCGTTTGATGCAGCGAAAGTGAAAGTGCTTTTTGCTGAGATGGAGGAGGAGGCGACCCGTTTTGTCCGCTCTTGCGATGCCACGTCGCCAATCAAGGCCGACTACAAGATCTACATGCGCTATGCCGGGCAGGGCTGGGAAATTCCCGTGCCCCTGACACCCGATGAAGTCAAAGCTGCCAGTGCAGAGACGTTTCTTGCCCGGTTCGAGGCCGATTACAGCAGCCTTTTCGGTCGCACGGTCGAGGGGTTAGAGGCTGAAGTGGCGGTCTGGTCCGTCAACGCCTATACGCCAACCCCTCCGGTTGCCCCTGCAAAAACTGCTGCGAAAGCGGCCGCTCCCGAATCCAACGGTGCCCGCCGGGTCTTTGACGCGGCCTTGGGCGCATCGGCGCAGGCCAGAACCTACCCCCGGGCGGCGTTTCACCCCGGTGCGACGATCAGTGGCCCCGCCGTGATCACCGAAGATGAAACCACTATCATCCTGCCCGCCAGCCGCAACGCATCGCTTTTATCTGACGGCTGTATCGACATCACGGAAAAGGGGATTTAGGCCATGTCAGTGTCGAAAGTGGCGTATCAGGTTATGTGGAACCGCCTGATTTCCATCGTCGAGGAACAGGCGCAGGCGCTGGTGCGCACGGCCTTTTCCACATCCGTGCGAGAGGCGGGCGATCTGTCGGCGGGGGTCTACAATGCCGAGGGTGCCATGCTGGCGCAGGCCGTGACCGGCACACCCGGCCATGTGAATGCGATGGCCGACGCGGTGCCGCATTTCATCCGCCGCATCGGCCGCGACACGATGGCGGAAGGTGATGTCTACATAACAAATGACCCGTGGGAGGGCACCGGACACCTGCATGACATCACCGTTGTCACGCCGTCGTTCCACAACGGCCAGCTTATCGGCTTTTTCGCCTGCACCGCGCATATCGTTGATATCGGCGGGCGCGGGTTCGGGGCCGACGCGAACTCGGTCTATGAAGAGGGACTTTATATCCCGATCATGCGGTTTGCGGACCGGGGCGTGGTCGACAAGACCCTGATCCGCATCATTCGTGGCAATGTGCGCGAACCCGATCAGCTTGTCGGTGACGTTTACGCGCTGGCCACCTGCAACGAGATCGGCCACCGCCGCCTGATCGACATGGTCCGCGAATTTGATCTGCGCGATCTTGCCGGGATTTCCGACTTCATCCTGACCAACTCGCGCCGTGCGACGCTGGAGCGGATCAACGCGCTGACCCCCGGCACGGCGAAGGGACAGATGCGGATTGATGGCTATGACCGCCCGATTGACCTGAAAGTGTCTCTGACAATCGGGAAAGACCGGATTCTATGCGATTGGGAAGGCACAAGCGGTCTGGATAAAAAGGGCATCAACGTGCCCTTGGTCTATACCAAGGCCTACGCCTGCTACGCCCTGAAATGCGCGATTGCGCCCGAAATTCCGAACAATGCGGCCAGTCTTGCGCCGTTCGAGGTGTCGGCCCCGGTCAACTCGATTTTGAACGCTGTGCATCCGGCCCCTGTGGCATTGCGCCATGTCATCGGGCATATGGTGCCGGATACGGTTTATGCGGCGTTAGACCAGCTTTTACCCGCAACCGTGCCTGCCGAGGGCGCGGGCTGTCTGTGCAACTTTCAGGTCAGCCTTCGGCCGCGCACCGATGCGCCGGCACCTGCGGATGCACGGCGATCCGAGGTGCTGACCTTCAACTCCGGTGGCGCGGGGGCGCGGCCAAAGTTCGACGGGTTGAACGCCACCGCTTTTCCGTCGGGTGTTATGACGATGCCGGTCGAGGCGACGGAACAGGTGGGCCCTGTGATCATCTGGCGCAAGGAGTTGCGTCCCGATTCAGGTGGTGCAGGCACCTATCGCGGCGGTCTTGGGCAGTTCATGGAAGTGGGCGCGCGTGAGGGGCATGAATTTGACATTCAGGCCATGTTCGACCGTGTAAATCATCCCGCACATGGGCGTCAGGGGGGGGCAGATGGCGCGCCAACGACCATCGCGCAGGATGATGGCACGACGATGAAAGGCAAGGGCAAGCAGTTTGTCCCGCATGGTCGCCGCGTGATGATGGCGTTCCCGGGCGGTGCCGGATATGGCGACCCGGCGCGGCGCGATGTGGCTCTGATCCGGCGCGATCTGGCTTTGGGGTACATCACGCCCGCGTTTGCGAAGGCGCATTACCGGATGGCCGAGGCCGACATCGCCGACGTTCAGGCGCGTGCCAAACGGGGTGAGGTGTTCTGATGGCCGCTCCTGCCCATGCCTCTTATGACGTTGTGATCATCGGGGGCGCGATCATGGGGTCTTCGACGGCATGGTTCCTGACCGAAAATCCCGATTTCAACGGTCGTATCTTGGTGATCGAGCGTGACCCGAGCTATGCGCAGGCGGCGACGACGCTGACGAATTCCTGCATCCGGCAGCAGTTTTCGACCACGCTGAACGTGCGGATATCGCAGTTCGGGGCCGAGTTCGTGACGCATCTGCGCGAACGGATGGGGAATGACGCCCGCGTGCCCGATCTGAAAATCCGCAATTTCGGCTATTTGTATCTGGCGGATACCGAAGGTTTCGCCAATGTTCTGCGTGAAAACCAGAAAGTGCAGCTTGCAGCAGGGGCCGAAACCCGGTTGATGACAGCGGATCAGATCAAGGCTGATTACCCGTTCTACTACGTCGACGATATCGTGCTGGGCAGCATCAACCGTCGCGACGAGGGGTATTTCGACGGCTCTACCGTCTTTGAGTGGTGGCGCAGGCAGGCGCGAGAGCGGGGCGTGGAATATGTGACGAATGAGGTGGTTGCGATCACCAAAGCAGGCGCGCGGATTGAAAGCGTGACGTTGAAATCGGGCGAGGTTGTCGGTTGCGGGCAGGTGGTGAACGCCAGCGGCACCCGCGGCGCGCGCACGGCGGCGATGGCGGGGATCAGCCTGCCGATTGAACCCCGCAAACGCTTCACCTGGATTTTTGCGGCAGAAACGCCGCTGGACCGGGATTTGCCACTGACGATCGACCCGTCGGGCGTGCATGTGCGCGAAAATGGCGGTGGGACGTATATGGCGGGCGGGCATGCCGATTTTGACCCCGCCGCCGACCCGGATGATTTCACAATGGACCATACTTTGTGGGAAAACCATGTCTGGCCCGCCGTAGCGACCCGGATTCCGGCGTTCGAGGCGGTGAAGGTCACAAGCGAATGGGCAGGGCAGTATGATACCAATGTGCTGGACCACAACGCGGTCACCGGCCCGCACCCCGAGATCGCGAATTTCATCTTTCTGAACGGTTTTTCCGGCCACGGGTTGCAGCAATCACCCGCGATGGGGCGCGGAACGGCAGAGTGGCTGACCTATGGAGGCTACCGCACGCTGGACCTGACGCCGTTCCACTATGACCGGATTGCCGAAAACCGCCCGATGGTGGAAAAGGCGATCATTTAGGCTCGAACATTGCTGAAAGGACCACCTTGTATGAAAAAACTTGTCCTCACCGGGGCCGCTGGCCGGCTTGGGTCTTATCTGCGCGAGCCATTGTCACAGATGTGCGACGAACTGGTGTCATCAGATATCGCGCCGAATATCGGCAAGCTTTACCCGGGCGAGCGGTATCAGCGCGCCGATCTGACCAGCCTTGACGACATGCTGGCCCTGCTCGAGGGTGCGGACATGGTCGTGCATTTCGGCGCGATCGGGGATGAAGCGCCGTTCGAGCAGATTTTGGGCCCAAACATCATCGGCGCCTATAATGTGTGGGAAGCGGCGTACCGTCACAAACTGCGCCGGGTGGTCTATGCAAGTTCCATACACGCGGTTGGCATGTATCCCAAAAACAAGTTCATCGGAACCGATGTGCCGCACAGGCCCGACACTTACTATGGGCTGGCCAAGTGCTTTTCCGAGGACCTTGCAAGCCTTTACTGGGACAAGCGGGGCATCGAATCCGTTTGTATGCGCATACTTTCGGCGGCCAATGTAGGCAATCCGCGTGCAGTAGGAAGCTGGCTGTCCTACGGCGATCTGGTCCAGCTTGTGACCCGCGCCATCGACACGCCAATAACCGGGTTTTCCATCATCTATGGCGTTTCAAACAATGACCGCGCGCCGGTGGACAATGCGAAAGCGGCCTTTCTTGGCTACCGGCCCAAAGATAACGCCGAACAGTTTGCCGCAGACGTTTTCGCGGCCGCCGACCCTGCGAACCCGCGTGATCCCGGCCAGATGTGCCACGGCGGGCCGTTCGCCTCGGTGCCGCTGGGCGAAAGCGGGGTGGCCACCATGAAGATCGTGGACGACAGAAAGAAAACCTGACCTTACAAGCCGTCGTTTGCGCCACAGCTTACGGTCGGGCGGGATAAGCGGTTTTGGGATAAGTGCCTGATTTTGCCTCATCATAAAGTTTGCATACCCGGCAGACTACATTTACGACGGTTCAGGTAGGTCGGTCGGAGTAGTGCCATGAATGTGCTTGCGCAAGATTCGCGTATTGGAAAACTGAAGACCGATCTTGGTAAGGACGTTCTGAACCTGTTGCGCTTTACCGGAACTGACCGGATGAACGGCCTGTTCGAATACCACGTCGATGCCCTGTCGGCGAAGCCGAATATTGATTTTGATGCGCTGATCGGCACGCAGGCGGAACTGGAGTTTCGCAGCCAGTATGGGTCCAGGCGCCATTTCCGGGGTATCGTCACGCAGGCGCGCTGGATCGGGGTTGGTGAAAACGGCTTTCGCTATTCTCTGGTGATGCGGCCGTGGCTCTGGCTTGCCGGGCGCAGGCGGAACCAGCGGATATTCCACAACATGACCGCGCCGCAGATTATCGAAAAACTGCTGTCCCCCTATGCCGGGCTTGGTAAGCCCGCCTTGGTGAACCGGCTGGCGCATGATTACCCCGCGCTGGAATACACCGTTCAATACCGCGAGTCCGATCTGGATTTTGCCACCCGGATGATGGAGCGGTTCGGGATATCGTATCATTTCGTCCATGCCGCTGGATCGCACAGCATGGTGCTGACCGATTCTGTGGAATCGCATGATGTCATTCCCGGCAGCAGCCGCGCGTTTCTTCCGACCGAGGCGCACCACAATGCTGATGAAGAGCATTTTTGGGATTGGTCGCCGGAACGCAACCTGACGACAGGGGCCGTCCGCCTGACTGACTACAACTTCAAAACACCTGCCGCCGTGATGGAGGTGAACCGCATCAGTGACGCAGGTTACGAACAGGGGCAAATCGAAAGCTTTGATTACCCCGGCGATTATCTGGATGAAGGGCAGGGCAAGGGCGTTGTCGGCCAGCGTGTGATGCGGGAACGCGGGCATGACCGGCGGCACCGGGCGATGGGTGACTGTATTTCGCTGGGCTCGGGCATGGTGGTAAAGGTGACGGGCGACAAGGTATCGGGCATCACCGATGACGCCTATCTTTGCCTGTCCATCTCGCACAGCTATGTGTCCGAAGGCTACGGCTCTGGCGGGCAGATGAGCGACGGTTATTCCTACAGTGCGCAATATGTGCTGATGCCGACCACAGCACCACTGGCCCCGCCGCAGGTCACCGAAATGCCCGTGGTGCATGGCCCGCAAACCGCCGTTGTCGTGGGCGAGGGCGAGATTGATTGCGATGAATTCGGCCGGATTCTGGTGCATTTCCACTGGGATCTGGAAAAGGCCTATTCGATGCGCTGTCGGGTCAGCCAGAACTGGGCCTCCAAGGGCTGGGGCGGCATGGTCATTCCCCGCATCGGGATGGAGGTTATTGTCGAGTTTCTTGAGGGTGATCCCGACAAGCCGGTGGTGACCGGGTGTGTCTACAACGGCCGCAACACCGTGCCCTATGCCCTGCCCGAGCATAAATCGCGATCCACCTTCAAGACCGACACGCATCAGGGCGACGGCTACAACGAATTGCGGTTTGAAGATCAGGCCGGCAAGGAAGAGATTTTCGTGCATGGCCAGAAGGACATGAACATCGAAATCGGCAATGATCGGTCCAAGCGCGTGGGCCGTGACCAATCCGAGATCATTGGCCATGACAAGTCGATCGAAGTGGGCGGCGACCACGATGAAACCATCGGCGGCAACCTGTCGATCGCGGTAGGCAAGAACCCTTTGTCGTCGACCCTGATGAGCAAAACGCGGCTGTTGTTCGCCAAGGCGGGCGGGATCATGGAAAAGCTGAAAATCCCCGATCCGTTCAACTTTGCCAAAGGCAACATGCAGCTTTTCGTGGAAAAGAACAAATCCGAGGTGGTGAACGGGGCCTCGTCGGAAATCGTCGGTGTGGTGAAATCGACAATCGTCGGCAACTCGTTCCAGCAATCGGTCGGCAAGGCGATGAGCGTGATCGTGCGCGGCCGGCACGATACCGACGTGGGGCAGGTGATGAACATCCGCGTCGGCGATCAGTTCACCATCAAGGTGGGCGAAAAGTCGGTGTTCACGATGTCCAAGGAAGGCGATATCGTCATTCAGGGTAAAAGCATCAGCCTGAAGGCCGATGTGATCAACCAGAACTGACCCGGCGCACATGTCCCCCAAAGACCCCTGGCCTGGCCCGCCCTACATCTTTCTGCCTGAGCCCCAAAGCAAGGGGATCAAGCCGGGCATGTGCATGCTTAATAGTGATCTGCCGTTGCATGACAAGTTCACGGTGCCCTATTGGCGGTCCGGCCCCGCGTGGCAGCCTTGGCACATTCCGATGAAGCCGGTGGATCAGAAAGCGGCTGAAGATGCCGATCTGGTGGCACTGCGGGCCTATATTGCCGCGCGCCCAACCAATATCGTCGTGCCGAACCCGCCCAAGGGCCAGACCGAGGAAAAGCCAAAACCGTTCTGGGATCTGAAGGCCTCTGGACCAAGCCTCAGTTCCAAGGATGGCGGCACCAAAGAAGAATGGATGGTTGGAAAGCGCGAGTATCTGAAGTCGGGCTATACCCGCACCAACCCTGACGGCACCCACAAGGTCGACAATGATTTCGGCGGCAAGTGGGAAGACAAGGTCACGCTGTTTGAAGGCACCGCAAAGCACGAATTCTTTGACGTGGGGGCGGCCAAAGGGAAATTCGGCGACGCAACATCGACGTTCAGTGGCGATGGACGGGTGTTCGGCGCGGATGCCAAATCATCGGGCACGTTCAAGGTAACCACGGGCGGGGCCGACATCTCGGGCGGGGCCAAGGCGTCAGGCAGCGTGATCGAAGGCGGCGTAAAATCCAACGAGGACAATCTGGTCAGCGGTGGTGCCAAGGGGTCTGCGGTTTCCGGTTCGGCCGAGGCCAAAGGCGAAGTCGTTCTGAAGCCCGATCAGGCCACCCTTGGCGGCAAACTGGGGGCGGAGGTCAATCTGATCGAGGGCGAGGTGTCGGGCCGCATTCACGTTACCCCTCGACGCGTTGCCAATCCGGTCATCCACCTGTGGAACTGGGCCACCGATGACAAAGTGCCGGAGCTTAGTGAAAACTGGGATATCGGCATCATGGTCGGCGGCACGGTCAGTGGCCAAGTGGGTGCGCAGGCCGGGGCCGAGGCGAAGGCGGGTTATGAAAAGGGCAAGCTCCGCGCCGAGGCGGGTGCCAAGATCGGGCTTGGGGTCGGCGCCGGAGTCAAGGTAGAGGGTGGGGTCGTCGGGGTCGACAAGATTTGGGCCGGGGCAAAATCGGCGTGGAACTGGGCGTGGGGCGATTGATGCGGGATAACGACGAAAGGCATCGGAATGCAGAAAGCCGGGGCAATATTCGGGGCACTGCTGGCCATGTTCATGGCCTGCGCGGGGGCGATCATGGCTGAAGAGATTGATCCCAAATTTGCGATGATACGGGTTGAGCCTGCCGATACCGAATTTGCGTTCGCCGGGTCTGATCTGGATTTTGCATCCGTTGCCCCTGCCGGTTTCATCTGGAACGATTCCGATGCTGTTCCGACGGATTTCGTTGATTTCGCAGTGTTTTCTGCGTTTCGGGAACGCTATATCGGCTATGAACCCCTGAACCGCGACCGGTTCGAGATCCGGGTTTACACCGCGCGGATTTTCCCCGAACGGGTGGCCCTTGCCAGCGATTATGCGCGGCTTCTGGCCAGCGTCTGGGGGGCTATGGATTTCGGTGTCATGGCGCATGACCCCCAGTTTGGCGAGGTTCTGGGCGGCGATGACGCCAGCGGCATCATGATCGTGAACCGTATCGCGGTGTTCCGACGCGGCGATGAGCTTTTGATCCTGCGCCTGAAGTTTCACGCCGATCATTTCGACGCCTATGCCCCCGACATCGCGCGCTTCGTCGGCAGTATCGCCTTTGCCAAGGCTGAAAATCCTGATCCCATTGCCAGCACCGTTCAAGCGGTCGCGCTTGACGCAGGTCCGGGTCAGCCTGCCTTTGGCTATGGTGTTCCGGCCAACTGGCAGGCGCTTGATATCGCGCAACCGTCGCCCGAAAAGGGCCGCTACGCGCTGTGGATCGACGCGGGCGATCCCAACCGAAACTCGGGTCTGATGCAGGCCGTGATCGCCCCGCCCGTGCCAATGCCCAAGGACGCAAGCCCCGATCCTCAGGCCATGGCGAATACGGCGGCGGCGCTGGCCGAGGCCGCGATTCAGACTTTGTTGCCCGGCCAAACCTTCACTCTGGACCCGTCGGAAAAGACCGAATTTGGCGAGTTGGAGAAGGTTTCCGCCTTTAACAGCCTGTTCGTCTTCAACAGTGAAATCGGCCCCGAAAAGAAGCCCGCGCGTGTGGCGGTGCTGATCAGCATGGGGCGCAACGGAGCTATATTGGGCTCGGTCATGATGGGGCCACAGCCCTCTGATCCTTATCTGATGGGCACGATGATGCATGGCAACTACGTCGTCAAACTGGCCATGAACGCGCAGCAGGCCTATTGGGCGGCGCAGCAGAACTGAACCCGGAACGGAGACGGCGATGACCAAACCGATTGATCCCAACGACCTTGTGCTGCACGCCCTTGGTGGCGATACCGATCTTTTGTCGCGGCTTTTGCTTTTGCTGGACCGTGTGCAGGTGGACCCTGCAAGCGGGACGCTTAGTCTGGTGAACGGTGCGGCGCGGCTTGATTTGCACAAGGATGGCCGCATCCGGGTTGCGGGCTCCAGCATCACCCAGATATCAGACCGCGACATCACGCTGCACGCGGCGTGGATTGATCTGAACTGATTGATCCGCAGAATGTGGCAGACCGAAAACACCACTCCGTTCGCTGCCACCGGATATTTTTTGCGGGATGCGCGGGGCTTGGAGCATTGGGTTGTGGCCATAAGAGCCACGTTCGACATCGACCCCGCCGGATTTCCGAGGATTTCTGCAGATCAGACCGCGCCGCGCCTTGTGCCGCATTATGATGGTGCCGCGGCCGAAGAACTGCTGGAGGACTCCGATTTTTGCCCGTTCCGGCCTGCCGCCGATGTTGTGCTGCATGGCACGGCGATGCGCGACGACGCAAAGGCTGCGTCGGTCATTCCTGTGACCTTGGCCGTTGGCGCGATGACCAAGACCCTGCGGTGCTACGGTGCGCGCCGGGTTGAAGGCGCGCGGTCGGGGCCGATTGCCTATGCCGCCGAGCCTGTGGCGAGTGTCCCATTGGGCTGGCGGTCGGCGCTGGGCGGCGCGTCCCAGATCGGCGACGCGACGGCGGACCTGCACCCCGACAATCCCATCGGGCAGGGCTGGATTGATGACTGGTCGCGGCTGCGGCCGGGCATGCAGATCAACCTGCCCGCTGTGGAGGATCTGGCTTATCCCATCGTGCCGGGTCAGGCCTTTCCGCCCCCCGCAGGATTTGGGGCCATTCAGCCGCACTGGCGGCCCCGGCAGCGTTTGGCCGGAACCTATGACGATGGTTGGCTGGAAGATCGCCATCCGCTGTTGCCCGCCGATTTTGACCCGGCCTTTCATCATGCGGCACCGGCGGATCAGCGGCTTGCACTGAAGGGGGGCGAGCCTGTGTCGATTGAAAATGTCGGCAGCAACGGGCCGATCAGCCTGCGCCTGCCACAGATCGTGTTCACCGCCCGCACCGGCATCGGACGGGCGCGGACAGATGATCGACCCCGTCTGATCGGGCTTTGCATCGACGCCGATGCCCTGCGGTTCTCGATGATTTGGAATGTTGCGGTGCCCTGCAACGGGCGGGATACCGAGGTTGAAGGGTCCACCGTGCGGATGGTTCAGGCGTCGGGGTTCGTGCAATGACCGGTGAAGCCTTGTTGAACGGGGCGGGTCTTTGTTGCGCCCTTGGACCCGATCTTGCCAGCGCCGCCACCGGCTACCGCGCCGGGCGCAAGGTGTTCGTGAAAGAGGCCGGGGCCATCGGGCCGGACGGGCTGCCCGTGACAGTGTCGCCGGTGTTCGGGTTTCACCAGATACACAATCCGGTGGCGCGGCTGCAGCGTCTGCTGGCGGCGGCCATGGCCGATCTGGCCGATCAGTGTCAGGTTTCGGATTGGGCCGTGCCGATGCGCCTGTGCCTTCCGGCATGGCTGCGCACGCAGGGGATTGGAATCCATCCGTCCGACTGGCCCGGCGCGCTGCGGGCGGATGTTCCGGTGCATATGCTGCAAGTGGTCTGGTCGGATCAGGCGACGTTCCTTGCAATCCTTGCCGCAACCGGGCGGGACGTGGCCGAGGGCAGGTATCGCGAAGCCATTGTGGCCACAGTCGACACTCTGGTGCATGCCGAATTTCTGGACGCGCTGGCTGTTGAAAATCGCCTGCTGGCGCGGACGCAACCGCACGGTGTCATTCCGTCAGAAGGTGCTGCGGCTTTGCGCGTGACCGCCCCCGATGGCATGCGCCTTTCCGCGCCCTTGGGCTGGATCGATGGCCACTGGTCGGGGTATGAAAATCAGGATGTGACGCGCCCGGATACGATGCTGGGCGCGGCTCTGGCCCGCCCATTCAAGGCGGCTGTTGGTCTGGCACCCGCGTCCCGGCTGATGATTGATCTGAATGGCGAACGGTGGCGCAGTGAAGAGATCGGCGTGGCACTGGCGCGCGCCAACCTGCCCGATGATCTGATGGCCGATTTTGAAACGCCGCCGTTGACCCTTGGCCATTGTGGCACCGCCGCACAGGGTGTGATGGCGGCGCTTGCGATGGCCGCAGGGCCGGTGCCGGCCGCGACAGACCTGCAGGTTGAACGCAGCGTGATCTCGTGCAGCCAGCGCTCGGGCGCGCGCGATGTCATCGGGCTGTGCCGCGATGTCAGGTTTGGTAGTGCCACCGTGCGCGGAGCTGCGGCCGCCAAACCAAGGACGGAGCCTGCGGATGCCTGAACTGGTTGCCATCAACGGGCTGACACTCTGTCACAAGAACTCCACCGGGATGGTCCGGTCTACCCTGCCCGACGTGTGCAAAGCACCGTCGGTGCCGGTGCCCTTTACCAACGTGGCGTTTTCCAAGGATCTGGCCAAGGGCACGACCACTGTGAAATCGCACAAAGGGGCGATGTGCGGCATCAAGGGCAGCGAATTTTCCGTGTCAATCGGGGATGAGCCCGGGGTCGGCGGCGGCGTGATATCGGGCGTCAATCTGCACCGCGCGACATTCCTAAGCTGGTCGCCGAATGTCTTTCTGCAAGGCAAGGCTGCAACCCGGTTGACCGACCGGATGCTGATGAACAAGGGCAACACGATCTCGGCCGGGGGGTATTTCACCGGGCCGATCACGGGCGCAAGCAAGGCCACGCTTGATCTTTTGTGCCTGCTGGCGTGCAACTGTGTTGTTGCAGGGACCGAGCGGCAACGCTGTGTGCATGAACAGGTCAAGCTGTTGCCCAAGACGCCCGGAACGGGGGTTTATTCGGAAGTGACCTTTGACACGGCAGGCCAACTGCGAACCAACCCCAACGGCTCGCCGCAGACACGGTACGGCGTGGCCGGATCGCGGCTTGATATAGTGACGATGGCGGGGGGTGTTCCTGCCGAGTTTGTCGAGATGAAGTTCGGCAACGACAGCTTCAGCGATGCCCAGCGGGAAAACTATCCCGTCATCACGCGGCGCTACGGCAAGCGACTTCAGGAGATTTGGGTTGATCGTGATTGCAAGTGTGACGGTCAGCAAACCCAGCCAGCGCCGGTAACGGTGCCCGCGCCGCAGCAGCAAACCGGACCAAGTATGGGCACGTTGGCCGTGGGCGCGGCGATCCTTGGCGGAATCGCCTGCGCGCTGGCCGAACCCTGCGGTGCGGCGGCTCTGGCGGCGATTGGCCTTGGCGGAACCGCCGCTGCCCTTGCGAATTGACGGGAAGGACTCCTGATGGCCACCACCGACATCCCGGATACCGAACGCAGCGATGTGTCGGCCTTGCGCACGCTGGACGCAGTTGAAGTTCATTACCCGATGAGCGAGGAAGCCTGCCTGCGGGTTCCGTTCAAGGCTTGGCTCTGGTTCGACGGTGGGCGCAAGGCTGACCGGCGTGCGACAGCACATGCGTTACTGTGGGCCTATGCGACACGTTATCACGATGCGCTGAGCCATGTTCAGTTGCCCGGCAAGCGGAAAAAGCCGCGTCCGATCCAATGGGAGACGGACCAGACCGCCGCAAGCGATGTGATTGCTGCTCTGGCCGAAACCGATCCGGTTGAGATGGCGTTTTTTGGCCCGCCCTTCAACGTGCAATCTGGCGGGGTCGGGCTGTTTGGCGCATCGCTTCTGGCCTGGGGCCCGGATGAGCTGCGACCCCTTGATCTGTCGCGCCTTGAATATTCGGTGGCAGCCTCGCGGGTGCTGGATGATGGGCTGGGCGGGTTCGTTGCCGATGTTGTGGCGGCCTGTGCTGCGCTGCGCCCCTTGCACGGTGTGGCCGGACCGGGGGTGCAGTTCGACCGGATTTACGGGTCTACCACGGCTTATGCGTTGTCATTTCCGTTGGCGGCACGGTTTCCGGGTCTGCATTGCGGTCTGGACCGGATGTTTGCGATTGAAATGCAGGTTGACCGCAGCACGGCGGATGCGTTGAAGATTTTCACGATCAACTGGCTGACTGTTCTGTCAGATGCCGTGATCGACTCTGTTCCCGGCGTCCGGGCGGCACTTGCGGCGCTGCCTGACAGTTGCCCGCGCCATACCTATCCCGGGGGCATGGTTGTTCAGGCGGGGCCTGTGCCCCAGTTGGGTGACAAGAACCGCGGGCTTGTGCTTGATGATTATCGCCGTGTCGCTGCGGCGACCGCGCCGTTGCGGTTCGAAAGCTACGGGCTTGGCATTTTCGACGTTGAACCGCCGCTTGACGGGTTGGAAGAAACCCTGCGCTGGATCAGGCGGTTCGACTAAACGCACGGCGCGCGGGCTAGGCTGCGGGAAAGACGATGCGCACCCGCAGGCCGGGCATCGCATCTTCCAGCGTAAGCGTTGCGCCGTGCAGATCGCAGATTGCAGACACAAGGCTTAAGCCCAGCCCGTTGCCTTCGGTGGTGCGGCTGTGTTCCAACCGGTAAAGCCGTTGCAAAACCTTGTCCCGCTCCGCCTCGGGAATGCCGGGGCCGTCATCTGACACGCTTAGAACAACATGACCCTGCAGCCTGGTCACCCCGACCTTGATGGCCCTGCCGGTTGGAGTATGCCGCATTGCATTGCCAATCAGGTTGGCAAGCACCTGTGCCAGAAGATGCCGGTCCCCCAGCACGTTCAGCGGACCAGAAACGCCCAAGGCAAGGTCAAGCCGATAGCCCTGTTCCTCGGCATCGGGGGTAAAAAGATCAACCACATCGGTCGCCACATCGGCCACGTCGGTTGCAACAAACCTGTCGCGCACGGCACCGCCTTCGATCTGGGCCAGTTGCAACAAAGCCTGAAACGTCTTTACGATACCATCTGTTTCAGCCTCTGCCCTCGTCAGAAGTGCCTCTTGCCCCGCGCTGAGAGCAGTCTTGTGGCGCAACTGATCCAGAATGACCCCAACGCGCTGGATCGGGGTTTTCAGATCATGGGCAATGTCTGACGAGACCTGCCGCATTGACGCGATAAGCGCCTCTTGCGCGCTGGCCATCTGGTTCACGGCATGGCCCATCCGGCTTAGATCGTCTTCGCGGCCGTTCATATCGGGCACCCGCACTGCAAGACGGCCCAAAGTCATATCGTGCAAGACGCCCTGTATCGTGTCGATCCTGTTGCGCGCGCCGCGTGCCACGATCAGCCCTGCAATCGTGGCAATCACAATTGTGGGCAACAGGCCGATCAACAGCATGGCCACAAAAACCTTGCCCATTTCGATCACCGTTTCGCGGGTTTCGGCCACGATCAACTGGCCCGCGCCAACCCGCGCGCTTTGGGCAAGATAGCTTTCCGCCAAAGTTGCTTTGCCCGGTGCGATCGCGCTGGCGGGAAGAATGGTAAAGCCGCTGACAGGCTCAATCCGCTCTACGTTGGAAATGCGCGGGCCGTTGTCGGGCAGATACTGCAAGACACGGTACGCCGGCCGGGTTGAAGCCATATCTTGCGACAGACGCTCAAGCAGTTCGTCGTCCTCTGGCACCGTGCGATAGGTTTCTATCGCCTGCGTAATCTCGGTTTTCAGCGCGGCGTCATAACTGGTGCGGATGACGATATAGGCTGCTGCAAAGGTGGCGATCGAGGACAGCACGAACAGAAGCAACAACAACAAAGTCAGCCGCAGAGGGGTTGAGCGGACGGCGAAAACAGGCAGGGTCATGCGTCGCTGATCCGGTAGCCCGATCCGCGGACAGTCTCGATTAACTCGCGTGGAAAGGGTCTATCCAGTTTGGCGCGCAGGCGGCTGATATGGGTGTCGACCACATTGGTCATCGGGTCGAAATGAATATCCCATACCGCCTCCATCAGCATGGTGCGGGTCTGCACCCGGCCCTTGCGGCGCAACAGGTGTTCCAGCAGCGAAAACTCGCGCGGCATCAGGTCAAGCACTTGCCCCGCGCGGGTGACCTTGCGGGTCAGCAGGTTCATTTCCAGATCGGCCACGCGCAGGACTGTGGGTTCATCCTGCATCTGCGGGCGGCGGCCGATGGCGGCGATCCGCGCGCTCAACTCGCCAAAGGCAAAGGGTTTGACAAGGTAATCATCGGCTCCGGAATTCAGCCCCTCGATCCGGTCATCGACGCCGCCCAGCGAGGTCAGCACCAGCACCGGCGTGTAATTCTTTGCACCGCGCAGAGTTTTGATCAGCGTGATCCCGTCGATCCCCGGTAACATCCGGTCAACGATCAGCACGTCATAGGGTGTGACGGTCGCCTGAATAAGCCCTTCCGAGCCGTTGGTCACCAGATCGACCGAATGACCCTCTTCGCGCAGGCCGTCGGCGATGTAGGCGCCGGTCGTGGTGTCGTCTTCGATCACGAGTATTTTCATCGTTCCTCGCCTGTTGCAGTTCGATCTGACCATTCCCTGTCAGGATATCAGAAAAGCCACCGCCAGATTACAAAGTTGCCACAGTGGCGACAAATTGTGGACCGATCCGGCGCACAGCTTGCGCGGCATAACCGGCCTCTGGTTCTGGCAGGCAACCCTGCCCCTGAAGCGTTGGCCCGCAATACGGGAAAATCCGATGCGAAATCTACTTCTGAGCATTGCGCTTATTGCCGTGCCTGTTGGCGTCTGTACGGTTGGCTTCCGGTATCTGGCCCCCCCGGCGGCAGAAGCAGCGGTGCAGGCAGGCCTTGGCGATTTGTCGTCTTATGCGGCGATCGTGACGGACGTGGCGGATGTTGCCAAAACCGGCGATCTGGCCGCCGCCAAGACCCGGATCAAGGATCTGGAAACAGCGTGGGACGACTCCGCGACCGCTCTGCGCGCAGTGAATCCGACGCTCTGGGGCAATGTGGACGGGGCCATTGATGATGCACTGTCGGCTTTGCGGGCGGGCTCGCCCGATGCGGCAACCGTGACATCCACACTGACGGCCCTTCAGGCAGCGATTGCCGACCCGACGCTGGGCAGTGCCGCCCCGTCGGGCAGTATTGCAACGGTCGGCGGTGTGGCGATCACCGATGCGAACGGCCGCCCGCTGCCCTGCGAGGAAATGCTGAAAACGTTCCGCAAAGCTCTGGGCGCTGCAACGCTAAGTGATGCCGACCGCGCAACCGCCGCCACGTTCGAGGCCAAAGGCACCGAACGCTGCAATGCCGACGACGACGCCCGCGCCGATGATTTTCTGGCGCAGGGCATCGCCCGGATCAAAAAGTAGGTCCATCAAAGGAGCCATGACATGACTGCAGTTTCCGGGGTAAATCCCGCCCGATCCTATCCGCCGCTGGATGAGGCCACGCAGCCCAACCGCGTCCCTGATGTCACCGTCGATTTCTGGTTGATCAAGCTGATGGCGGTGACGATGGGTGAAACGGCGGCTGATTTTCTGGCCGTCAATCTGGGCCTTGGCCTGACCGCGACCTCGCTGTTGATGGCGGGGGTTCTGGTTGTGGCGCTGGTGCTGCAATTCGCGCAGAAACGATATGTGCCGTGGTCTTACTGGCTGGCGGTGGTGCTGGTCAGCATCGTGGGCACGCTGGTGACGGATAATCTTGTCGATAACTTCGGCGTGTCGCTGATCACGACGACGGCGTTTTTCACGGTGGCACTTGCTGTGACATTTTCCGTGTGGTTCACGGTCGAAGGCACGCTTTCAATCCATGAAGTGACCACAACCCGGCGCGAATGCTTTTACTGGCTGGCGATCCTGTTCACCTTTGCGCTGGGCACGGCCTCGGGCGATCTGGTGGCCGAGAAATTCGCGCTTGGCTACATGGCGACGGGCATTTTGTTCGGGATGATTATCGCGTCGGTCACATTCGGGTTTTATGTGCTGCGACTGGATGGGGTCTGGGCGTTCTGGATTGCCTATATCTTTACGCGGCCTCTGGGCGAGTCGTTCGGCGATCTGTTGTCGCAACCTGCCGAGTATGGCGGCATGGGTCTGGGCACGATCATCACCAGCGCGCTGTTTCTGGCAGCAATCGTGGCCATCGTTTTCTACATGACACTGACCCGGCACAAACAGCAGGTCTGAACCCTGAAAAAGGTATGCGTGGCAATCAAAGTGCCACGCATCGCCGTGCGGCACAGTCAGTCTTGCGTGAAGGCGTAGCGTGTGCTGTGGCGGTAGTCTTCACCGGGCCGCAGGATCGGATCTGGGAAGGCTGGGATGTTCGGGCTGTCGGGGAAAAACTGCGTTTCCAGACACAAGCCGGCATGGGCTGCGTAAGTGGCACCGCCAAGACCGGGCACAGCGACCGCGATCTTGTGCCCGTCATAGACCTGCAAGCTGGGCTTTGTCGTCTCGACCCGCATCCGTAGGCCCGATTTCTGCGATGCAAGTTCGGCCACCGCGCGAAACGCACCCTTCGGTGCGGCAGGACGTAGCACCAGATTATGGTCGCAAAATCCGCCGCCCAACACTGGGCGCGGCGTTCGGAAATCAAACCGCGTGCCATCGACGGGGGCAATTTCCCCGGTCGGGATCAGGTCAGCATCCACCGGAGTATAGGCATCAGCATCGACCTGTAACAGGTGGTCGGAAATATCTGCCCCACCATCCAGATTGAAATAGGAATGTTGCGTCAGGTTTACCGGGCAGGGCTTGTCGGTACTGGCGGTATAGTCGATGCGGATAATGCTGCCCGGACCCACCGAATAGCGGCAGGTGGCCATGACCGCGCCCGGAAAACCCTGATCGCCATCGACTGAACGGATGGAAAGGGTCACCGCATCGGGCGACGCCTCGACCACATCCCACACCCGTTGACCAAACCCCGCCCGACCGCCATGCAACGTGGTGCGGCCGGCCTCATTCCGGTCGGTTTCAAACGTCTTGCCATCAATCCTGAACGTGCCGCCGGAAATACGGTTGGCATAGCGCCCGACGACTGCCCCGAAATAGGGCGAATGTTCGGGATAGGGCGCGAATTCGTCGAACCCAAGGACGACGCCTTGCATGCCTTCGTCCGCAAGCGGCACCTGCAGATCGCGCAGAACGGCGCCCCAAGTCAGAATCCGCGCCACCATCCCGCTATTGGATTGCAGTGTGATTTCATGCACCTCACGCCCGTTGAAGTGGCCTGCGACGTTCAGTGGCGATTCTGTATTCGGCATTCTGCCCCCCAATTCCGATTTTTGGTCACTCTAGCGGTGAGCGTTGTGTCCGCAACGTCTAACGCCCGGATCACATCGAACGCCGCAGGCATCGACGAAAAGCACTTCTTGCCGCTGCAATTGAGTCGTAACATGCATTCCATGAATGACATGCCCAAATTGAAATCCTGCGACGGATGCCCGATTCGCTATAACGCGATCTGTTCGCGCTGCGACGAGCGTGAACTGCAAATGCTTGAAGATATGAAATATTATCGCTCCTACCAGAAAGGTCAGCCGATCTTTTTCGCGGGCGATGTGTTGGAATTTGTGGCCTCGGTCGTGTCAGGCGTGGCCAGCCTGACCCGTGCGCTTCCCGATGGCCGCGTGCAGATGGTGGGGCTTTTGCTGCCGTCAGATTTCATGGGTCGGCCCAGTCGCACGACAATTGACTGCGATGTGGTGGCCGAGACCGACATTTTGCTGTGCTGTTTCCGCCGCAAACCGTTCGAGCGGCTGATCGAGGATACGCCGCATGTCGGCCTGCGCCTGCTGGAAATGACGCTGGACGAACTGGACGCCGCGCGCGAATGGATGTTGATTCTGGGGCGCAAAACGGCCCGTGAAAAGATTGCCTCGCTTTTGGGAATTTTTGCCAGACGCATGAGCGCGCTTTCGCAGCAAAAGACCGGCAGATCGGCGACGTTTGTTTTGCCGATTACCCGCGAGACGATGGCGAATTACCTTGGCCTTACCATCGAAACGGTAAGTCGTCAGATGACCGCCCTGAAGGCCGAGGGGATTCTGCGGTTTGAATCGCCGCGCGAAATAACGGTGCCCGACATCGCCGCCCTGCTGAAGCAAAGCGGCGATGTGGCACAACACGCCTGATCAGCGCGCCATGAACAAGGGTCGGCGCGCGGTTTCCAGAAGGCTGCGGGTCGCTCCGCCAAAGATCGCCTCGCGCAGGCGCGAATGGCCATAAGCACCGGCCACGATCATCTGCGCGCCAATCTCGTCGGCGCGGCGGCTGATCAGGTTGCCGATATCGGGATTGCTTTTCGCCAGAACCGAAATCTCGGACCGCACCCCGTGGCGTGTCAGATATTGCGCCAGCGCGCCGCCGGGGTCTGACCGATCCTGATCCTGCGGGCCGATCACAGTGATGTCGGTAGAGTCGGCCCCGCGCAGGAAGGGCATCGCCTTTTGCGCAGCCATCAGCGCCTCATCCCCGTCGTTCCAGCCCAGCAGGATCTTGCCGCCCTCTGACGGTGCTTCGGCCCCATCGGGGATCATCAGAACCGGGCGATGCGCGGCAAACACACAGGCCTCGACAATGGCCATGTCGCTTTTGTGCCCGGCCTCGGGCAGCGCCAGAACCACCAGATCGTTATAGCGCAACGCCTGTGGCATGAACGCTGTCAGCCCCGATTGCAGCATCGACGCCGGAGCCGACGACCAGCGCAGAATCTCGGGCCGCATCTGTTCGCGCACCCACGCCTCAAGATCGGCAAGTTCTGCCTTGGCCTCGTCCATCTGTTCGGCCAGAACCACGGCTTCGGTGCCGGTGTAGTAGGGCGTGCCTTGAAACAGTGTCGTGCTCAGGATGTTGATATCCAGATGCGCGTCGAACCTTTGGGCCACATTCATTGCAGCGGTCAGTGCGTTTTCGTCTTGCCGCGTCACAATGGTGGCGATTGACCGATATGTCATAGGACGTTTCCTTTCCAATATCTGCCGGACGCCCCGGCCCTTGGATACTGGCCGGAACTACAGTCCGTGACCTTGATCTGGCGCAGTATCGGGCGCGCGCTGCATTGATCCATGTCAAGGACGGCCCTGCGAAATACCCGCAGAACAGCCCCAACTGCGGCAAGCGAAGGGGCATTCTTATGCAGGACTATTTCAAACTGGTGGCGCTGGGCCTGATTGGTCTGTTCGCCGCCCTTGCCGCGCATTATGGCCGCGACCCGGCCTATATCGTGCATGCGCTGATCATCATGTGTGTGGCGGCCTACATGTTCGTGCATGTCCTACGCCGTATGGAGCAGCCCGCACCCTTGCCCGAGCAGGGCTATATGGACGGCGTGGTGCGTGCAGGAGTGATTGCGACAGGGCTCTGGGGGGTTGTGGGGTTTCTTGTTGGTGTGATCATCGCGCTGCAACTTGCCTTTCCGCACCTGAACTTTCACGCGCTGCAACCTTACGGCAACTTTGGCCGTCTGCGGCCCTTGCATACCTCGGCGGTGATCTTTGCTTTTGGCGGCAATGCGCTGATCATGTCGTCGTTCTACATCGTGCAACGCACCTGCGGCGCGCGGCTTTGGGGCGGCAACATGGCGTGGTTCGTGTTCTGGGGCTATCAGCTTTTCATCGTTCTGGCGGCGACCGGATACCTTTTGGGGGCCACGCAATCGAAAGAATACGCCGAGCCGGAATGGTATACTGACCTCTGGCTGACGGTGGTGTGGCTGGCCTTTCTGGCGGTCTATGTCGGAACGCTGATCAAGCGGACCGAGAAGCACATCTACGTCGCAAACTGGTTTCTTCTGTCGTTCATCATCACGGTGGCGATGCTGCATCTGGTCAACAACATCAGCCTGCCGGTCAGCATCTTCGGCTCCAAATCGGTGCAGGTGTTCAGCGGCGTGCAGGATGCGATGGTGCAGTGGTGGTATGGCCACAACGCCGTGGGCTTTTTCCTGACCGCAGGCTTTCTGGGGATGATGTATTACTTTGTGCCCAAGCAGGCAGGACGCCCGATCTACAGCTATAAACTGTCGATCATCCACTTCTGGGCGCTGATCTTTCTTTATATCTGGGCCGGTCCGCACCACCTGCATTACACCGCCTTGCCCGACTGGGCCTCGACCTTGGGCATGGTGTTTTCGATCATCCTGTGGATGCCAAGCTGGGGTGGCATGATCAACGGGCTTATGACGCTGCAAGGTGCTTGGGACAAGCTGCGCACCGACCCGATTTTGCGGATGATGGTCATCAGCCTCGCCTTCTACGGGATGTCCACGTTTGAAGGCCCGATGATGTCGATCCGCGCGGTCAACAGCCTGAGCCATTATACCGACTGGACCATCGGCCATGTGCATTCGGGTGCGCTGGGCTGGAACGGGATGATCACATTCTCGGCGCTTTACTTCCTGACGCCGCGCCTTTGGGGCCGCCCGCAAATGCATTCGATGGCGGCGATCAGCTGGCACTTCTGGTTGGCGACGATCGGGATCATCCTTTACGCCGCCTCGATGTGGGTGACGGGTATCATGGAGGGTCTGATGTGGCGCGAGGTTGATGTGAACGGCTTTCTTGTCAACAGCTTTGCCGACACCGTCTCCGCCAAATACCCGATGTATGTGGTCCGCGCTTTAGGAGGGATCCTTTACCTCACGGGGGGGCTGATCATGGTCTGGAATATGGCGATGACAATCCGTGGCGGGGCGCGCCAATCTGCTCCCGTCGGCGTCGTGACACAGTAAAAAAGGTGCCGAACATGGCTGAAACATCACAAAAACCCAAATCTTTCCTGTCGCGCCACGCCATTCTGGAACGTAGCCCGATGCTCTTGCTGGTCGCTTCGCTTGTGGTGGTCATGATCGGCGGCATTGTCGAGATTGTGCCGCTGTTCTATTTGCAGAACACCATCGAAAAGGTCGACGGCATGCGCCCCTACAGCCCGTTGGAACTGGCCGGGCGGGACATCTATGTGCGCGAGGGCTGCTATCTGTGTCACAGCCAGATGATCCGCCCGATGCGGGATGAGGTCGAACGCTATGGCCATTACAGCCTTGCCGCCGAGTCCATGTATGACCACCCGTTCCAATGGGGGTCCAAGCGCACAGGGCCCGATCTGGCCCGTGTGGGCGGCAAATATTCTGACGCCTGGCATTTGGATCACCTGACCGATCCGCAATCAGTTGTGCCGGAATCGATCATGCCCAGCTATGCCTTCCTGTCCGATACGATGGTCAATCCGCAGGCGCTGGCCGATGTGGTCGCCACCAACCGCTTGGTTGGCGTGCCCTATACCGACGACATGGTCGCCGCCGCCGTCAGCGATGCCACCATGCAGGCCGACCCCGACAATGCCGATACCGACGCAATTCTGGCCCGCTATCCCAAGGCGCAGATCCGCAATTTCGACAGTGCGCCGGGGGTTTCCGAAATGGATGCTCTGATCGCCTATTTGCAAGTTCTGGGCACGATGGTCGATTTTTCGACCTTCACGCCCGACGCCAGCCGCTGAAAAGAGGGTCCGATGGAAACCTATACGATTCTTCGCGAAATCGCCGACAGCTGGATGCTTCTGGCCATGACGCTGTTTTTTCTGGCCGTCATCGCCTTTGCGTATCGCCCCGGCAGCCGCAAGGTTCACGATGCCGCCGCCTCCATCCCGTTCCGAGACGATGTGCGCGCCGGATGTTCCAATAATTGCCCAGATTGCACCTGTGCGCCCCTGACATTTCCGGAGCCCGCCGAATGAGCACCCCGCACAAAGACCCCGAAACCGGCATTGATACCACCGGGCACAGCTGGGATGGCATCCGCGAATTAAACAACCCTCTGCCGCGCTGGTGGCTTTGGACGCTGTATCTGTGCATCATCTGGGGGGTCGGCTACACCATCGCTTATCCCGCATGGCCGATGATTTCGGGCGCAACCACCGGCCTACTGGGCTATTCGACCCGCGCCGAGGTGGAGCGTGATATCGCGCAGGTCGATGCCACCAATGCCGATATCTCGGGCCGTCTCGCGGCGCTTGATCTGGCCACGCTGTCACAGCACCCGGATTTGCAGCAATACGCCAATTCGGCGGGCGCCGCGGTGTTTCGCACCAATTGCGCGCAATGCCACGGGTCGGGCGCGGCGGGGGCCAAGGGATATCCCAATCTTTTGGATGATGACTGGCTCTGGGGTGGCGATTTCACCAGCATTTCCACCACTATCCGCCACGGTATCCGGAATGAAGTTGATCCGGACGCGCGCTATTCGCAGATGCCTGCCTTTGGCGAGATTCTGTCCAAGGACGAAATCGCAGCCGTCGTGCAGCATGTGCTTGCCATCTCGGGGCAAGACCATGACGCCGCACTGGCCGAAACCGGGGCAACCGTCTTTGCCGAAAACTGCGTTGCGTGCCACGGCGAACAAGGCAAGGGCAACCGCGAATTCGGCGCGCCCAACCTGACCGACAAGATCTGGCTTTACGGCGGCGATGTGAAAACACTGCAACAGACCGTCACTTACGCCCGGTTCGGTGTCATGCCGCCATGGTCGGGCCGCCTGACCGACGCCGAAATTCAGGCCGTGACGGCCTATGTTCACCAGTTGGGCGGCGGAGAATAGCGGTGCAGGGCAGGGCGGCCTGACCCCTTTGCCCTGCGACAGAATTGCTTGACCCAAATCAAGGACGCCGCACCGGTCCGCGCCTAAACCGGTGGCACGCCTTTTGGAAAGCCAGATCATGCCCACCCCCGACCAACCCCTTTACGCCGCGCGCGAGCCGATTTTTCCACGCCGTGTAAAAGGCTTTTACCGCAATCTGAAATGGTGGGTGATGGGTGTCACGCTTGGCATCTATTACATCACACCTTGGCTGCGGTGGGATCGCGGGCCAAACCTGCCGGATCAGGCGGTTCTGATCGACATGGCGGGCAAGCGGTTCTACTTTTTCTGGATCGAGATCTGGCCGCATGAATTCTACTTTGTGGCGGGTCTTTTGATCATGGCGGGGCTGGGGCTGTTTTTGTTTACCTCAGCGCTGGGGCGGGTCTGGTGTGGCTATACCTGCCCGCAAACTGTGTGGACCGATCTCTTCATCTTAGTCGAACGTTGGGTCGAAGGTGACCGCAACGCCCGCGTGCGGCTGTGGCACGCGCCGATGTCGGCCCACAAGCTGCGGCTGCGGCTGGTGAAATGGGCGGTCTGGCTGGTGATTTCGGTGGCAACCGGCGGGGCTTGGGTGTTTTATTTCGCTGATGCGCCGACGCTTTTGCACAGTCTGATCACGATGCAGGCGCCCGTCATTGCATGGGCCACGATTGCGGTGCTGACCGCCACGACCTTCGTGTTCGGCGGCTTCATGCGCGAACAGGTCTGTAACTACATGTGCCCATGGCCGCGGATTCAAGCCGCGATGATGGATCCTGAAACCTTGACCGTCGCCTATCGTGACTGGCGGGGAGAACCGCGCGGCAAGAAAGGCACCGATGATGCGGGCGACTGCATTGATTGCATGGCCTGCGTCAATGTCTGCCCGGCGGGCATCGACATTCGCAATGGTCAGCAGATGGAGTGTATCACCTGCGCCCTGTGCATCGACGCCTGCGACGACGTCATGGCCAAGATCGGCCGCCCACGCGGCTTGATCGACTATCTGGCCCTTTCCGACCAAGAGGCCGAGGCGAAGGGTAAACCCGCCAAAGCGATCTGGCAGCATGTTCTGCGCCCCCGCACAGTGCTTTATACCGTGCTCTGGAGCCTGATCGGCGTCGGTTTGCTGTTCGCGCTGTTCGTCCGGCCTGATATCGAAATCACGATCTCGCCTGTACGGAACCCGACGTTTGTGACGCTAAGCGACGGCACGATCCGCAACATCTACGACATCCGTTTGCGCAACAAACATGGTGAGGCGCGCGATTTTTCGGTGACGCTGAAGACGGCGGGCACCTTGGCGATCGAGCTTGAGGGCAGCACGTCGGGAATCGTCTCTGTTCCGGCGGATCAGACCCTCCAACAGCGCATCTACGTCACCGCCGGACCGGATGATCCGGTGTCACATGCCGACCGCACCACACTGCGGTTCTGGATCGAGGATGTGGTCTCGGGCGAACGTGCTTTTGCGGATACTATTTTCAACGGAAAGGCCGACCAATGAAACGCGAATTCACCGGATGGCACATGCTGACCCTGATGTGTGGCGCTTTCGGCATCATCATCGCTGTGAACCTGACACTGGCGTGGCAGGCCGTGGCAACCTTTCCGGGGCTTGAGGTCGCGAATTCCTATGTGGCAAGCCAGACCTTCAACGAGGAACGCGCGGCGCAGGACGGGCTCGGCTGGACGCTGCACACCGACCTCACCCCGCATCACCTGACGTTGGCTGTGACAGGCCCGAACGGCGCGCCCGTCAATCCGCAGATCATCACCGCAACGCTGGGGCGGGCGACGTCGAACGCGCATGATTTTGCGCCGCCGTTGCAGTGGAACGGGCATGACCTGGAAGCCGCCATCGACATCGCACCGGGCCGTTGGACGCTGTGGCTTGAGTTGCAGGCGCAGGACGGCACCCGCTTTCACCGACGCCTGCCGCTGATTGCGAAATGACCGCAGTAGCGCTTTGTCCAGCCTGTGTAGGCACTTCTGATGCGACCGACGCGGCATCACGCGCGGCCCCGGACGAGGTGATATTGGCCCTGCCGAACATTCACTGCATAGCCTGTATCAGCGGGGTGGAGAAGGCGCTGAACGCTACGCTGGGCGTTGCGCACGCGCGCGTGAATCTGAGCCAAAAGCGCGCAACAGTCACTCTTTCCGCGCCCGTAGCCCCCGAACATCTGGTCGAGGTGCTGGCGTTGGCCGGGCACACCGCCTTGCCGATGGACACCGCGCTGTTGTCGACTTTGGGTGATGCCACCTTGCGCGGCCTGCTGACCCGGATTGCGGTGGCGGGATTTGCCATGATGAACGTCATGCTGCTGTCGGTCGCCGTCTGGTCAGGAGCGGCGGGTGAGACGGAGCAGTTGTTCCACCTGATTTCGGCCTGTATCACGCTGCCCGCACTCGCCTATTCCGCCAGCCCATTTGCGCGCAATGCGTTTCAAGCCCTGCGCGCGGGCCGCTTGAACATGGATGTGCCGATCACACTGGCCATCGTTCTGGCTGCCGGAATGTCAGCGTTCGAAACGCTTTTCGGCGGCCAGCAAGCCTATTTCGACGCGGCCCTTTCGCTGACGTTCTTTCTGTTGATCGGGCGCTATCTGGATCAACGGGGGCGTCAGGCCGCGAAAAGCGCTGCCGCCCAACTTGCAGCGCTGGAGGTTCCGCGTGTGATGCGTCTGCACAATGGCGCGCGCGATATGGTGAATTTTACCGATCTTCGGGTGGGGGATCTGATTCTGGTGCTTCCCGGCAGTCGTATTCCGGTGGATGGAGTCGTCGTCGAAGGCGAAAGCCTGATTGACCGATCCATGCTGACCGGGGAAAGCCAGCCCTCAACGGCCTCGCCCGACAGTGCGGTCGTGGCCGGGGAAATGGCACTCAGCGGGCCTTTGACCATTCGCGCGCGCACTGTCGGGGCCGATACCACGTTGCGTCGCATGGTCACGATGGTCGATCAGGCCGAGGCAGCACGCAACCGCTATACCGCCATCGCCGACCGCGCGGCGCGGATTTACGCGCCCGCCGTGCATCTGTTGGCACTGGCGGCGTTTCTGTGCTGGTTCATGGTTTCGGGCGATGTTCGGCTCTCACTGAACATCGCGATTGCGGTTCTGATCATCACCTGCCCTTGCGCTTTGGGGTTGGCCGTCCCTGCGGTGGCGACCACCGTGGCGGGGCGGTTGTTCCGGGCCGGAGTGCTGGTCAAGGACGGCACCGCGATGGAGCGACTGGCCGAGGTTGATACAGTCGTGCTGGACAAGACCGGCACCCTGACCCGCCCGTTTGCCAGAAATGACCTGCTTTCGGGCGACGAGGCACAGGTGGCGCTGGCGCTGGCAAGCGGCTCTAACCATCCGGTTTCCGTTGCTATCGCGGCGTCGATGCCCGATGCGACCGCAGCCGATGTCACCGATATCCGCGAGGTGTCCGGCAAGGGTGTCAGTGGCCTTTGGCACGGGCAGACCGTTCGGCTTGGGTCGGGCGACTGGTTGGGGCAAGCGCCGGGAACATGGGTTCAGATTGGCGACGCGGCGCACCGTATTGCACTAGCCTCTGATCTACGTGACGGGGCGGCGGCGCTGGTTGCGGGATGGCAGGCGCAGGGTCTGGATGTGCAGTTGCTGTCTGGCGACAGCGCGGCGGAAACACGGGCCGTGGCCGCGCGCCTTGGCATCCCGACTTGGCGGGCAGAGGTTGGGCCGGACCAGAAACAGGCGTATGTTCAGGCGCTGGGCGATGCGGGCGGCAAGGTTCTGATGGTGGGTGACGGGCTGAATGATACCGGCGCGCTTGCGGCGGCGCACGCGTCCATCGCACCCGCAAGTGCCAGCGATGCCGCGCGGGTTGCGGCGGATATCGTGCTGCTGCGCGATGATCTGACGCCGCTGATTCCGCTTCCCGCACTGGCGCGTCTGGCGCGGCGTCGGGTGTTGCAGAATTTCGCGATTGCTGCGGGTTACAACATGGTCGCCATTCCGATTGCACTGGCCGGCTTTGCGACACCCCTTCTGGCGGCAGTTGCGATGTCGCTATCGTCGCTTTGCGTGATCGCGAATGCGTTGCGAATTAGGGGGGCGCAATGAACATTCTTGCGGTTCTGATACCGGTGTCTCTGGTTTTGGGCGGGCTTGGCCTTGCCGCCTTTCTGTGGAGCCTGCGGGCGCATCAGTATGATGATCTGGAGGGTGATGCCTGGCGCATCCTGGCCGAGGATGACCTGCCGCCGAAATCCTGAAGAACCGTAGTTGCTGTTCACATCCGGGCTGTATGAACGGCCTGCAAAACGCACGATAAGACACTGTTATGGGGCGCATAAACCGGCGAGAGCCGTGATCCCTGTTTCCGGTTCATTCACGCCGTTCCACCGGATCAACGCGGCCGAATGATCTTTCACTGTGCAGGAAAACGAAATGGAAAACGGCGCCCCGAAGAACCGGAGCGCCGCTTGTTCAGTCAGGCCAGATCGAAACGATCAAGGTTCATAACCTTGGTCCATGCCTTGACGAAATCGCGCACGAAGGTCGATTTTGCGTCAGAGCTTGCATAGACTTCCGCCAGCGCCCGAAGCTGCGAGTTGGAACCGAACACAAGGTCCACCCGCGTGCCGGTCCACTTTGGCGCACCTGTCGCGCGGTCGGTGCCTGCAAACACATCCTGCGCGTCGCCGGTCGGTTTCCAGACGGTGCCCATATCCAGCAGATTGACGAAGAAATCGTTCGTCAATGCGCCGGGGCGTTTGGTGAAGACGCCATGAGCGGCCCCGCCGACATTTGCACCCAACACCCGCAGACCGCCAATCAGAACTGTCATTTCGGGTGCTGTCAGGGTCAGAAGTTGGGCGCGATCCACCATCAGTTCCTCGGCCGAAACGGTGTAGGCGCGGGGTTGATAGTTGCGGAACGCGTCCGCCGCCGGTTCCAGAACGGCGAAGGATTCGACATCGGTCTGGTCCTGCGACGCATCGGTGCGGCCCGGTGCGAAGGGCACCGTCACGTCATGGCCAGCGGCTTTCGCGGCCTTCTCTACGCCGACCGAGCCGCCCAGCACGATCAGATCGGCCAGTGATACATGCTTGCCGCCCGCGTTGAAGGCCGCCTGCACGCCCTCCAGCTTGGCCAGTACGCCAGCCAGTTGTGCAGGCTGGTTCACCGCCCAATCCTTTTGCGGCGCAAGACGCAGGCGCGCGCCATTGGCCCCGCCCCGCTTGTCAGACCCGCGGAATGTCGAGGCCGACGCCCATGCAGTGCTGACCAGTTCCGCCACCGAAAGCCCGGTCGCCAGAATCGCTGCCTTCAGCGCTGGCAGGTCGCCCGCGTCAATCTGCTTGCCCTTGGGAGCCGGGACCGGGTCTTGCCAGAGCAGTTCCTCGGCCGGAACCTCGGGCCCCAGATAAAGATTGCGCGGCCCCATGTCGCGGTGGGTCAGCTTATACCACGCGCGGGCAAAGGCATCGGCGAACTGGTCGGGGTTGGCATGGAACCGGCGCGAGATTTCCAGATAGGCGGGGTCGGTGCGCATCGCGATGTCTGACGTGGCCATCATCGGTGCGTGACGCAGCGACGGATCATGCGCATCGGGAACGGTGGTTTTCGCTGACGGATCGGTCGGTGTCCACTGCTGTGCGCCGGCGGGGCTTTTGGTCAGCTGCCAGTCGTACCCGAACAGCGTGTCGAAATAGCCGTTGTCCCAAGTGATCGGGGTTGGCGTCCACGCACCCTCAAGCCCGCTGCTGGTGGTATGAACGCCCACGCCGCTGTGAAAGCTGTTGGCCCAGCCAAAGCCCTGCGCCTCGATGCCCGCACTTTCGGGTTCGCGCCCCACAAGCGCTGCATCGCCCGCGCCGTGGGTTTTGCCGAAGGTATGGCCGCCTGCGATCAGCGCGACGGTTTCTTCATCATTCATCGCCATCCGGGCAAAGGTTTCGCGGATATCGCGGGCCGAGGCCATCGGGTCAGGGTTGCCGTTCGGGCCTTCGGGGTTGACATAGATCAGGCCCATCTGAACTGCGGCCAGCGGGTTTTCCAACTGGCGGTCGCCGGAATAGCGCTTGTCGTCCAGCCAGACATCCTCGTTGCCCCAATAGATGTCTTCTTCGGGTTCCCAGATATCGACGCGGCCACCGCCAAAGCCAAAGGTCTTGAAGCCCATGGATTCAAGCGCCACGTTCCCGGTCAGCACCATCAGGTCGGCCCATGAAATCGCATTGCCGTATTTCTGTTTGATCGGCCAAAGCAGGCGGCGCGCCTTATCAAGGTTCACGTTGTCGGGCCATGAATTGAGCGGAGCAAAACGTTGGGTGCCTGATGTGGCCCCACCGCGCCCGTCGGCGGTGCGGTAGGTGCCAGCCGAATGCCATGCCATGCGAATGAAGAACGGGCCGTAATGGCCATAGTCGGCGGGCCACCAGGCCTGCGAGTCGGTCATCAGCGCGGTCAGGTCGGCTTTCAATGCGGCGTAATCCAGCTTTCCGAACGCCTCGGCATAGTCGAATTCGGGCTGCATCGGGTTTGACAGCGCGGAATTCTGGTGCAGCATCCGCAGGTTAAGCTGGTTGGGCCACCAATCCTTGTTGGACCGGACCGACAGGCTTGTGTGGCTGCCTGACCCGTGCATGACAGGGCATTTGCCCGTGGTTGCGGTGTCGTTTCCGTCCATATTCATCTCCAGTTCAGGCTGTGATCAGGGTCTTGCCACACGGCAGGACCGTCGAATTAAAAGGCGTGGCGGCTCAGCGCAACGTGACGCGAGCCGCGCGGATTTCGGTTGAAGCGGGTTGCCCTGCATCCCGAGGCGCGGGGAATCAATGCCCCCCCGTATCCCCCGATGCCAAGGGTGTAGCAAACTTGAGCCATTAGTTTAAGTTTGATTTTCTGATTGATCTGATAATGTGAGCTTATGCAAAATCTGACGCTGAAACAGTTGCGGTATTTCGAGGCATTGGCCGCGCATGGCCACTTTGGCCGCGCGGCGGATGCCTGCGCCATCTCGCAACCCGCACTTTCGATGCAGATCAAAGAGTTGGAGGAAACGCTGGGGTCAGTGCTATTCGAACGTGGCGCTCGGCAGGTGCGGCTGACCAATATCGGGGCCGAGTTTTCGGCGCGGGCGCGTCTGATCCTGCGGTCGGTGGACGAGTTGGGCGATCTGGTGCGGGCGGCGCAAGACCGGTTGGTGGGGCGGTTGCGGATCGGGGTGATTCCCACCGTGGCACCCTATCTTTTGCCTGCGATCATTGGCAATCTGACCCGGCTGAACGCCGATCTGGATATTCATGTGCGCGAAACGCTGACGCCAAAGCTGATACAGGAACTGGCCGAAGGGCGGATTGATACGGCTATCGTCGCGCTGCCCGTGTCGGAGCCATCGTTCACCGAAGTGGCGCTTTTCACCGAAGATTTCGTGCTGGTCCGCCCTGCGGCCGATGCGGGCAAGCCCGTGCCCAACCCCGAGGCCCTGCGCCAGATGCGGCTGTTGCTGCTGGAGGAGGGGCACTGCTTTCGCGATCAAGCGCTGTCGTTCTGCAACATGACGCAGGCCCGTCCGCGCGAAATTCTGGACGGTAGCTCGCTATCCACATTGGTGCAGATGGTCAGCGCAGGCATTGGTGTGACGCTGATTCCCGAAATGGCGGTGCCGGTCGAAACCCGGTCGGCCTCGGTATCGCTGACCCGCTTTGCCCCGCCGCAACCACAGCGGACCATCGGTATGATCTGGCGCAAGACCAGCCCGTTGACCAAAGATTTCATGCAGGTGGCCGAAGTGGTGCGGTCTGCGGCGGTCGGTCGGAGGGGTTGACCGCAGCGCGGCGAAAAAGAAACGGGCAGGCCGAAGCCTGCCCGTTTCCAGATGCAATCAACGATCAGGAATAGCGGTAGGGCCGCCCGGCCTTTGCCATCGCTTCGTTGTATTGGCGGAAGATGGCGACGACCTTGGCTTTGGTTTCGGATTCCGCCGCAATCTCATCCCAGAACTTCTGCGCAGCGACTTCAACGGTCGCCCATTCCGCATCGGGGATCGAGGTCAGTTTGGTGTCGGCCCCTTCGACCCGCAGACGCGCCTCGCCCGCCCAGTACCAATGCTGGCGATAATAGTGCGACTGCTCGAAGCACACGCGCATCAGTTCCTGCAGATGCGGCGGCACGGCATCCCAGCGTTCCATGTTGGCAAAGAAATGCCCGATCCACGCTCCCGAGATGTTGTTGGTCAAAAAGTTCGGTGCAAGTTTGGCCCAGGAGGCGGTGTATACCTCGGTGATGCCCGACCATGCGACGCCATCAAGTTCGCCGGTTTGCAACGCGATCTCGATATCTTCCCACGGCAGGGTCACGGGAACTACGCCGAACTGCGCAAGGAACCGGCCTGCGGTCGGGAAGGTGAAGACGCGCTTGCCGCTTAGATCGGCCAACGACGTGATCGGGTCTTTCATCGAGAAATGGCACGGGTCCCAGCTGCCGGCCGAGATGTGCTTGACGCCGACCTTGGCGTATTCTTCCTTCCATATCTCATCCAGCCCATAGTGGTTGAACAGTGCGGGCACATCGAGCGAATAGCGCAGGGCGAGTGGGAAATAGCCGCCGAACACCGTGACTTCTGTGGGCGAAGCCATTGAGTCGTCATCCGACTGCACCGCATCAATCGTGCCGTTCTGCATGGCGCGGAACAATTCGGCCGTGGGCACAAGCTGGTCGGCATAGAAAAGCTCGATCTCCATCTGGCCCTGCGCGATCAGGTTGAAGGCGTCGACGGCGGGCTTTACCACCTCGGCCCCCAAGGCGGTGCCCGCATAGGTCTGCATCCGCCATTTGATCGGGCTTTGTGCCATTGCGGCGGGTGCGCCAAGGGATGCGGCGGCAGCGCCAAGCGCGCCGGTGGTGATAAACTTGCGTCTTGTGGTCATTGTGGTTCTCCTTGTTGAAAATATCGCCCCGTTTGCGGGGTCTGGTTAACGGATCATAGCAGTTTTTCGGGCAGCCAAAGCGCGATTTGCGGGAAAATCATCACCAGCACCAAGGTCAGCAGCATGACAAGCACGAACGGAAACACCGAACGGTAAATCATCGGCAGGGTAAAATCTGGCGGTGCCATGGCGCGCATCAGGAACAGGTTATAGCCGAATGGCGGTGTAAGGTACGCAATCTGGCAGGTGATCGTGTACAGGATGCCATACCAGATCAGGTCAAAGCCGAACGCCTTGGCGAGCCCCACATAGATGGGGGCGACAATCACCAGCATCGCAGTATCGTCCAGAAACATGCCCATGATCAGAAAGCTGAGCTGCATCAGGATAAGCACTTCCCACGCACTCAGGCCAAGATCGCTGACAAAGAAATTCTCGATGGCACGGCCTGCGCCCAGCCCGTCGAACACCGCGCCGAACGACAGTGCGGCCATGATGATCAGCATGAACATCACGGTGATGGCCAGCGTGTTTCGCGTTGCCGTTTCGAATACTGCGCGGGTGAAACGCCCTTTCAGCACGGCGGCCAGAACGGAGGTCAGCGCGCCGATGACCGAGGCTTCGGTCAAGCTTGTCCAGCCTTTGACGAAGGGGATCATCATGGCGGCGAAAATGATGATGGGCAAAAGTGCGGCCTGCAACAGCCGGAACCGCTCGGCCCATGTGATCGCCGCGCGTTCTTCGGCCGACATGGCGGGGGCAAGCGAAGGGTTCCACCAGCAGCGAATGACGATATACAGAATGAACAGCACCGCCATCAGAAGCCCCGGCATCACCCCTGCCAACCACAACTGGCTGACCGGTTGGCGCGCGATTTGCGCAAAAAGCACCAACACGACCGACGGCGGGATCAGGATGCCAAGGCTCGATCCACCCTGAATGACCCCCGAAATCATCAGCTTGTCGTAGTTGCGTTTCAGGAGTTCCGGCAGTGCGATTGTGGCCCCGATCGCCATGCCCGCGACTGACAAACCGTTCATTGCGGAAATCATCACCATCAGAAGGATCGTGCCCACCGCAAGGCCGCCGGGCAATGGACCGAACCAGACGTGGAACATCTTGTACATGTCTTCGGCCAGCCGGCTTTCCGACATCACATAGCCCATGAACACGAACATCGGCAGCGTCAGCAACGCGTTCCACTTCATCAGCTTCATGATCGACGAAAAGCCCATGTCCGACCCGCCGGGCCCCCAAAGCGCAATTGCGGCGATCACGGCGACAAAACCGATGGCCCCGAACACCCGCTGCCCGGTGATCATCATCAGCAGCATCGTTGAAAACATCAAAATGGCAATCCACTCGTACGGCATCAGATTTCCTTGCCGCGCCAGACGGCGACATCGCGGATCAGATGCGCCACCGCCTGCAGGATCATCAGAACAAAGCTGATGCAGATGATCACCTTGATCGGCCAGAGATAGGGCCGCCACGCCGTCGGTGCGCGTTCGGATGTCTCGAACGAATAGATCGTGCTACCCATCGCCCCGTAAAGCATGACGCCAAGATAAAAGAGCAGCACGAACACCGTGACCGCATCCCAGATCGCCTTTCGACGGGGCGGCTGGCGGGCATAAAGCAGGTCCATCCGCACGTTGGTATCAAGTTGGAACGTGTAGGGCGCGCCCAGAAGGTAATAGGCAACAAGGATGAATTGCGCCATTTCAAGGGTCCAGATCGCAGGTAGCTGGATGATCTTGGTGATGGATGACCAGAGCAGAACCGCCATCATCGCGAACAACAGATACATCGCGAACCGCCCGACGCGATAGTTGATCGCCTCGATGATCCTGACGTATATGCGGCACCATGCTGGCATCTGCGGGGTTCGACCTTCCATCAGGCGTTTGAGTTGTTTACGGACCTTACGCACAAACCGCACCCGATGCGAGCGGGGCGAAACCGGCGTCTGTCGTGCAGGTTCGTCTGGCCAGGGGTTTTCAGTCAAGATCTTTTCTTGCGAATGTAGTCTGTAATGGTCTTTTCTGTTATCGTCGGATGGCGTCGCAGCCTGATGCCTGTTGTGCCGCCTAATTCTTCGGCTTCACGTCGGGAGAATACGTTTTTGACCCCGCGCTTGTCGCTGGGCGACATGCATTCGCGCGGTGCCGGGATAACATCCGGCGCAAGCCGTGGCGATGGCGTCGCCACAGGGGGCATCCCCGCGCTTTCGGAGAAATCCGATGTCGTCCTGCACGCCGGGATCTTTCGTGGGGTCCCGGGATGCGTCCCGCCCCGCTTTATGGGGTCTGAACATGACAAATCGTCCGGAACATTACCGCTTTCATCAAGGCGACCGCGTGTTGCCGTTTGCGCCTGCCGAATATGACTCGCGGCTTGCGGGCCTGCGCAAGATCATGGCCGAGCAGGGGGTTGACGCCGCCGTGCTGACCTCGATGCACAATATCTCGTATTACTCGGGGTTTTTGTATTGTTCGTTCGGGCGGCCTTACGGGTTGGTTGTGACGGCGGATCAGTCCGTCACGGTCAGCGCGGGCATTGATGCGGGCCAGCCTTGGCGGCGGTGCCACGGCGACAACATCACCTACACCGACTGGCAGCGCGACAATTACTGGCGCGTGATTGCGTCGGTCACGGGCGCTGGCCGCGTGATCGGCTTTGAAGGCGACCACCTGACCCTGATGCAAAGCGGCAAGCTGGACGCGTTCCTGTCGCCCAAAACCCGCGTCGATATTGCGCCATTTGCCATGCGCCAGCGGATGCACAAATCGCCCGCCGAACTGGTGATGATCCGTCACGGCGCGAATGTGGCCGATGTCGGCGGCTATGCGATCCGGGATGCTGTTCAGGCCGGCGCGCGCGAAATTGACGTGGCGATGGCGGGCCGTGACGCGATGGAATTGGAGATTGCGAAACGCTTTCCCGACGCCGAATACCGCGACACCTGGGTCTGGTTCCAGTCGGGTATCAATACCGATGGCGCGCACAACCCGGTCACGTCGCGCCAAATGCAGGTCGGCGAGATTCTTAGCCTGAACACCTTTCCGATGATCTCGGGCTATTACACCGCCCTTGAACGCACCATGTTCGTGCGCGAGGTTGATCCCGCCAGCCTGCGCATCTGGGAGGCGAACATTGCCTCGCATGAATACGGGATGAGCCTGCTGAAACCCGGCGTCTCATGCGCCGCCGTCACCGCCAAGATCAACGATTTTCTGGAGGAGCGGCAGCTTTTGCAATACCGCACCTTCGGCTATGGCCATTCGTTCGGCATCTTGTCGCACTACTATGGCCGCGAGGCGGGGTTGGAGCTGCGCGAGGACATCGACACCGTGCTGGAACCCGGCATGGTCATCTCGATGGAGCCGATGCTGACGATTCCCGAAGGCCGCCCCGGTGCAGGCGGTTACCGTGAACATGATATCCTGTTCATCACTGAGGATGGGGCCGAAGATATCACGAAGTATCCTTATGGCCCGGCGTTCAACGTGGTTGGCTGAATTTTTGGCAGTTCACCCGGCTTTCCCTTCTGTTTTGCCGGATTTTCGGTCGAAACGGTTGCATCTGAAGGCCGGGTGCCCCAAAAAGGCACACGAACTCCGCATCGGAACGATACTCCGCAAAAATGAGGCTCTGATTGACAAGCCCTTCCCCGCAGTCCGCCTATGTTGAATTTGAACGCGTTCAAAAAAGCTATGATGGCTTGTCGCTTGTCGTCAAAGATCTGAATCTTTCAATCCCGAAAGGCGAGTTTCTGACGATGCTTGGGCCGTCGGGGTCGGGCAAGACAACTTGCCTGATGATGCTGGCGGGGTTCGAGACGGCCACGCATGGCGAAATCCGGCTGGACGGGCAGTCGATCAACAATATTCCGCCAAACAAACGCGGCATCGGAATGGTGTTTCAGAACTACGCGCTGTTTCCGCATATGACGGTGGCCGAAAATCTTTCCTTCCCGCTTGAGGTCCGCAAACTGGGCAAGTCCGAGCGTGAGGCCAAGGTCAAACGCGCGTTGGACATGGTGCAGATGGGCGAATTCGGCGGGCGGCGTCCGGCGCAGCTTTCGGGCGGCCAGCAGCAACGCATCGCACTGTCGCGCGCTTTGGTGTTCGAGCCGGAACTGGTGTTGATGGACGAACCCTTGGGCGCGCTGGACAAACAGTTGCGCGAACACATGCAGTTCGAAATCAAACGCATCGCCGACAATCTGGGGATTACGGTGGTCTATGTGACCCACGACCAGACCGAAGCGCTGACCATGTCGGACCGGGTCGCCGTGTTCAACGATGGCGTGATCCAGCAGCTTGCCCCCCCGGATGAATTGTATGAACGCCCGACCAACAGTTTTGTCGCCCAGTTCATCGGCGAAAACAACACGCTGACCGGTGTCGTGACAGAGATCAACGATACCGTCTGCACCGTAAAGCTCGACTCGGGCGAGATCATCGACGCGCGGCCTGTAAATGTGTCCCGCGTGGGCGAACGCACCAAAGTGTCGATCCGGCCCGAGCGTGTGGAAACCAACAAAAGCCGCCTGATGGAGGGCGCGCATACCCTGAAAGCCGAAGTGCTGGAATTCATCTACATGGGTGACATCCTGCGCACGCGCCTTAAGGTTGCTGGCCGCGAGGATTTCGTGATCAAGGTCCGCAACGCTGCCGATCAGCAGAGGATGGAGCCGGGTCAGATGATCGACATCGGCTGGCAGCCCGAAGATTGCCGCGCGCTGGACGCCTGATCCACAGAATAGGGGCCGCCAATCCCGGAACGCGGCTTCCTTCGACTTCAATCCGGGACAACGGGAGTATACTATGAAAATGAACAAACTGATGGGAGCGGCGGTTCTTTCGCTGGCCCCGCTGGCCGCCTGGGCCCAGGACCTGCCGCCTTGCGACGGATGCGCCGATTCGATGGTTATCATGTCGTGGGGCGGGGCCTATCAGGCCAGCCAGGTTGCTGCCTATTCCGACCCCTATGCCGCCGCCACCGGCATCAAGGTAACGTATGACGAAGGCTCGAACGAAGCCATTTCCAAATTGCGCGCCGCCAAAGAAGCCGGCAACGCCGCCTATGATCTGGTCGACGTGGAAGGCCCGGATTCGCAGCGCGCCTGTGACGAGGGTCTGGCCGCTGAATATGATCCCGACACCGCTCTTGCACCGGGCACCGATGGGTCGACGCCGACTGCCGACTTTGGCCCGACGCTGATCAACGCCTGTTTCGTGCCGCAGATCGTGTTCTCGACCACGTTCGGCTACCGCACTGACGTTGCAGCATGGAACGGTGCCACACCGACCAGCCTTTGCGACATCTTCGATACCACCAAGTTCCCCGGCAAGCGCGCGCTTGAAAAGCGCCCGAAGAAAAACCTTGAATGGGCGCTGATCTGTGACGGCGTGGCCAAGGACGATCTTTACACCGTGCTGTCGTCGGATGGCGGCGTAGAGCGTGCGCTGGCCAAGCTCGACACCATCAAGGGCGATGTTGTCTGGTGGTCGGCCGGTGCCGAAACCCCGCAGCTTCTTGCCGACAATGAAGTCGTGTTCGGTTCCACCTACAACGGTCGCCTGTTCTCGGCGATTGCGGAGCAGAACCAGCCGATCGCTATGCTTTGGGACTGGCAGGTTTTCGACTTTGACGGCTGGGTTGTACCCGCCGGTCTGGACGACGCCCGCATGAAGCGCACGATGCACTTCCTGCACTTTGCGACCGACACGCAGCGTCTGGCAGATCAGGCCAAGTACATCTCGTACGGCCCGGCCCGCGCCTCATCGCAGCCGCTGGTTGGCAAGCACGCTACGCTTGGCATCGAAATGGGCCCGCAAATGCCGACCAACCCTGCCAACCAGAAGAACTTTCTGGTGAACAACATCGAATGGTGGGCTGACAACTCGGATGATGTCGAGGCCAAGTTCCAGGCCTGGCTGGCACAATAATCCGGCAACGGGCGGGGCTTTTTGCAAGCGCCGCCCGTTTTCTTCAAACCGCGCCGAACCGGAAAGAAGCAGGTATAACGCCAATGTCAGACACCACAGGCCTTGTTCTTGCTGCCGATGGTCGCCCGCTGCGCCATTCGCTGAACCGCGCGCTGCGGCGTCAGAAGCTGCGCGCGCTGTTGCTGATAGCGCCCCTTCTGATCTTCGTGATGCTCAGCTTTGTGGCTCCGATTGCGGATATGCTGTTCCGGTCGGTTCAGAACAACATCGTTTCCGACACTATTCCGCGCACGGTTGTCGCCCTGAAATCATGGGATGCCGCCAAGGAAACTGTGCCGGATGAAGCGGTTTACAGCGCACTTTACACCGATCTGGTCATCGCCGAGCGCTACAAGCTGCACAGCCAGCTTGGCACGCGGCTGAATTACGAGTTCGGCGGCGCATCGTCGCTCTTTCGCTCGACGGGTCGGTCGGTCGGAAGATTTGCCAAGGGTGAGTATGCCAAGCAGTTCGCGGCCCTTGATCCGGCCTTTGCCGACCCCGCAGCTTGGGCCAGCTGGATGGATAACAAGGCGATCCGCAAAGCGTTTCCGCAGACTGCCAGCGCGTATACGGCGTTTGCGAAACTGACGAACGAATTGCGCAGTAAAAAGCCTGAAGAAACCCTGCCGCAGGATTTTGTATTCACGGCGCTGGCGCAGGACGTGGCTGCTGGTGCCACGGTACCCGGTATGCCTGAGGTCGCGGCCGCCAGTCTGCAGCCGGTGTCCTACAAAGACCTGTTCATCGCCGATGATGCGCGCTGGGGCGAGCCGGGCATCTGGCAGACGATCCGGATTTTCAGCGGCAAGTTCACCGCAGGCTATTTCCTGAACGCCGTCGATCTGCGGATGACGCCGGACGGCATTGAAAGCCTTCCCGACACGGAAAGCATCTATGGTTTGCTGTTCAAACGGACACTGATCATGTCGATGGCGATCACTCTGTCGTGCATCTTGCTGGGCTATCCCATTGCGTGGCTCTGCGCGAACCTGCCGAACCGGTCGGCGAATGTTTTGATGATCCTTGTGCTGTTGCCGTTCTGGACGTCGCTTCTGGTGCGGACCTCGGCGTGGAAGGTGCTGCTGCAGCGCGAGGGGGTGATCAACGATCTGTTGGTCTGGACGCATATCCTGTCTGAAAACAACCGGTTGGAGCTGATCAACAACCAGACCGGCACGATCATCGCCATGACGCACATCCTTTTGCCCTTCATGATCCTGCCGATGTATTCGGTGATGAAGACGATCCCGCCCTATTACCTGCGCGCCGCGAAAAGCATGGGGGCGAACAATTGGACGGCGTTCTGGCGCGTCTATTTCCCGCAATCGGTGCCGGGGATCGGGGCAGGGTCGATCCTCGTGTTCATTCTGGCCATCGGCTATTACATCACCCCGGCATTGGTCGGCGGCACGACGGGCACGTTCATCTCCAACCGGATCGCCTATCACATCTCCAGCACGCTGAACTGGGGACTGGCGGCGGCTTTGGGGACCATTCTGCTGGCGGCGGTGATGCTCTTGTATTGGGCCTACGACCGCATCGTCGGCATCGACAACGTCAAGCTGGGAGGCTGATCCATGGCCCTGCCAATCTACGCCACAACGGGCCAGCGCATCTGGTATTATGCGTTCCGCGTGATCTGCGGCGTGATCTTCTTTTTCCTGATCGCGCCAATTCTGGTCATCATCCCGCTCAGCTTCAATGCGCAGGATTTCTTTACCTTCACGCCAGAGATGTTGCGGCTTGATCCGGCGGGGTATTCGACCAAGCACTATGTCGATTTCTTCCAGAACCCCGATTGGCAGCGCCCCTTGTGGAACTCGTTGAAAATCGCACCCCCCGCGACGTTGCTGGCGGTCGCCTTGGGCACGTTGGCAGCCATCGGGCTAAGCCAGAGCCATGTGCCGTTCAAACGCGCGATCATGGCCATTCTGATCTCGCCGATGATCGTGCCGCTGATCATTTCGGCGGCGGGCATGTATTTCTTTTACAGCCGCATCGGGTTGCAGGGCACCTATTGGGGCGTGGTTCTGGCGCATGCGGCACTTGGTATTCCCTTCGTGATCATCACCGTGACGGCGACGCTGGTGGGGTTTGACCATTCGCTTACCCGCGCGTCGCTCAGCATGGGGGCGGGGCCGTTGCAGACGTTTTTCCGGGTGCAGATGCCGCTGATCCTGCCGGGCGTTGTGGCGGGGGGGCTGTTCGCCTTTATCACATCATTTGATGAGGTTGTGGTGGTGCTGTTCCTTGGTGCGCCGGGTGAAAAGACGCTGCCGTGGCAGATGTTCACCGGCCTGCGCGAACAGATCAGCCCGACGATTCTGGCGGCGGCGACGGTGCTTGTGGCCATATCGGTTGTGCTGCTGGCAACGCTGGAAATCATGCGCCGCCGGTCGGAACGGCTGCGTGGCATGAGTCCGGGCTAAGCGCTGATATGTCACCGAACCCGTTCTTTCAGCCCGTCTCGGCCATTGAACTTCCGCGCTTTGCAGGCGTTCCCAGCTTTATGCGTCTGCCGTATCTGACGCCAAAAGATGCAGAATACGCAGCTGTGCAGATGGGGCTTGTCGGCATCCCTTGGGATGGCGGCACCACCAACCGCCCCGGCCCAAGGCATGGCCCGCGCCAGTTGCGCGATTTGTCCACGATGATCCGCGCGGGCAATCCGGTGACGGGGGTGAACCCCTTTGCGACCGTCAATTGCGCCGATCTGGGCGATGTGTCGACCAACCCTGCCGATCTGCACGACAGCTTGGCGCGGATCACCGCGTTCTATGATGCGCTGGTGGCGCAGGGCATCACGCCGATGACAGCGGGCGGCGATCACTTGTCTACCCTGCCGGTCCTGCGGGCGTTGGGGAAAACAGCACCGGTCGGCCTGATTCAGTTCGACAGCCATACCGATCTTTTCGACAGCTATTTCGGCGGCAGCAAATTCACCCATGGCACGCCGTTCCGCCGTGCCATCGAGGAAGGGCTGATCGACCCAAAGCGCATGGTTCAGATCGGTATTCGCGGCACGGCGTACAACTCGGACGATGTGGATTGGGGTGTCGCGCAAGGCGTGCGGATCATCCGGATTGAAGAATTCTTCGCCCGCGGCATCGCCGATGTCATGGCCGAGGCGCGCGAGATTGTGGGCACCCTGCCCACCTATTGCACCTTTGATATCGACTTTGTGGACCCGGCCTACGCCCCCGGCACCGGCACGCCCGAAATCGGCGGCCCGACCAGCTTTCAAGCGCAGCAGGTGGTGCGCGAGTTGATGGGCGTCAACCTGATCGGGGCCGATCTGGTAGAGGTATCGCCGCCGTTCGACCCGTCCGGCAACACCGCATGGCTGGGCGTTTCATTGATGTTCGAACTGATGTGCGTCCTGGCCACCGCGATGGCCAAACGCGCTTAATCCTCGGCCGGGGCCGCAAGCAGCCGTTCCAGCCGCACTTTGCGGCGACGGTTCAGTTCATACAAAATCGCCAGCAGCAAAGTCACCGAAATCAGGATCAGCGCCAGAGCGTTGATCGTGGGTGTTATGCCTGAGCGGACCTTGGAAAATACATAGACGGTCAGTGTATCGGCATTGCCTCGGGTAAACAGCGTGACGTTGAAATTTTCGATCGACTGGAAAAACGCAATCGCCGCCCCCGCCCCGATGGCCGGGTAAAGATGCGGCAACAGGATGCGGCGCATGACCTGCCCGTGGGATGCGCCAAGGTCCAGCGCCGCCTCTTCCAGCCCCGCATCGAAACTTTGCAGCCGCGCCAGCACCAGCAGCATCACGAACGACGCGATATAGCTGACCTGCCCCAACACAGAAAGATGCAGGCCTGATCCGATGGACAGGTTGTTCCAGAACAGTAGCGTTGAAATCCCTATCACCACGCCGGGGATCAGAATTGGCGCCACCATCAGCCCGTAAAGCGCCGAGCGCGCCCGCCCTGAGATGGAGTTGATCAGGATCGCCCCCGCAGTGCCAATCGGCACCGCCAAAGCCACGACCGCCAGCGCGACCAGCACGGTATTGCGGAACGAAATCCAAATGCGGGTGTCGTTCCACATCGCGATGAACCACTGGTCGGTGAACCCCTTCCACGGATAGACGGTGGGAAGTTTGCTGTCGTTGAATGCAGCCCCGCCCATGACCAGCAGGGGCAGCAACAGGTAAATCAGGAACAGCGCCATATATAAATGGAACAGGAAGTTGCGTGTCTTGTGCATGATCCCCCCTATTTCGCGATGTCGGAAAGTTTGACGCCAAAGACCCGCATCATCAGGCTGACAAACAGCGTGCAGGCGATCAGCAGCATGAAGGCAAAGGCCGCACCTGCGTTCCAATCCTGCGATTCCAGCATGATCCCCTGAATGGTCTGCGTGAACCACCCCGAGGTCGTGGACCCCAGCAGCGACGGCACCAGAAGCGAGCCCGCCGACAGCATGAAGACCATGACCGCCCCCGACGCAATACCCGGCTTGGAATGAGGCAGGATCACCCGCCAATGCGTGCGCCACCACGGGCTGCCCAGATCTTCGGCCGCCTCGATCTGGTTGCTGTCCAGCGACTGCATGGCGTTATACAGCGGAAACACCATGAACAGCACATAGGTGTAGACCAGCCCGATGATCACCGGGCTGAACCCCGCGATCCAGCGGATTTCGGTGTCAATGATGCCCAGAGACATCAGAACGGCGTTCAGCGGGCCTTTCAGCGTCAGAATGATGAACCACGCGAAAGACCGCAGCACCTCGGACACCCAAAGCGGCACGAATAGAAGCAGGAAGAGAGTTGGAAGCGACCGGGGCGAAACGATTTTGGCAAGATAATAGGCCAGCGGATAGGCCAGCACGAACGTGATGATCGTCACGACGACCGAATAAAAGATCGTAAGCAGGAACACCTTCACACGGACGGGCACCGGAAACGCGACGCCAAGCACGGTCAGATCAACCTCATTTCCCAAAATCTTGCCGTAGTTGCCCAGCGAATACACATCCTTCGGCCCTCCGACCTCAATCACCGGCAGGTAGGGGCGGAAACTGCTTTCGAACATAGTCAGGTTGGGCAGGATAAGCAGGATCAGCAACCAGAATGCCGTCAGCAGCAGAAACGCCGCCGTCAGCCCGGTGCCATAGCGGCGCAAAAGTTCGGTCATGGCCTATGCCCCCGCCCCGGATTCGTCCGGCAGGATCGACGCGCGGGCGGCATCGAAGGTCATGTGCAGGCGCGATCCCGTGGCGGGCACGGTTGCCGCGCCATCGTTGCGCAGTTCGGCCACCAGATGCATGCCGTTGTCGGCGCGAGCTTGCACAGCGATGAAATTCCCCTCAAACGACACATCGCCCACCGTCACCGGAACCGAGTTTTCGGCTCCCTCGGTCGTGGACAGGGTCATGTGTTCGGGGCGGACATACAGCTTGAGCGCCTGTCCGGTCGGCACGGGCGCAAAGCGGGCCTGAAACTGGCCGATGTCAGTCTTGAAGCTGGCCATACCTTCGGTCGTCTGGCTGACGCTGCCCGGCAGGATGTTGTTTTCGCCCACAAAAGACGCCACGAACCCGTTGACCGGGTTATTGTAGATATCGCGCGGGTTGGCGACCTGTTGCAGCTTGCCGTGACTCATCACGCCGACCCGGTCCGACATTGCCAGTGCCTCGCCCTGATCATGGGTAATGAAAACGAAGGTGACGCCTGTGCGCTTCTGGATGGCGCGCAATTCCGCCCGCATGTTCTGGCGCAGTTTCAGGTCAAGCGCCGACAACGGTTCATCCAGCAGCATGACCGAAGGTTCAACGGCCAAGGCGCGGGCAATCGCCACGCGCTGTTTCTGGCCACCCGAAAGCTGGCTGATCATCTTGTCGCCAGCGCCGGGCAGATCAACCAGCGCCAGCAATTCCTCGGCCCGTTCGCGGCGCTTTGCCTTGTCGATGCCCCGCACCTCCAGCCCGAAAGAGATATTTTCCCACACCGGCATCAGCGGAAACAGGGCAAGGTTCTGGAATATCAGCGCAGTTGGTCGTTGGTTGGGGCGTTGCCCCTTCATATCCTTGCCACCGATCCGGATCGCACCCTGCGTAGGCTCGGTAAAGCCCGAAATCATCCGAAGGATCGTCGTTTTTCCGCAACCCGACGGGCCAAGGAACGAAAAGAACTCGCCGGGCTGGATGCTGACATTCACATGATCGACGGCGCGGAACGTGCCGAAATCACAACAGACGTTGTCGAGGTCAATGCCCGCGCTCATCAGATATCCCTTATCCCCGGTGGTCTTTATGGCCGTCTTTGTGCGGCAAAATTAACAGGCCTTCCGGCCCGCGCAATGGATAGAGCCAGCATGTGCCAAACGATGGAGCCATTGCCCGACCATCGCCATGAAAACAGGCACGCCGGGTCGTTCAGGACCCGGCGCTCCGTTAACTGGCCAAGGCTTACGAAGCCTTGTACTTGTCGGCGTATTCGCCGCGCTTGGCGATGAATTCAGCCGATTGTTCCGGCCACCACCACAGTTTTGACAGTGCTGCATCGTCGAAGGTGCCCGAGTAGTAGGCGGCAACTTCGGGGTCCAGCAGTTCGGCAGAGCCTTTGCCAACCGGGTTGGCCGAGAATGCGGTTGCCCACATTGAAGCCCCTTCGGCGGTGGAAATCCACTTGGCCAGTTCATGCGCCTGATCGACGTTGACGGCGTTTTTCATCATGACCAGACCCTGATGCCAAGCGAAAGCGCCTTCGGTTGGGGCGGCATAGCCGTAGCCATCATTGCGCAGGTTATAGCCGGTCGAATCCCAGCACAGGCCCACGGTTGCACCATTGGCGACGAAACCGGCGTTGGCCTCGTTTTCGCCCGACCAGAACTGCACCACGTTGCCCTTGGCCTTCACGGCTTCGGTCAAGGCGATGTCCCACAATTCGACCATCGCGCCCATGTCGGAATAGCCGTCCATCCACGGACGCGGCAGTTTGCCCTGTGCATCAAGCCAGCGGCCCATTGCAGCCAGCGCCGAATGCGGGCGCACAACGGCCTGGTTGGCTGGATCAAACAGCGCGCCGAGGCTGGCTGGTTCGCCCAGTTTGGCAGATTCCTTGTTGTAGACGATCGATTCCGTACCCCAGACCGAGGGCACATACATCAAAGCGCCGTCTGCGGATTTCGACCGCGTTGCCGCAGCGCCATCTGCCAGACCGGGCAGATAGTTGTCCATCGCCAGTTTCGCCGGATCCCATGCCGCCAGCAGGCCATTCGATGCCCAACCGCCCCAGCGGTCGATGGTTGGTTCGATCATGTCGATCCCGCCCGCCTCGATCGCCACTTTGGCTTGTGCGAACATCGTGTCCTGATCGGGCTGTTCGGTGAAGTTGACCTTGATGCCGGTGGCGGCAGTGAAAGCCGGGAACACCTTTTCGGCAAAGTTGGGATAGCCTGCCCAGCCGGTGAAATTCACCTCGCCGGACGAGGCCAGCGCCTTGGACGAGATCAGCGCTGGTGCAGCCAGCATACCCGCGCCAATGGCGGTCTGCGACAGGAACCGGCGGCGGTTGATGCCGCTATTTTCTACAGTCATCGTGAAACTCCCTGACAGATTTTATCGCGGCCGACATAGGGCCGCCTGTTTTGATTTATCGATGTGTTTTCGGACAGATTTGTTGCAAGCAGACCCCACTCATGTCGATTGACCGAACATGCCCGGAAACTGCATCCATTGGCAAAGGTTGCGCGGCATCTGTCAATCGGGAACATTTCCGAAAGGGTGGGGCGAACCGCCCGCCGGTGCTGCCGGTTCCCGCATATTTGAAAGTGCGGCACATCGCTTGATTTTTTGGCAGCGGCAAAATCTGCCGTCAGACCGCAGGTGCGCGCCCGCTGTCGGGTTTTGCCCCGGTCAGTTCGCGGAACGCATCATACTGCGACAGGAACACCTTGCCCGACAGATCGGCCAGCAGATGCCCCCTTGCCAGACGGTCCATCACGGGGCCTTTCACCTCTGACAGGTTCAGGGTCACGCCCATTTCATGCAGTTTGGAATTGATCGCCTGCAGCGATTCAAGCGCGCTCAGGTCGATGTCGTTGACGGCCGAACACATCAGAATGACGTGGCGGACCTTGCGATCCTCGACAATGCGATTGTGGATGTAGTCCTCCAGAAAGCGGGCATTGGCGAAATAGAGGCTTTCATCCACTCGCAGGGTCAGCACGGCGGGGTCGGTCAGCACCTCATACCGCAGGATATTGCGGAAATGCTGGGTGCCGGGCAGCAGGCCCACTTCGGCCACATGCGGGCGCGAGGATTTGTAAAGATGCAGCAGGATCGACAGGATCACCCCTGCCGATACACCCGTTTCCACCCCCCAGATCAGGGTCGCAAGGATCGTCACGGCGACAGCGGTGAAATCGGCTTTGGAATATGTCCATGCGGTTTTCAGGATGCCGAAATCCACAAGGCTCAGCACGGCGACCAGAATTGTCGCGGCCAGTGTGGCGTTGGGCAGATAGTAGATGAGCGGCGTCAGTGCCAGTGCTGCAATCGCCAGCCCCACCGCCGTATAGGCCCCGGCGGCAGGCGTTTCGGCGCCGGCATCAAAGTTCACGACCGACCGGGAAAAACCGCCCGTCACCGGAAAGCCGCCCGTAAAGGCCGCGCCAAGGTTGGCGGCGCCCAGCCCGATAAGTTCCTGATCCGGGTCGATGCGCTGGCGGCGTTTGGCGGCCAGCGTTTGCGCCACCGATATGGATTCGACAAACCCGATGATCGAGATCAGCAGGGCAGGCAGTGCCAGCGCGCGGATCAGATCAAGCGAGGTCGATGGCATCGTCAGCGGTGGCAGGCTTTGCGGCACACCGCTGACGATCCTGACGCCCTGCTGGTCCAGCCCCAAAGCCCAGACCGCTACGGTTGTCGCCACCACTGCAAGCACCGGACCCGCCTTGGTCATCTTGTCGGCCGCAGAGGCCGAAGCCCCCAAACGCCGCGCCAGAGGCTTGAGCCCCTTGCGCACCCAGAACAGAAAGGCGGTGGCAAGCACGCCGATGGTCAGCGTGATCAGGTTCGTCTCGGGCAGATGCTCCCAGACCGAGCGTATAATCTCGACCAGCGTATCGCCGCCGGATTTGATGCCGAGCAGGTTTTTCAACTGGCTTGCGGCAATCAAGATGCCGGATGCAGTAATGAACCCCGCGATCACCGGATGTGACAGAAAGTTCGCAAGAAACCCCAGCCGGAACAGCCCCATCGCCAGCAGGATCACCCCCGAAAGCCCGGCCAGCGTCAGCGCCGCCACGCCGTAGCCGATGCTGCCCTGCGCCGCGACATTGCCAATCGCCGCCGCTGTCATCAGCGACACCACCGCAACCGGCCCCACGGCCAGCGCGCGGCTTGTGCCGAACACGGCATAAAGCACGATCGGCGCGATAGATGCGTAAAGCCCCGCCTCCGGTGGCAGCCCCGCCAGCAATGCATAGGCCAGCGATTGCGGGATCAGCATGATCGTCACGATCACGGCGGCCATCAGGTCATTTGACAAGGCCGCGCGATTGTAGTGCCGCCCCCAGTCAAGGATGGGCAGGTAGCGGGAAAGGGCAGGCATCGGGGGTTCCAGTTATGAACGGGCGGCGGGACGTATCGCCCGCCGCTAATGACGTCAATTCGAGGTGATCTTTTCAGGCGTGGCCAGCCATTCGCGGCCCCGCAGCATGGCCTGCCAATAGACCGGCGGCAGAATCTTTTCCTTCAGGAACCACGCAGCACGGGTTGGCTTTGTGCCGTCGATCAGCCATTTTGGAAAGCTGGGCAACAGCGTGCCGCCATAGCCAAACTCGGCCAGCACGATCTTGCCACGTTCCACCGTCAAAGGGCAGGACCCATAGCCGTTGTATTGCGACGCGGGCGCGCTGCCCTGAATGTCGGCCACCACATTGTTGGCCACGACCGGGGCCTGCATCCGGGCTGCAGCGGCGGTTTTGGCATTGGGCGCATTCATCACGTCACCCAGAGACCAGATGTTGTCATAGGTCTTGTGGCGCAGGGTTGCCTGATCCACATCCACCCAGCCCGCCGCATCGGCAAGCGGCGAGACGCGGATGAAATCGGGCGCGGTCTGGGGCGGGCAGACATGCATCATGTCAAACTCCATCTCGATCCGTTGCACCGGGGTGTCGGGTTTGGCCACATCGAACCACGCCTTTTTGGCAGGACCATCGACGGCGACAAGATTGTGGAAGAAATTCAGATGGGCGTTGTATTTCCTGACGTATTCCTCAAGCGCCGGGACATAGGCCTTGACCCCGAACAAGACGCCGCCTGCGTTGTTGAACTGGATGTCGATGTTGTTCAGTGCGCCATTTCGAAACCATGTATCGCCCGACAGATACATCGCCTTTTGCGGCGCGCCTGCGCATTTGATCGGCATCGGCGGTTGGGTAAAGATGGCGCGGCCTTTCTTCAGGCCCTGCACCAGCTCCCAAGTATAAGGCGCCAGATCGTAGCGGTAGTTGGAGGTCACGCCATTGCGGCCCAGCGTATCGACCAGCCCCTCAACCCTGGCCCAATCCAGCTTCAGCCCCGGGCAGACGATCAGCCGTTTGTAGCCCACCACGCGGCAGCCATCCAGAATGACCGCATTCTCCTTGGGTTCAAACGCGGCGACGGCGGCCTTGATCCAATGCACCCCGCGCGGGATCAACGAGCCCATGGTTTTTGCGGTCGATTGTGCCTCGAAAATACCAGCGCCAACCATTGTCCAGCCGGGCTGGTAATAGTGGATATCAGCGGGGTCGATGATCGCCACCTCCAGCCCCGGTTTGCGCGACAACAGGCTGGCGGCAACGGCGATGCCCGCCGCCCCCGCGCCGACAATCACCACGTCATAGGTGGCGTCGGCAGAGTTGGTGGGGGTCGACCCGCCATTCACGATGCGGCGCACGACGCCGCTCATGTCATAACCTGCCGCTTTGGTGGCGGAAAGGATGGTGGCAGTGGGCAGCGTTTTCGCCTGACTGAGCGACCAGAGCGTGGCCGACCGCGTGCCGGTGCGGCAATAGCCCAGAACCGGGCCGGGCAGTTCGTCCAGCGCCGTGCCAAATGCCGCCGCGTCGGCATCGCTGACCATCCCGCCCGCAATCGGAATATAGCGCGCTTCAAGACCCGCCTTTTTCGCGGCCATTTCAATCTCGGCAAAGGTCGGTTGATCGGCACCTTCGCCATCGGGGCGGTTGCAAATCAGCGCGCGAAAGCCAAGTGCCCTGATATCGGCCATATCCGCCGCAGTGATTTGCGGCGAAACCGAGATTGCGCTGTTGATTTTTTTGATATCCATGAAATCCGCCTCCCTGCGGGGTCGCTTAAAGCCGGTTGACCGGAACCTTCAGCATCGCGTTCCCGTCCTTGTCCTTTGGCACTTCGCCCGCGCGCATGTTGATCTGCAGCGACGGAATGATCAGCCGGGGCATCGCCAGTGTCGCATCGCGTTCGGTGCGGAACTTGACGAAATCGGCTTTGGTCTTGCCGCCGCCCACATGGATATTGTGGGCCTTTTCATCGGCAACGGTAGTTTCCCACTGAATATCGCGGCCGTTCGGGCCGTAATCGTGGCACATGAACAGGCGCATCGCGTCGGGCAGGGCCAGCACTTTCTGGATGCTATCATAAAGCTGCACGGCATCGCCGCCCGGAAAATCGGCGCGGGCCGATCCGCCGTCGGGCATGAACAGAGTGTCGCCGACGAAGGCCGCGTTGCCCATGACATGGACCATGCAGGCGGGCGTGTGGCCGGGGGTCGCCATGGCCACGGCCTGCATCTGGCCGATCATGTAGGTGTCGCCATCCTTGAACAGCGCGTCGAACTGGCTGCCATCACGCTGAAACTCGGTGCCTTCGTTGAAGACCTTGCCGAACACTTCCTGCACGACCATGATCTTGTCGCCGATGCCGATCTTGCCGCCCAGAGCGTTCTGGATATACGGCGCGGCTGACAGGTGGTCTGCGTGGACATGGGTTTCGATGATCCATTCCAGCCGCAGGTTATGGGCGCGGACATGGGCGATCATCTTGTCGGCATGGTCATGGGTGATGCGCCCGGCGGCATAGTCGATATCCATCACGCTGTCGATGATCGCGCAGGTGTCCGAGGCAGGGTCTTTCACCACATAGCTGATGGTGTTGGTATCGGCGTCGAAGAATGCCTCGACCTGCGGTTTGACAGTCAGGTCAATCGGATAGTTTGTCATGGTCGCTCCCCTTTTCGGCATGGTGGGGCCGCGTGGCCAATCGGGGCACGCGCGGCCGTTCGGAATGTGGTCAGACCCGGCAGGTCCGGATGCCCAGAACAGTGTAAAGCGGGCAAAACCGGAAGGCGGCGGTCAGCACCATGACGGCACCAACAATAACCAGAATCGCAGTGGCAAGGTTGCCATGCAGCATGGCAACGGGCGCGACGAAGGGCAGTGCGATCAGCACGATCCCAAGGGCAAAGCGCAAAACACGGTCAAAACTTCCAACATTCGGTGTCATTTCGGTTCTCCTTTTTTTGGAATGTGATGCAATCTTACGCCCTGTGTCGGGTAGCGTCGGTGATGTTGTCACCAAACCCGCAAAAATCGTCATGCGGCCTGATCCCGCGCCAGTTTCAGCAGCGCTTCGGGTTGCAATATCTGGATCGCACCACGGGATTGGGCGATCCAGTTCCGGCGCTGAAATTCCTGCAACTGGCGCGAGACAACCTCGCGCGCGGTGCCAAGCTCGACCGCCAGATCGTGATGCGTGGCCTTCACGACCGCGCCGCCCGCCATGTCAGACAGCTTTTGCGCCAGCCGGATATCCAGCCGCTGAAAAGCGATTTCCTCGATCACATGGAACAGATCGGTGATCCGGTGCGAATAGGCGGTCAGGATGAAGGTGCGGAATTCCACCGACTGCGCGATCAGATCGTCAAACACTGCGCGCGGAATGGCCACGGCGCGCACATCGTTTTCTGCGATGCCTTCGGCCGAATACTCCTCATGCGCCAGCATGCAGGCGGTGGTCATCACGCAGCTTTCACCCGCCGTGACACGGTAAAGCACAATCTCGCGCCCCGCATCCGAGGTTTGATGCACCCGCACCGATCCATCCAGCAGCAACAAAAGATCATGCGCGGGTTTGCCGGGGGCAAAGATCACGGTGCCTTTGGGAACCTCGATCACCTTTGATTTCGTCAGCAGAGTTTGGCGCACCGCATCGCTGAGGCGCGACAATCCGGCGAAACGGTCGATCCATACGGCTGTCATTCTGCGGCCTCTGCCGGGTTTGAAAGCGGCAGGATGCGATCCAGCAATTCACCCCGGTTCGATGCAATATCCGCCAGTGTCAGATCATCCAGCACGGCCATGAATGCCGCCGTTGCCTGGTGCAGCGCGCGTGACAGTTTGCAGATGCCGATCAGCGGGCAGGAGTTGGTGGTGGGGTTGAAACATTCCACCACTTCCAGTGTGCCTTCAGTCAGCCGCACCACATCGCCCACCACGATCTGCGCCGCCGGACGCCCCAGCCGGAACCCGCCGCCGCGCCCACGCTGGGTTTCAAGATACCCCGCCTTGCCCAGCATATGCACTATTTTGGTGATATGGGGCCGCGCCAGTTTATGCACCTGCACCACATCATCAATCCGCGTCAAAGCCGGTTCGTGCAGGGCGGCAAGCTGCAGCGTGCGCAGCGCGAAATTGGTGTAACCTGTCAGCTTCAAGGCGGCTCTCCGTGGGTGCGACAAAAAAGATATATTTGGAATATTGCTTTTAGGCAAGAAGTATCGCATCAGGTGCGGGCTGGAGCTGCAATTTGCGTCTCTCACGCAGGCCACCAAAGGAGCAAAGCGTGAGCATTTGCCGCATGGTGACGTGATGTGTGATACCTAAATGAGGTCCAGTGCCGACGGAACCTGGTTTTCGTCGATATAGGAACAAGCGGGCGATCAGCCCGGACAAGTCGGGAGCGTGCGATGCCGGAATTCTTAACAGCCGAAATTCTGGCGCGGGCGCAGTTTGCCTTTACAATTTCGTTCCACATCATCTTTCCGGCGTTTTCCATCGGTCTTGCCAGCTTTCTGGCCGTGTTGAACGCGCTTTGGCTGAAAACGGGCGATCACGCCTATCAGATCCTGTTCGACTACTGGAAAAAGATCTTCGCCGTGGCCTTTGGCATGGGTGTCGTGTCTGGCATTGTAATGTCTTACCAATTCGGCACCAACTGGAGCGTGTTTGCCGACAAGACCGGCCCGATCCTTGGCCCGCTGATGGCGTATGAGGTGTTGTCAGCCTTTTTCCTTGAGGCGGGCTTTCTGGGGATCATGCTCTTTGGCCGCGAGCGCGTCGGCGCGGGGCTACACATGTTCGCAACCGCGATGGTGGCCTTTGGCACGCTGATGTCTGCGACATGGATCCTGTCGGTCAATAGCTGGATGCAGACGCCCGCGGGCTATTCCATCAACGAGGTCGGCCAGTTCGTGCCGGAAGATTGGTGGGCAATCGTATTCAACCCGTCCTTCCCCTACCGCCTCGTGCATATGGTGCTGGCGGCTTACCTCACCACTGCGTTCGTGGTGGCGGGCGTCGCGGGCTGGCACCTTTTGCGCGACAACAAGAACTCCGCCACCCGCCGGATGTTTTCGATGGCGATGTGGATGGCAGTCATCGTGACGCCGATCCAGATTGTCGCGGGTGATATGCACGGGTTGAACACGCTGGAACACCAGCCCGCAAAGGTCATGGCGATGGAGGGGCATTTTGACAGCCACCCCGATGGTGCGCCGCTGATCCTGTTCGGCATCCCGAACTCGGCCGAAAAGCGGATTGACTACGCGATCCAGATCCCGAAACTGTCGAGCCTGATCCTGAAGCATGATCTGAACGCGCCGCTGGCCGGGCTGGATACGATCCCCGAGGAAAACCATCCGCCGGTCGGTATTGTGTTCTTCAGCTTTCGCATCATGATCTCCATCGGCTTTGCGATGCTGGGCATCGGGCTGTGGAGCCTGTGGCGGCGCTATCGTGGCACGCTTTATACCGACCGCCTGTTGCATCGTGCGTCCATCGCGATGGGGCCGATGGGGTTTGTGGCGGTGCTGGCCGGGTGGGTCACGACCGAAGTGGGGCGGCAGCCCTTCACCGTCTACGGCTTGTTGCGTACGTCCGATAGTCTGGCACCGGTTGCGGCCCCTGCGGTTGCGGCATCGCTTGCGGCCTTTGCGGTGGTCTATTTCTTCGTCTTCGGGGCGGGCACGTTCTACATTCTGCGGATGATGGGCAAGACCCCCGGCACCCCGCGCCTTGGCCTGCGTGACGGCCCGATCCGCACCGCAGGAATCACGCCGACGCAGCAGACCCACCCCGACCTGACCCCCGGCGAATAGGAGCACGCAATGGAAATCGACTATCCCTTCATCTGGGCCGGGATCATCGCCTTTGCCGTGCTGACCTATGTCGTGCTGGACGGGTTCGATCTGGGCATAGGCATCCTGTTTCCCACGGGTGAAACCGAACGGGACAAGGACGTGATGATGAACTCGGTGGCGCCCATATGGGATGGCAACGAGACATGGCTCGTTCTGGGTGGCGGCGGGCTTTTCGCGGTGTTTCCGCTGGCCTATGCGGTGATCATGCCAGCGCTTTACATGCCGATCATCCTGATGCTGCTGGCACTGGTGTTTCGTGGCGTGGCGTTCGAATACCGCTGGCGCACGCAGCGCTGGAAGCAGGTCTGGGATGTGGCATTCTTTGGTGGCTCGCTTGTTGCCGCGCTGATGCAGGGCGTGGCGCTTGGCGCGTTGGTGCAGGGCATCAAGGTCGCCAACCGCGCCTATGCAGGGGGCTGGTGGGATTGGTTGACGCCGTTTTCGCTGCTGACGGGTGTTGCCGTGGCGGTGGGCTACACCCTGTTGGGCGCGACGTGGCTTGTGCTGAAAACCGAGGGGCCGTTGCAGGCAAAGATGCGCCGCTATGCCTGGTATCTTGCAATCGGCACGCTGGCGGCGATTGGTCTGGTCAGCCTGCTGACCCCGTTTCAGGACCCGGTCTATTTTCAGCGCTGGTTCAGCATGCCGGGCATCGTGTTCACCGTGATCGTGCCGGTTCTGGTGGCGCTGACGACATGGCGGCTGTTTACCAGTCTGTCGAAAGGGCATGACCTGTGGCCGTTCCTTGCCGCGCTGGGCCTGTTCGTTCTGGGCTTCATCGGCATCGGGATCAGCTTTTATCCCCATATCGTGCCGCCCGGCCTGACCATAGCCGAGGCCGCCGCCCCCGACAGCAGCCTGAAATTCGCGCTGGTGGGAACGGTTGTGCTGGTGCCGCTGATCCTTGCCTATACCGCCTATGCCTATTGGGTGTTTCGCGGCAAGATCGACCCCGACAAGGGATATCACTGATGCCTGCCCCTCGGGTCTGGACAAGGATCGGCTGGTTCATCGGCATCTGGGTTGCCAGTGTGGCGGTGCTGACGGTGGTGGCGATGCTGATCCGGATGGTCATCGGCTGAGCTTGCTGTTTGCCAAGTCTGCCGGTTAGACAGGGCGCAGACACCCCGGCAAAGGCAAAGTGACCGACATGCGTGCTGATCCCGAACCCTTTCTGCGACAGCTTTTTGACACCGCCGTCGCGGTTGCCGACCCGATGCAATCGCTGGCCCGGCATTTGCCGCCAAGGCCTGCGGGGCGCGTTCTGGTCATCGGGGCGGGCAAGGCATCGGCCCGTATGGCCGAAGCGGTCGAGGCTGCATGGGGGCCATGTGACGGGTTGGTGATCACCCGCTACGGTTACGCGCGGCCCTGTCAGGGGATCGAGATCGTCGAGGCTGCACATCCGGTGCCCGACGCGGCCGGATTGCTGGCCACCCGCCGGATGCTTGATCTGGTGCAGGGGCTGGCAGAGGATGATTTTGTGCTTGCGTTGATCTCGGGCGGCGCGTCCGCGCTGCTGATCCAGCCTGCCGACGGGATATCGCTGGCCGAAAAGCAGGCCGTCAATGCGGCGCTTCTGGCGTCGGGCGCGCCGATTGATAAAATGAACACGCTGCGCAAGCATCTGAGCCGCGTGAAGGGCGGGCAGCTTGCGGCGGCGGCGTATCCGGCACGGATGCTGGCGCTGCTGATATCGGATGTGCCGGGTGATGATCCGGCGTTAATAGGGTCGGGGCCGACCGTGGGAGATGCCAGCACGGTCGAGGATGCCCGCGCCGTTCTTGCGAATTGGCAGATCGAAGTGCCGGATTCGGTGCGCGCAGCCCTGTCGCGACCCACGGGCGTCGTACAGCCGGATGACATCCGCCTGTCGCGCACCACGAACCACATCTATGCCGCCCCGTCGCAATCGCTGGCCGCCGTCGCCGAACTGGGCCGTGCGGCGGGATATGCCGTGCATTTGTTGGGCGATGCGCTGGAAGGCGAGGCGCGCGACGTGGCCGCCGATCATGCCAAGACCGCGCTTGCGCTTCATTCGGCACTGACGCCGGATGACCCGCCTGCGCTGATCCTGTCGGGCGGCGAGCTGACGGTGACGCGGCGCGGCAACGGCATCGGTGGTCCGAATGCGGAATATTGTCTGGCACTGGCGATTGCGCTTAACGGGGCGGCGGGCATTCACGCGCTGGCCTGTGATACCGACGGTGTCGATGGGGCCGCCGAGGTGGCGGGGGCGGTGATCGGGCCGGACACGCTGACCAAAGCGGCGCGGGTCGGCGCTGGCCCTGCGGATCATCTGGCGCGCAACGACGCCCACAGCTTTTTCGCGGCTTTGGGCGATCAGGTGATCACAGGGCCAACGCTGACCAACGTAAACGATTTCCGCGCGCTCATCGTGCAACCAACCTGAGTTTGACCCGAATTAGCCTATGCGATTGCACTTTTTGTTGGGGTCGCTCGCATGGCCGCCACAGTTTGTAGACTCGGGATTGCGGTCTAAAGTGCTTTGACCGCTACATCTAGCTGAATTTGCGGCGTCACGACCACATAGGATGGGAAAATAACACAAAAAGTGACTCAAACAATTTGAGGGACTAGAATTTGTGTTCGATTGTGGGTATTTCTGAGAACAATCGCGTCCAAAAACGGGCGCATCAACAATGGTCGGGCAATAAAGCCTGACTCTGAGGCGGAGTAGTACAATGGTCAAGGCGATTGATTTCGCCGTTCGCAATTCTGCGGGCGGAGTTCAGCATGGTACCGTCGGCGCAGACGGTGGCAATTTCATTCAGGTCGGGGCAGGCGAACGGGTATCGTTGAACCTGGCCCAGTCGAGTGTTGTGTCATACGAACGCGATGGCGCAAATCTGGTGCTGAAGCTTGCCGATGGCAGCGACCTTGTGCTGAACGGCTTTTTCGATGCGGCCGGCGGCGCGGCAAACCAGCTTTTCCTGAGCGCGGATGGCGAAATTCGCGAAGTGATTCTTTCGCAGGGTGGCGACGGTCTGATTTATGCCGATTACGGCCCGGTTGACGCTTGGAACAAATTCTCGACCCTTGACGACCTGCGCTTTGCAGATGCCGACCCCTATTCAGTCCTTGGTGCGTCAAGCGACGAAGCGGCGGGTCAGGGCCTGCTGATCCCCGGTCTTCTGGGTGGCAGCGGTCTTGGGGCTGCAGGTGCAATTGGCGCGGGCGTTGTTGGCGCAGGCCTGATTGCGGGTGGCGGCGGCAGTGGTTCCGGCGGTGAAAATGGCGGCGGCGGCACTGGTGGCGGTGGCGGCGGTGGCACGGGCGGAGGCGGTGGTGGTACTGGCGGAGGCGGCGGCGGTACTGGCGGCGGCGGCGGCGGTGGTGGCACGCGCGCCGAGCCGACGGTCGATGATCCGGATCGCACCGATACGCTGACAACCAACACCGAAGACCCGAAACTGGTCATCACCGGTACCGGTGAGCCGGGCGATACAGTTGTCGTGACCGTGGGCACCGAAACGGCAACGACCACGATCAACGAAGATGGCACCTGGGGTGTCACCTTCGAAGACGACACTTTCCCGACCGATGGCACTTACGACTCGTCCGTGGTGGTGACCCAGCCAAATGGCGAGACAACCACGCTGGACGGCCCCGACTTTGTCATCGACATGACCCCCCCTGAGGTTGAAGTGACCGAAGGCACGCAAAGCGTGGGCGATATCGAAAACCTGGCCGATTACGCCGATGGCGTGACGATCAAGGGCGAAGGCGAACCGGGCGCTTCGGTGCAGGTGCAGATCGGCACACACACCCAATCGACCACCATCACAACCGATGGCACCTGGTCGGTGAACTTTACGCAGACCGATGTGGTCGGCGGCGAATACAACATCCCGGTCAAGGTGACGGCGACTGATCCGTTGGGCAATGTAACTGTGCTGAACGACACGCTGGTTGTGGATACGGTTCCGCATCCGCTTGGCGTCGACAGTGTCACGGCCGACAACACGCTGAACGGTGCCGAAAACACCGCCGGCTGGACGCTGACCGGCACATCGACCGCAGGTGCGACAATCACCGTATCGCTGCAGGGCACATCGCGCACCACGACTGTGGGCGCTGATGGAAAATGGTCGCTGGACTATGCGGCGGGGTCGGTGACGCCCGGCGAATACAACGCAACCGTGACGGCAAGCACGGTGGATGCGGCGGGCAACCCAAGCTCTACCGTTCACACCTTCCGCGTCGATACGACAACGAGCGTGGCGTTTGCGACGACAGCGGTTGCCGGTGACGGCACGGTCAACGCTTCGGAAGCAGGCGCTGGTGTCACCCTGCGCGGCACGGCAGAAGCCGGATCAACAGTCAGCGTTGAATGGAACGGCACAACCCGCCCCGCAACCGTTGCGGCAAACGGAACATGGTCGGCAACCTTCCCCGGATCGTCCATTCCGGGCGGCACCTACAACTCGACAGCAACCGTCACCTCGCGGGATGCGGCGGGCAACACGGCTTCGGCCACCAAAACGGTGCATGTCGATACCGAAACCGCGGTCGCGATTGATAACCCGCAAGTCGGCGGCGACAATATCGTGTCGGGTGCAGAACGTACCGCAGGCATCGCCCTGACCGGCACCGCCGAGGCGGGCGCTTCGGTTGCGGTGAAGTTCGAGGGTGTCACGAAAACCGTGACCGCCGGGGCCGATGGCCACTGGACGGCGACCTTTGCGTCGGGCCAGTTCCCGGCAGGCACCTATAACTCCACCGTTTCGGTCACATCGACCGATACGGCGGGCAACACGGCTTCGGCCACCCATGCGATCAAGGTCGATACCGAGGTTACCAACTTTACCCGTGTCGTGAACACCGGGTCTGACCAGGTGATCAACGCGGTTGAGGCGGCAGACGGTGTGTCGGTGTCCGGCACAGTAGAGCCGGGTTCGACGGTGATCCTGAAGTTCGGCTCGGGTGTAACCCATGCCGCAACGGTGGATGCGAGCGGCCATTGGACCGCTGTTATCCCCACGGGCGAAGTGCCGCGCGGTGAAACCTCGATCGTGCTGACCGCCACGGCGACGGATGCAGTGGGCAACACCGCCGTGCTGACACAAAACGTCGCCATCGACACGATCGTGCGCAACTTTGCGCTGGCCCCGCAATGGGCAGGCGACAACGTCATCAACGCGGCGGAAGCCAGTGGTGGTGTCGTGATGAACGGCACGTCAGAGCCGGGATCAACGGTTGTGGTCACCCTGTCGAACGGCGCCACGCAAACCGCGCTGACCAACAGCGCGGGGGCATGGACAACGACCTTCTCGTCGGCGATCCTGCCCCATGGTGAGTTGACGACAACGGCGACCGTTGTGGCAACAGACCGCGCCGGAAACGTGGCCGAACTGGCGCGCGATCTGGTGGTCGATACGGTGGCACCGGATTCGCCTGATGTCGTGTCGTTCTCGCGCGATGTGTCGGGTCTGCGCGGCATCGGAACGGAGCTGACAAACGACGCGTATAGCTTCAACACGATCAACACTGCGGGCACCAGCAGCGCACTGAATGCCATCCGCAGCGACGACACGATCTTTGATGAAGCGAACTTCCGCTTTGCCAGCAACGTGCCGGACGGCAGCTATCTGGTGATCAACAACGCCGATGCAGCGGGCAACTCGGCCAGCACGCTGCTGATCGTGAACAACACCAGTGCGACGAACGTCGATCTGGGGCGGTCGGGTCTGGCGAACTTTGACTTCAAGGCGATTGATCTGACCTTCGCGCCGGATGCGCATCTGACGATCAACGAGGCACAGTTGAAGAACCTGACCGGGCCGGATCATCAGTTGATCATCAAGGGCGATGGCGACGATACGGTGACCATGACCGGAGCGGAGGACAGCGGCAACAGCACCATCATCGGCGGCCAGACCTACGAGATATACACTCTGGGCAACGACGGCGCGACGATCCTGCTGGACGACGATATCCACACCGTCATCTGACGGGAAGGACAGGCACATGCCAATCTGGTGGAAGACCAAAGACCGGGCCGGGGCATTGCGCCCCGGTGCGGCGATCCTGCTCAGCCTTGCGCTGGGAGGGTGCCTGGCTCCAAAAGATGGGGTCGGGGTGACACGCGGTGACTTCCCGTTCAGCAAAGAACCGGTTGCGGCACCCCTTGAAACCGAAATGGCGCAAGCGAATGAAAAGGCGGCGGTGCGTTCGCCCCTTATCGACGGTCTTTTGACGCGGCAATCGGTCCTGCCGGCAGACGGGCCCTACGCCATTGTCGCGCAATCGGTGCTTGAGGCATCCAAGGGTGCTGCGGTGGCGGAACTGCGCGTGGCGCGCCTTCGGTCAGAGGCAAAGGCGAAGAATTGGCTGCCCTCAATCGGTCCCTCGGTCAGTCTGACATCGCTTGGGTCGGTGGCGACCGGGCTTTTGCTGGAACAGGCTCTGTTTGATAACGGCCAACGCAAGGCCGAGCGCGTTTTTGCGGCGGCCGATGTAGAGGTGGCGGCAGTCACGTTATCGGCAGATATCAACGATCGGCTCTACAAAGGCCTTTCAAACTATGTTCAGGGACAGCGGTCCCAAGACCTGGGCCGTCTGGCCGAGGGTGCGCTTGCCCGGATGACGGAATATGACCGGATCATGCAGGCCCGCGTTCGTGGCGGGATTTCGGATCTGTCCGAACAGACCGTCATTGCGCAAAAGCTGGCCGAAATGCAGTCTATTCTTGCCGATGACCGCAGCTCTTCAGCACTTGCTGCTGCCGATCTGGCTGCGATGTCGGCGACTTCGCTGGACGGTGTGACGGGTCTGCAAACGCTGCCCGATGACCCCGGCGGACCCGAGGCACTTTCGGTTCTGCAAGCCCGCGCGCAGGGCCAGCAACTGATAGCGCAAGCCAAGGTCGAACGGGCGAACAGCCGCCCCGGCGTGCGTGCCACATCATCGCTGGTAAACGGCGATCTTCTGGGCGGAATCAAGCTGGGAACGGGTGAATTGCTGGGCTTTGGCACCAAAGCCAACCGCCTGTCGCTGGAGGCTACAGATGAGGTTGCCGCCCGCCGTGTAGATCAGGCCGAAGAAGAGGCGAACCGTCAGATTGTATCTCTGACCCAGCGCATTCTGGTGATGCAATCGCGCGAAAGCGAAATTGCTAACGTGCTGGCACAGACGGCGCAAAGCCTTGGCCTGTTCGAGCGTCAATATAAGGTCGGCCGCCGCCCGCTTCTTGAACTTGTGGGCATGTTCGAGACGTATTCCAAGCTGGAACGTGATCACGCGGCACTGAAATACGACATAGCTCTGCTCCGTTTGGAAATTGCGCGGCAGCGCGGCGTATTGGTGGATGGAGCAGCGTTATGAGTGATCGGGTCTTGTCCTTTGACATGAACGCCCCGCGCGTGGCGGCCAATGCGCCGACCCTGACGCGCGCCACGATGACGCCTTTGACCGCTCCGCCGCGACATTCCAATCGTGCCATGGGCCGGGCCAAGTTGGCCTCAGTCTATGCAGCACTTCTGGGGGCCGATGTATCCGCCGCCGATGTGCTGGAGCAGATCGAAATTTCCGCAAAAGTGGGCAATGCCGATCTTGGCCTGCCGCATGTTGCCGTTTCGCTGCGCAAGGCGGGGTTGGTTGCCAGGCTGGAAGATGTGACCCGGTTGCGGGCCGATCTTTGGCCCGCGTTGGTGCAGATGACCAGTGGTCAGATGGTGCTCGTCCTGGGGCAAACCAAAACGGCGGTGGAAATCTACGATCCCACCACGGCCGACAAAAAGGCCGAGATCGCATTTTCTGATTTCATGCCGGTCTTTGCCGGACAGGTTTTGCGCGCGCACGCGTCGCTCTCGGAACTGGAGGGGCGGCACACCGATAAAGCCGTGATCCCGCATTGGTTCTGGGGCGAATTTCGTCACCATCGCCGCCAATTCCTTGAGGTTGCGGCCGGGTCCATGGTGGCGAACCTGCTGGCGGTTTCGGTCGCGCTGTTCTCGTTGCAGATCTACGACCGCGTGATTCCGCACCAGTCGCAGCCGACACTTTGGGTGCTGGCTTTGGGTGCGGTGCTGGCGATTGTGATGGAGACGTTTCTTAAACTCGCCCGGTCCAGCCTGATGGATGTGACCGGGCGGCGGATCGAATTGTCGGTGCAGGCGCGGCTGATGAAGCGCGTGCTGGGCATGCGCGCCAATCCGGGGGAACGCCGTCCGAGTTCGGTCTTTTCCTCGATGCGCGAGTTCAGTTCGGTGCGCGAGTTTTTCACGGCTTCCACCATCGGTACGGTCGCGGATTTGCCGTTTATCCTGATCTTCCTTTTGCTCGTGGCCTCCATCGGGGGCAATTTGGTGTGGATTCTGGTGATTGGTGGCGCGTTGATGCTGCTGCCGGGACTGCTGTTTCAAAAGAAGATGGTCGCGCTGACGCTGGCGACGCAAGGCGCCAGCATGCGGGCGTCAAAGCTGCTTTATGAAGCGGTGTACGAGCAGGAAACCGTCATCACCCAGCGCGGTGAAGACCGGGTGCATCGGATCTGGAACGAGTTGATCAGCCTGTCGGCCGCTAAATCTTCGGACCAGCGAAATCTGTCATCGATCCTGACCTATTGGGCGCAAGGCGTACAGCAGGCAACCTATGTGGCGGCGGTGGTTGCGGGCACGTTTCTGGTGTTCGCCGGTGATTTCACCGTTGGCACGATCATCGCCATCGGCATCCTGACCGGGCGCACGCTTGGGCCGCTAAGCCAGCTTGCGGGAACAATGGCGCGGTGGACCAATGTAAAAGCGGCTCTAACCGGGCTGGATGCCATCGCTGATGCCCCGCAAGCCGAAGAGGCGGGACGCAGCTATCTGCGGCGCGACCGTCTGGAAGGCGGGTTCGAGTTGCGCAATCTGGAATTCCGTTATGATCCGATGTCGTCGGCCACGGTCGAGATTGCCGGCCTTTCCATTCCCGCAGGTCAGCATCTGGCGGTGTTGGGCACGAATGGATCGGGAAAATCGACCCTGTTGCGGCTGTTGGCGGGGCTTTATGACCCGACCGTGGGCCGCGTGCTGATCGACGGTGTGGACATGGGGCAGGTGCATCCGCGCGACCTGCGGCGCGGCATCGGCTATCTGAGCCAGGAAGTGCGCCTGTTCTCCGGCACGATCCGCGACAACCTGAACCTCACGCAGCTTGAACGAGACGATGACCGTCTGTTCGCAGCGCTGGATTTCGCTGGTTTAGGGCCCTTTGTGCGCAACCACCCGCGCGGGCTGGACCTTGAGATCAAGGAACTGGGCGAGGGGCTTTCGGTGGGCCAACGCCAAAGCATCGGTTGGGCGCGGCTTTGGCTGCAAGATCCGCAGGTGGTGCTTTTGGACGAACCCACGGCGGCGCTGGATCAGACATTGGAATCGACCCTTGTCAGCCGTCTGCATGGCTGGCTTGAAGGGCGCACAGCGATCATTGCCACACACCGCGTGCCAATTCTGCAACTGACCAGCCGCACCTTGATTTTGCAAAACGGCAAACTGGCGGTGGACGGTCCGCGCGATGCGGTTCTGGCGCATCTGATGGGCGCGCAGGCCGGGGGGGCGAAGCAATGACAACGTATGATGTGGGTTTTGAAAACCGCACCAATCGCCCCAGCCTGACGATCTGGTTGATTGCCGCTGTGGTGGTGGTGTTCGTTGCCTGGGCCTCGATTGCTTGGCTGGACGAGATCGTGCGCGCGGAAGGGATGGTCGTATCCTCGTCACGCCCCCAGATCATCAACAACCTTGAAGGCGGTATTCTGGCCGAACTCAACGTCGCCGAAGGCGATGTCGTGCAGCCCGGTCAGGCGCTGGCGACACTTTACGCCACGCAATATCAGTCGACAGTGGACGATCTGCGTGATCAGATTGCAGCGCGCGACATTCGCCGTTTGCGGCTAGAGGCGGAACAGGCGGGTGAGGCGGAATTTTCCGTGCCGGGCGAACTCGCCGCCCGGGTGCCCGATATCGTCGCTTCGGAAAAGGCGCTTCTGACAGCGCGGCAGGAAGATTTTGCCGCCCGCCGCAACGGTGCCAAGGCGATTCTGAAACAGGCCGCGACCGAAACGAAGTTGCTGGAAGATATGTTGAAGGAAGACATCGTTCCGCTGATAGATGTGACACGCGCGCGCAAGGAAAGCAGCGATGCCGAGGCAAGGCTGGCCGATACGATCAGCCAGATGGATCTGGACCGCGCCAAGGAATATTCCGAAACGCTGGCCGAACTGGCATCACTGCGCCAAAAGCTGAACATCGCGCAGGACCAGTTGGCCCGCACGCATCTGATGGCCCCCATGAAAGGCGTGGTCAACAAGCTGTCGATCACCACCATTGGCGGCGTTGTGCGGCCGGGCGAAGAAATCATGCAGATCATCCCGCTGGATGACGAACTGTATATCGAAGCCCGCGTGAAACCGCAGGACATTGCCGAAATCCGCAAGGGGCAGGACGCCACGATCAAGCTGTCGGCCTATGATTACACGATCTATGGCAGCCTGAAGGCCAAGGTCGATGTGGTCAGCGCCGATACGTTCAAGGACGAACGCTCGCGCGCGCCCGATGGCGATCCGCATTACAAGGTGACGCTGAAGGTCGATACGCAGAACCTGTCGCCGCGTCAGAAGCACCTTGAGATACGCCCCGGCATGCAGGCGACGGTAGAGCTTGAAACCGGCGGCAAGACCGTTCTGACCTATCTGACAAAGCCGCTTTACAAATCACGCGAGGCGCTGCGCGAACGCTGACTGCGCGGCGAATTTCCAACCAATCTTATTCTTTAAGCCGACGTTCACCCAGATGGCGCAGTGTCGGTCTTGGGTGTAAAACATTGGGTGTGTGGATGGCAGGGCAAGGGAATGCCAGGCCAGTCATCATCAAGCGAAAGAAAGTCATTGCAGGCGGCGGTCACCACGGTGGGGCGTGGAAAGTCGCCTATGCTGACTTCGTGACCGCCATGATGGCGTTCTTTCTCTTGATGTGGCTGCTTGGCGCGACAACGGATAAGACGCGAAAAGGCGTGGCTGATTATTTCAGCCCGACAGCGCCGATTTTCAAGACATCGGGTGGCGGCAACGGCGCGTTCGGTGGCGACAGCACGTTCACGGAACAGGACATGTCGCAGAACGGCACGGGCGCCTCGTCGCTGCAGCCAACCGAAAGCAATCAGGCGCGGGGCGAGGCGGTCAGCACCACGCTGGCCACAGCGCAGATAACCGACACAAAGGCCAAGGTCGAAAAGGCGCTGACGGCCTTTGGCGGCGAAAGCATGACAATGCAGAAAGCCCTGCGGCATATCGTGACGAAGATCACCGACGAAGGTCTGGTGATTGAACTTTTCGATCTGCCGGAGGCTCCGCTGTTTGCAGACGGCTCCGCCGTGCCCGAGCAGATCACGCAGGATATTGCCGAAATGCTGGCCCAGGTTCTGGCAATTTCCACCAACCAGATTGCGGTGAACGGGCATACGAAATCCTATCCGATCACGCTGATTTCCAATCCGGGATGGGATTTGTCATCGGCCCGGGCCGCAGCAATGCGCGAGTTGCTTGCCACAGACGACCTGCCCGGCGCGCGGGTGCAGCGGGTAAGCGGGTTCGCCGATCGCAAACCCGTGACTGCAGATCCGATGGCAGTCCGCAACAACCGGCTGGAGATTATCCTGCTGCGATGGGACCGGTAAGCAAAAGCATCGCATTTTAATTGTTATCCCGATGTTAAGGCGCGTCTTGCAGGGTCGGTCCATCAGGAATCGATGCTGCAGAAAGGCGCTTACCGATGACGATTTCCTCTGCGCTCAACGCCGGGGTGGCCGGGCTTAATGCCAATGCCACCCGGCTAGCCACAATTGCCGACAACATCGCCAATTCGGGCACCTACGGCTACAAACGCGCCGCGACCGATTTCGAAAGCATGGTCATCACCCAATCGCCAGGGGCGGGCACCTATTCGGCGGGTGGGGTGCGGGCGTCAACCACGCGGCTGATTGATGAACGGGGCGCCCTGGTTTCGACCTCCAATGCGCTTGATATCGCGGTGGCCGGGCGGGGCATGCTGCCCGTCACCCCGTCCGTCGGGCTGGAATCCACTCTGGGGGACCGGACCCTGATGATGACGACGACCGGGTCGTTCAACCCGGATTCGAACGGGGTTCTGAAAACCAAATCCGGGCTCGTTCTTCTGGGCTGGCCTGCCGGGGCCGATGGGTCCATTCCGGTGCTGCCCCGCGACACGACAGCGGGCCTTACCCCGGTGATCGTGAATTCAAACCAACAAGCCGGCGATCCCACCACTACGATGAAACTGGGCGTCAATTTGCCGGCAACCGCCACTACGGTGGGGGCTTCAGGTACACCCCTGCCGCTGTCGGTCGAATATTTCGGCAACTTGGGTACGTCGGAATCGCTTGACGTGACATTCACCCCAACGGTTCCGGGTACCGGTGCTTCGAATGAATGGACACTGCAAATCCGCGATTCAGCCCAAGGCGGCGCAATTATCGGGGAATATACGCTGACCTTCGATGCGTCCCGGGGTGCAGGGGGCACTCTGGCCAGCGTCACGACGATTTCCGGCGGGGCCTACAATCCCACAGACGGCACGCTTGCTCTGACCGTTGATGGTGGCCCGCTGACCATGACGATTGGAAAATTGTCGGATCCGAATGGTCTGACCCAGCTTTCTGACAGTTTCGCACCCACGTCGATCACTAAGAACGGCTCGCCCGTAGGTAATTTGACAGCGGTCGAGATTGACGAGAACGGTTTTATCACTGCGACCTATGACACGGGCTTCACCCGCAGGCTCTATCAGGTGCCGCTGGTCGATATGCCCAATCTGAACGGGCTGATCGCGCTGGACAATCAGACATATCAGGTGTCGCCGGAATCGGGATCGTTCTTTCTTTGGGACGCGGGGGATGGGCCAACGGGGTCGGTCGTCGGCTACGCCCGCGAAGGGTCAACCACCGATGTTGCAGCGGAACTGACCAACCTGATCCAGACCCAGCGGGCCTATTCCTCCAACGCCAAGGTCATTCAGACCGTGGATGAGATGTTGCAGGAAACCACGAACATCAAGCGATAGGTCCGGATAAATGAGCATCTCCTCCGCCCTTTCGAGTGCTCTGTCGGGCCTGAACGCCTCGTCAAGGGCGGCGGAGCTTGTCTCGTCCAACATCGCCAATGCCAGCACGCCCGGATACGGCAAGCGGCAGATTGTGCTGGCGGCCAAGGTCGTCGGTGGCAGCGGGCAGGGGGTGTCGATTGCCGGAGTGGCGCGGCGTACAAATCCGGTGGTCCTCAACGACCGCCGGATCGCCGATGCGGGTGCGGCTGACCGCGACGTGCGGCAAAGCTTCCTTGCGCGACTGGAAACCACGCTGGGCACGTCGGATACGCCAGGGTCGCTGGTCAATCGGATCGCGACGTTGGATCAGACCCTTATCGAAGCCTCCAGCAGGCCCGAATCGCAGGCCCGCCTGACCTCGGTTATGGAGGCAGCAAAGGGACTTGCGGGGCAGATTGCCGCGACGGCGAGTGACATTCAGACCCAGCGCAACATTGCCGACAAGACAATTCAGAGCCAGGTCGAACAAGTCAACACCGCGCTGGGCCAGATCACCGAACTGAACATCCGTATCCGTGCCGAAAGCAGTGCCGGGCGGGACCCCTCGGCACTGATCGACAACCGACAGCATCTGATCGACACGATTGCACCGATCATTCCCCTGCGAGAGGTGGATAGGGGCAACGGGACAGTGGCCCTGTTCACCACCGGCGGCGCCATCCTGCTGGACGGCAAGGCGGGGAAGCTGGAATTCACGCCTGCGGGCTTTGTTACCGCAGACATGACACTTTCGTCGGGCGGTCTGTCGGGGCTGTCCCTGAACGGTCGCCCGATTGATACGGAGGGTGACGGTGTGCAGATCGGCGGGGGCAGTCTTGCTGCACAATTTGCCGTTCGCGATACCCTTGCGCCCAAGGCGCAGGCCGATCTGGATGCGCTGGCCCGCGATCTGGTGGAGCGGTTTTCGGACCCCGCCCTTGATGCAACCCGCGCGCCGGGTGATCCGGGACTTTTCACCGATGCCGGAGCGGCGTTTCTGCCCGCCGATGAGGTGGGCCTTGCACAACGGTTGCAGCTGAATGCCGCAGTTGATCCGGCGCAAGGCGGCGCGCTCTGGCGTCTGCGCGACGGACTTGGTGCGGCGACACAAGGCGCATCGGGCAATGCGAGCTTTCTGAGCGCGTTGGCAGCGACGCTCACCGCCCAGCGTGTCCCGCTCTCGGCCAGCTTTTCCAACGGCCCGCGCAGCCTGTCCGGCCTTGCATCCGATCTGCTTTCCGGCGTTGCGGGCGCGCGGCTGTCGGCCGATGCCGAGGTCAGCTATGCCAGCGCCACTGTCACTGCGCTGCGCGATCTGGAACTGGCTGACGGCGTGGATACAGATGAAGAACTTCAGAACCTCTTGCAGATCGAGCAGGCCTATTCGGCCAATGCCCGCGTGATCCAGACGGTGGGCAGCATGATCCAGACCTTGTTGGAGCTTTGAGATGTCTCTGATGTCCCTTGGTGATATGGCGCAGGCGTTTTCTTTGCGACGCCACAGCGCCGCGCTGAAATCAGATTTGCAAACTGCGTCGACCGAAGTGACAACCGGGCGTGTCTCCGACATTTCGGCGCGCGTGCGTGGTGATTACTCGGCGCTGACCGCTCTTGATGCGACATTGTCGCAGCTTGATGCCTTCAAGGCCACAAACAATGAAGCCGAGCTTTTTACCGGCGCGCAGCAGACAGCGCTTGCCACAATTTCCGGCCTGACCGGCGATTTCGGGCCGATGCTTCTGAATGCGGCAACCGGGGGGGCGGTGTCGATGATCGCTACAATCGGTCGCGATGCAGCGCAGCGCTTCGAAACGGTGGTTGCCGCGCTGAACACACGGGTGGGTGACCGCAGCTTGTTCGCGGGTCAGGCGACGGACAGCCCCGCCACGGCCCCGGCGCAGGATATTCTTTCGGCGCTCGATGCTGCAACGGCCCTGGCGATCACACCCGCCGAAATGGAAACGGCGATCAATGAGTGGTTCGACGATCCGGTGGGATACGGCGCGCTGGGCTATGCCGGTGGCCCGCCACTCGCCCCGGTTTCGGTGGCGCAGGGTGAGGTTGCGAACATCGACGTCACGGCGGACGACTCCGCACTTCGCCAGACGCTGAAGGCCCTGGCCTTGGGCGCCATGCTGGATCGGGGCGCGTTTGCCGGCGCCCCGCAAGCCCGCGCCGATGTGGCCCGTCGCGCGGGGGAAGCGATGATCAACGCGCAGGACAATCAGACCTATCTCGCCGCCCGTCTTGGGATCACCGAAGGCCAGATTGCGGCAGCAAAGACCCGCAACGCGTCTGAAACCTCGGCGCTGCAGATTGCCCGGACCGACCTTCTGGCTGTCGATCCTTACGAGGCCGCGACCCGGCTGCAGGAAACCCAGACCCGGATCGAGACGCTTTATACCCTGACCGCGCGGCTGTCGCGCCTGAACCTTGCGGATTACCTTTGATGATACGGATCGCCCTGATTGCCGCCATGGTCGCCTTTCCTGCACAGGCAGGGCCGATCCGCATCAAGGATCTGGTCGAATTCGACGGTGTGCGCAGCAACGATCTGGTGGGCTACGGCCTGGTCGTCGGCCTGAACGGCACCGGCGACGGGTTGCGCAACGCGCCCTTCACCGAAGAGATCATGACCAATCTTCTGGAACGGCTGGGCGTCAATGTCTCGGGTGAGCAGTTCCGGCCCAAGAACGTAGCGGCCGTTTTCGTGACCGCCAGCCTGCCGCCCTTTGCGCGCGCGGGTGGACAGATTGATGTGACGGTGTCTGCCATCGGCGATGCGAAAAGCCTGCTTGGCGGGACGCTGGTTCTGACGCCTATGAACGGCGCGGATGGTGAGATTTATGCCGTGGCGCAAGGCACCATCATCGCAGGCGGGGTATCGGCTGAAGGCGAGGGATCGCGTGTCGTGCAGGGGGTTCCGACCTCGGGCACGATCCCTGCGGGGGCCCGGGTAGAGCGCGAGATTGCGTTTGATTTCACCGCGCTTGACTCATTGCGACTTGCGCTGCGCAGCCCCGATTTCACGACCGCCGGGCGCATCGAGCAGACGATCAACCGCGAATTCGGCAATCCGATTGCTGTGATGCTTGATTCGGGCACGGTGGCGCTTGATCTGAATGCAGCCCATATGTCATCGCCCGCGCATGTGATCGGGCGGCTGGAAAATCTGCTCGTTGAACCGGAAACGCGGGCAAGGGTGGTGGTCGATCAACGTTCGGGAACGATCGTCATGGGGGCCGATGTACGCATTTCGCAGGTTGCAGTCGCACAGGGCAATCTGACGCTACGGGTCGAGGAAACGCCCGTAGTCAGCCAGCCGAACCCGTTTACCGATGGTGAAACGGTTGTCGTGCCGCGCACCCAGACCAACATCACCAAAGGCGATGGCACCGGCCTTGCCGAGGTGAGCGAGGGCACGAACCTGTCCGAAGTCGTGGCGGGGCTGAACGCGCTGGGCGTGGCCCCCTATGACATGATTGATATTTTGAAAAGCATCAACGCTGCGGGGGCGCTGCACGCAGAGTTTGTGGTGCGGTAGGGAATGGTGGCCGGGTGCTGTGCTGACGCGCGGGAGATGCCACAGTCGGCGGGAATCATCGCTCGTTGCCACCCCGTCGCGTGAACCCCGTGCGGGGGCCCTAGAAATAGCTGCGGACCAAAGCACCCGAAACCAGTGACCAGCCATCGGCCACGACAAAAAATGCCAGCTTGAAGGGCAATGATACGATGGCAGGCGGCACCATCATCATGCCCATCGACATGAGCACCGCCGCGACGACCAGATCAATGATCAGGAACGGCATGAAGATCATGAAGCCGATCTCGAACGCGCGTTGAATTTCGCTGAGCAGGAACGACGGCACAAGAATGGAAAGCGGCGCGTCGATCGCGACTCCACTTGCACCGGGGCGCAGATTTTGGAGCGAGGTGAAAGTGTCGGGGTCCAGCCGGGCCGCCATGAATACCCGGAATGGCGCCAAAGTCGCGGTGATCGCGGTTTGCAGATCGACCGAGCCTTGGGTCAGGGGCTCGATCCCCTTGACCCAGGCTTCGGTAAAAACCGGGTCCATCACATACCAAGTCAGGAACAGGGCAAGGCTGACGATCAGCATGTTGGGCGGCGATTGTTGCAGCCCGATCGCCTGACGCAAGATCGACAAAACCGTGACGATAAAGGGAAAGCACGTCACCATCACGGCTATGCCGGGCACCAGGCTCAGCACGGTGATCAGTGCAAGAAGCTGGACACTGCGCAGGCTGAGTGACCCTTCGCCACCCAGCTGGCCGCCCAGGGCACCGCCCAGATCAAAGGGCAGGTCTTGCGCAAACGCGGGCGCTGCCACTGCGAGCAGAACAAGTGCCAGCCAGCCCGCGCGCATTAGAGGCCGCCGCGCAGATTTGCCACTTCGGTCAGGCGCACGGCCAGTTGTCCGGCCTGTTCGCCCTCCAGTTCCTGCAACTCGCCGCGTGCGATCAGGCGGTCGCCGACGTAAAGCTCCACTGGGTCATCAACCCTGCGGTCCAGAGGTAAGACAGCGTCGCGCTGCAGCTTCAAAAGCTCACGCACTTGCGGGCGGGCTTTGCCGACCGAGATGGTGATTTCGATCGGAACCTGGCTGAACGGGTTCGGATCTGCGGTGGTATCCATGGTTTAATCCTCTTCGGAATGGCCGAAAAAACCCCGCACAGCGCGGGCAATATCGGCAGTTGCACGATCAAGATCGATGCGTGTTTCGGTTTCGCCCAGACGCAGGTAGACCTGCCCCTCGCTTAGTGTCGGTTCTTCGCAGACCGTGATCGGCAGGCCGGTCGCCTGTTCCAGCAAAGCCTCAATCGCGGGTCGAACGGCGGGGTTCAGCACAAGCGTTACGGGTGCGTCGGCCATTTCCCCGGCCAGCGGCATCAGTGTTTCCAGCACGATCGACGGAAGTGCCTCGCGCGCAGTGGCAGGCAAAATGGTGCGGACCATATCCTGAAGCAAGGGCTCGATGGCATGCAGGACGTGTACCCGCGCTTCGTGAAAGGTGAAGCCAAGCGTCTGCAGGTTGCGCGCAAGATCGGCCTTGATGCGGGATTGATCGTCGGCCTGAGCGGCGCTCGCGTCATCCCAGCCCGCAGTGTAGCCTTGTTCGTATGCCGCGAGTTTTGCATCCTCGATCGCACCAATGTCGGTGACGACCGTATCGGAGCCTTGTTCTGCCGGGCCTTCGAATACCTCAAGCGACAACAGCGCCATTATGTCGACTCCTCGGGGGATTCCATCCAGCCGCGCAGGATTTCGACCGATTCCGCCTGGCGGTCTTCGATCAGTTGGCGCAGGCGGGTGATCGGATCAGACGGAAGGTCGGACCGCCCGTTCACCGCCAGGCCCGGTAATCCCGTGCCATCGTCGATTTCGCCGTTCAGGACATTGCTTCCATCAAGTTGTGGGAAGCCTGTGCTGCCACCGCTGCCGGCGACCATGCCGGGAAGTGAAAGGGGCCTGTCATCGCCTGACACGGTACGCGGTGCCGCCAACAGGAGCGGGCGCAAGACAAAAAGCCCAAGGATCAGGGCCACAACAGCCAGGACGGCCATCTGGATCAATGACATGACATCAATGGACCCGAACGCGCCCAGCATCCCCGCTTCGGCCAGGGTTCCGGCGACGGGCAGTATTTCAAATTGCAAGGATTTCAGCGTCAGCACATCTCCCCGCGCCTCATCCAGACCGACCGCAGACGCGACAAGTTCGCGCAACACTGCAAGTTCAGCATCCGGACGCGCGGCCCAGGTCGTGGTGCCATCGGCGGCTGATGTCAGAATACCGTCGATCATGACGGCTACGCTGATCTTGCGGGTGGCACCGGGCGCGCGAAGCACCTCGCGCTGGGTTTCGGACACTTCGTAGTTCACGCGTTCGCGCGTTTCATTGCCCTGACTCTGCCCGTTCGCACCGCCTGCAGCCCCGGCGCCCTGCGGCAGGTTGGAGGCAACGGTCACATCGGCGCCGGGTTCGGTAGCGGAATTCGATTTTTCCTCGGTATCGGTCGAAATCGCGACCCGGCTTTGCGGATCGAACGTATGTTCGGTGATTTGTTCGTGGTCGGTCACAACGTCGACGGCCACTTCGACCACTGCCTTGCCCGGCCCCACGCGAGCTGCCAGCAGTCGTTCGACATTGTGTTTAAGCTCTGCCGCGCGATCATCACCCATCTGGCCCGGCTGCAGGGCCTCGTCGCCACCGGCAATCAACCCGCCGACCGTGTCGATGATCTGCACATCGTCGGCGTTCAGCCCCGAGACTGCTGCCGCCACCAGATGCTTCAGCGCCTTAGCCTGAACCGGGCTCAGGCTTCCGGAGACGGTTGTGACGGTGACGCTGGCGGTGGCCTTGGCATCGCGCTGAAAAGGCTGGTTGGGGGCTTGTGCGATGTGCACGCGGGCCGCCTTGATCTGCGGATTAGCAAGGATGGTGCGCGCAAGCTCGCCCTCTTTTGCGCGCCAGTAAGCGGCATCGAACATCTGCGAGGTGGTGCCGAAACCTGACATCCCGTCCAGTAGTTCGTAGCCCGAGGCACTGGCGGACGGCAGGCCATCCGCCGCAAGTGTCATGCGCAGTTCGTCGCGCATCCGGGCGTCCACTCTGATCGAATCACCCTGCACTTCATAGGTGACGCCGCGCTGTTCCAGCGCCAGAACGACTTCGCCCGCAGCGTTGCTGTCCAACCCGGAATACAGCAGCGCCATGCTGGGCGTAGTCGCCATGCGCGACAGGCCCAGGACCGCCGCAAACATCGCCAAAGTCGCGCCGATCACCACGAATCGTCTGACACCGCTGAGGGACGACCAGAGGGTAATCAGGTTTTGCACAAGGATTCTCCAACCAGGGGGCTTCTGCCCGATGAATGCAGCTTTGACGGATTGGGCTTAACAATCGGTTAGTGTCCTTGGGCCTATACATCGGGCAGATGAACGTCCCGAGGATCAGATGTCAGTCGCCGAAGTTGCCCCCGATGCGGCCCCGAAAAAGAAATCGAAACTACCCCTGCTGATTGGCGTCGTACTGGCGCTGCTGTTGGGGGGCGGTGGGTTTTACGCCACCTATTCCGGCGCTGTTCTGGGGCCACCCGGAGATGCGGCCATGGCCGAACCGTCCGCTGAGGGCCATGGGCAAACCGCTGCAGATGCGGGCCATGGCGAGGCTGCAAAGTCAGAAGCCGAACACGGTGAAATGGCTGCGGATGCGGGGCATGGCGAACCGGCCTCCGGCCATGGCGAGGCGACATCGGCGGAAGGCGGGCACGGCGCGGCTACCCCCGGACGCCTGCCGGAGTTGGCCTTCGTGCCAATTCAGCAGGTTGTGATCTCGCTGGGGTCTGCGGCCAACAATGCGCATCTGATCATGTCTTCGCAGCTTGAGGTCGACAGGCCGATGGCGGATGAGGTGACGATGCTGATGCCGCGGATTCTGGATGTGATCAACGGCTATCTGCGCGCCGTCGATGTGGCCCAGCTTGAGGACCCGTCGTCGCTTGTGACGCTGCGCGCACAAATGCTGCGCCGCATCCAGATCGTTACGGGCGAAGGCCGGGTGCGCGATCTTCTGATCACCGAATTTGTTCTGAACTGAAAGGGCACAACATGGCCTTCATCGCAGATATCCTGCTGGCCGCCGGCGCGTTTGGCGCGGCAATCTATTGCTACATCCTGTCGGCCCGGCTGAAGAAGTTTTCCATGCTGGAAACCGGAATGGGTGGAGCGATTGCGGTCCTTTCCGTGCAGGTCGACGATATGACAAGAGCCTTGGATCAGGCCCGCAATGCAGCTTCGGGGTCTGCCGCGGCGCTGCAGGGTCTGAACGCCCGTGCAGATGCCGCCGCCATCCGGCTGGAGCTGCTGCTGGCATCGATGCACGATCTTCCATCCCCGAAGGCAGAGCCTCCGGCCGACCGTTGGAACCCTGTTCCCGAGCCTGACCCCGAGGATGCCGCAGAAAAGCGGCTGCGATTTGTGCGACGCCGTTCCATGCGCGACGGGATGGAGGCTGCGGAATGAGCCGTACGCGTAAACGCGCCGGGCGGGGCGCACTGGTCATCCTTTCGCTTCTTCTGGCATCCTCAGGAGCCCTGCGGTTGGGAGACGGGTTCGGCATGGCGCTGGCGCGCGCGCCTATTGCAGGTGACGGTGCGGCACCCCTGAATTGCCCGACGCCCCCTGCGGCCCTGGCCAAGGCCCTGTCCGACCGCGAGACGCAGGTTGCATCCCGCGAAGCCGCACTGGCAGAACGACTTGCAGCACTGGATCTTGCCAACGCGGCCATAGACCAGCGCATGACCGCCCTGACCGAGGCCGAGGCAAAGCTTTCGGCGACGCTCAGTCTGGCTGACGGAGCGGCCGAGGCTGATCTTGCGCGTCTCACATCAGTTTATGAGGCGATGAAACCCAAGGATGCGGCCAAGCTTTTTGCCTCGATGGACCCGGAGTTTTCTGCCGGGTTCCTTGGCCGTATGCAGCCCGCCGCGTCAGCCGCGATCCTGTCAGGAATGCCGCCCGACTCTGCCTATGCCGTCAGCGCCATTCTGGCAGGGCGCAATGCTCTGGTGCCAAAGAACTAATTGAACGCAAGTTTCCCGGCGCGCGTCAGCCTTTCTTAACCCGCCCCTGCCAGCATGACGCTGGTTCAGGGCAAAGGGAGCGGCCATGTTTGGCGTTATTGGTATCGTGGTTATCTTCGTGATGGTCTTCGGCGGCTATGTTTCAGCTGGCGGCAAGCTTGAAATCATTCTGCACGCCCTTCCTCATGAGATGACTATGATCGCGGGGGCAGCCGTGGGTGCGTTTTTGTTGTCCAACGATTTTGCCGGGGTGAAACACACGGTCAAGGACATCAAGAAGGTGTTCGCCGGCCCGAAATGGAAACCGGCCGATTACCGTGACATGCTTTGTTTGTTGTTCGAATTGATAAGAATCGCAAAGTCGAACCCGGTGGCTCTGGAAGAGCATATCGAAAACCCCAAGGAATCAACGATCTTCGGGCGCTATCCGAAAATCCAGAAAGATCACGAATCGGTCGATCTGATCTGCGACACACTGCGCGCGGCGTCAATGAACTACGATGATCCGCATCAGGTGGAAGAGGTGCTGGACAAACGGATGGAGACGGCGCAAGCCCATGCGCTTCATTCCAGCCACGCCCTGCAATCCATTGCCGACGCTCTGCCCGCGCTGGGCATTGTGGCTGCTGTTCTGGGGGTGATCAAAACCATGGCCTCGATCGATCAACCGCCAGAAATTCTGGGCAAGATGATCGGCGGCGCGCTGGTCGGAACGTTTCTGGGCGTGTTCATGGCCTACGGTCTGGTCGGCCCGTTTGCGGCGCGGGTCAAGGCGGTGGTCGACGATGATTCGCATTTCTACAACCTGATCCGCGAGGTTCTGATCGCCAACCTGCACAACCATGCGGCCAATCTGTGTATCGAAGTCGGGCGTCAGAACTCGCCGCATCACGTTCGCCCCTCGTTTTCATCGCTGGAAGAGGCGTTGCGCGCCCTGAAACAGGATGCCGCATGAAAGGCATCCTGTTTGTCCTGATGATGGTCGCTGCGCAGGGTGCGGCCGCCCAGACCGTGACCCTCACTTCAGGTGAACACGGGGCGTTCACGCGCCTTGTGATTGACGCTGGGGGGGCTGCCGACTGGGCCTTCGGGCGAACGGAAACGGGCTATGAAATATCACTGGGGGAGTCGCGGGTCCGGTATGATCTATCGAAGGTTTTCGACAAGATTACGAGAAACCGGATAGGTTCGGTGTCAATCAATCCGGACAGCGGCTTGCTGCAACTTGGCATTGTTTGTGCCTGTTTTGCGACCCCGTTCGAGCTTGCGCCCGGCACGATTGTCGTCGACGTTCGGGAAGGGCCGCCGCCGCAGGGTACGTCATTTGAAACATCACTTGGCGGTGCCGTGATGCCGGCGCTGACCGAGGCAGACCGACCGCGCCCGCGCGCGCGCCCGGAGCGAACCAATAGTATGGCAGGCTATGAATGGCAGAGCCTGCCCGGCACAGCGCCGGCCCCCCTTTCGCTGCCGCTCATGCCTTCGCAAACGGCTGATCTCGCCGAGGTGAAGAATACCCTGTTGCGTCAACTCAGCGACGGCGCGTCGCGGGGAGTGGTCGATCTTGAACTACCGCAACGCAAACCGGAAGCGGGGCCGACATCCGGCCATGATGTGGCGCCACAGGTGCGCATCGGGGAAAATCTTGGCTTGGTGTCTGGCCTTGCCATGGACGAGCCGAAAAAGCTTACCCAAGTCGGCGACGCCTGTTTCCCGGATGATGAGGTCGATCTGGGCACCTGGGGTCACGAGGACCGGATCCCCGATCAGTTTGCCGATGCAAAGCAAAACCTTGCCGGAGAGTTTGACAAGCCGGACCCTGAAGCCGTTGCGCGGGCGGCCAGATTCTACATCTATCTTGGTTTCGGAGCTGAGGCCTATCAGGTTTTGACGGCCTTTCGCACAGAATCGCGGCAGCGGGACCGGCTTTTGACCCTTTCCCTCATCATGGAGGGCAAGGATGATCCCGACGGGGCCTTTGCCGGAATGGCGGCCTGCGACAATGCCGCAGCGCTCTGGTCGATTCTGGCCGATCCGTCCCAGACCCGTGCACAGACCTTGAACAAGCGCGCCGTTCTGCGGACATTCTCGGGCCTGCCATTGCATTTGCGGCGCTATCTGGGCGCCAGGCTTGCCGAAGAATTCCGCCTTGAGGGTGACTTGCAGACCGCCACGACGCTTGTCGCTTCCATCGTGCGAGGGCCGGGAAACCCCGGTCCGGCGGTTCGGTTGACCGAGGCTGAATTGAAGATCGCCAGGGGTGAGGACAACGCGGCAGCACTCGATCTTGCGGATTTGAGCAGTGATGCCGGTCCGGAAGCGGTGAAGGCAAAAATCCTGATGGTTTCGCGCCAGATTGACAGCGATGATCCCATTGATCCCCTAAGCATCACCACCTTCGACGCGCTTGCACAAGAGTATAAGGGCACCGAAATGGAACCGTCCTTGCGTCTTGTCCAGACCAAGGCCCGTGCCGCGCTGGGCGATTTCGACGGCGCGTTTGACAGGCTTCCCGCAACCCCGGATGCTGCGGAAACAGTCTGGCGGTTGTTGGTCAAAGCACCGGAGGCGCCTTTTTTGACTCATGCGACGGCGGTGGATGAAGCGGAGCGCCGGAAGCTGCCGCTTGTGCTCCGCCGCGATATCGCGACGCGGTTGTTGGAGGGTGGTTTTGGCAGCCTGGCGCGGTCATGGTTGCAGTCCGAGGCTGATCAGCCGGGGCAGGCTGATCCAAAGGACAGGTTGCTTCTGGCACAAGCGGCGCTGCAGGAGCGTAACCCTGCGCTGGTCCGCGAACTGCTGGCCGGACTGTCGTCGGGCGAGGCGCTGAACCGTATGGCCGAGGCTGAGATGATGGCGGGAAACACCAAAACCGCCGCGCGTTCCTTTGAAGAACTGGGTGATGTGGTTCGGGAGCAACATGCAACGCGGGTGTCTGCAGAATGGCCGCAGATCGCCGCGACGACGGATGATCCATGGGCTCCGGCGGCAAGGTTGCTTGTCCCGGGCGACGTGGCAGAACCAGCACAGGATGGTACAGCCGGAACATCCGGGCAGGACGGTCCACTGGCGCAAAGCCGCGCGCTGGTGACGGAATCCGCAACCGCACGGCAAACTCTGTCTGATCTTCTGGCGATTGCAAAAGGACCTTGAGCCGATAAACGAACGGTCCTTACGGTTTGGAAAGATTCGCGCATTAGTCTGCCTTCATCGCCCCAGAACGGGGCAGAGTGGAGCGAGAGAGTGGCCCCAAATCAATGCGCAAACCGGTCAGTCCAGCTCACGGGCATTCCGCTGCAGCGACTGGGCATTTCGTGCGCCAGTCTCCTTTGTGCGGGTGCAATCGCCACTGCTGCGCTGGCACGGGATCAGTCGCCCGCCAGCCTGTGCGAGGCGGCGTCGCAGTCTGCGTCTGCACAGACCGGCGTGCCTCTGGAGGTTTTGCTTTCAATCAGCCTGACGGAAACCGGCAGAACCCTCAAGGATGGTGCCGGTCAGATGCGGCCCTGGCCATGGGCTGCGAATCAGGGCGGGGACAGTCACTGGTTCAACACGCGTGCCGAGGCTGAAACCTATGTCGCGGGCAAACTTGCCAACGGTGTTACCAATGTCGATGTCGGTTGCTTTCAGCTGAACCACCGTTGGCACTCCGACGGATTTCGCAATCTTTCCGGCATGTTCGATCCTGAAACCAATGCGCTTTACGCGGCCCGGTTGCTTGACCGCCTTTACCGCGAATTTGGCGATTGGTCGTTGGCGGCGGGGGCGTATCATTCTCGCACGCCTGAATATGCAAAGAAATACCGGGGCAGGTTTGATCGGATCCTTGCGGCGCAAACCGACCAACTGCCGGAGATGGAAACCGAAGAACCTGCGCGCCGCGCGGTGCTGACGCCCCGCGAAAACCAGTTCCCACTTTTGCGGGCGGGTACTCCGCAGGCCGGTCCGTCGCTGTTTACTGCCGTATCGACCGGGCGCCCATTGTTCGGCGACCCTTCCTGACATGAATGCCCCAACGGTTACCCAAATGATTTTCCGGCCGACAATCCTGCTGGCGTTGGTTCTGATGGCGGTCATCCTGATGATGGTCCTGCCAGTTCCGTCGTGGATGTTGGATGTCGGGCTTGCCTTGTCGTTCGCGCTGGCGATCCTGATGTTCACAACAACCCTTTTCATCGAACGACCGCTCGACTTTTCGGCGTTTCCGACGATTCTTCTGGCGTCGCTAATGCTACGCCTTTCGCTGAATATTTCGTCTACCAAGCTGATTATCGGGCAGGGCCATACCGGCACCGATGCTGCCGGAAGTGTGATCGAAGGCTTCGCCAATTTCATCATGGCGGGCAGTGTGCTGCAGGGCGTGGTGATCTTTTGCGTCCTCCTGATCGTGAATTTCATGGTTATCACCAAGGGTGCTGGCCGCATGGCCGAGGTTGGTGCGCGGTTCGCGTTGGACGGGATGCCGGGTAAACAGCTGGCGATCGACAGCGACATGGCTGCAGGTGCCATTGACCACGCCGAGGCGAAAGCCCGGCGCGAGCGGGAACTGGCCGAGACGAACTTCTTCGGCTCGCTGGACGGGGCGTCGAAATTCGTCAAGGGCGATGCGGTGGCGGGCCTGATGATCACCGGCCTGAACATCATCATGGGTCTGATCATGGGGGTGTTCGTGCATGGCATGCCGATTGGCCGCGCGTTCGAGACCTATGCCATTTTGACCGTGGGCGACGGGCTGGTCGGGCAAATTCCGGCCGTGATCATCTCTATCGCGGCGGCGCTCTTGCTGGCGCGAGGCGGGGCGACAGGGGCCACGGATGTTTCGTTTTTCCGTCAGTTGGGCAAGTATCCGGCGGCTTTGGGGACGGTTTCGGTACTGATGGCCCTGTTCGCCCTGATCCCCGGCTTGCCGTTTTTACCCTTCATGCTGGGGGCGGCGGCACTGGCCTTGGCCGCCTGGCTCGGCCATCGCCGCGACGCCGCCGCCCTGATCGAACCGGTGGTCGAGGCTGCAGCGCCGCGTCCGAGATCTTTGGGTGACACGCTGGATTTTGATGATATCCACATCGAATTCGCGCCAAATCTGGTGGCTATGGTGCTTGATCCGGCCACAGGTCTTGATAGCCGGATCCAGAACATGCGCACCCATGTCGCAAGCGCGTTCGGTCTGATCCTGCCCGAAATGCGCCTGACGGATGAGGCGATGTTGCCCCCCGGTCATTACCGGATCCGCCTGCAGGGGGTGGAGCGTGTGCGCGACCGGCTGGTGCCTGACCGGGCGCTCGTGCTGTTGATGGACGGGGTTCAGGCCCCGCCGGGCGAGGACGTGCGCGAACCGGTTTACGGCGCGCCGGCACGCTGGATTCTGCCGGACCATCAGGAATCGGCGGCTCTGGCCGGGTTGACGGTCGTGTCGCCGGCCGAGGTTCTGGCAACGCATCTGTTGGAGGTGATGAAGGGCAACTTGGCGCGTCTGCTGACGCTCCGCGGACTGCGGCGTTTGCTGGATGAATTCGTCAACGTCTCTGACCAGACCCGCGCCGATGCCAACCGCCGGTTGCTGGAAGAGCTGGTTCCCGACAAGGTCCCCGTCGATCTTTTGCTTGCAGTGCTGCGGCTCTTGCTGGACGAACGTGTGTCGATCCGCAATCTGCCACTGATCCTTGAATCGGTCGCCGAGGCGCGGAATTTCGGTTCGCCCGAGGCGGTGTGTGAACATGTGCGCCAACGGCTCGGGTTTCAGTTGGTGGCAGAGTTGCGCCGCGCTGATGGCACCATCCCGCTGATCCAGCTTGCCCCGGAATGGGAGCAGGCCTTCGTGACCTATCAGATTGAAGGCGACCGGGGTATGCGCGATGTGGCCTTGCCGCCCGAGCAATTCAGTCGGCTCGCGAACGGCCTTGCGGAAAAGCTGAATCGTGCGGCAGAAAACGGGGTTTCACCCGCAATCGTGACCTCTACCTTGCGGCGGCGCTTCCTGCGCACGGTTCTGGGCGCGCGCAGTCTGTCCGCTCCAGTGCTGTCCTACGAGGAAATCGGGATTGAGGCGCGCCCCGCCATGGTGGGCCTTGTGCCTGCATGAGCGATCTTCTCGCAGCCCTGATGCAATTGACCGGTCTGACCCAGACATATCTTCAGATCGGATTTCTGGTGTTCTTGCGCGTTGGCGCGATGATGGCTCTGCTGCCGGCCTTTGGCGATCAGACTGTGCCACAACGGGTGCGGCTGGGCCTGACGCTGGCCTTTACGGTGATCGTGGCGCCCGCGGTTGCGGCAAAGGTTTCGGGCCTGAACGGGCTGATCGCGCTTCCTCTGGTGACAGAGGTGATGGCGGGTCTGATTCTGGGCATCGGCTTGCGGCTTTTCATTCATGCCTTGCAGATTGCCGGGTCGATTGCCGGTCAGGCGCTGTCGTTGTCGCAGCTTTTCGGCGGCGCGGCGGGAGAGCCGCAGCCGGCTGTCGGCAACTTGCTGACTGTTGCTGCCCTGGCGCTTGCCGTGATCGGCGGGTTGCATGTGCGGGTGGCGGAACTTCTGATCCTGTCATACGACCTTTTGCCGCCTGGGCTGTTCGTCGGGCCATCGGATCTTGCGCAATGGGGGCTTTTTCAGATCGGCCGGGCCTTTGCGCTCGGGTTTTCTCTGGCTGCGCCATTCGTCGTAGCCTCGCTTGTCTATAACGTGGCCCTAGGGGTCATCAACCGGGCGATGCCGCAACTTGCAGTCGCATTTGTCGGCGCACCGGCGTTGACGCTGGGCGGACTGGCGCTGATGACAGTTGTTGTGCCGTTGTCGCTTGCTGTCTGGCAACATGACTTTTTTGAGTTCTTTTTGGCACCGCTGCGGGTGCCGCGATGAGCGATGAGGAAGATCAGTCCGACAAGGAGCACGACCCCTCTGCCCGCAAACTGGAGCAGGCCCGCGAAAAGGGAGAGCTTGTCCGTTCGCCCGATCTGACGACGGCTGCGGGGTATGGTGGCATGGTTCTTGCGGCAATGGCTTTGGGTGCAGGGTCCTTGCAGCATCTGGGCGATGTCTGTGCCATTCTGCTTGATCAATCCGACCATCTGTCGAGCCTGATCTTTCGGAGCAGCGCCGCGCCGGTTGGCGGTGTTCTGAGCGGCGTTGGCCTTGCAATTGCTCCGTTCTTTGCGCTTCCCGCCCTTGCCGCACTGACGGCCATTCTGGCGCAGCGGGCGCTGGTCTTTGCACCGCAAAAAATCGAGATGAGGCTCAGCAAGATCTCCCCTCTGGCCGGGTTCGCGAACAAGTTCGGGCGGGCCGGTCTGTTTGAGTTCGGCAAGAGTTCTGTGAAACTTGTGGTCTATGCCGCGACATTGGGCGGCTTTCTTGCCTCGCGCGCCAGCCAGATGATCAGCACGCTTTATTTGACGCCTGCGATGACAACGACGGTTCTGGTGCAGATGGCCGTCGAGTTTCTGGTTTTGATCCTGTTCTTGTCGACGGTGATCGGCGGGATCGACTACTTGTGGCAGCGCGCCGAGCATCTTCGCAAAAACCGTATGTCGCGCAAGGAAATGCTGGATGAACACAAGGACTCAGAGGGCGATCCGCACGCCAAGGCACAGCGCCGTCAGCGCGGCATCGACATTGCGACGAACCGGATGCTCTCTGATGTGGCGGGGGCCGACGTGGTGATCGTCAACCCGACCCATTATGCGGTGGCGCTGAAATGGAACCGCAATGCGCGCCGCGCGCCCGTTTGCGTGGCAAAGGGAGTGGATGAGATTGCGGCGCGTATCCGCGAGCGCGCGGCCCTTGCCGGCATTCCGATCCAGAGCGATCCGCCGACCGCGCGCGCCCTTCACGCGGGCGTCGAGATTGGTTCTGAAATTAGGCCCGAACATTACCGTGCTGTCGCCGCCGCCATCCGGTTTGCCGAGGCGATGCGCAAACGCGCGAAAGGAGCACGGCGATGAAGCACAAGCTTGCGCAACTTCGTCGCCTGTCGGACATGGTTTTTGATGCGCAGCAGTTGCGCCTGTCTGCGGCGGCACGGTCGCGGCAGGAAAGTCTGGATCTTCTGGCGTCACTGGCCACGCCACCGGCGCAAGACCTTGATCCGCTGACGGCCGCCAGGGCAGATTTGCGGTATCAGCTTTGGGCCGACCAGCGCCGTGCCGAGATCAACCTCAATCTCGCCCGCCAGACAGCGGCGTGGCATGAAGCGCAGGTCGAGACACGGCACGCCTTTGGTCGGACGGAGGCTTTGCGTCTGCTGGCGGCTAAAAAGTCTGGACCAAAGCCCTGATGACCTAGCCTTCCTGACGCGCGATATCGGCGATCAGAACATCAGCAACCAGATCGCCGACCGACTTTTGAGCCGCTTCTTTCAGGGCCTTGCGCAGGACCATGAGCTTCGAGGCATCGGTGAATTCGCCTTCGAACCCGCCTGCATTGGCATGATCGAACATCACCTGCAGAAAGGCATCACGCAATTTCGGTTCCTTGGCATAAATGTCTTCGGTCCCGCCGTGATGCGTCTCAACGCTGAGAGACAGGATCATCATCGAAGCGACGCGCCCGTCGCGCAGGATCGGAATGATAAACTGGTTCGACATTTTGACGTAGTCTGGCTGCTCTTCCGGGGTCATCTCGACATGCTCTGGCTCGGGCGTCCGACCGGGGTCAGGGCGCAAGTACAAACCTGCACCGGCGCCGCCGCCAAGTCCGATCAAAGCAAGGATCAGGGGGATCAGTTTGCGCATCTGGCGTCCTCAGAATGGAAGGAGTTTGTCAGCGATCTGCTGGCCGTAGCGGGGCTGCTGGACCTCTGTTATCTGGCCGCGACCACCATAAGAAATACGCGCGCCTGCGATCTTGTCATAGGTGATTTCGTTCTGTCGCGAGATATCGCCGGGGCGCACATACCCTGATACGATCAGTTCGCGCAGTTCGTAATTCACCCGAACCTCTTGCTGTCCCTCGATGCGAAGAACGCCGTTGGGCAGATCTTCGACGACGGTTGCAGCTACACGCAGGGTCAGCTTTTCCTTGCGAGCCACCGACCCGTCGCCAGAAAAGCTGGACGAAGACGTGGTGTTGACGGCATCTGCCAAGCTTGCGCCATCGGGCAGGGTCTTGTCGATCCGCTGTGGAATGCCGAACAGAGACGGAATTCCCAATGACTCAGAACCGCTGCGTGTGCGACCCGTAGAGTTGGAGATTTCCGCCTTATCGTTGATTTCAATCACGACGGTCAGAATATCGCCCCGACCTGCCGCGCGACGTTCGCCGAAAAGCGACGACCGCCCGTTGGTCCACAAGGATGAGGCATCGGTGACACTGTTGGGGTCAGCCGTTTCGGGCAGTGGGTTGGAGTAGATCGCGTGGTATTGATTGCTTTCCTCGATCGGAGAAAAATCCGGTGCACGCCCGACTTCATCCAACCGGGAGCAGGCAGTGACAGCAGCAAGGGCAACAAGAAGCAGGCGCATTTGTGTTCCTTCAGGACGGGGGGCCGACCAAAACGCGGCCATCATCCGCGATCCGGCCATATACGGTTGTGCGGGAGGCAAGGTTCATCACCCGGATTGTGTCGCCGGTGCCGCCCCGCAGCAGGGCACGGCCCTCGGTTGTGATGGAAAGGCCACCGGCCGAGTAAGACAGCGGCACGATCTGGTTCCGCTCTACCGTTGCCGGAGGGCCGAGGTCTTCGGCCCTTACGGCACGGCCGGCATATAGAGTGATCCGCGCTTCCTGCCCGATTGCATCGGCCGAAACCGACAGGGCACCGGGAATTTCGGCGGCGACAAGCGTGATGTCGGCTTGATCAAGCACCGATTGCGCCCGGATCGTGCGGGTCGCGATCAGGCTTTCAGCCTGAGCCATCTGCGGCAGCAGCAGCAATAAAAGCCAGCGCATCATCGCACCTGCGTGGTGGCCGACAGCATCTGGTCGGCGGCGGTAATGACTTTCGCATTCAGTTCATAGCCGCGCTGGGCCTTGATCAGCTCGGTCACTTCGCGCACCGCATCGACCGAACTCTCCTCAAGATAGCCCTGCCGAATTGTGCCAAGCCCGTCCTGCCCGGCGGTTCCGGTCAGCGCCGGGCCAGAAGCAGGGGTCTCCAGAAAGAGGTTCGAGCCGATCGCCTCCAGCCCTTTTTCGTTAGTAAACCCCGCCATGCTGAGTTGCCCCAGCAACTGCGGCTGCACCTGGTTCGTGAAGTAAGCGTAAACCTCGCCTTCCGCGTTGATCGAAACGCTGCGGGCATCGGATGGAATGGTCAGGCCAGGCGCCACCGGATAGCCGTCAGACGAGACGATCAGACCGTCGCCGGTGCGCTTCAGGCCGCCGTCGCGGGTATAGCCCGACACGCCGGAGGGCAGCGTTACCTCAAGATATCCGCGCCCCTCAATGGCCACATCCAGATCGCCACCGGTTGCGATCAGCGAGCCTTGCGCCAGAATGACGGACACCGACGTGGGCCGCACGCCCATGCCAAGCTGCACGCCCGTCGGCAGCAGCGTGCCGTCCTGCGCCGAAACCGTGCCGGGGCGGGCAAGCTGTTGATAATGCAGATCGGCAAATTCGGCGCGCCGCGCGTTGTAACCGGTCGTCGACATGTTCGCGAGGTTGTTGGACACGACGTCGACCCGCATCTGTTGGGCCGCCATGCCACTTGCCGCAATCTGAAGGGCGTTCATCGGGTTCTCCTATCGGCCAAGGGTCTGGATCACGCCGCGCACGCGGGCATCCTCGCGGTCAAGAAACGTCTGACCCAGTTCGTAAGCGCGCTGCACGTCGATCATCCGGGCAATTTCAACGACCGGGTTGACGTTGCTGTCTTCGACGTAGCCTTGCAGGATCTTGCCGCCGTCAACGGGTTGCGACCCGCCTGCCGCCGCAAAAACCGTGCCACCTTCGTGGCGCAGATCGGTGGCGGTGTTGGGCTGCCAGAGGCCGACGCGGGCGAGGGGCTGGCCGTTGGCCGAAAGCGTGCCATCTTGGGCCATCGACACTGGCCCAGCATCGGGTGGCACGAACACCGGCGCGCCACCCTGATCCAGCAGGCGGTAGCCATCGGGGTTGACCAACTCGCCCTCGGCTGAAGGCGTGAAGCTGCCCGCCCGTGTCAGCCGCTGGCCACGCGGCGTATCAAGGAGAAAGAACCCCTCACCTTCGATCGCAAAGTCAAAGCTGCCGCCGGTCTGGGTCAACCCGCCCTGCGTCAGGTCAACATTGCGGGCCGCTGCGGTCGCCATCGAAAGCGAAGGCTCGTCCTGCATCCGGTTGACGTATTCGGAGAACACCACCCCTTCGCGCCGAAAGCCAGTGGTGGAGGCGTTGGCAATGTTGTTCGCCACCACCTGCATTTCGCGCATCAGGCCCGACTGGCGGCTAAGCGTGGTGTAACCTGCGGCGTCCATGTCAGCTTCCTGCGATCATCGGGATGATGCGGTCGGTGAAATAGGCGACCAGCGTTGAGGTCATGAAGCTCATCGAGACCCAGAAGACGATCAGCATCGCGCCGACCTTGGGCACGAAGGTCAGGGTCATTTCCTGCACCGAGGTCAACGCCTGAAACAGACCGATGGTAAGACCCGCGATCAGCGCCACAGCCAGCAACGGTGCCGACATGAGGACGGCGACCCAAAGGCCCTGTCGCAAGGTGTCAAAAATGTCGGCTTCGGTCATGGTATCCTCACACCGGCATCCGCAGGATTTCCTGATAGGCCTCAACCACTTTGTCGCGCACAGTAGCCACGGTTTCGACCGCAAGACTGGTGGCGGACAAGGCCTGCACCAAAGCGTGCGGATCGGCGCCGCCGGTCATCGCGGCGCGCGCCGTCGCCTCGCCCGTGTTCAGCGTTTCGATGAAACTGGTCGCCATTCCGGCGAAACCAGAAGCACCGGACGGCTGCGGCTGGGGGGCTGCAACCTTCCGCGCTTGCGCATAGGTCTGCGCGGCAAACGAAGTATTGATATCCATTCTGGACCTCCTTTATCGGCGAAGCAGTTCGAACAGGCTCTGCGTCATTTGCCGCGCCTGATCGAACATGCGAAGGTTCGCCTCGTAGCTGCGTTGCGCTTCGCGCGCGTCAGCAATTTCGATCACCAGATCGACATTCGAGCCGTCATAGTGACCAGTTTCATCCGCCATCGGGTGGCTGGGATCGTAGATTTTCGTCAGTTCGCTGCGGTCAAGCCGCACCGGGCCGGTCTTGACCGAACCGTCATCCATCGCTTCCTGAAAACTGATCGTCTTGCGGTGATAGCCGGGGGTATCGGCGTTGGCGATGTTTTCGGAAACGTGGCGCAGACGGGCCGCCTGCGCCTCCATCCCTGATGCGGCCATGCCAAGCGATGTCATAAGATCTGCCATCGCTTAGCGCCCCCGCCCAAGGCTGGCGCGGATCACGTCAGAGGTGTTGCGATAGATTGCCAGCGCCATGTCGTGCTGTTCTTTGACGGCCACGGCCTTGACCATTTCGCCTTCCAGCGAGACGGTATTGCCGTTGGGCGATGCGCCGCTGCCTGCGGTCCGCACCATCGTCAGGTCCATCTGGCCAGACTGCGCCAAATGTCCGGGCCGGGTGGACCGCATGGCGCTTTCTTCACCGTAGACGGCGGTGAAATCGGGCATGTCGAGCGCTCGGTATCCCGGCGTATCGGCATTTGCGACATTGCGCGAGACCGCGTCTTGTCGTGCCCCGGCATAGGACGCCAGTGATTGCGCCATCCGGGTAATTTCGAGTTTTTCGAACATCGGGGCTTCTCCCTCGACCAACTTCATCAAGGTTTAAGAGTGATTCCTTTAGAAAGGGTAAGCGGTGAACAAAGAGGGAATATAATGACCGGATTATTTGATGGATTGCGTGCCGAGATAGGCTCGGTCAGCTTTGCGAACCGAGTCGGGCGCCTCACCGAAATCGGTCGCGGTACGGTGCGGCTCAGTGGTCTGGGCGATGTGGCGGGATTGGGTGACAGGGTTCTGATTCACGGTTCCGACGGTGCGATCGGCGGTGAGGTTTTGCAGCTGGCGCGGGATGTGTTGACCGTTCTGCCCGATGGCAGTGCCGAAGGTCTGGCCATCGGCGACCGGGTTGAACGGGTCGGCGCGGCAGAAATTGCGCCGGATGACAGTTGGATCGGGCGCATCATCGATCCCTTTGGCAAGCCTCTGGACGGCCGCCCGCTGTTTCGAGGTGCTAATGCGCGGTCCCTGCGCGGGGCGGCCCCTGCGGCGGCCAGCAGGCGCCGTCTGGGCGAAAGACTGGCAACCGGAGTCGCTGTGTTTGATACACTTTTGCCGATTGTGCGGGGGCAGCGAATCGGGCTTTTTGCAGGCTCGGGCGTGGGTAAATCGTCGCTTCTGGCCAAATTCGCGCGCGGACTTTCTGCCGATATCGTCGTGATTGCGCTCGTTGGCGAGCGTGGGCGCGAGTTGCGCGAATTCACCGAGCATGTTCTGGGGGCCGAGGGTATGAAACGGGCCGTTGTCGTTACAGCGACGTCAGATCAGTCGCCGTTGATCCGCCGCAGGTGCGCCTGGACGGCGATGGCCGTGGCGGAGCATTTTCGCGATCAGGGTCTGCATGTGCTTCTGCTGACGGATTCAATCACCCGCTTTGCCGAAGCGCACCGGGAAGTGGCGCTTGCGGCGGGGGAAGAGGGAAACCTGCGCGGCTTTCCTGCTTCGACATCGCATACGATCATGTCACTGGCGGAACGAGCGGGGCCGGGGCCGGAGGGGTCGGGTGATATCACGGCGGTCTTTACCGTGCTGGTCGCAGGATCCGACATGGACGAGCCGGTCGCGGATATTCTGCGCGGGGTTCTGGACGGCCACGTGGTCATGGACCGCACGATTGCCGAACGCGGCCGCTATCCTGCGATTGATCTATTGAAATCGGTGTCGCGCAGCCTGCCGGGTGCTGCCAATGCGAAAGAAAACCTGCTGATTGCCGAAGCGCGCAAGCTTCTTGGTGCCTATGAACGGGCAGAAATGATGATTCAGGCTGGGCTTTATGCCAAAGGATCAGATCCGCTGGTTGACGCCGCGATCCGCGTCTGGCCCGCGCTCGATGCGTTTCTGGCCGAGGATGCGCCGTCTGGGATTGAGGTCAGCTTTGATCGTCTGGCGGCCTGTGTTTCCGCTAAGGGATCAGCGTAACAAAGCCAGAATATTCGCCCCGGCCGATTGCGCATTGGTCTGCAGCAGCGTCAGCGCCCCAGCCCCCCGCGCCGAGGCCGATAGACTGCCCGCCACATCCGACCGCACGAGGAACTGGCGGATCAGCGTGTCAACCTTGGCCGGATCGGAGAATTGCGAGATGTCACTGCTGCCGAAAAGCTTTTCCGCCTTGGCCCGAAACACCCCAAGCTGCTGATCCAGATCGACGGCCGCGATGCTGGCGGGCAACCCGAGCGCTTGCTGAAAAACCTGCCTCAAAGGCGCACTTCCCAACACCGAGTACCATTTCGTTGTTTCACCGATAGACCGGGAGGCAAGCGTGCCCAACTCACGCGATGCATTCATCGCAAGGCGCAGATCGCTGTTCTGACTTCCCACGGCGATTTCAAACTGTCGGTCCCTGTATTTGGACAGAATCTTGTCAGCAAAGGTTGAAAGCTGTGTGCTGGGCACTGCAAAGTCACCAAATCCGAATTCGGTAGACAGGGCGAGATATTGCTTGTCGGCCAGACGGTTGGCAAGTGTACCACCGGTCAGTGTTCCGCCCTCAAGAACTTTCTTGATGAAGAACTTGTTGTCGAGATCGGAGTCGAGGCCAAATGCCCCCAGCGCCACTTTCAGCAACCTCCGGTCACCGACCAGATCATCCGCGGTTTTGACCGAGCCGATCTTTTCGCGAAAATAATCCTCGTCCCGTTTGCTGGTGGGCACCGCTTCAAACAACGCACGTTGCTGGGGGGCAGTGCGCTGCAGGAATGTCCACCCGGCATAGCCTGAAAAGGGTATGACGGGCGAAAATGTCATGCCGTCGCAGCGGCCATCAGACGGTCTTCGCGCGGAAGCAGGGCACGCAGGGCCTTCAGCGCCATGTAATGCTGATCTTCAAGCACAGCGGCCGTGGCAACCGAGAGATGAGTTCTGCTGTCGTGATCGGTCAGAACCTGGCTCAGCTGTTCGATGCCGCGTAAAAGCTGCATGCGTGCCACGCTCGCCTCGGCATCGCCCGAAAGGACAAGTTGCGCTATATAACAGACTCGGCGCACCGGCGTATTTACCTCTTCCGGGTGGATGGCATCGCGCAGGCGCAGGATAAGGGCATTTGGCGTCATGATGGCCAGCCGCGAGCGGCGCTCGCCGTTTTCGATGACTGCACCATTGATCAAGACCCGTTCGTGCGGGCCCAGTTTCAGGACAAGCCCGCTCATTCTGGGGCTCCGGTGCCGCGCAGGCCGCGCATTACTGCGGTGTTGATATCAATCAGCACGTCGATGCTGCCATCGCCAGACAGAACCTTGCTGCTGTGATCGGCGGTGAATTCATAAAGGTAAAATAGTTGCGCGCGCAGTTGTGCGGGCAAACCGTTGCCGGGTTCAGCCACGTCAGAGGCAAGCGTCGACCAGACCATGAGATTGTCGTTCAGTGCGCCGACAAAGGCCGGGTAATCGTCCGCTTTCAAGGCATTGGCCTGTGAAAGCCGGTTCGATGTGCGCGCGATCAGATCATATTCGATGCTGCGCGGGTTTCTGGCGGGGGTGGTGTGTTGCGCATAGGCGCTGCGGCTTGATGTGAAGGCGTTCATCGGGGTCACTTTCAGCTGTGCGTTCGGTCAAATTCAGTTTCAGGACTGATGCGGGCCGGGGCGATCAGTCGCTCCGGCCCGAACCGCTTACCGGAACAGCGACAGGATGTTCTGCGGTGCCTGATTGGCAATCGACAGGGCCTGTGTCCCCAGCTGCTGTTGAACCTGAAGCGCCTGCAGCCGCGCCGAGGCTTCCTCCAGATCGGCATCAACCAAAGCGCCGATCCCGGATTTCAGGGCGTCGCTCAGTTCACCGATGAACTCTTTCTGGATGTCGACCCGCTTTTGTGCCGAACCGAACGATGCCGCGGCGTCAATTGACGTCTGGATCAGCGTTTCGATGTTGCCCAGCGCTGACGTCGCGCCCGAACTGGTCGAGACGTCGATCGACTCCAAGGCTCCCAAGCCGCCCGCGTTGGCATTGGTGAACTGCGCGCTGACGGAAAGATCCTTGGTTCCGCCATTGGTAAACACGAGCGTTCCGGCTGTGCCGCTGTCATAGTCCACGGTCAGACCGGCGATGCCCAACGATTCCACCGCCCCCTTCAAGCCAACTGCGACGATATCGGCCGTGGTGGTAGAGGCGACATCTTCGGCGGTTACTGTGTAGCTCGCCGACTTTCCCCCGATGTTGATCGCGATCTTGTCGCCGGCCGCAAAGGCCGCCACGCTATCGTCGATGACGATGTCACCGGTTCCGGTTGCCGCATCAAGTGCGAAGCCAGCCGTATCGGCACCCGTTGAGGCGCCCGTCGATCCTGCCAGTACGGCCTTGGCCGTGTAGCCACCGGTTGACAGGTTCTGCGCCGCAACACCAATCTGCGATGCCTTCACGCCAGTTGCCGATCGGTCAAGCGACGACAGGATGTTGACCGTTGTCTGTGACCCGTCCACCAGGTTCAGGCCGTTGAACTGGGCGGCACCGACAACTGTCTTGATCTGGTCCGTCAGTGCCGTGATGTCGGTTTGGATCTTGTTGCGGTCGACGTTGGATTCCTGCGCCGCAACAACCTTGCCCTTGATTTCGGTCAACAGGTCGGTCACCCGTTCCGCCGCCTGACGGCCTACGGCAACAGTTGACGATCCGAGTGCGAGGCTGTCGGAAATGCCCTTGAAGCCTTTCACATCGGATTCCATCACCTTGGAGATCGCATAAACGGCCGAGTTGTCCTTGGCGTTGGACACCGATTTACCGGTCGCAATTTCAGCTTGGGTTGCGTTCAGGTTTTTGTTGATGCCTTTCAGCGTCTGAAGGGCAACCATCGCGCTGGTATTTGTCAGAATGGACGACATTTTACGTTCCTTATCAGGCCTGCGCTTTGCGCGTGGCATTTGGCGCCGCCAAAGTGGCGGCAGGACTGGTTTTCTTACCCCTGCGGAGCGGAAAGGCTGACCGCGCCATCCCGGTTCTGGGATGCAGGATCAGTTGTGGCGGCAAAGTTCTAATGCTTCCCTAAGCTGCCCGGTTGAAGAAACGCCGATTTACGCACAATTTAAGCCAAACCAACGATCAGAACCGCCGCGTCATCGCGCCGTCGCCATTAGATATCTGCGCCCGCCGACCCGATCCGTCATAGGTTGCAAAACCGGATCGGGCGGTCCCGACCTCTTGCACGCGCCGATGCGCAGCCCGGATGCCGCGCAGGGCCGCCTGCAGACATATTGCATTGCGTTCGGCCTTGCGCTGCAGGCGCTGGGCGATGTCAAGGTTGGCAATCGGATCAAGGCGCGCTAGGCCCTGTTCGATGGAAGGGGTAAGCTGCAGCAATGTCGCATGATCACCTGCAAGAACGGCGGCATGCACATTGTCCAATAACGTCTCTAGTGCGGCAGGGCCTTCGGGTTCAGCCATTGTCGTCGAGCCCTTTTACCAATGCCTGGAACAGCGATTCGGCCAGACCGATGCCCCCCGCCTGCACCATGGATTTCGCCTGCGCCTCGCGCAGGAAAGACGCGAACTGATCTTCGCCGATGCCGCCGCCGAAACTGTCGCGCGTTTTGCCAAACCCTGCATATCCCAGCATTTCCGACAAAAACGCCGACTCAAGCTGTTGCGCCTTTTCACGCAATTGCGCCCGGGTATCCGAAGGCAAAACGCGCGCTGCGGGGGCAAGGGAAATGTCAGCCATATGCCATGTCCGATCGGTTCAATTTTCCTGACTATGACGGCCTTTCAGTAAACAACTGGTAAGCAATCGCGGCAATAGTCGGCGCAGAACGGCAGAAGTCGGGACATTCGCCATGCAAACTGCAAGCGCCATACTTTTCTCCATCCCCGGCGCCGTGGCGCAAGGCGTTGGCGCGACCGAAATTCCGCCCGGCGAGGGGGAGGCATTTTTCCTTAATGCCGATCCGGTGCTCGACATTGGTCATGAACAGGCGTCGCTTCTTTTGCCTAGGCGTCAGGAAGACATGGCTAGGGATGCCGCGTTTCTATTGCTGTTCCCGACCGCAACCGTTGTTCCGGCGCCAGAGCCGAGGGCGCCGACTGTGGATGGTGACTGCCCGGAGCAGATTGTTGGGCCGAAAAGCGACACGGCACCTGCGCAGATTGCCATCGAACCTTACGACGGACCAGGGGTCGCGAAGGCTCCGGATGTCCCGACAGGTGCCACGGAGTTTCCGCAGCAGGTTGCACCCGCGATTGTTCAGTCAAGCCAGCTTCGACCAACACTTCCACTGGAAGGTCTTGCAGAACCATCCCCGGTCAATGAGGCTCCAGAGTTGACGGCGCGTCCTGTGGCAAACGATCCGTTGCCAGCGATGCCACATTCCGTGCATCGCGCCTTAAGCGACCGTCAGGATGCGGATGCATCAAGCCGGGTTGAGCCGACAAACTTTGATCACCTGGAAAAGACGGTTGATATCAAGATACCCGGCGACCCTTCACGCCTGCCAGAGATGGCGGCGGTTTCATCGCCTTTTGCTCAGGCTGAGACCTTGGCGAAAGGGGATGTGGCGGGTAACACCACAGCCGCGGCAGGTCCGGTCTGGTCTGGCTATTCCATTCCAGTCGAAACGCCGAATCATTCGGTGCAAGTGCCACCACAGGCGGGCGTGAAGATCCGACCTGAACGCTACCAATCCTCGACCGAGCGGCTTTGGGTGGCGCAGGGGCTGATGCCTCAGATCACCGCAGCGCTTCCGTCTGATCAGATTACCCCCATTCAATCCACGCAAGCGCGAATCAAGTCAGGCCCGGTTGATGTGACCCCGAACGCTGATCCTGTTCCCGAGGGGCTCGGTTTGGAACCAGCTTTGACGCCGGTTTTTGCCGACCGCAAACGCGACGAACCGGACCTGCGACCCACGGCACAGATGCAAATGTCTGCGCCGCATCAGACAAAGATCGACCCCAATGCCTTTGCCACACGGGCGGATTCGCCCACAGAAGTTGTGCAGGGCCCGGATTTCGCCAGTAGGCCTGTTTCTGCCGCAAGCCAGACGCTGGCTGTCGGCAATGCGCTGCCGGACCCGCAACCGTTATTCAGAATCCTTGTGACCCATGTGGCTGGTCACGCTGTTGTTTCGGCAGAGCCGCTGGCCCCGACGCTTGTCGCGCATGTGAAATCCGCGCCGACTGGCCATGTCACGCTGACCCTTGCGCCGGAAGAGTTGGGTCGTTTGCACATGACAATCTCGCAGGATGCAGGTGATGTGCGCGTGATGGTTTCTGCCGACCGCCCCGAAACGCTTGATCTGATGCGCCGCCATGCCGATCAACTGATGTCTGAGCTTCGAGGGGCCGGATTTTCGGGCGCGACGCTGCAGTTTTCGCAAGGTGGTTCTGGCGGTTTTGCCCGCTCGCAACCGCAGGTGCCGTTCTTCGAGGCGCCGCTTGCATCAGACCCTGAACCTGCCTCCGCGCGCGCTGAATCGGCTGAGCGCCCGATTATTATTAACTCCGCAGGGCTTGATCTGCGCATCTGAAAGGACTTTGACTTGGATATCGCCCAAACCCTTGCCGCAACGACACAGCCGACGGTTTCGCCAGACAAGGCGAAATCGGCAATCAGTTCGGATTTCGACACGTTCTTGTTGATGCTGACGACCCAGCTCAAGAATCAAGATCCGCTCAAGCCGATTGATTCGGCGGATTATGCGGTTCAACTGGCCACCTTTTCGCAGGTGGAACAGCAGACGAAAACCAACGAACTTCTTGGCAATCTTGGTTCGGAATTCGGGTTGATGGGTATGGCGCAGCTGGCAAGCTGGGTCGGGCGCGAGGCGCTGAGTGCCGCACCGGTCCGGGTGGAAACAGATCCCGTCACACTGTCGCCAAAGCCCGCATCCGGGGCGGACCGCACCATTCTGGGCGTATATGACAGCCTTGGCACGCTTGTTTCGCGTGAAGAACTGCCAGTTTCCCGCGCGGCCGTGAACTGGCAGCCGCTTGATGCGCGGGGCCAGCCTCTGCCGCCCGGTACTTACAGATTCCAGTTGGAAAGCTATTCCGGGCAAGAGCTTCTGTCGACCACCCCGGTTGAGGCCTATGCCCGCATCACTGAAGTGCGCGGTGGTCCGGGAGGCACGACGCTGGTGCTGGAAGGCGGGGCCGAAGTCCGCGCCGCTGATGTGACGGCGTTGCGCAGCTAGGGAACGGGACGCAGGACCTGTGCAAAGCCGCGAAAGACAGCTAGGCCTTTGGGCATGATCGTCAGCCGGACTGCTTCTTTCACACGGTCACATTCCGCACTGCAACGGGATGTACTGGCGTGCCTGCCCGATCTTGCAGCGCTTGCCTGGAAGCCGCTTTCGGGCGGCCGCAGCAATCATGTCTGGCGGGTTGGCGGGCTGGTGATCAAGATGTTCGATGCGGATGCGCAAAGCCCGCTCTTTCCGAACGATCCGGCGGCCGAGGCACAGGCGCTGCAGCTTTGCGCGCCCATGGGCCTTGCACCGACGTTGCGGGCGCAGGGGGCGGGATGGATCGCATATGATCATGTTCCAGGGGCTATCTGGTCGGAAGGCACAGTCCCGGTTGCCCGGCTTTTGCACCGGCTGCACGCAACACCCTTTGCGCCCGACTGTTTTCGCACGCTGCCGATGTCGGGCCCGGCCCTGATCGCTGCGGCCGTCAGAATTGCTGCCGACTGCGCACAACGGTTGCCGCCGCCGCCCGACCCGGGTGTGCCGATGCCGATGACTCCATCGTTGCTGCACGGTGATGCGGTGCCCGGCAATATCATAGTCGGCGCGCGGGGGCTGATCCTGATTGATTGGCAATGCCCTGCCTTGGGCGACCCGATCGAGGATATTGCCGCGTTTGTGTCGCCTGCAATGCAATGGCTTTATCGCGGCGCGGTTCTGACCAAAGCGGAAACGGCTGATTTTCTGGCGGCCTATCCCGATGCCGGAACTGTTGCGCGATACCGCGCCTATGCCCCCATTCTGCACTGGCGCATGGCGGCGCATTGCCTTTGGAAATCCGAACGCGGCGCTGCTGATTATGCCCGTGCGGCCGAACTGGAACTTGCCGCCATCGGGTCGTCGGCGCGGTAACCTTCCGATGCCGACAACAGCGCGCGGGTATAGTCCTTTTGCGCCCGCCGCGCCTGCAGATCGGCGCGGGTCAGCTCCTCCACCGCAAGGCCGTGCTGCATGACGGTCAGCCGTTCGCACATATGTGCCACCACCGCCAGATCGTGGCTGACAAGCACATAGGTCAGCCCCCGTTCGCCCCGGAGGCGGTCCAGAAGGTTCAGCACTTCGGCCTGAATCGAGGCATCAAGCGCCGAGGTCGGCTCGTCCAGCAGCAGAACCTTCGGCTCCAGTATCAGCGCGCGGGCAATCGCCACACGCTGGCGCTGGCCGCCCGAAAGCTGGTGCGGATAGCGAAAGCGGAAACCCGTGCCAAGGCCGACATCCGTCAGTGCCGATTCGATCCTGCGTTCGGCGTCGGAGAACCCGTGGATCGCCAAGGGTTCGGCCAGCACCCTGTCCACCGTATGGCGCGGGTGAAGCGAGGCGTAGGGGTCCTGAAAGACCATCTGCACGCGGCGGTAAAACTCGGGCGTGCGGGGGCGGGTCAGTACGGTGCCGTCCAGCGAAATCGTGCCACCCGACGTCGGGGCCAGCCCGCAAATCGCCCGCAGAACGGTTGATTTTCCCGATCCGCTTTCGCCGACAATGCCGTAGCTTTCGCCTTCGGTCACCGAAAGCGTCAGCCCCCGCACGGCGCGCACCGGGGCCGCACCGCCGCCAAACGTGACTTCCAGCCCCTTAATATCAATCAGCCCCATCAGCGCGCCCATTCCGCATCGCGTTGCAAGGTTGGCAACGGACGTGCGCCGCCTTCGATCTGCGGCAAGCATCGAAGTAGCCCTTGCGTATAGGGGTGCTGCGCCTGTGCCAGATCAGACGCCTTCACTTCTTCAACCACGCGCCCGGCATACATGACCAATACCCGGTCACAGAACGAACTGACCAGTCGCAGATCATGGCTGATAAAGATCAGACCCATGCCACGGTCGGTCACCAGACGGTCCAGAATACGCAGAACCTCGATCTGCACGGTCACATCCAGGGCCGAGGTCGGCTCATCCGCGATCAGAAGGTCGGGCTCTGTGATCAGCATCATTGCGATCATCGCGCGCTGGCCCATACCGCCCGAAAGCTCGTGCGGATAGGCGCTGAACACGCGTTCGGGGTCGCGGATCTGCACCGCCTCCAGCATGGCCATCGCCGCCGCTTTCGCCTCGGCCTTGCTGACGGTGCGCCGCCCGGCCTCGATCAGTTGCCGCCCGATGGTCATTACCGGGTTCAGCGAGAACTTCGGGTCCTGCATCACCATCGACATCCGCACGCCGCGCAGTGACCGCCAGAGCCGCGCATCGGCGTTGCGCAGATCAATGCCGTCGAAACTCAGCACATCCGCCGTCGCCTTGCCGGGGCTGGGGGTCAGGCCCAGAATGGCGCGCCCGGTCTGCGATTTGCCAGATCCGCTTTCGCCTACGATGCCCAGCCGTTCACGGCCAAGGTCGAACGATACGCCGCGCACCACCTCAACCGGTCCTTGGCGGGTGGGAAAGGTGACGCGCAGGTTTTTAACGCTCAGCAGGGTCATTTGCGGGCCTTTGGGTCAAGCACGTCGCGCAATCCGTCGCCCAGCAGGTTGAAGCCCAGCGACACGATGAAAATCGCGGCGCCCGGCATGGTGGCAACCCACCAGTAATCAATGATGAACCGCCGCCCGCCTGCGATCATGGCCCCCCATTCGGGCTGTGGTGGGCGTGCGCCAAGGCCCAGAAAGCCCAAGCCGGCGGCGGTCAGGATGATGCCCGCCATATCCAGCGTGACCCGGACGATGACCGATGAAAGGCACAGGGGCGTCACATGGCCCCACAGGATTCGCCATGCCGATGCCCCCTGAAGCCGCGCCGCCGCGATGAAATCGCTTTCGCGAATGGTCAGGGTTTCGGCGCGGGCGAGGCGGGCGTAGGGCGGCCATGAGGTGATGGCGATGGCGATGATGGCGTTCTCGATCCCCGGCCCAAGTGCGGATACGAAAGCCAGCGCCAGAATCAGGCGCGGAAAGGCCAGAAAAATATCGGTGATCCGCATCAGAACCACATCGACCCAACCGCCGAAATACCCCGCTGCAGTACCGAACAACAGCCCGATGGGCGTGGCGATAACGGCCACCAGAGCCACCACCAGAAGTGTGAGCCGCGCGCCGTAAAGGATGCGCGACCAGATGTCGAAGGCCTGATCATCGGTGCCCATCCAATGATCCCATGAGGGCGGCAACAGCCTTTCGGTGCGGATATCGCCGCTCAGGATCGGGTCGTACGGGGCAAGAACCGGGGCGAAAATCGCCATCAAAATCAGCACGACGATGATGGAAAGCCCGACCATCGCCAGCTTGTTTGCCGTCAGCGCAACCCAAGTGCGATACATCTGCCCCCAGCGCGCCTGCGCACGGGATGCGGGGGCATCAGACAGCAGCCATTCGCGGCGGGTCAGCGCGGTCATGCGTCGGCCCCCCGGCGCACGCGGGGGTCCAGCAGCGTGTAAAGCACGTCGGACAGCAGGTTCAGCCCGATGAATATCGCGCCGATCAGCAGTGTGCCGCCCAGAACCGCGTTCATGTCGGCCACCTGCAGGCTGTTTGTCAGGTAAAGCCCCAGTCCCGGCCAAGCGAAAACGGTTTCGGTCAGCACTGACCCTTCCAGCAGCCCCGCATAGCTAAGGGCGATCACCGTCACCAACGGCACGGCCGCGTTGCGCAGGGCGTGAACCCAGATGATCCGCGCCTCGGACACGCCTTTGACCCGCGCCGTCACGATGTATTCCTGCGACAATTCCGTCAGCATGAAGCTGCGTGTCATCCGGCTGATATAGGCCAGCGAATAGTATCCAAGCAGCGACGCGGGCAGGATGATGTGCGAAAATGCGTTTCCGAATGCCGCCCACTCGCCCTGCATGGCACTGTCCACCAGCAACAGGCCGGTCGCCGGGCGGATCGAGTATTCGTAACTGATATCAATGCGCCCCGGCCCGGAAATCCAGCCCAGTTGCGCGTAAAAGATCAACAGGCCCAGAAGGCCAAGCCAGAAGATCGGCGCGGAATAGCCAATCAGGCCAACGATGCGGACGACCTGATCCACCAGTTTACCTTCTTTGACTGCCGACAGTACGCCAAGTGGCACGCCGAACAGGGTGCCGATCAGGATGGCAACCGTGGCCAGCTCCAGCGTGGCGGGAAAGGCGCGGGCCAGATCGCCCAGAACGGGCTTTTTGGTCAGGAAGGAATTACCGAAATTGCCGGACAGAACCTTTTGGACGTAGATCAGGAACTGCTCATAAAGCGGTTTGTCCAGGCCCATCTCCAGAAACATCTTGTCATAGGTGGCCTTGCTGGCGCGGTCACCGACCACGGCCAGAACCGGATCAACGCTGATCACATGGCTGATCAGAAAGGTGACCAAAAGCAGCCCCAGAAAGGTGACGGCCAGTGTGGCCGCCAGCTTTGCCGTTTTGGAAAGGAACCGGGGCAGCACACTTGGCCCTGCTCCGGAGATCGGCGTGTCGGTCATTCCTTGGTGACGAAGCGGAATGTGTTGTCATTGAACGACGGCCCGAACAGATAGCCCTTCACGTTCTTGCGCAGGGCCGCCACTTCGGTTTCCTGGAACATGATGACAAAGGGCGACACTTTCTGATGCTCGGCCTGAAGGTCGCGATAGGTCACGGCCCGCTTTTCGGCATCACGCTCCAGCACGGCGGCATCTGCCTTTGCGGTCATTTCCGGGATGTCCCACGCGTTGCGCCATGCCAAGGGCTTGGCCGCCGCATCGTCGCTGTTGTCGGGGTTGCGCGCGAAGGTCACGTTGGTGTGCGGGTCTTGGTAATCCGGGCCCCAGTTGCCGATATAGATGTCATGCGTACGGGCGCGATATTTCTCAAGCGTCTGGCCACCATCGCCGGGGATGATTTCCAGCTTGATGCCAGCCTGCGCCATGGTTTGCTGCACGGCCAGCGCGATTGCGGTCACATCGGGCGTGTTGCGGGTATCCATGGTGACGGTAAAGCCATCGGGCAGACCGGCGGCGGCCAGCAGTTCCTTGGCCTTGGCGACATTCAGGGAATAGGGGTTACTGTCAAGCTCACCCAGGAAACCCTTGGGCAGGAAGGTCTGGTGAACCTCCATCTTGCCTTTGACAATCGTGTCGGCAATGGCCTGATAATCAACCAGATATTTCATCGCTTCGCGGACTTCCGGCTTGGACAGGAACTCGTTCTTCTGGTTCAGCGCCAGATAGAAGATCGTGCCTTTGATGCCGGATGCTATCTGGATGTCGGGTTCTTTCGACAAAGCCTCGATCTCTTCGGGAAGCAGGTCGCGGGCGGCGTCGATGTCACCCTTTTCCAGCAACAGACGCTGGGTCGCGGCCTCGGGGATGTGGCGATAGATCGCGCGGGCGAGAGTTGGCTTCTCGCCGCTGTAATTGTCGTTGCGTTCCATCACGACCGACTCGTTGGCGCGCCATTCGCGGATGGTGAACGGGCCAGAGCCTGCGTAGTTGGTTTTCAGCCAGTTGTAGCCATAATCCCCGTCCGCCTCGTGTTCCATCACAAGGTCCTTGTCGACGACCATCGCCACGGTCGCGGTCAGGCAATACAGAAGGAACGTCGGCGCATAGGCCTGATCCATCGTCAGATCAAAGCTGTAATCCCCGGTCAGCTTGACCATGGTTTCCACATTGTCAGGCGTAAGGCCGAACTGGCCCAGAATGAACGCGGGCGATTTGTCCAGCTTGACCGCGCGGACCAGACTGAACACCACGTCATCAGCGGCCATGTCATTGCCGGATGCGAATTTCTTGCCCTGCTTGACGGTAAAGGACATCGTCTTGCCGTCTTCCGACAACGTCCACGTGTCGGCGACCACGCCGAAGATCTTGGAGACATCGTTGATGTCATAGCCAATGATCGGCTCGTAGCTGTTGCCAAGGATTTCCGAGGCGGAAAACTCGAACACTTCGGCCGGATCAAGGCTGATCATGTCATCCAGCGTCCAGGCCTGAATGAAGGTGTCGGGCGGGGTTTCGGCCATCACCTGCATCGGTGTCGCGACCATCAGCGCGGCAATGGCCGCTGCTGCAAACAATTTCGTCTTCAAGAACATGTGTTCGCTCCTTGTTGGAATTCTTTGATTTTCTCGCGCGGGTACGCCGCGTCGCATCCAAGGATTAGGGCGTTCAAAACAGTGCTCTGTCAAGCGCGGCGCTGCTTTCTTGGGCGGCCGCCCAGTGCCCGCCGCAACATGTGCGCCCTAAATAAGCTTGCCCAGCCAGATCCCCGCCGCAAGCAGGCCCGCCCCCGCCACCATCCAGATCAGCGGATGTGTTGGCCGCCGGATCACGATGGGAACCGGTTTTTCGCTTTGGCGGATCAGTTGTTCTTCCATCAGACGCGGAAGTTTCGGAGCAAATCGCGCCAGAACCAGCGCGGTTTTGCCAAGGTCACGCAACAGCGCCTTGGGCCCGATGTTTTCCTTGATGTAACCCTCAACAATGGGCCGCGCGACCTGCCAGATGTTGATGTGCGGATCAAGACCGCGCGCGACACCTTCGACCACCACCATGGTGCGTTGCAAAAGGATGAGTTCGGTGCGGGTTTCCATGCCGAACCGTTCAGTCACCTCGAACAGATAGCTCAGCAACCGCGCCATCGAGATGCGGCTGGCATCCATGCCAAAGATCGGCTCTCCCACCACCCGCAAAGCGCGGGCGAATTCGTCGATGTCGCGGTCGGCGGGCACATAGCCAGCCTCGAAATGCACCTCGGCGACGCGGCGGTAATCCTTGCGGATGAAACCGAACAGAATCTCGGCATAAACGCGGCGGGTGTATTCATCCAGCCGCCCCATGATGCCGAAATCATAGGCGATGATGTTGCCGTTCGCCGCGACCTTGAGGTTGCCCTGATGCATATCGGCGTGGAAATAGCCGTCGCGCAAAGCGTGGCTGAGGAACAGTTGCAGCACGCGCGCACCCAAAACGCGGCGGTCGTGACCTGCGGCATCAATGGCGACATTGTCGGCCATGTTGGTGCCTTCTGCCCATTCCAGCGTCATCACCTGACGGCCCGAATAATCCCATACGACCGACGGCACCTGAAAGCCTGCATCCTTTTCGGTGTTGGCGGCAAACTCGCCCGCCGCCGCCGATTCCAGCCGCAGATCAAGCTCTTGCAGCACAACCCCTTCGAAATGCGTGATCACGTCCATGGGGCGCAGGCGGCGGGCGGCGGGGGCCAGAAGTTCGATGATCCGGGCAGCAAGATAGAAGGCGTCGATATCCTTGCGGAACGCGCGTTCGATGTTGGGACGCAGCACCTTGACTGCGACCTGCTGGCCATTGTGCGTCAGCCGCGCCTTGTGGACCTGTGCGATGGAGGCGGCGGCCACGGGTTCGGAGAACTCGGAATAGATCTGATCGACAGGCACCAGCAATTCGGCCTCGATCATCTGCTTGGCGACGGCGATGGGGAACGGCGGCAGCTTGTCCTGAAGATACTTCAGTTGCAGCGCTAACTCGTCGCCCACAATGTCGGGCCGAGTCGAAAGCACCTGCCCGAACTTGATATAGGCGGGGCCAAGGGCCGTCAGCGCACGGGTCGCAGGGGGCAGGGCCGGGTCGCCTTTCAGCCCCAGCCATTTGAACGGCCAGCCAAGAATATGCGCCACCAGACGCAAGCGCGGGGTTGCATGAAACGCATCCAGCACGACGCCGATGCCGCCCGTCCGCTCCAGCGTGGCAAGGGTTCGGACCAGCCGGATGATGTTGTGCGGGCCGCGCACCTAGATTTTCCACCCCGAATGAAGGGCCGCGACACCCATCGTCAGGTTGCGGAACTTGACCTGATCAAACCCCGCCGCGCGGATCATGGTGGCAAAGGTTTCCTGATCGGGGAATTTGCGGATGCTTTCCACCAGATACTGATAGGAGTCGCGATCGCCCGCCACGATCTGCCCCATCACCGGGATCACGTTGAACGAATAGCGGTCGTACGCCCATTGCATCGCGGGGTTGGGAAGCTGGCTGAATTCCAGCACCATCAACCTCCCGCCGGGGCGTAGCACGCGGTAGGCTTCGGTCAGCGCATCCTGAATGCGGGTCACGTTGCGGATGCCGAAGCTGATTGTGTAAACGTCGAACGAATTGGCGGCGAAGGGCAGCGCCATCGCATCGCCCACCACCCAATCAAGCTGATCGGCCAGCCGCGCGCTTTCGGCACGTTGCCGCCCTTCGACCAACATCGCTTCGGTCATATCCAGCACAACCGCTTGCGCCCGTTCGGCACGGCGCAGAAAGCGGAATGCGATATCGCCCGTGCCACCCGCCACATCCAGCAGCTTTTGCCCGGCGCGCGGTGCCAGCCAATCCATCATCGCGTCTTTCCACAGACGGTGGATGCCCACGCTCATCACATCATTCATCACGTCATAGCGTGACGCGACGCGGGAAAAGACGCCGTGGACCATTCCGGCCTTGTCGCCCTCGGGCACGGTCTGAAAGCCGAAATGGGTTGTTGCGTCGGGTTTGTCTGTCATGGCTTTCGCTATCCTTGTCGCTGCCTTACCTTATAGAGCGCGCGCGCGGCGCTGCAATGCGCCCAACTGTCCAGATGCAAAGGTCGAAATGCCCGAACTGCCCGAAGTTGAAACCGTGCGGCGCGGGTTGGAGCCCGTGATGACCGGGCGTCTGATCACGCTGGCGCAAGTGAACCGCCCCGATCTGCGCTGGCCGTTTCCCGTCGGCATGGCCTCACGTCTGACGGGTGCGCGGGTGCTGGGGCTGCGGCGGCGGTCGAAATACATCCTCGCCGATCTGTCGTCGGGCGAGACGCTGCTGGTGCATCTGGGCATGTCGGGGCGGATGCTGATTTCGGGGCAGATGTTGGGGGACTTTCACCACGCCCACCCCGCCCCCGCCAAACATGACCATGTCGTGCTGGATATGGAAGGCGGGGCGCGCGTCACCTTCAACGACGCCCGCCGCTTTGGCGCGATGGATCTTTTTGCGACCGGTCACGACGATGAGCACATGCTTTTGGCAGCACTGGGGCCAGAGCCGCTGGGAAATGCTTTCGATGAACCCTATCTGATTGCCCGCCTGAAGGGGCGCAATACGCCGATCAAATCCGCCCTGCTGGATCAGCGAATCGTGGCCGGGCTTGGCAACATCTATGTGTCCGAGGTGCTGCACCGCGCGGGGATCAGCCCCAAACGCCGCGCCGGGCAAATCGCCGCCCTGCGCGTGGCCAGCCTTGTGCCCCTGATCCGCGATGTTCTGACCGAGGCGATCACGGCGGGCGGTTCGTCCCTGCGTGACTACCGCCAGACCGACGGCGAACTGGGTTATTTCCAGCACAATTTTCGGGTTTATGACCGCGACGGTGAACCCTGCCCGAGCCCGGCCTGCAAAGGGCAAATCACGCGGATCGTGCAGTCCGGGCGGTCGTCGTTCTACTGCCCGCACTGCCAGAGATGACTTGAAAGCGCAGCGCAGGGTGCTAGGAGTCCTTGCTGCTGCCGCAACCGGGGAATGTCATATGGCCTATGAAACGCTGATCTGCGAAGTCGAGGATTATGTGGCGCTTGTGCGGATGAACCGGCCGGATGCGCTGAACGCGCTGAACGCAAAGATGATGCACGAACTGGCTGTGGCGTTTGCCGATCTGGATGCGAATGACAAGGTTCGCTGCATCGTGCTGACAGGGTCGGAAAAGGCATTCGCCGCCGGGGCTGACATCAAGGAAATGGCCGAAAAGACCTTTGTGGACACCTTTGGCGATGATTTCTTCGGGGCCGAGGCCGAAGCCATCATGCGGGTGCGCAAACCCATCATTGCAGCGGTGTCCGGCTATGCCTTGGGCGGTGGCTGCGAATTGGCAATGATGTGCGATTTCATCATCGCATCCGACACCGCCAAGTTCGGCCAGCCCGAAATCAACCTTGGCGTGGTGGCGGGCATGGGCGGCAGTCAGCGACTGACACGGTTCATCGGCAAATCCAAATCTATGGATATGCACCTGACGGGCCGGTCAATGGATGCGGTCGAAGCAGAGCGTTGCGGGCTGGTCAGCCGGATCGTTCCAGCCAAGACGCTGATCGAGGAATCGCTAAAGGCTGCGCGCAAGATCGCCGAGAAGTCGGCGCTGACGGTGATGGCCGTGAAAGAATCGGTCAACCGCAGCTATGAGACGACGCTGCGCGAGGGCCTGCTGTTTGAACGCCGCATGTTTCAGGCGCTTTTCGCCACGGATGACCAGAAAGAGGGGATGGCGGCCTTTCTGGAAAAGCGCCAACCGCAATTCCGTGACAGATAGGTGAAATACCGGGCGTTCCCCGGTTGACTTGCCCCCGAGTCGCCCGTAAAGACGCGGCTTCAAGTTTGACACGAACCGAAGAACCGGAACCCGTCCTATGGCCAATACGCCCCAGTCCAAGAAACGCGCCCGCCAGTCCGAGGCGCGGTATGACGTGAACAAGGCGCGCCGTTCGCGTATCCGCACGTTCCTGCGCAAAGTCGAAGAAGCGCTTGCCACTGGCAATCAGGATGCAGCCACCGCTGCCCTGCACGCCGCACAGCCCGAGCTTGATCGTGGCGTGTCCAAGGGCGTGCTGCACAAGAACACGGTTGCACGCAAGATGTCGCGTCTGACGTCGCGCGTCAAAGGCCTTGCAACAGCAACTGCCTGATTTTTCAGATTTATTCGAAATTGAAAAACGCGCCGGATCGGCGCGTTTTTTCGCATTTTAAACACCATTTTCGGCGTTGCGTTGCCGATTTGCCAGAGCCGCGGGATTCGCTGGGCAAGACGCGTGTCAACAGAGAAGATTAGTTGCAAGCGCGCGCGATGGATTGCTAGTTTGGCCAAGCGATTCATTTGTCCTGGGGGACAAGACGTGGTCGTGATCAGAAAATCGAATCTTCTGCCGTTGTTCTGCCGCAACGGTTTTTGATTTTATGATTGCGATCAAGGTGTTGGGGTGTCTGCGCCGCAATTGCGGCAACCGTTTCATCAATGTGGAAAGATCGGCTTTGGCCGTACCTTCCCTGCGTTCTGTTGCCCCCGCTCCGGGTTTTCCCGGCTTTTTTGTGGTGTCTGTGAGGTTCACGGACAGAATCGTGTGTGTGGGTTTTAAGGGCGCAGGTTAGGCGCCCCAACAGGGGCCAAAAAGAATGGCGACGGACAGGTCGGATCGAATGACGGACGAAACTTGGGGAAAAGTGCGTGAGGAACTGAGGCAACGGGTCGGCAAGAACAATTTCACAACATGGATCGAGCCGCTGCGGATGTCGGGCTTGCGTGATGGTGTTGTGCACTTTGACGTTCCGACCGTATTCTTTGGTGACTGGGTGTCGCGGAATTTTTCCGACCATATCTGCCACCAACTGAATCTCGCCGGTGCCGAGGTGGAGCGTGCCGAGTTCAACGTCAGCGCCAGCGCGCGCGCCGAACCCTTGCCCAAAATGCCCCGCGCCAGCGACAAACCGGCCCCCGCCAATGATGACGACATGCCGGGCGCGCCCTTGGATGCGCGGTTCACCTTTGATACGTTCGTCGTCGGCACCCCGAACGAGCTTGCCCATGCCGCCGCGCGCCGCGTGGCCGAGGGTGGGCCGGTCAGCTTTAACCCGCTGTTCCTTTATGGTGGAGTCGGCTTGGGCAAAACCCATCTGATGCACGCCATTGCCCACGAATTGCGCGCCCGCCGCCCCGAATTGCGGGTGCTTTACCTGTCGGCGGAGCAGTTCATGTACCGGTTCGTGCAAGCCCTGCGCGACCGTCAGATCATGGATTTCAAAAGCCTGTTCCGGTCGGTTGACGTGCTGATGGTGGATGACGTGCAGTTCATCGCCGGCAAGGATTCCACTCAGGACGAGTTTTTCCACACCTTCAACGCGCTTGTCGATCAGAACAAGCAGATCGTCATTTCCGCCGACCGCGCGCCCGGCGAGATCAAGGATCTGGAAGACCGCATCAAATCGCGCCTGCAATGCGGGCTGGTCGTGGATCTGCATCCGACCGATTATGAACTTCGGCTTGGTATCCTGCAGCAAAAGGCGGAATACTACCGCCAGCAATACAAGGGCCTGCAGCTTTCGGACGGAATCCTTGAGTTTCTGGCGCATCGCATCACAACGAACGTGCGCGTTCTTGAAGGTGCCTTGACCCGCCTGTTCGCCTTTGCAAGCCTTGTGGGCCGCGAGATCACGCTTGATCTGGTGCAGGATTGTCTGGCCGACATTCTGCGCGCCAATGACCGCAAGGTCACGATCGAAGAGATTCAACGCAAGGTGGCCGAGCATTACAATGTGCGGCTCAGCGACATGATCGGCCCGAAACGGCAACGCACGATCGCGCGGCCGCGTCAGATTGCGATGTATCTGGCCAAGCAACTGACGCAGCGCAGCCTGCCCGAAATTGGCCGCCGCTTTGGTGGGCGTGACCACACCACCATCATGCACGGTGTGCGCCGGATTGAAGAACTGATGGCGACCGACAGCCAGATGACCGATGACCTGCAACTTCTGCGCCGTCTGCTGCAACAGTGACCTGCGGGCCTTGACGGCCCGCACAAACGCACCGAATGTCCGAAAAATTGTTTGAGCCCCGGCGAAAACCGGATAGGTTCATCGTCCCTGCTGCACTTCGGGGGCGGGCTGCCAAAAGGGAATGAGCGAATGAAGATCAGCATCGAACGCGCGGCGCTTCTGAAAGCCGTGGGTCAAGCGCAATCGGTTGTTGAGCGTCGCAATACGATTCCCATCCTCGCCAACGTCCTGATAGAGGCAGAAGGCGACAGTGTAAGCTTTCGCGCCACCGATCTGGATATTGAGGTGATCGACCGCACGAATGCCGTGGTCGAACGCCCCGGTGCCACGACGGTTTCGGCCGTAATGCTGCACGAGATCGTCCGTAAATTGCCCGACGGCGCACTGGTCAGCCTGACCGAAGACGGTGCCGCAGGGAGATTGACCGTTGCTGCGGGCCGGTCGGTGTTTAATCTTGCGACGCTGCCGAAAGAAGATTTCCCGGTGATGGCGAGTTCGGAATATTCGTCGAATTTTGGCTGCAAGGCTCCGGTCCTGCGCCGCCTGTTCGACAAGGCGAAGTTTGCAATTTCGACCGAGGAGACGCGTTATTACCTGAACGGCGTCTATATGCATGTGTCGACCGGCGAAGACGGCCCGGTCCTGCGCTGCGTGGCGACCGATGGCCACCGCCTTGCCCGCATTGACGCGCCTTTGCCGGATGGGGCCGCCGGAATGCCTGGCGTTATTGTGCCGCGCAAAACCGTGGGCGAATTACGCAAGTTGCTGGATGATGATGAGGCGATGATTGCCGTGTCGGTGTCGGAAACCAAAGTTCGGTTCGCGACGCCGGCAATCACCATGACATCCAAGGTCATCGACGGCACATTCCCCGATTATACCCGCGTGATTCCCACCGGAAATACCAAACGGCTGGAAGTGGACGCCGCCGATTTTGCCAAGGCAGTAGACCGGGTTGCAACCGTATCCTCCGAACGCTCGCGCGCGGTGAAACTGAGCCTTGATGAGGATCGTCTGGTGCTGTCTGTCAATGCGCCGGATAGTGGGGCCGCCGAGGAAGAACTCGCCGTCGCCTATGCGGATGAGCATCTGGAGATCGGCTTCAACGCGAAATACCTACTGGAAATCGCCAGTCAGGTGGACCGTGAAAATGCGGTGTTCCTGTTCAATTCGTCCGGCGACCCGACTCTGATGCGCGAAGGCAATGATATGAGCGCGGTCTACGTAGTTATGCCGATGCGCGTTTAACCCTCCGCAATCAGGGCGTCCGTTCTTCTGATTTTCCACCGGCAGTAACGTGACCGGTGGGCTGCTGCCGGAAAGAAAAACCGCGTGCCGGGTTTGGCGATCACATCTCTTGTCCTTTCGCATTTCCGTAGCCATCCGGCCACGCGGATGCAGTTTGACGGGCGGCCCGTGGCGATCATCGGGCCGAACGGGGCGGGCAAGACCAACGTGCTTGAGGCGATTTCGCTTCTGTCTCCCGGGCGGGGTATCAGGCGGGCGGCGGCGGATGACCTGGCGCGACGGCCCGAGATGCTGGGTTGGAAAATTGCTGCCGAGGTTCAAGGGCTTAGCGCCGCGCATGATGTGGAAAGTTGGGCCGAATCCGGCCAGCCCCGGCAAGTGCGGATTGATGGCAAGGCCGCCACGCAGGTGATGTTGGGCCGGATTTTGCGGATGGTCTGGCTGGTGCCCTCGATGGACCGGCTGTGGATCGAGGCGGCCGAGGGGCGGCGACGTTTTCTGGACCGCATGACGCTCAGCTTTGCACCGGACCATGCCGAGGCGGTGCTGAACTATGAGAAGGCGATGCGCGACCGCAACCGCCTTTTGAAAGATCAGGTCACGGACGCACATTGGTATCTGGCGCTGGAGTCGCAGATGGCCGAAGCGGCGTTGGCGATTACGGCCAACCGCAGCTATGCGCTTGCCCGGCTGGCCCAGGCGCAGAGCGGTGCAGACACATCATTCCCCCGCGCCGATCTGGCGCTGACCGGGCCGGACGGGGACGATTCTGTGCCTGGTGATCTTGCGCCGGCTCTTGCGCAGAACCGTCGCCGCGACCTTGCCGCAGGGCGCACATTGGTCGGCCCGCACCGGGCCGATCTGGTCGCGACCTATGCTGCTAAGGGCGTGCCCGCCGACCAATGCTCCACCGGCGAGCAGAAAGCGCTGCTGATCAGCCTGATCCTTGCCAACGCCCGCGCGCTGGCCTCCGACCTTGGCCGCGCGCCGGTTTTGCTGCTGGATGAGGTGGCCGCCCATCTGGATACAGACCGCCGCGCAGCACTTTATGAAGAACTGCTCACATTGGGTGCGCAAGCCATCATGACGGGAACAGAGGCTGCACTGTTTGACAGTCTTGGACCGCGCGCACAAACGTTTTCGGTGGTGGAATTGTCCGGTTCATCGGACGTACAGGAGCTGACATGACGATCACCCCTGAAAGCCTTCTGTTTTACGCGGGCGGCATGTTCCTGTTGTTCATCGTGCCTGGTCCGGTCTGGGTGGCTCTGACCGCGCGGGCGCTTTCGGGCGGGTTCGCGTCGGCCTGGCCATTGGCGGTGGGCGTGGCGCTGGGCGATGTGCTCTGGCCGATGGCAGCGATTTTCGGGCTGACGTGGATACTGTCGGTCTATGGCGATTTTTTGAGCGTTCTGCGCTATGTCGCAGGGCTGACGTTCTGCATCATGGGGGGACTTTTGATCCGCACCGCGCGCAGGCCTATTTCCGGCAACAGCCGGATGACGAAGCCGGGTCGGATGGCGGGGTTTCTGACCGGCGTTGCGGCGGTGTTCGGCAACCCCAAGGCGGTTCTGTTTTATATGGGTGTGTTGCCAGGGTTCTTTGATCTGACCCGCGTGAACGGCTGGGATATCGCGGCGATTCTGGCAGTCTCTGTGGCCGTTCCGATGATCGGCAATCTGATCCTGGCGCTTTCGATCGACCGCGCGCGCAGGCTTTTGGCGTCACCGGAACGGATCGCGCGGATCAACCTTGTTTCGGGTGTTCTGCTGATTGCGGTCGGCGTGGTGATCGGGTTCAGTTAACCGCTAAATCTTGTGGTCAGGCCGTGACAATCCTGCAGGAAAAGCCTATAAAAAAGGCTGAACCGCAGGGAATATCTGAATGACCGACGACACGCCGCAGCAGCCTGAATACAACTCTGAATCTATCAAGGTTCTCAAAGGGTTGGAGGCCGTTCGCAAACGCCCAGGAATGTATATCGGCGACACCGACGACGGGTCGGGTCTGCACCACATGGTGTATGAGGTTGTCGACAACGGCATTGACGAGGCGCTGGCGGGTCATGCGACGGCCGTCACGGTAAAAATCCACGCCGACAGCTCGGTTTCGGTGCGCGACAACGGGCGCGGAATCCCGGTGGATATCCATGCGGAAGAAGGCGTTTCGGCGGCGGAAGTCATCATGACGCAGTTGCATGCGGGCGGTAAATTCGACCAGAACTCGTACAAGGTGTCGGGCGGCTTGCACGGCGTTGGCGTGTCAGTTGTGAATGCGCTTTCGGAATGGCTGGAGCTTCGCGTCTGGCGCAACGGCAAGGAGCATTTCGCGCGGTTCGAGCATGGCGACACGGTGGAACATCTGCGCGTGGTCGGCGATGCGCCGGGCGAAAAGGGCACCGAGGTGCGGTTTCTGGCCTCGACCCAGACGTTTTCGAATCTGGAATATATCTACAAGACGCTGGAAAACCGGCTGCGTGAACTTGCCTTCCTCAATTCCGGCGTGCGGATCGTGCTGGAAGACGAACGCCCCGTCGAACCTCTGCGCACCGAGTTCATGTTTGAAGGCGGTGTGCGCGAATATGTGCGTTATCTGGACCGCTCCAAATCGTCGATCATGCCGGAGCCGATTTATATCATCGGTGAACGCGCGGGCATCACGGTGGAAGTCGCGATGTGGTGGAACGACAGCTATTTCGAAACCGTGCTTCCGTTCACAAACAACATTCCGCAGCGCGATGGCGGCACCCATATGGCGGGCTTTCGCGGTGCATTGACCCGAACGATCAACGCCTATGCGCAATCGTCAGGGATCGCGAAGAAGGAAAAGGTCGATTTCACCGGCGATGATGCGCGCGAGGGGCTGACCTGTGTTTTGTCGGTCAAAGTTCCGGACCCGAAGTTTTCCAGCCAGACGAAAGACAAGCTGGTGTCATCCGAAGTG
>JBBQZP010000004.1:0-170254 GCA_038207585.1 Rhodobacterales bacterium | reverse complement strand
ATCTGCAAGGTCTGCCCAAAGGTGTAGTCGTTCGATCCGAACAGCGACAACCGCTGTTCCTGCCAGTTGGCAAAGCTGACGGGGCCGGCGCTGGCAGCGCTGGCGGCAACGATCAGGGCGGCGGTCAGGGTGCGTTTCATGATATGCTCCTATGGCGTTGCCCAAACTTTAGCCCAAAGCTGCGCCATTTCACCGCATGACACGCCCTTTCACGCCATTGTCAGGCGGTGAAACGCAAACACGCGGCTAACGTCAGGTCCTGCGATACATGATTTCCGCCCTCACCCTCTGGGCCTCCGCCGCCACAGCGCAGACCGAAACCTCGCTTGAACTGGTGCTGCTGGCCGATGCCAGCGGGTCCATTGACGCGGGCGAACTGGCGTTCCAGCGTCAGGGCTATGCCGATGCGCTGCAATCGGACACGGTGCAAAGCGCCATCGCCAACACGCTGCATGGGCATATCGCCGTGACCTACGTCGAATGGGCGACCAATCAGGTGCAGGTCGTGGACTGGATGCTGATCGACGGGCCTGACGCAGCACGGGCGTTTGCCGATGCGGTGATGACCGCCCCCCGCGCTGCATTCGGCAGCAACGCCATCGGTGCTGCCTTGCTGGAAGGGCAGCGGCTGATCGAGGTCAACGACTTTGACGGGTTTCGCCATGTCATCGACTTTTCGGGCGACAGCATGGGCAATTCGTTCGGCCCCGCGATCCTGCCGTCGCGCGACCAGGTGCTGGCGCAAGGCACGGTGATCAACGCCCTGCCGATTCTGCGGCCCGACAGCGGTCGCCGTGCGGGGTACGACCTGGAACAGCTTTATGCGGACAACATCATCGGCGGGCCGGGTGCCTTCATGGTGACGGCAGACGGGCGCGACAGTTTTGCCCAGACCGTGCAGCGCAAGCTGTTCCTGGAAATCGCGGGAGAGGTGCCGCCGCTAGAGCTGGCGCTGGATCAACCTTAGGTAATTTGTCAGCGCCAGCAGTTCGGCGGGTACCGGCATCGGATTGCCGCCATCGTTCGTCATGATCAGCGGCCCCATGTCACCGTCACCGAAATGCGGCATCGGGTCGGCCCCACCGTGCAGACCGCGATTGAACCCGTCGATCTGGCTCATCACGCGGTCCTGCGGAAAGGTGCCGCCGTTGCGGGCGCTGATCAGGGTCAGGTCGGCGGGGGCCTGTGCCAGCTCGGCGGACATCGGACCGTCACCGCGACCGCCCGTCCCGTGACAGCCCGCGCATTGCGCCATAAAGGCGGCCTCTCCGTCGATGTCCTTCTGTTCGGGCGCGCACGCGGCAAGGGCCAGAAGTCCGGTCAGGATGATGATGCGCATGGGGTGCCTCGGCTGCTTGTGCGCGCCGTTGGTCCGGCGCATGTTGCCCCCATGATGGGCGCATCGGCCCGATCAGGCAAGAGAGGTCGCAGATGTCGCTACAGGTGTGGATCATGTTGGCCACGGGGTTCGGGATTCCCGTGCTGGCCGCAATGAACGGCGCGCTGGGCCGCCATATCGGATCGCCCGCCGTCGCCGCCTGCGTGCTGTTCGCCGTGGCCTTCACCATTGCGCTGGTCGCAGCACTGGTGACGAACCCCGGTGCGGTGGCCAAACTGCCGACGGCACCCAAACAGTGGTTCATCGCGGGCGGTTTCGTCGCGTTCTATGTGCTGGCGATCACGTGGATCGGGCCGGATATGGGGATCGGACGGGCGGTGTTCTATGTCCTGCTGGGCCAATTGATCGCCGCCGCCGTGATCGACCACTTTGGCCTGTTCAACGCCCGCATTGCCGCACTGACATGGACCCGCGCGGCAGGCATCGCGCTGATGGCGGCGGGTGTCTACGTCACGCAGCGGGTGTAGTCAGGCGCTGACACAGCGACCATAATGCTTCGGGCACCTGCACCATATCCATGATCTTGCGGTCGGCGCCGGGGATGCGGGTGCCGTCCTGCTGCGCCACCGCAGCGGCGACCCGCGCGAAACGGCTGGTCAGATGGTCGCCGTGGGTCGCGGGATCGATCAGGATATAGAACTGGCCCAGATCATGCGGCGGCCCGTCCGGCAGCTTCAGCCCCTTCACGTCCAATGAATTGACCGACCCGGTCAGCGCGGCGGCCATGATTTCCGCCAACAGGCCAAAGCCCCAACCCTTGTAGCCGCCCGCGCTGACCAGCGCACCCTTTAGCGCCGCGTCGGGGTCCGTTGTGGGCTGCCCTTCGGCGTCGACGGCCCACCCCGGCGGGATCGCCTGCCCTGCGGCGCGTGCCATCGTGATCTTGCCCAGTGCCACGGCAGACGTCGAAAAGTCGAAGTGCATCAGCGGTGCGTCAGGCCCCGGCACCGTCATCGCAATGGGGTTGGTGCCGATCACGGCAGCATTGCCCCCCGGCGGGGCCACGACCGGAGAGGCATTGGTGAACCCGATGCCAATCAATCCCCACGCCGCGATCTGTTCGGTGAAATATCCCAGCGATGTGCAGGTATGCGCGTGGGCCACGGCCAGCGTCGCCACGCCGTTCGTCCGCGCGGCGGCTATGGCGGTATCCAGACCCGCCGCAAAGGCCGGTTGCGCAAAGCCGAACCGCGCGTCAGCCAAGACCGCACCCGGGCGCGGCTGACTGACCTGCGGGGTGACGGTGCCGTTCACCCGACCCGAGGTCAGTTGCAGGCAATAGCTTTCAAGATAGTAGAGGCCGCAGATCACGTTGCCCGTCGCCTCGGCCCGTGCAACTGCGCGGGCGACGTGGGCGGCCTGATCGGGACCGGCCCCATGGGCTGTCAGCGCGTCGCGGCTGACGGTCTGAATGTCAGTGACACTGATCTGCGGCATGGCGTCCCCCGTTTTGCGCAGGGAACAGGACTGCGGCCCGTCTGTCTAGCCTTGGCGCCCGTCGCCCGCCACCAACGCACCGTCCACCAGCCGCACTGCGCGGTCCATCCGCGCCGCAAGGTCAAGGTTGTGGGTCGCAATCACGGCGGCCAGACCGGTGCTGCGCACCAGCGCCATCAGCGCGTCGAACACCCGGTCGGATGTCGCGGGATCAAGGTTGCCCGTCGGTTCATCTGCCAGCAACAGCACCGGATCATTCGCCAGGGCGCGGCAAAAGGCAACGCGCTGCTGTTCGCCGCCAGACAGTTCCGCGGGCCGGTGGGCGGCACGGTGCGCGACGCCGACGGTGTCCAGCAGCATCATGGCGCGGTCATGCGCGGCCTTGTCGGACACACCATTCGCCATCTGCGGCAAGGTGATGTTTTCCAGCGCCGAAAACTCAGGCAGCAGATGGTGAAACTGATAGATGAAGCCGACGTCATTGCGCCGGATCGCCGTGCGCCTGCGGTCATTGAGGTTGGTCATATCCTCGCCCCGGATCGCCACCGTTCCGGTGTCGGGCGTGTCCAACAGTCCAGCGATATGCAACAGCGTCGATTTGCCAGCGCCCGAAGGGGCCACCAATGCCACGACCTCGCCCTGCTGCACGGTCAGATCGACGCCTTGCAGCACGCGGACTTCGTTAGGTTTGCCGTGATTGTAGCCCTTGCGCAGGTCGGTCAGGGTCAGGATCGGATTACTCATAACGCAGCGCCTCGACGGGGTTCATGCGGGCCGCACGGCGGGCCGGAAAGATCGTGACGATCCACGACAGGCCCAGAGACAAAGCGACAGAGGAGATCACGTCGCCAAGGTTCAGCTGCGCCGGCAGTGCGTAGATGCCCCGGATCTCCGGGTCCCAGACGCCGCCGCCTGCGATGTAGTTCAACGCCGAGAAGATCGGGTCGATGTAGATCGCAAACAGGCACCCAAGGATCACCCCCGCCACCGTTCCGATCAGCCCGGTGGACGCACCGCAGATGAAGAACACCCGCAGGATCGCGCCTTCGGTCAGCCCCATCGTGCGCAGGATGCCGATGTCGCGGCCCTTGTTTTTAACCAGCATAACGAGGCCGGAAATGATGTTCATCGACGCGATCAGCACAAGGATCGACATGATCACGAACATCACATTATCCTCGACCGTCAGCGCACGCAGGAAGGCACCCGAGCTGTCGCGCCATGTCCATGTCATCGCGTCGGGTCCGGCAGCGTCGCGCACCGCAGGAAGGTAGCTGTCGACGGCCTCTGGGTCGGGCACGATCACCTCGAACTGATCGGAGGTGCCTTCGCGGTTGAAGTAGCTTTGCGCCTCGGTCAGGGGCATGTAGATGCGGGTCTTGTCGATATCATACCGCCCGGCGGAAAAGACATAGACCACGGTATAGGCCTTGACGCGCGGCGTGGAGCCAAGGGCGGTTTTGACCCCATCGGGCGAGATCAGGCGGATCTTGTCACCCACCGTCAGCCCCAGATCACGCGCGATGCCCGATCCGATGGCAACGCCCTGGTCCAGATCTTCCAGCCGGCCATAGCTGTCTTCCGACGCGGTTCCGATGCGCGGAATGGCCTGCACATCGGCGGTGCGCATCCCGAACACCTCAACGCCCGCATTCGCGCCGTTGGCCGTGGCCATGACCTGACCCTTGATCATGGGTGCGGCCCGCACAATTCCCGGAATGGCGCGCAGGCGGTCGGCAATGGCGTCATAGTCAGCAAAGCCGCGTTGCAGCTTGTTGTCGATGGTCAGATACGGCGTTGTATAAACGGTGATATGCGGGTTCGCGCCAAGGATCGTATCGACGAACTCCGCCCGGAACCCCGCCCGCACCGCCAGTGTCACGATCAGCGCGAAGACCGCGAGTGTTATGCCGACAAGACTGATCCAGGTCATCACCGACACGCCGCCCTCGGCACGTTTGGCGCGCAGATAGCGCCAAGCGATCATCCATTCGAAACGGGCAAAAGGCGGGGTGCGGGTGGCCATTCAGGGCTCCTTCGTGCGTGCAGGTGCATGGCTGCTTTGCGCATGAACGTCAAGTCGGACCGGGACAGCAGGAGTTCACACCGGGGCCTAAAGCGGCGGCAGTATCAGCGACGCGGTCAGGAACCAAAGGCCCGTTGCATAGAGATAAAGCCGTTCGGCAAGCCCGAAATAACGACGCATCGGCTGTGCAATTGTCACGACCACGGCCACAAATCCCAAGCTGATGAGGTGTTTGGACCAGAGCAACGCTTCGGCTGGCACACCGCCGACCGTGGCCGCGAGAAGAGGCGTCACTTCGGTCGTTGTCATGAACGCACAGGTGAACGCAACCACCGTGGCCAGATGATGGATCTGCCCCGACAGGCTGCGTGGCGCGCCTCTGGCGTCGTTCGGGAAGAAGGCAAGAACCAGCCGCGCGGCCATGACGACGAGCAGGTAGAGAGGGCTCGCCACCGGATATGTCGGATCCGTGGCGGACCAGATTTGCCACGCAAGCAGAGGTGCCGCGATGCTTCCCACCAGCATGTAAAGCTTGAACGCCCGTGCTGTCTTGCCGATGCCATAGGTGCTGACAGGGTGGGTAAATACACCATAATCCCGATTCAGGAACTGGAACGCAAAAAGGATAAGAAGGTCGAGGCTGTAGAGCGTGGCCGCGACGATTTCCATCAGACGCCCGCGTAAATCTCGACCACCCGCGCCACGGCTTCACCCGCCGTCATCTCCACGCTTTCGCCCGTGCGGCGCGAGGTGAGTTCGACCTTGCCCGCCGCCAACCCGCGCGGGCCGACCGTAATGCGCCAGGGCAGACCGATCAGGTCCATCGTGGCGAATTTCGCCCCTGCCCGTTCATCACGGTCGTCATACAAAGGCTCAAGACCCTTGGCCATCAGCGCCTTGTAGATGTCGGCACAGGCCGCATCGGTGCCCGCGTCGCCTTGCTTCAGGTTCACGATACCCACCGGGAACGGGGTCACACCTTCCGGCCAGATGATGCCCTTGTCATCGTGGCTGGCCTCGATGATCGCGCCCAGAAGCCGGGAAACACCGATGCCGTGCGACCCCATCTGCACCGGCACGCGCGACCCGTCGGGGGTAACGACCGTGGCCCCCATTGCCTCGGAATACTTGGTGCCGAAAAAGAAAATCTGGCCCACTTCGATGCCGCGCGCGGATTTGCGGCGGTCTTCGGGGATGGCGTCGAACAGCGCCGGGTCGTGGGTTTCATCGGTGCGCGCGTAAAGCGAGGTGAACTCCTCCAGCACCGCTTGGCACTGGGCCTTGTCGTCATAATCAATCTCGCGCTGGCCAAGGCGGATGTCGGTCACGGCGCTGTCGTAGAACACTTCCGACTCGCCGGTCGAGGCCAGCACAAGGAATTCATGCGTGTCATCGCCGCCGATAGGGCCACTATCCGCGCGCATCGGAATGGCTTGCAGGCCCATGCGTTCATAGGTGCGCAGATAGCTGACAAGATGGCGGTTGTAGGCGTGCAGCGCATCTTCCTTGGTGAGATCGAAATTGTAGCCGTCTTTCATCAGGAACTCGCGGCCCCGCATCACGCCAAACCGGGGGCGCATCTCGTCGCGGAATTTCCACTGGATGTGATACAGCGTCAGCGGCAGGTCTTTATAGCTGGTGACATGGCTGCGGAAGATGTCGGTGATCATCTCTTCGTTGGTCGGGCCATACAGCATATCACGGTCCTGCCGGTCTTTGATCCGCAGCATTTCCTGACCGTAATCATCATAGCGCCCGCTTTCGCGCCACAGATCGGCGGGTTGCAGGGTGGGCATCAGCAAGGGAATATGGCCCGCGCGCACCTGTTCTTCGTGCACGATCGCCTCGATCCGGCGCAGCACCCGGTAGCCCAGCGGCAACCACGAATAAATGCCCGCCGCCTGTTGCTTGATCATGCCCGCGCGCAGCATGTAGCGGTGCGACACGATCTGCGCCTCGGCAGGATTTTCCTTGAGCACGGGCAGGAAGTAGCGGGACAGACGCATGGATCTAGCCTCTTTCACAGAAGTCGGGTTGCGCATCGGGTAGCCGATCCTCATCTTGCAGGCAAGGGCGGGGCTTGCGGGGTGCGGCCCACAATGCCAAAACCGGGGATCAGAGGGAGAGGTGCATGGGACTTCCGGTTCGGGATCAGGCCAAATACTGGGGCATCGCGGCGGTGGTGTTTCTGGCGATGCTCTGGCTTTTGGGCGGTGTGATGCTGCCGTTTCTGGTGGGAGGAGCGGTTGCCTATTTCCTTGATCCGGTGGCCGACCGGATGGAGCGCGCGGGGCTGAACCGGGTGGCCGCCACGACCGTGATTTCGCTGGCGATGCTTTTGTTCGCGGTGCTTCTGGTGCTGGCGATCATTCCCACGCTGGTGAACCAGTTGACCGCGCTGATCAACGCCGCACCGCAGATTTTCACGCAGTTGCAGACCTTTCTGACCGAACGCTTTCCGCAGGTTCTGGACGAAGGCTCGCCCGTGCGCCAGACGCTGGCCCAGATCGGCAACACGATCAAATCGCAGGGCGGCGAGGTCGCGAATACCCTCATCGGGTCGGCGCTTGGCATCATCAACGGGGTGGTCTTCATGGTCGTGGTGCCGGTCGTGTCATTCTATCTGCTGCTCGATTGGGACAATATGGTGGCCAAGATCGACAAGCTGTTGCCGCGCGACCATGCCCCCGTGATCCGCAGGCTGGCGGGTGAGATTGACCGGGTTCTGGCGGCCTTCGTGCGCGGGCAAATCTCGGTCTGTCTGATCCTGGGCACGTTTTACGCGGCGGCGCTGATGCTGGCGGGGCTGCAGTTCGGGCTGATCGTGGGGGCGATTGCGGGGGCGATTACCTTCATCCCCTTTGTCGGTGCGCTGATCGGCGGCGCTTTGGCCATTGGTCTTGCATTCTTTCAGTTCTGGGGCGACTGGGTGTCGATTGGGATCGTGGGGGGCATCTTCGCGCTGGGGCAATTCTTGGAGGGTAACGTGGTCACGCCGTGGCTGGTGGGCAGTTCGGTCGGGCTGCATCCGGTGTGGCTGTTGTTTGCGCTTTCGGCCTTTGGCGCGGTGTTCGGGTTTGTGGGCCTGCTGGTTGCGGTGCCGGTGGCGGCGGCCCTGGGGGTGCTGGCGCGGTTCGCGATTGATCAATACCGCGAAAGCCAGCTTTACAAGGGCCAGTCGGCGCGGCTTTTTGACCTTGGCAAGGATGATCTGTGACCGGCCAGCTTGCCTTTGACCTGCCGGTTCAACCCGCACTGCGGCGCGCTGATTTCTTTGCGTCGCCCGCGAATGCGCTGGCGCTGGCGGCAATAGACGGCTGGCACAACTGGCCGGGCGGGCGGATGCTGCTGATCGGGCCTTCCGGAGCGGGCAAAAGCCATCTTGCCCATATCTGGGCCCATGATACGCACGCGCGCATCCTGCCCGCCGCCGCTCTGCCCGATCACGACCTGCGCAACCTTGTGGACGCGCCGTTGTGTGTGGAAGATGCCGGTCGCGCAATGGGCAACCCCGCCACCGAAACCGCCCTGTTCCACCTGTGGAACCTGATGGCCGAGACGAAAACCCCGCTTCTGATCACCGCCGTTGCCGCCCCGCGCGACTGGCGCATCGCCCTGCCCGACCTTGCCAGCCGTCTGCATACCGCGCCGCAAACCCGGATTGACGCGCCCGATGATGCGCTGCTGTCTGCCGTGCTGATCAAGCTGTTCGCCGACCGCCAGATCTCCGTGTCACCGGCGCTGATCCCCTATCTTGTGGCGCGGATGGACCGGTCCATCGCGGCCGCGCGCGCGCTTGTCGCCGCACTTGATACCCGCGCTTTGGCCGCCCACCGCCCCGTCAGTCGCCAGCTTGCGGCGGAACTGCTGGACAGCCCCCCTGCCGACGCGGAATAGTGTCGTAAATCCTTCACAGGAAGGCCCGATAAGACGCCAATGACACAAGCAGATTTCCTTCGCTCGGCCTTCCCCGCCGCGGTGACACTTCCCGCCGCCGACATCACCGGCCCGGCCCGGTTCTTCAACCGCGAGCTCAGTTGGCTTGCCTTCAACTGGCGCGTCGTGGACGAGGCGTCGAACCCGGCGGTTCCCCTGCTGGAACGGCTGCGTTTTCTGTCAATCTCTGCCACCAACCTTGATGAATTCTTTACCGTCCGCGTGGCGGGCCTGCGTGCGCTGGTGCGCAATGGCACAACCACCCCGTCAGAAGATGGCCGCAGCCCGCGCGAACAACTGGCCCTGATCCACGCCGACGCGCGGCGTCTGATGCAGACGCAGATGAATGTCTTCAACAAACTGAAAAAAGAGATGGAGGGGGAAGGGATCACCATCCTGACCCGGTCCAAACTGACGGCGGGCGACCTGAAGCATCTGGAAGATTACTTCATAAACAAGGTCTTTCCGGTTCTGTCGCCGCTTGCGATTGACCCCGCGCACCCCTTCCCCTTCATCCCCAACACCGGCTTCTGCCTTGGGTTGGAACTTGAACGCGCCTCCGATCACCGCACGCTGAAAGCGCTGCTGCCGATTCCCCAACAAATTTCCCGCTTTGTGGCGCTGCCTGCCAAACCGGGGCAGAACCGCTTTGTGCCCTTGGAAGAAGTGCTGCTCTTGCACCTGAGCATGCTGTTCCCCGGCTACACCGACCGCGGCCATTGCGCGTTCCGCGTGCTGCGCGACAGCGATCTGGAGGTCGAGGACGAAGCCGAAGATCTGGTGCGCGAGTTTGAAACCGCGCTCAAACGCCGCCGCCGGGGCGAAGTGATCCGCCTGAAAATCAGTGCCGGCGCGCCGGATGAACTCCGCGATCTGATCATGGAGGAGCTTGCCGTTTCGGATGATGAGGTGGTCGAGGTGCGCGGCCTGCTGGGGATGGCCGACCTCAAGGAACTGGTGCTGTCCAGCCGCCCCGATCTGCTCTGGCCGCCGTTCACACCGCGCATCCCCGAACGGGTGCAGGACCATGACGGCGACATGTTCGCGGCCATCCGTCAGAAAGACATGCTGCTGCACCACCCCTATGAAACCTTCGATATGGTGATCCGGTTTCTGGAACAGGCGGCGCGTGATCCCAACGTGCTGGCGATCAAACAGACGCTCTATCGCACATCGCACGACAGCCCCATCGTCAGTGCCTTGTGCGAGGCGGCCGAGGCGGGCAAGTCGGTGACAGCACTGGTAGAGTTGAAAGCGCGGTTTGATGAGGCCGCCAACATCCGTCAGTCACGCCGTCTGGAACGCGCCGGGGCCCATGTGGTCTACGGCTTCATGCATTATAAAACCCACGCGAAAATCAGCACCGTCGTGCGGCGCGAGGGTGAAAATCTGGTGACCTACACCCACTACGGCACCGGCAACTACCACCCCATAACCGCTCGAATTTACACCGATCTTTCGTTTTTCACCTGCGATCCGGCATTGGGCCGCGATGCGACCAAGGTATTCAACTACCTGTCGGGCTATGTGCAGCCCGCCGATCTGGAAAATCTGGCCATCGCGCCGACCACGCTCAAACCCCGCCTTCTGAGCCTGATCGCCGCCGAGGCGGATCACGCGCGTGCCGGGAAACCCGCCGAGATCTGGTTCAAGGTGAACAGCATTATTGAACCCGAAGTGATCGACGCGCTTTACGCCGCCTCGAACGCAGGGGTAAAGATCAGCGCCATCGTGCGCGGCATCTGCGGATTGCGCCCCGGCATCAAGGGGTTGAGCGAGAATATCCGGGTGAAATCCATTGTCGGGCGGTTTTTGGAACACAGCCGGATCGTGTGTTTCGGCAATGGCCACGGGCTGCCATCGAAAAAGGCGCGGGTGTTTTTCTCGTCCGCCGACTGGATGGGCCGCAACCTTAACCGCCGTGTTGAAACTCTGGTCGAGGCGAAGAATCCAACCGTCAAGGATCAGATCATGGGTCAGATCATGGCCGCAAATCTTGCCGATACCGCTCAAAGCTGGATTTTACAACCCGACGGGCGGTATGAGCGCAATCTGACGTCAGCCAGTGGAGTGCTGTTTAATTGCCACCGTTTCTTCATGGAAAACCCGTCGCTTTCGGGGCGCGGCACGGCGGGAGCCAAAGATGCACCACGTCTGGCCGGGCAAACAGACGAAGTCCCCGCCTGACCTGCGGCCATCCATTCGCGCTGCGTGGAATCGTTGACCCTCGGCCTCATCGGCGGCATGGTCCGGCGCAGTGAAACGAGGCGGAGCCGACAATGCCCGAAGCAGCCGATCTGACCGAACCTGCGGACGACGCTGGCATATTTGGCCGCCCGTTATTTGACGACCCCTCGGCGCGCGCGCTAAGCCGGGTCGGCGTGGTCGATGTGGGCTCCAACTCGGTGCGGATGGTGGTGTTTGACGGGGCAGCCCGCAGCCCGGCGTACTTCTATAACGAAAAGGTCATGGCGGGCCTTGGCCAAGGGCTGGCACAGACCGGCATGCTGAACCCGCGCGGCAAGGAACGTGCGATTGCCGCCCTGCGCCGTTTTGCGCTGTTGGCCGAAGGCATGGCGATATCGCCGCTGACTGTGGTGGCCACGGCCGCGGTGCGCGAGGCGACGGACGGACCCGCCTTTCAGACAGAAGTGCTGCGCCAGACCGGCCTGAAGATGACCGTGATCGACGGTGACGAAGAGGCGCGTCTGTCAGCGCAAGGCGTGCTTCTGGGTTGGCCCGATGCGACCGGGATCGTCTGCGACATCGGCGGCAACTCGATGGAATTGGCGCGCATCGGCAGCGGCAAGGTCGGCAAACGCGGCACAACCCCGCTGGGCCCGTTCCGCCTGCAACAGGTGGAAGGTGGCGCCCCAGAACGCCGCGAACATATCCGCAGCCACCTTAAATCACTGCAATCGCTGCTGAAATCTGAAGGTGAGCGGATCTATCTGGTGGGCGGTTCGTGGCGCGTGATCGCCCGGCTGGATATGGAGCGGCGAAATTATCCGCTGACCGTGCTGCACGAATACCGGATGCAGCCCAAGTCCTTGCTCGACACGCTGGACTGGATCGCCGCACATGATTCTGCCGATCTGCGTGCGCGCACCGGAACCGGGGCGGAACGCATGGCGCTGGTGCCCTTGGCCTGCGAAGTGCTGCGCGAATTGGTGAAAATCTTCAAACCCTCGGAAATCGACATTTCCGCTTATGGCATCCGAGAGGGCCTGCTTTATGAACAGATGCCCGACCGATTGCGCGCCCGTGACCCGCTGATCGAGGCCGCGCGTGCAACCGAGGCGACGCAGGCCCGCATCCCCGGTTTCGGCAAGAAGCTGTTCACCTTCCTGGCGCCGATCTTTTCCGATGCCAGCCCTGACAAGCTGCGGCTGGTGAAAACCGCCTGCCTTTTACACGACACGACTTGGCGCGCGCATCCCGATTACCGCGCCGAAGCCTGTTTTGACAACGCGACGCGCGCCAATCTGGGCGGGCTGGATCATCCGGGGCGGGTGTTTCTGGGGCTGGCCCTTCTGCACCGCTACAAGAACAGCCGCGCGGGGTCGCGGATGGAACCTCTGTTTCGCCTGCTGACCGATGATGAGATGCAAGAGGCCGAGGTTTTGGGCAAAGCCATGCGCTTTGGCGCGATGTTTTCCATCGCCCACCCCGAGGAGGCTGGGGAATTGCGCTGGCAATCAAAGAAAAGCGTTCTGGAGCTAACCCTTACCCCGCGCGGCACGGGTCTGTTCGGCGAGGTGGCGCAGGCTCGGTTCAAGGCACTGGCGCTGGCGCTTCACGCCACGCCACAGGTGATCAGCGGCGAATGACCCTGCGACTGGACCATCTGGCGATCAGCGCGGCAACCCTTGCCGAAGGTGTTGCATGGGTCGAAGAAAGGCTGGGCGTGGCTTTGGCGGGCGGAGGCCAGCATCCGCATATGGGCACGCACAATCGGCTGTTGGGCCTTGGCGATGTGTATCTTGAGGTCATCGCGATTGACCCCGAAGCCCCCCGCCCCACATGGCCGCGCTGGTTTGATCTGGACCATTTTGCAGGCCCGCCACGACTGACCAACTGGATCGCGCAAAGCGATGATCTGGGGCGAGATCTGGCGCTTTGCCCGCCCGGCACAGGCACGCCCGTGGCTCTGTCACGCGGCGATCTGCGCTGGACTATGGCGGTGCCGGGTGATGGCTGCCTGCCCTTTGACGGCGCGTTTCCGGCGCTGATTGCGTGGGACGGGGCCGCCCACCCCTCACAACGCCTGCCCGATGTGGGCGTGCGGCTGGACCTGCTGGAGATTGCGCATCCACAGGCGTCAGCGCTGCGCCTTGCGCTGGCGGGGTTGATGGCCGACCCTCGCGTGACGCTGATCGACGGGCCGCAAAAGGCAATGCGCGCGCGTTTTGCCACACCTCACGGACCGCGTTGGATCGAATGATCCGCACGGTCTTGCCAAGCGACATTCCGGCGATTCTGGCGATCTGGAACCCGATCATCCGCGACACGGCGATGACTTTCACCACCGCCGAAAAGATCTCCACCGACATCGAAGCCCTGATCGCAGAGCGCGCGGCGGCGGGCTTTCCCTTTCTGGTCGCGGAAGAGGCTGCCGGAAAGACCGCCAGACGGGCCGAGGCCATCGGATTTGCCACCTATGGCCATTTTCGCCCCGGCCCCGGCTATCGCGATACGGCAGAGCATACTGTGCTGCTGGCCCCGGTGGCGCGGCGGCAGGGGACGGGGCGTGCCCTGATGCAGGCGCTGGAAGATCACGCGCGGGCGGCGGGCCTGCATTGCCTGATCGGCGGGGTCAGTTCCGGCAACCCCGACGGTATCGCCTTTCACCGCGCCATCGGTTTTTCCGATACGGTGATCCTGCCCGAGGTCGGTCAGAAATTCGGGAAACGCTGGGATCTTGTGCTGATGCAGAAAATCCTCTCCTGACACCGCCGCAAAGCCGGTTTATGCTGCGCCCCATGTCGCTTTGGTCCCGCATCTCTGACGCTCTGTCTGCCCTTGCCGCTGGCGAAGGGCTTGTTGCGGTTTTCGAAAAGCTGCGCGGTGCGGGCGACCCGGCCCCCGAACGATCCGTCGCCTTTACCATCGCCGTCATCGCGCTGGGGGCCAAGATGGCAAAGGCCGACGGCCATGTGACGCGCAACGAGGTCGCGGCCTTCCGCGAGATTTTCGTGATTCCGCCGGAAGAAGAGGCGAATGCCGCCCATGTCTTCAACCTTGCCCGGCAGGACGTGGCGGGGTTCGACGCCTATGCCCGCAAGATCAGCACGATGTTCGGAGATGAACGCAAACTGCTGGTCGATCTTTTGGAGGGCCTGTTTCACATCGCCTTGGCCGACGGTGAATATCACCCCAAGGAAGATGTATTCCTGCGTGATGTGGCGCAGATTTTCGGCGTGGGGGATCGGTGTTTCCGCAGCCTGCACGCGCGGTTTGTGGATCAGGCCGTGCCCGACCCGTTCGACGTTTTGGGCCTGCCCGATGGCGCATCCCTGACCGAGGCGCGGGCCGCGTGGAAACAGGCGGTGCGCGATTGCCACCCCGACCGGATGATCGCGCGCGGCGTGCCCCCCGAGGCGGTGAAACTGGCCGAACGCCGGTTGATCGCCATCAACGCCGCCTGGGATGAGCTTTCGACCCGGCTTGCCGCCTGATGGCCGAGCATCTGCGGATCGCGACGTATAACTGCGAGTGGTTCAACGCGCTGTTCGATAACCGGGGCCGGATGCTGGAGGATGGCGGGCCCTCCAGCCGCTATCACGTCACCCGCCGCGACCAGTTGGCGGCATTGGGGATCGTGTTTGCCGCGTTGGATGCCGATGCGGTGATGGTGATCGAAGCGCCTGATACCAACCGCAAACGGTCGTCCGTCAAGGCGTTGGAAACCTTTGCCGCTGCCGTGGGCATCCGTGCGCGCAAGGGCGTAACGGGCTTTGTCAGCGAGACCGAGCAAGAGATCACGCTGCTGTACGACCCCGACCGGCTGACCGCGCAGCACGACCCGCAAGGCGGGCCGGGCGACCCGGTGCCGCGCTTTGACGGTGTGTTCCGCTATGATCAGGACACAGACACAGGGTTTGCGCCACTGCGGTTTGACAAGCCGCCGCTGGAGCTTGCAATGACCACCAAAGGCGGCGCTGTGTTCCGGATGATCGGGGTGCATGCCAAATCGAAAAGTCCGGGGTCCGCCCGTGGCAAGGCGGCGGACCGGATTGCCATCGACAACCGCCGCAAACAACTGGCGCAATGCCTCTGGGTTCGCCAGCGCGTGCGCGCGCAACTGGAGGCGGGCGACGATCTGATCGTGCTGGGCGATTTCAACGACGGGCCGGGGCTGGATGAATACGAGGCGCTGTTTGGCCGCTCGGGGGTCGAGGTCGTGCTGGGGATTGAGGACGCGCCCGAATGGCGGCTGACTGACCCGCATGCCGCAATGGCTTTGGCCCAAAGGGTGGGAATTGCGCCGACGACCTCGCGGTTCTATGTGGCTCCCAAGAAACGGTATTTCGAGGCGCTTCTGGATTTCATAATGCTGTCCAAGGGGTTGGCCGCACGCGCGCCGGAGTGGCGGATATGGCATCCGCTGAACGACCCCGATTGTTTCGCCGTGCCCGAATTGCGCGAAGCGCTGCTGACCGCATCGGATCATTTCCCTGTCACGATTGATATCGACCTCTGATCTAGGATTCGGGGTCAACTGTGCCTATATTGCCCGCATGAAACAGCTTATATCCGCATCGCTTTTGTGCCTGTCCCTGTCGCCCGCCTTGGCGCAGGACCCGCCTGCGGGCGAGATGGAGCAAGGCACCGATCTGATGCAGGAGGGTGCAAAGCTGTTGCTGCGCGGGCTGATGTCGGAAATGGAACCCGCGCTGAAGGACATGACCGAGGCGCTGAAACAGGCTGAACCGAAGTTTCGCGAATTGATGGCGATGATCGACGATATCGGCAATTACGACGCCCCCGTGATGCAACCCAACGGCGATATCCTTATCCCGCGCAAACCGGATGCGCCACGGGTCGTGCCGCACGCACCGGGCAGTGACATCGAGCTATAGGAGCAAGAGGGGGGCTGTCTGCCCCCCACGGGCCGGATTGCATCCGCCTCTCCCCCAGAGGATATTTTTGAACAGAATTAGGGTCAGGGACGCGCTGCGCGGATCAGGCTGAGTATATCCTTGGCGGCGTCGGGGATGTTGGTGCCCGGCCCGAAGATGGCCTTGACCCCGGCATCGTAGAGAAACTGGTAATCCTGCTGCGGGATGACGCCGCCGCAGATCACCAGTATTTCGCCCGCGCCCGCATCGCGCAGCGCTTGCACCAGTTTCGGGGCCAGCGTCTTGTGGCCCGCCGCCTGAGAACTGATCCCGATGACATGCACATCATTGTCGATGGCATCTTGTGCGGCCTCGGCCGGGGTTTGGAACAGGGGGCCGACGTCAACGTCAAAGCCGATATCGGCAAAGGCGGTGGCGATGACTTTCGCGCCCCGGTCGTGCCCGTCTTGCCCCATCTTGACGACCAGCATCCGGGGGCGGCGGCCTTCTTCTGCCGCAAACGCCTCGACATCCGCCTGAATCGCCGCAAACCCCGCATCACCGTCATAGGCGGCACCGTAAACCCCTGCCAATGTTTTCACCTCTGCCCTGTGCCGACCGAAGACCTGTTCCATCGCAAGGCTGATCTCACCCACGGTCGCACGCGCACGGGCGGCTGTGACGGCGGCCTCCAGAAGGTTGCCGCCCTCGGTTGCGCGGCGGGTCAGGTCTGCCAGTGCTGCATCGCAAGCAGCCTGATCGCGGGTCGCACGAATCCGGGTCAGCCGCGCGATCTGTGCGTCGCGCACGGCCACGTTGTCGATATCCAGGATGTCGATCGGGTCTTGCTTGTCGAGCCGGTATTTGTTGACGCCGACAATAACATCATCGCCGCGATCTATGGCCGCCTGCCGTTTGGCCGCCGATTCCTCGATCCGCAGCTTTGGCATTCCCGCGGCGACAGCCTTGGTCATGCCGCCCATCGCCTCGACCTCTTCCATCAGCGTCCAGGCCTTGTCGGCCAGTTCTGCTGTCAGGCTTTCGACATAATAGCTGCCCGCCAGCGGATCGACGACATGGGTGATTCCAGTTTCTTCCTGCAAGATCAACTGTGTATTGCGTGCAATGCGGGCGGAAAACTCGGTGGGCAGGGCCATCGCCTCGTCCAGCGCGTTTGTGTGCAGGCTTTGCGTGCCGCCCAGAACCGCCGCCATCGCCTCATACGCGGTGCGGATCACATTGTTGTAGGGGTCTTGCTCTTGCAGGCTGACGCCGGAGGTCTGGCAATGCGTGCGCAGCATCAGGCTCTCGGTCTTTTGCGCGCCAAATTCGTCCATGATCCGGTGCCACAGCAGACGGGCGGCGCGCAGTTTCGCAGCCTCCATGAACACGTTCATGCCGATGGCGAAAAAGAACGACAAGCGCGGCGCGAAATCATCAACCGGCATGCCCCGCGCGATGGCCGCACGCACATAATCGCGCCCGTCGGCCAAAGTGAAGGCCAGTTCCTGCACAAGGTTCGCGCCCGCCTCTTGCATGTGGTAGCCCGAGATCGAGATCGAGTTGAACTTCGGCATCTCTTTTGCCGTATATTCAATGATATCCGCGACGATCCTCATGCTGGGTTCGGGCGGGTAGATATAGGTATTACGGACCATGAATTCCTTCAGAATATCATTCTGAATGGTGCCCGACAGGGCCGCGCGGGGCACGCCTTGTTCCTCACCTGCGACGATAAAGCTGGCAAGAATAGGGATCACCGCGCCATTCATCGTCATGGAAACGCTGACTTTTTCCAACGGGATTCCGTCGAACAGGATTTTCATATCCTCGACGCTATCAATCGCCACCCCGGCCTTGCCGACATCGCCTTCAACGCGCGGATGATCGCTGTCATAGCCGCGATGCGTCGCCAGATCGAAGGCGACCGAAACGCCCTGCTGTCCGGCGGCAAGGTTACGGCGATAGAATGCATTCGACGCCTCGGCCGTCGAGAACCCGGCATATTGCCGGATCGTCCAGGGTCGGCCCGCATACATCGTGGCCCGCACCCCGCGCGTGAACGGGGCGACCCCCGGCACACCGCCCATATGGGCAAGGCTGGCGGTATCGGCGGCGGTATACAAAGTTTTGACCGCGATGCCTTCCAGCGTGTGCCAGACCAACCCATCAGGATCGCCGCCGCGCAGATCGCGGGTGGCAAGGGCACGCCAGGCAGCAAGATCATCACTCATCGGGCAATCCCTTTTTTCGGCCACATCGTGGAATGAGTCATAGCCCCTTTGGCATTCCCCCCACCATATCCTATATCAAGCACAGCAGGAGGGTCCATGAAACCGCTTTTCCATTTGATCTTTGCGGTTTGCATGCCGCTTTGTGCGATTGCCCAGGATACGACCGCCGCCGCAGTCACAACCGATGACAGCGAGTTGGGGTTGCAGATCATCGACGCCGCCGGGATCACGCTGGAAGAATTGCGCTGGGAAAAGCGCCCCGTGGTGGTGTTTGCCGACACGCCCGAAGACCCCGCGTTCCAGTTGCAGATGAAGCGCATCACCGACCGGCCCGACGCCCTTTACGACCGCGACGTGGTGGTGATTACCGACACCGACCCCGCTGCCCGGTCTGACGTGCGCCTGCGCCTGCGCCCGCGCGGGTTCTCATTGGTGCTGATGGACAAGGACGGGGCCGTGACAATCCGCAAGCCCCTGCCCTGGGACGTGCGCGAGATCAGTCGCGCCATCGACAAGATGCCGCTCCGGCGCGAGGAATTGCTGGAGCGGAACCCGGCGGGGCGGTAATTAGGGCGCGTCCTCGCCGGCGATACAAAATCTGCCCGGACAAACCGGTTTCACTCAAACTCCAATATCACATCATCCACACGCAGGCTTGCCCCCGCCTTGGCCGCCACGCGCTTCACCACCCCGCGGCGTTCGGCTTTCAGGATGTTTTCCATCTTCATCGCCTCAACCGTCGCAAGCGCCTGCCCTTCCTGCACCTCGTCGCCCTCGGCCACCACGATGGAGACGATCAGCCCCGGCATCGGGCAAAGGAGGTACTTCGAAGTATCAGGCGGCAGTTTTTCGGGCATCAGCGCGGCCAGTTCCGCCTGACGCGGCGTGCGGATGTGGCATTTCACATCGGCCCCGCGCAGGCGCAGACGGAACCCCGAGGGGATTTTGCCGACCTTCATCACCAAAGGCGCACCATCGACCATCAGCCGCGCCAACGGTTGCCCCGGCGTCCAGTCCGAGGTGACGCGCAGGGCCGCACCATCCGCAAAGGTCACCGTCGCCCCGTCACGATCAGCGGCGATGCGCATCTGATGCGTCTCGCCCTGCAGGCTGGCCACCCAATCATCACCCACCATGCGTTCGTGATTGTCCATCGTGCCGGAAATCCGGGTACGGCGAATTTCAGCCACACGGTTCATCGCGGCGGCGGCGGCGGCAACCCGGCGCAGGGTGGCGCCGTCCAGGGTAGCGCCTTGAAATCCATCAGGATATTCCTCGGCAATGAAAGCCGTCGTGATATTGCCCGACTGAAAGCGCGGATGGTCCATGACCGCCCCAACAAAGGGCAGGTTGTGGCCAATGCCTTCCACCTCGAACGTATCAAGCGCGATGCTCATCTCGTCAATCGCCTGCGCACGGGTGGGCGCCCAGGTGCAAAGTTTCGCGATCATCGGGTCGTAGAACATGCTGATCTCGCCGCCCTCGAACACGCCGGTATCGTTGCGCACGATGCCGCCGCGCGGGGTCTGGCCTTCCACCGGCGGGCGATAGCGAGTCAGCCGCCCGATCGAGGGCAGGAAGTTGCGATACGGGTCTTCGGCATAAAGCCGCGATTCCATCGCCCAGCCGTTGATTTTAAGGTCGGCCTGCGCAAACGGCAGTTTTTCACCATTCGCCACGCGGATCATCTGTTCTACAAGGTCCACCCCGGTGATCAGCTCGGTCACGGGATGTTCGACCTGCAACCGCGTGTTCATCTCCAGGAAATAGAAATTCCGGTCGCCGTCGACGATGAATTCCACCGTCCCCGCAGATATATAGCCCACCGCTTGCGCCAAAGCGCAGGCCTGTTCGCCCATCGCGCGGCGGGTGGCATCATCCAGAAACGGGCTGGGCGCTTCTTCGATGACCTTCTGGTTGCGGCGCTGAATGGAACATTCGCGTTCGTGCAAATAGACGCAGTTGCCATGCGCGTCGGCCAGCACCTGAATTTCGATATGGCGGGGTTGGGTCACGAATTTTTCGATGAAAATCCGGTCATCGCCAAAACTCGCCGCCGCCTCGTTTTTCGAAGATTGAAACCCCTCGCGCGCTTCAGCGTCGTTCCAGGCGATCCGCATGCCCTTGCCGCCACCGCCAGCACTCGCCTTGATCATCACCGGATAGCCAATTTGCGTGGCGATGCGAACCGCCTCTTCGGCATCGGCGATCAGGCCCATATGGCCGGGAACGGTGGAGACCCCCGCTTTCTGCGCGATTTTCTTTGAGGTGATCTTGTCGCCCATCGCCTCGATCGCGCCTGAGGGCGGGCCGATGAACACCACGCCTGCTGCTTCAAGCGCCGCCGCGAAGTTACGGTTTTCGCTCAGGAATCCGTAGCCCGGATGCACCGCCTCGGCGCCGCTGGCTTTGACCGCCGCCATGATCTTGTCGATCACGATATAGCTTTGCGCGGCAGGCGAGGCACCAATATGCACCGCCTCATCCGCCATTTTCACATGCAGGGCACCCCGGTCGGCGTCGGAATAGACGGCCACAGTGGCGATACCCATCCGGCGCGCAGTCTTGATCACACGGCACGCAATCTCGCCCCGATTGGCGATCAGGATCTTCTTGAACATGCCGGTTTTCCCCCTGCGACGTCTGAAAATGAAAAAACCACCCGGGCAGTTGGCCCGGATGGTCTGTGGATAGGTTCGGTTTTTGCGGGTTGGTTAGCGGCACACACCCGCGTCGTCACAGAACACGCCCGCCGCACCACCGATGACTGCACCGGTAAGCGGGTTATTTCCGGTCGCCGCAGACAGCCCGGCACCTGCCGCTGCACCCACCGCGCCACGTTCGGCATCGGTGTCGATCGTATCACAGGCCGCGACTGATACCAAAAGGGCCGCGATCCCAAAAAGTTTTGTGAATTGCATGTTTGTCTATCTCCGTTGAACGAGGTTGTGTCGGCGGAGTGTACCGCAAACATCTCAAACAAAAACGCACAAGTCAGCCTTTTGGTTCCATCGGCAAGTCTTTGCCAATGCTTATTTTTTACAATTACGCAAAAAGGCGGCCCGACCACATCAGGGTCGGGCCGAAAGATCGGGGAAGGGTAACAGATCGGATCAAGGCCGGCATACCATTGGCTTGCAGCACGCGCCGACAAAGGATGCGACACCACCCGAACGACGGCAAAGGGAAAAATAGCACCCACCAGCAGATGCGCGCCATTTGGCCAAATCGCCCCCCGCTTGCGCCAGATCATGCCTAATCGTCCTCGTCATCCCAGTCGCCTTGCGGCGGCGGGGCGGCATCCGGGGCAAAAACGGCTGGAAACGCTGCCTCGGCGCGCTTGCGGTCAATGCGCAGCAGCGCGTCATAGCTTTCGGGGTCGAACGGGTCTTCTGCAGGCATCACCTCGCGCCCGAAAAGCCAGCTGATCCGACCGGCATCCAGATTGCCGCGCTCGAACGGGTCTTCTCCGAAATGTGCCCAGAGTGCTGCCAGAAAGGCCGTATCCGCGGCACGGTCTGTCGCCTTGCGATCACGGAAACGTTCGCGCTTGATGATACGGGCCGGGCCGTCCTTGTGATTGGCACGCCGGATCACGAACTGATGGTCGGTCCCCATTAGGCGACCTGGAAAACCGCGATGTTTCAACATGTTAGCGCCCGCCTATTAAGTACGGCGCAAAATACAACGGGTGCCGCCGGCACGGCCGAAGGCACCCGTCTGCAGCACTTAGCTGCCGTATTTACCTTGGAAAACCGGCTCGGTCGACACGGCCGGATCAGCTGCGACAACTTCGGTTTTCTTGGCGCAAGCGCCAATGAAGGCAACCATGCAAAGGCTAAGGAGGATTTTGGTGCTTTTCGACATTCTCGACTCCGAAATAGGCGGGTGGCCAGCCGGGTTGTTACGCAGCGCGGTTGCCCCCGATGTGGGACTGAGGTCACGATATTGTGGCCGCACGACACGATAACGCATCCGCATTCCAAATGACATGGGATCAGGTTCATTCGGACCAAAAGATTGCGATGGTCAGCGATTTGGCAACGCATCAACGGCAGTGGCGGCAAAAGATCGGGTTGCATCAGTAAACATCCCAGACACAGGCGCCGTCGATGATCGAAAACGCTTCGAAAAACTGTGTCGCTTCCGGCGCCGACTGGCCAAAGGGCACCGCAACATCGGAAAGCGAGATGATCACCTGACCGGGTGCCGGTCCGAACTGGGTCAGCCGTGGCAAAGCGTAGGTTTCGCACAATGCCATCATGTCGGCAGAGGCCGTCTCGAATTCAACCGACCCGCCGTTCCGGGCAATGTCCGGCGCAATAAAGCGAAACCGCAGCACCAACCCGTCCGGGCCCGGTTCGTTCCAGATCACGTCCTGCAACACGACGGATTGGCCCGATGGCACCGGAACCGGTGTATCATCACCGCCTTCAACCTGCGCGTCAGTGTGGAGTTGGGTTTCTTCGTTCATCGCATGACCTTTTTCAGCAGGACACGGCGGGCCTTTGACGGCGCACCGAGCCCCGAAATCGCCCCGAACGAAGCCAGAGCCGCCGTCTGCGCATCCGCCGTCGCCTCGCGCAGATCAAAGATCGCTGAACCGCCGGGTTTCAGGGCTCGGTCCAGAAACGGCAGATACAGATCGACCGGATAGTGAAACCCGCACGACAGGAACGACACCGCCAGATCAACCGGCTTCACGGTTTCGGGTGCTATATCGCGCGGGTTCAGCGTGGTAATTTTTTTCGCGGATATCCCGTTATCTTCCAACATCTTGCGCGCAACTGACAGGCTGGAATAAGCCGCCCCCTCGGGTTGAAAACCGAAATGGCGATGCTCGTTCACCTCAAGGTCGATCAGCACGAGGTCGGCTTTCAGATCCTGCGCGGCAAAAAGATCAAAGAACGCGTAGCCGCAGCCTATATCGGCGATACGCTTGGGTTTGATATCCCGCAGATGCGGCGCAATGGCCCGGTATTCGGCCCGGATCACCCCCGCCGCGCGCCGTGCAATCGCATCGCCCAACGTCTCTACTACCCGCGCGATCGGGTCCAGATCGCCCGCATTCCATGCCCGGATCACCTGCCCCGATTTCGGAATATCATACATGACTTCCGAGCGTTGCAGGATCAGGTTCAGGTAATCATCCGGCCCAAGCGCCGACAGATCAAGCGCCTTCACCTCGGGCGCGTCTGCTTCGGCTGCGATGTCGATGGTCAGTGGCATCCGATTCTCCCTGTCGGATCAAAGCGGAATATTATCATGCTTTTTCCATGGGTTGACTTGCCGCTTGCTGCGCAGGCTGGCAAAGGCACGGGCCACACGACGGCGGGTGGATTGCGGCATGATCACCTCATCTATGAAACCGCGTTCGGCGGCGACAAAGGGGTTGGCGAAGCGGTCCTCATATTCCTTGGTGCGGGCCGCGATCTTTTCAGGGTCACCAAGTTCGCTGCGATACAGAATTTCCGTCGCCCCGCGCGCGCCCATCACCGCCACTTCGGCGGTGGGCCAAGCATAGTTTACATCGCCGCGCAGGTGTTTGGACGACATCACGACATAGGCCCCGCCATAGGTTTTGCGGGTCAGCACCGTCACCTTTGGCACCGTCGCCTCGGCATAGGCGAACAGCAGTTTCGCGCCGTGTTTGATGACGCCGCCCAGTTCCTGCTGCACGCCGGGCAGAAAGCCCGGCACATCAACCAGCGTCAGAATAGGAATTTCGAACGCATCGCAGAACCGCACAAAGCGCGCGGCCTTGCGGCTGGAATCAATGTCCAGACACCCCGCCAGAACCATCGGCTGATTGGCCACGACGCCAACGGTCTGCCCCTCCATCCGGATGAAACCGATCAGGATGTTGCCCGCGAAATTCTTCTGAATCTCGAAAAAATCTCCCTCATCCGCCAGTTTGTGGATCAGCTCTTTCATGTCATAGGGCTGGTTCGGGTTGTCGGGGATCAGCGTGTCAAGGCTGGGCTCGACCCGTGCGGGATCATCGAAGAACGGGCGCACCGGCGCCTTTTCGCGATTTGACAGCGGCAGAAAGTCGATCAGCCGCCGGGTTTCGGCCAAAGCCTCTACATCATTTTCATACGCGCCGTCGGCGACCGAGGATTTTCGGGTATGTGTGCCGGCCCCGCCCAGTTCTTCGGCGCTGACGACCTCATTCGTGACGGTTTTCACCACGTCGGGGCCGGTCACGAACATATAGGACGAATCCTTCACCATGAAGATGAAGTCGGTCATCGCGGGCGAGTAAACCGCGCCTCCGGCGCAGGGCCCCATGATCAGGCTGATCTGCGGCACAACACCCGAGGCCAGCACGTTGCGCTGAAAAATCTCGCCGTAAGCACCAAGGCTGCCCACGCCTTCTTGGATGCGCGCGCCACCCGAATCGTTGATGCCGATCACCGGCGCGCCGTTCTGCATGGCCAGGTCCATGATCTTGCAGATCTTGGCACCGTGGGTTTCCGAAACAGAGCCGCCCAGAACGGTGAAATCCTGAGCAAAAACATAGATCTGGCGGCCGTTCACAGTGCCCCAACCAGTGACTACCCCATCGCCCGGATGGCGGTTGTCGGCCATGCCGAAATCGGTGGACCGGTGCGTGACGAACATGTCGAATTCTTCGAAAGACCCCTCGTCCAGCAACAACTCGATCCGCTCGCGCGCGGTCAGCTTGCCTTTGGCATGCTGGGCTGCAACCCGCGCGGCACCGCCCCCGGCCCGGGCCGTTGCGCGACGGTTTTCAAGCTCTTGCAGGATGTCTTTCATGCGGTCCCCCCCAGATTGTCGGGCAGACTATAGTGGCTGTGCGCGTTGCAAAAGGGAAATTGCACAACACCGCCGCAACCCTGTGCAAAAGTGGCGGATTGCCGGGCACGAATGGCATGGACAGGGCCGCTTGGCACGGATAGGCGAAGGGAATGACAGCGCTTCCCGCCATCCGGTTTCTGGACCGCACGACCCCGCCCCACATCACCACGCTTATTCTGATGGCGGGGCTAGCGGCGCTGTCGCTGAACATCTTTTTGCCCTCGCTGCCGTCGATGGCACTTTATTTCGAGGTGCCCTACCCCGCAATGCAGCTTTCGGTGTCGCTGTACCTGGCCACAACAGCGGCGCTGCAGTTGTTCATCGGCCCGATATCGGACCGCTTCGGGCGGCGACGGATCATGCTGGCAACAACCGCGATTTTCCTGATCGCCAGCCTTGGCGCGCTTTACGCGCCGAATTTCACCGTGTTCATGGCGTTCCGTCTGCTGCAGGCGGCGATTGCGACAGCCTTTGTCGTTTCACGCGCGGTGGTGCGCGATATGGTGGGGCAGGATCAGGCAGCGTCGATGATCGGATATGTCACGATGGGCATGTCGATCGTGCCGATGATCGGCCCGGTCATCGGCGGGCAGTTGGATGAATGGTTCGGCTGGCGTGCAAGCTTCTGGGTGATGGCAGCAGGCGGCGCGGGGCTTTTGGCGCTGATCTGGGCCGATCAGGGCGAGACGGCGGTCAAGGCCCCGACAAGCTTTGCCGCTCAGGTCAGCCAGTATCCGCAGCTTTTAACCTCGCAACGGTTCTGGGGCTATTGCCTTGCCGCCGCTTTGGCCTCGGGCGCGTTCTTTGCCTATCTGGGCGGCGCGCCTTTTGTGGGCACCGATGTCTACGGCCTTACCCCATCGGCGCTGGGATTTTATTTCGGGGCACCGGCCTTGGGCTATCTGGCCGGGAATTTCCTGTCGGGGCGGTATTCGGTTGTCGCCGGCATCAACCGGATGATGGTTTATGGCGCGTTGATTTCGCTGTTCGGAATGGCGCTTCTTGCCCTGTTGACCGCCTTGGGGTTTTCGTCGCCGCAGCTTTTCTTCGGGCTGACGATCTTTGTCGGCGTCGGCAACGGCGTGCTGTTACCCAGCGCGAATGCGGGGCTTTTGTCGGTGCGCCCTGCCCTTGCGGGGTCAGCCGCAGGGCTTGGCGGCGCGTTCACCATTGGCGGCGGTGCGGCTTTGGCAACCCTTGCAGGCCTGATCCTGACGCATGGATCGGGGCCGATGCCGTTGGTTTTGTTGATGCTGGTCACGGCGGTGCTGACTCTGGTCTGCGTCTGGTGGGTGATCCTGCGGGCGCGGGCGGTGGGGGCGGCTTAACGCTGCCCCGCCTAACGCTGCGCGGTGCGCCAGTTCGGGTTCACCGCCGGTTCAAGGTTCAAAGGCGCCAGCGGCACCCGGCCCAGCAGATGATCCGCCGCCTTTTCGCCCACCATGATCGACGGCCCATTCAGATTGCCATTCGTAATCCGCGGAAAGATCGAGCTGTCTGCAACGCGCAGCCGCTCCACCCCGATGACCCGACATTCGGGATCGACCACCGCCAGCGGATCATCTGCGCGCCCCATCCGGGCGGTGCCGCAAGGGTGGTACGCACTTTCGGCATGCTGGCGGATAAAGCTATCCAACTCGGCGTCGGTCTGAAGTGCCGACCCCGGCTGAATCTCGTGCTTCACGAAAGGCTCCATCGCCGCTTGGGCGAAAACCTCGCGCGTCAGGCGCAGGCATTGGCGGAAATCTTCCCAATCCTCGGGGTGCGACATATAGTTGAACCGGATGCGCGGCGCGTCGGCAGGGTCGGCCGACCGCAGCGTGACCGCGCCGCGCGACTTTGATCGCATCGGGCCGGTATGGGCCTGAAACCCGTGCCCCTCGGCCGAGGCTTTGCCATCATAGCGCACGGCGATGGGCAGGAAATGATACTGGATATCGGGGTAATCGACGCCTGCGCGCGAGCGGATAAAGCCACAAGCCTCGAACTGATTGGACGCGCCCAAGCCCTTGCCGGTGAACAACCACTGCGCGCCGATCATCGCCTTTCCCAGAAGATTCCAGTGCTTATAAAGGGTTATCGGCTGTTTGGAGGCGAACTGCATATACACCTCCAGATGGTCCTGCAGGTTTGCGCCGACCCCGGCGCGGTCCGCGACCACCGGGATGCCATGTTCGGCCAGATGCGCGCCCGCGCCGATTCCCGACAGCATCAGCAGTTTCGGCGTGTTGATCGACGACGCCGCCAGCACCACCTCACGGCCCGCACGGATCACTTCGACGCGGCCTGCGCGCATCACCTCCACACCGACGGCGCGGCTTTCCTCGATCACCACGCGCTGCGCCAAAGCCCGCACCACGGTTACGTTGCCGCGCGCCACAGCGGGCTTGAGATAGGCGTTGGCCGCAGACCAACGCCGCCCCTTCCAGATGGTTGCCTCCATCGGGCCGAAGCCTTCCTGCGCCTCGCCATTGTAGTCGGGCGTCACCGGATAGCCTGCTTGCGCGCCCGCCTGGATGAACGCTTCGAACAGCGGGTTGTCGCGCGGACCACGCGTGATGTGCAAAGGGCCGTCTGTGCCGCGCCAGCCGGTATCCGTGCCGCCCGTATCAAGACCGCCGTGCCAATGCTCCATCCGCTTGAAATAGGGCAGCACATCGGCAAAACCCCAGCCCGCAGCGCCCTGATCAGCCCAATGGTCAAAATCCCGCGCATGGCCGCGCACATAGACCATCCCGTTGATCGAGGATGACCCGCCGATCACCTTGCCGCGCGGTGTGGCCAGAACCCGGTTGCCGAGGAAGGGTTCTGGTTCCGACGCAAAGCCCCAATCATAGCGGGCCATGTTCATCGGATAGCTTAGCGCGGCCGGCATCTGGATAAACGGCCCTGCATCTGTGCCGCCGTGTTCAATGACAATAACCGACGCGCCCGCCTCGCCCAGCCGATACGCCGCCGCACAGCCCCCCGAGCCTGCGCCGATAATTACGAAATCAGCCTGCATTGGCGGCTCCCTGAGACAACTCCGCATTCAGATAGGCCAACACTAGCTGCACCGCCGCCGCCCCGTCGGATGGTTTTGCGGCCAATGCCTCGCGCAGGTATACCCCGTCGATCAGTGCCCCCAACCCATCGGCAATCGCCCCGGCACGCGTACCCGCCAAAGAGTGCAGACAATCCATCAGGTTCGACCGCAACCGCCGTTGATAGATGTTCAAAAGCCTGCGCGCCTCGGGCACCGTCTGTGCCAGCACATAAAAATTGAGCCAGGCCCCGACCACATCGGCGCGAAAGTTCGCGGGCGAGAAGGACGCGCGCAAAATCGCATTCAGCCGCTGCGCCGGACCAGCTGACACCCCAAGCGCGCCGCGCACTTCGGCCCCGTAAAGCGAAAGAACATGCCGCATCGCCGCCAGAAACAACGCCTCTTTGCTGCCGAAATAGTGATGTGCAAGCGCTGTGGACATGCCAGCCCGCCGCGCGATCTGCCCGACCGTCACATCCAAAGACCCGCTGCGCCCGATTTCAACAATCGTTGCGTTGACCAACGCCGCCTTTCGGATAGGCTCCATTCCAAGCTTCGGCATCCGTGTCCCCAGTTTTTGCTTGCCAAACCAAGGGTGCGTGAAGTTTATTGACTCGTCAATCAACAAAAAACCAACGGGAGCAAACATGACCCAATTCAAAACCCCCCTGCTGGCCGCAGCCCTGCTGGCGCTGACCAGCCCCGCCTTTGCCGCAGGTTGCGACAAGGTTGTATTCTCGGATGTCGGCTGGACGGATATCACCGCCACCACGGCTACCGCCAGCGTCGTTCTGAAAGCGCTGGGCTATGATACAGAAACGAAAATTCTATCTGTTCCAGTGACTTACACTGCCATTGCCGGCGGTGATGTCGATGTGTTTCTGGGCAACTGGATGCCCACGATGGAGGCCGATCTTGCCCCCTACCGCGAGGCGGGCACCGTTGAAACCTTGCGCGTGAACCTGACCGGGGCAAAATATACGCTGGCCACAAACGAGGCGGGTGCGGCGCTTGGGATCAAGGATTTCGCGGATATCGCCAAGAACAAGGATGCCCTTGGCGGCAAGATTTACGGGATCGAGCCCGGCAACGACGGCAACCGCCTGATCCTGTCAATGATCGAGGCTGACGCGTTCGGGCTGAAGGATTTCACGGTGGCCGAGTCTTCCGAACAGGGGATGCTGGCCGAAGTGGACCGCACCACCGGCAAGAACGAGCCCATCATCTTTCTGGGATGGGAGCCGCATCCGATGAATGCGAACTTCAAGATGACCTATCTGACCGGCGGGGATGACTATTTCGGCCCGAACCTTGGTGGTGCCGAAGTGGCCACAAACGTGCGCAAAGGCTTTGCCACGGAATGCCCGAACACCGGCAAGCTTTTGGCGAACATGGAGTTTTCGCTGGCCATGGAAAACGAAATCATGGGCAAAATCCTGAACGACGGAATGGACGGCGAAGAGGCCGCGAAGACCTGGCTTGCCGCCAATCCCTCCGTGCTGGAGCCTTGGCTGGCCGGTGTGACCACCAAGGACGGCGGCGATGCGATGGCGGCGGTCAAAGCGGCCATCGAGTAAGCCTTTGATCCCGGACAGAGCGGGGGGCCAGCCCCCCGCACCCCCCGGAGTATTTGTGCAAAAATGAAGGGGCAAGACGCGGTATGGATTGGCTGACCGACGACAAAATCCCGATTGGGCGTTACGCGAAACTGGCGTTTGACTGGTTGAAAACAAATGCGGCGCCGTTCTTTGATGCGCTGGGCTTGGCGATGGAGACGTTGATCAATGCGATTCTATGGTGTTTGCAGACCCCGCATCCGCTGGTGATCATCGGGCTTTTCGTGGCTTTGACCTGGGTTTTGCAACGGTCCTGGAAGACCTGCCTGCTGGTTTTGGTGGGGTTTTTGTTCATTCTGAATCAGGGATATTGGGATGAGACGACGCAAAGTCTGACGCTGGTGCTGTCGGCTTGTTTTGTCTGCATGGCGGTGGGCGTTCCCATCGGGATCGCCGCCGCACATCGGCCCCGGCTTTATGCCTGGATGGTGCCGGTGCTGGATCTGATGCAGACCTTGCCCACCTTTGTGTATCTGATTCCCGCGATCGTGTTTTTTGGCATCGGCATGGTGCCGGGCCTGATTGCCACGGTGATTTTCGTGCTGCCCGCGCCGATCCGGCTGACGCAGCTTGGCATATCGACCACGCCGCAGCCGCTTTTGGAGGCTGCAACGGCGTTTGGGGCGACGCCTTCGCAGCGGCTTTGGAAAGTGGAATTGCCCTGGGCCTTTCCGCAGATCATGGCGGGATTGAACCAGACGATCATGCTGTCGCTTTCCATGGTGGTGATCGCGGCCCTGGTCGGCGCGAACGGGTTGGGGGTGCCAGTGGTGCGGGCGTTGAACTCGGTCAATTCGGCACTGGGGTTTGAGTCTGGGTTCGTGATCGTGGTCGTGGCGATTGTGCTGGACCGCATGCTGCGGGTGAGCCGCGCATGACCCGCAATGCTGTAGAGTTTGATCGCGTCTCCATCGTGTTCGGTGACGCGCCGGACCGTGCCCTGCCGTTGATGGACAAGGGGCAGTCGCGGTCGGAAATCCAGGCCTCCACCGGGCAGGTTCTGGGCGTGCATGATTGCTCGCTGACCGTGGCCGAGGGCGAGATTCTGGTGCTGATGGGGCTGTCGGGGTCCGGTAAATCGACGCTTCTGCGGGGGGTGAACGGGCTTAATCCTGTTGTGCGGGGCGATGTTCGGGTTTGGGACGGCAACGCGATGGTGTCGGTGACCCATGCCCCCAAAGACCGGCTGCGCGATCTGCGGTTGAACAAGATTGCGATGGTTTTTCAGGCCTTTGGCCTGCTGCCTTGGCGCACGGTGCGCGAGAATGTCGGGCTGGGGCTGGAGCTTGCGGGCATTCCCCCGGCGGGGCGGCGCGACCGGGTCGAGGAGCAGTTGGCGCTGGTGAACCTGAGCCAATGGGCGGACCGTAAGGTGGGCGAATTGTCGGGCGGCATGCAGCAGCGCGTGGGTCTGGCGCGTGCCTTCGTGACGCAAGCGCCGATCCTCTTGATGGACGAGCCGTTTTCGGCACTGGACCCGTTGATCCGGGCGCGGTTGCAGGATGAACTTCTGGACCTGCAAGCCAAGCTGAAGCGCAGCATCGTCTTTGTCAGCCACGATCTGGATGAGGCGTTCAAAATCGGCAACCGTATTGCCTTGATGGAGGGCGGGCGGATCGTGCAGTGCGGCACAGCGCGCGAGATCATCGCGAACCCGGTGTCAGACTACGTCGCGGATTTTGTCGCCCACATGAACCCGTTGTCGGTGCTGACGGCGCGGGATGTGATGGTTGCGGGCGCCTGCAGCGGCCCGTCGGTCGATGCCGAAACCCCGGTCCGGCAGGTGATGGAGATGCTGCGCGATGGCGCGGCCGAAATTGGCGTGACCGATCAGGGTGCTGCCTGCGGGGTGATCCATGCAGCGCAGGTGATGGCAAAGCTGATTGATCCGCAGGGGTAAGGAAGTGGTGCCGAATCGAGGAGAAGCGCAGCCCCGGATCAGGTCCGGGGCTGCGGCGGTTCAGGGTGTGCTGCCGACGCCTATTCAGCCGCCTTTTTGGCCGGCGCTTTGGGTTCCGCAGCCTTTTTGGCGACCGGTTTCGCAGCCGGTTTCTTGGCAGCAGGCTTTTTGGCCGCCGCCTTTTTAGGGGCCGCCTTCTTCTTGCCGGGTGACTTCGCAGCCTTCTCGGCAATCAGCGCCAACGCTTCTTCCAGCGTCACCGCTTCCGGGGTAAGTTCTTTGGGCAGGGTCGCGTTGACCTTTTCCCATTTGATATAGGGCCCGTATTTCCCTGGCATCACCGCAATGGCACCACCGTCGGGATGGTCGCCCAAGGCCCGCAGCGGCTCGGCCGGGGCAGAGGCACCGCGACCACGGCTGAATTTCTGCGCCAGAACTTCGACGGCGCGGTTCATGCCGATGGTGAAAACCTCTTCGACATCGGGCAGGTTGGCGTAGGTCTTGTTGTGCTTGACATAAGGGCCATAACGGCCGATCGCCGCCTCGACCATCTCGCCATCTTCAGGATGCGGGCCGATTTCGCGTGGCAGGTGCAACAGCATCAGCGCCCGCTCCAGCGTCAGCGCGTCGGGCTCCCAGCCTTTGGGGATGCTGGCACGGGGGGGCTTGGGGGCCTCTTCCGTCGCCTCACCCTTTTGAACATAGGGGCCAAAACGGCCCGAGCGCAGGCTGACCTGCAGTCCGTCCTCTTCGCCCAAGATGCGGCCTTCGGGGGGAATTGCGCCGTCTTCCTCGCCCGATACAGAAATGGGCCGGGTATAGCGACATTCCGGATAATTGCCGCAGCCGATGAACGCGCCACCCGAGCGCGCAGTTTTCAGATGCAGCCGACCCGTACCGCAGACCTGACATATGCGCGGGTCCGAGCCATCGGCGCGCGGCGGGTACAGATGCGGCGCCAGAAATTCATCAATCTTGGTCAGCACTTCGCCGATGCGCAGATCGGCGGTTTCGGCGATGGCGGCGGAAAAATCGCGCCAGAACCGGGCCAGCACATCCTTGTAATCACGGTCGCCTGCCGAGACATCGTCAAGCTGGCCTTCCAGATCGGCGGTGAAATCGTATTCCACATATTTGCGGAAATAGTTGGTCAGGAACGCCGTAACCAACCGCCCCTTGTCTTCGGGGAACAGACGGTTCTTGTCCTTGCGGACATATTCGCGGTCCACAATCGTGGTCAGGATGCTGGCATAGGTCGAGGGCCGCCCGATGCCCAGTTCTTCCATGCGCTTGACCAGCGTCGCTTCGGTATAGCGCGGCGGGGGCTGGGTGAAATGCTGCTCGGGGTCGACCTTGCGCTTCTCGACCGTCTCACCCTGCATGATCTGCGGCAGGCGGCCTTCGTCGTCGTCTTCATCGTCGCGGCCTTCCTCGTAGACCTTGAGAAAACCATCGAACAACACCACCTGCCCCGTCGCCCGCAAAACCACCTGTGCGTCGGCGCTGGCCACATCAACAGTAGTGCGTTCCAGCCGGGCGGCCGCCATCTGACTTGCGATGGTCCGCTTCCAGATCAGGTCATAAAGCTTGCGCTGATCGCCTTCCGTCAGGCGCAGGCTTTCGGTATCGGCGGCCATGTCGGTGGGGCGGATACATTCATGCGCTTCCTGCGCGTTTTTCGCCTTGTTCTTATACATCCGGGGCGAGTCGGGCACATAAGCCGCCCCGAACCTGTCCTTGATCGCATCGCGGGCGGCCATCACAGCCTCGGGGGCCATGTCGATGCCGTCGGTCCGCATGTAAGTGATGTGCCCGGCCTCATAAAGCCGCTGGGCGGCGTTCATGCACTGCTTGGCGCCCATGCCGAACTTGCGGCTGGCCTCTTGCTGCAACGTCGATGTCATGAAGGGCGCCGACGGGTTCCTCGCAGCAGGCTTGGCCTCAACCGATTGCACGGATAATGTGCGGGAAGTGACAGCCTGCACGGCGATTTCAGCGGCTTCGGATGTGGGTATGTCGAATTTGTCCAGCTTCTTGCCGCCCAGCACAGTCAGCCGCGCCTCGAATTCCTGCCCGCGCGGGGTGGCGAGGGTTGCGCCCACCGTCCAGAATTCACGGGCGCGGAACGCCTCGATCTCCATCTCGCGCTCGACGATCAGACGCAGGCAGACCGATTGCACCCGACCCGCCGATTTCGCCCCCGGCAGCTTGCGCCAGAGGACCGGCGACAGGGTAAAGCCCACCAGATAATCCAACGCGCGGCGGGCAAGATAAGCATCCACCAGCGGCACATCGACCTGACGCGGGTTCTTCATCGCCTCGGTCACGGCGGCCTTGGTGATGGCGTTGAAGGTTACGCGGCTGACCTTCGCGCCCTTTTTCAGGCTGGAGGCCAGCGCTTCCTGAAGATGCCAGGAAATCGCCTCGCCCTCACGGTCGGGGTCGGTTGCAAGGATCAGTTCATTGTCGGATTTCAGCGCCTCGGTAATCGCGCGGATGTGCTTTTTGCTGTCAGCCGCCACTTCCCATTTCATCGCGAAATTGTCGTCGGGGTCGACCGAGCCGTCTTTGGGCGGCAGGTCGCGGACATGGCCATAAGACGCAAGAACCGTGTAACCGGAACCAAGATATTTGTTTATTGTCTTGGCCTTGGCCGGTGACTCGACGACGACGACTGCCATGAAACCCTCACTTCTGCCGCCCCGATGGGTGGCGGGGTTAGATGTGGGCGAATGGCACGGGATGTCAATGGAGGTTGGTTTTGGGCGCGAAATCCCGCGAAAAGCTCGCTATACCGCCCGCGACAAAAGCCCGCCCGCCTGCCGCAGAACCTTGCCCTCCAGCTCCAGCGTCAGAAGCTGCGTTGCGATGTCGGCGGGCGGCATGGCAAGGTCGCGGATCAGTTGATCCTCGGCCAGGGGGCTGGGGCCCAGCCGGTCCAGAATCATCGAATGCAGCGCGGATGCTTCCGCCAAAGGCCGGCGCGCGGGCACCGGGCCGGGCAAGGGGGGTGCAGCTTCAAGCGGTGCTTCGTGAACAGCCTGCCCGCCCAGCGCCTCGATCACGTCGCTGGCACCGCGCACCAATGTAGCCCCGTCGCGGATCAGCATGTTGCACCCCGCCGCACGCGCATCGAATGGATGGCCCGGCACCGCCAGCACCTCGCGCCCCTGATCCAGCGCATTCTTTGCGGTGATCAGGCTGCCCGACCGCGCCGCCGCCTCAACCACCACCACGGCCTGCGCCAGACCCGACACGATCCGGTTGCGCAAGGGAAAATGCCGCGCCTGCGGTTCGGTGCCCATCGGTTGCTCCGACACCCGGCAGCCGGATGCCGCAATTTGCGCGGCAAGCTCCGCATTCTCGGTTGGGTAAATCACATCGACCCCGCCCGCCTGAACCGCCACCGTGCCGCGCGCCAAAGCCGCCTGATGCGCCTCGGCATCAATGCCCCGCGCCAGACCCGACACCACGACAAACCCCGCAGCACCAAGGCTTTCCGCCAGCTTGCGCGTCATCCGCATCCCCAGCGACGACGCATTGCGCGCCCCCACCAGCGCCACCATCGGGCGCTGTAGCAGGGCCACATCGCCCTGCGCCCACAGAACCGGGGGCGCATCGGAAAGGTCCATCAGCGCGGGCGGATAATCGGCGTGGCCAAAACACAAAAGCCGCGCCCCTGCCGCCTTGCCGGCCCGCAATTCATGCGCGACAACTTCCTCGGGGCAAACGGCATAGCCTTCAACCCCCGCCGCGCGCGCGATCCCCGGCAGCGCCTCCAGCGCCGCCAAGGCCGAGCCATGTTCGGCCACCAGCCGGTGGAACGTCACCGCTCCCACCCGCCGCGACCGGATAAGCCGCAGAATCGCCCGTTCTTCACCTGTCGTCATCGCGCACCTCTGGCTTCAACCTGCCGCCCGAGTGGTTAATACTTCCTGAATCCCGACACTCAGCCGCTTTCATTTTGACCCAAATATCCTCGCCGAAGGCTCCGCCGCCACAGCACGCGATCGCGATTGAACTTTACGCTGATTTTTGATCAAATGAACCGAACACCAACAGGAGATCCGCCATGCTGAACGCCGAAGTCGCCAAACGCCGGGACGATGCCATTTCGCGCGGCGTCGGCATGATGACGCAGATCTACGCCGACCGAGCCCTGAACTCGGAAATCTGGGATATCGAGGGCAACCGCTATATCGACTTTGCCGCAGGCATCGCGGTGGTCAACACCGGGCATTGCCACCCGCGCGTGATGGCAGCGGTGACCGAGCAGATGAGCCGCTTTACCCACACCTGCCATCAGGTGCTGCCCTACGAATCCTACATCCGTCTGGCCGAGCGTCTGAACGCCGCCGTGCCGGGCGATTTCGCCAAGAAAACCGTCTTTGTCACCACGGGTGCCGAGGCCTGCGAGAATGCGGTGAAAATCGCCCGCATCGCCACGGGGCGCAATGCGGTCATCGCCTTTGGTGGCGCGTTCCACGGGCGGACCTTTATGGGGATGAGCCTGACCGGCAAGGTCGAGCCCTACAAAAAGGGCTTTGGCGCGATGATGCCCGATGTCTGGCACATCCCTTTCCCGCAAGAGGTGCATGATATCTCTACCGCCGATGCCATGGCGGGTTTGACCAAGCTTTTCAAAGCCGATCTGGACCCGGCGCGCGTCGCCGCCATCATCTTTGAACCGGTGCAGGGCGAGGGCGGCTTTTATCCCGCGCCCAAGGAACTGGTCCGCGCGATCCGCAAGCTGTGTGATGAGCATGGCATCGTGATGATCGCGGATGAGGTGCAAACCGGTTTTGCCCGCACCGGCACGCTGTTCGCGATGCACGGCTATGATGTGGCCGCCGATATCACCACGATGGCCAAGGGGTTGGCGGGTGGTTTGCCCCTCGCAGCCGTGACGGGCCGTGCCGACCTGATGGATGCGGCCCACCCGGGTGGTCTGGGCGGCACTTACGGCGGTAACCCTTTGGGGATTGCCGCCGCCAACGCCGTGCTTGACGTGATCGAGGAAGAAGACCTGTGCGCCCGCGCCAACGCGCTGGGCGGTCGGCTGAAGCAACGGCTTGAGGCGATCCGGTCGGTGACCCCTGAAATCAGCGACATCCGGGGACCCGGCTTCATGGTGGCCGTCGAATTCGCCAACCCCGGCACACACGAGCCCGACGCAGGCTTTACCAGCCGGGTCCGGATGGAGGCGCTGAAGCGCGGGCTGATCCTTTTGACCTGCGGCGTTTACGGCAACGTGATCCGTTTCCTTGCACCGATCACCATTCCCGATGCGCATTTCGCCGAGGCGATGGATATTCTGGATGCATCGGTCGCCGCAGCGCGCCAGGGCTGAAACCGCTTCCGGTCTTGCTGTCAGAGCGGGGGCCTTGCGCCCCCAGTCTTGTCGATAGAGCGGGGGCCTTGCGCCCCCGCACCCCCGCAGGATATTTGTATCAAAATGAAAGGGTCTGGCCGTTGGTCCTGATGTGCCGGCGGTGCTTTCAGGGCGATTGTACCCCGTGGACCAGCCTTAAGAGGGAATGCGGTGCAATATCCGAAGTGGCCAGATCAAACGGGACCAGTTTCCACAGGGCCTGAGTTGATTGATGCAGGTTACCGCGTTGGCCAGACCACCATTCTTGCCGGCCTGAATCTGCATCTGAGCGAAAGTCGCATCGGTATTCTGGGGCGTAACGGGTCGGGCAAGACCACGCTGTTGCGGCTGATAGCGGGGTTGGTTGCCCCCACATCAGGCTGCGTCCGGGTCGGCGGGGTGGACCCTTCGGACCGCCGCGCGATGCTGCGCGAAATTGGCATCCTGTTCCAGAATCCCGATCACCAGATCATCTTTCCCACGGTGGAGGAGGAACTGGCCTTTGGTCTGCGCCAGCAGGGCCGCAGCGATGCCGAGGCCAAAGTGGCGGCGCGCGGTGTTCTAGACGCCGAAGGGCGCGTGCATTGGGCAAAAGCACCCGTTGCGACACTGAGTCACGGCCAGCGGCACTATCTGTGCCTGATGGCAATTCTGGCGATGGCGCCCGCGACGATCCTGCTGGACGAACCCTTTGCCGGACTGGACTTGCCAACGACAATGCGGCTGACACGCGCGCTGGACGCCGCACCACAGCGGCTGATTACCATCACGCATGACCCGGCGATGCTTGCGGGTTATGCGCGGGTGATCTGGCTGGATGCGGGCCGCGTCCGCGCGGACGGTGCGCCGGGCGATGTGATCCCGGCGTTCCGGGTCGAGATGGAGCACCTGGGGGCGGCCGATGCTGACACTGACCTCACCCGTTGAAACAGCACTACACCGCTGGCCTGCCGGGGTGAAGCTGGGGGCACTGTCGGTGGCGTCGGTTGCCGTGGTCGCGTTCCCGGTACTGGTCTGGCCTGCGGCGGTGACGGTGGCGGCGGTCTATCTTTTGCAGGGGCGCGATTTTGCGCGGCACGGGCTGGCCATGCTGCGACCGTTGTGGATGATCGTTGTCATTCTGGCGATTTGGCATCTTTGGACGGGCGCATGGTCAGCGGGGGCGCTGATCCTTGCACGGGTGGTGACGCTGGTCGCACTTGCCAATCTGGTCACGATGACCACGCGGCTGGATGACATGCTGCACCTTTTGGAGCGGCTGGCGGCCCCGTTGGCGCGGATTGGCCTGCCGCCCCGCACGCTGGCGCTTGCCATTGCGCTTGTGATCCGCTTTACCCCGGTCCTGCTGGCCAAGGCCAATGCGCTGCACCTTGCATGGCGCGCACGCTCGGCCCGCAGGCCCAACGCGCGGATCGTGCTGCCGCTGGTTCTGATGGCTCTGGACGATGCCGATCATGTGGCCGAAGCGCTGCGCGCGCGCGGCGGGCTGTGAAGCGAAACCTGACGCGGAATTGAGGATGCCTTGGAACGAAATCTGACACATATCGCCCTCTTTGCCGCCCTGATTGCCGTGCTGGGGCTGGTGCCGCAGATCACGCTTGTCTCGGGCGTGCCCATCACCGCGCAATCGCTGGGCGTGATGCTGTGCGGAACGGTTCTGGGGGCGCGTCGCGGGGCGCTGGCGGTGCTGCTGTTTCTGGTGCTGGTCGCCATTGGCTTGCCGATCCTGTCCGGCGGGCGCGGCGGGATCGGGGTTTTTGCCGGGCCGTCGGTGGGCTTTCTGGTGGGGTTCCCGGTCGCAGCCTTTGTCGCCGGGCTGATCACCGAACGGATGCCCGCGCCCGTGGTCCTTGCCAGCCTGATCGGGGCGGCTTTGGGCGGTATCGTGGTCCTCTATGCCTTTGGTATTCCCGGAATGGCGCTGGTTCTTGGCAAGACCCTGCCCGAGGCGGCGCTGCTGGTGACACCCTATCTGATCGGCGATGCGATCAAGGTCGGCCTTGCCGCGGCCATCACTCAAGGCCTTGCCCGCGTCCGGCCCGGTTCGCTTTTGTCGCGCCCGTGACGCTGAACCGCCCATGACCGGGTTTGCAACCCTTGCCCGCGCGCGGCGTTCCGTGCGCGCCTTCAGGCCCGATCCGGTGCCACGCGACGTTGTGGCAGATCTTCTGCAAACCGCGCGCACCGCACCTTCGGGGGCCAATCTGCAACCGGGGTTCTTTACCGTTCTGACCGGCGCACCGCTGGCAGGCTTAAGCGCTGCACTGCAATCGGCCATCGACGCAGGCCGCCCAAGGGTTTCCGAATACCGTTGGTTTCCCGACCCGATCCCGCCCGCGCTCAAAGCCCGCCAACGCGCGGCGGGGTATGCGCTTTACGCGGCCTTGGGGATCGACAAGCGCGATCTCGCCGCGAGACAGACGCAGTTCAACCGCAACTACCGATTCTTTGACGCGCCCGTGGGCATCGTTGTAAGCCTTGACCGCGCCATGGGAGAGGGCGGATTCATGGACCTTGGCATGGCGATCCAGACCTTTCAACTGGCCGCCGTGGATGCGGGCCTTGCCACCTGCGGCATCGGCGCTTTGGCAAGCCATGCCGATGTGGTGCACGAGGCGCTGGGGTTGCCCGCCGACCAGATGGTGATCTGCGGCATTGCCCTGGGGGCTGAGGATACCGCCGCCCCTGCCAACCGTACCCGCACCGAACGCGCGGCGTTGGAGGAGTACGCGGCCTTCCGGGGATTCGCGGATTAAGACCACCCGGAAACCAGCCCCGCCCCAGCGATGACGCCTGCTAGGGCGGAAGAGCGGCCCCTAGCCCACCAACACCAGCGCCGACCCGATCCCCCCCGCCGCCGCAATGGTGGCCAGACCCGCGCCGCCCCGCAGATCGTGAAAGAGCCGCACCGTCAGCACCGCACCTGATGCCCCGATCGGATGCCCCCGCGCCAGCGCCCCGCCGCCAAAGTTCACCCGCGCAGGATCAAGCCCCGCAGCCTGCACGCAGGCCATCGCCTGCACGGCATAGGCCTCCATCACCTCGGCCCGCTCCAGCGCGCCCGCCACGACCCCCGCCTGCCGCAAGGCACGCCCGATGGCGGGCACGGGGGCCAGCCCCGGCTCTTCCGGGCGCGCGCCAAGCGTCGCCGCCGCAGCGATCCGCACCGCCCGCCCCGCCCGACGTGCGATCCGGTCCGACACCACCACGCAGAACGCAGCGCCATCCGCCGCGACGGCCGTCGTCGCCGCCGTGACGGTGCCAGCGATGGGCCGCGCGCGCGCCGCAATGGCTGGGGTCAGCGCGCGGGTGAAGCCGTCCACGCCCTGCCCCAGAAGCGGCACGATTTCGGCGCCCATCTTCCCCCGCGCGGCAAGCGCCCGCGCGTGGCTTTCCACCGCCCAATCTTCCTGCGCCGCCCGCGATATCCCCAGCCGCAGGGCCAGATCAGCCGCGGCCTGCGTCATGTCGGGGTCACGGTCGGGCCAGGGCGTAAAGGGCGGCTGATCATAGGCGACAGGCGCTTGCCCCGGTGCCACCGCAAACCGCATCGGGCGGCGCGAATAGCTTTCGACCCCGCCCGCAATCACCACCTCGGCCTGCCCCGCCGCGATCAGCGCGCCCGCCAGACGCAAGGCATCAAGGCCCCCCGCGCATTGCCGGTCGATGGTCAGACCCGCCACAGCCTGTGGCAGCCCCGCGGCCAAAGCGATCAGCCGCGCAGGGTTGCCCCCGGCCCCCAAGGCATTCGATACGATCAACTCGTCCACCTCGCCCGCGGCAATTCCAGCATCAGCCAGACAGGCAGCAATCACCGGCACCGCCAGATCCGCCAGACCCAGAGTGGCAAACGCACCACCACGCGGCATCACCGGCGTGCGCCGGGCGGCGATCAGATGCGCGGCCATATCACCCGCTCCAACGCGACAAGATCGGTCTTGCCCGAGGGCAACAGCGGCCAGTCGGCAACCAGATGTACCCGGCGCGGGGCCACCATCGTGCCGAACTGAGCACGCAAAAGCATCAGCAAGTCCTCTATGTCCAACGCGTCCTCCGCATCAGTTACCCCGCACTCATCTATCGCGCCCTGAACCGCAGCCTCCAGCACAGCGTCCCGCACCCTGTCCTTCCGCGCCAGAACCGCCGCCCGCCGCACGCCCGGCAGCGCCGCCAGAAACGCCTCGATCTCCTCGGGGTACACTACCCGCCCCGCAATCTTGACCCGCCGCCCGGCGCGGCCCGCAAGATACAGATGCCCGCCCTGCATCCACCCGTATTCGCCAACCCAAAGCCAACCCTCGCGCCACATCGCCGCCCCCGGAACCCCGGCATAACCCTGCGAAAGATAAAGACTCTGCACCCAGATCTCACCCACCTGCCCGTCCGGCAAAACCCGACCCTCCAGACGTACCGCAATCCGCACCCCCGGATAGGGCCGGCCCACCGATCCCTCCGGGCTTGTCTCATCCGCAAGACTGATGAACGACGCCTCCGCCGCGCCATAAAACACCCGGATCGCGGCATTGGGGCACATCGCGGCCACGCCCTTGCGCAACCCCGCGTCCAATACCTCGCCCCCCACAATCACAAACCGCATGGCCCCCAACGCGGCCCCCCCGACGGCAACCAGTGCGCGCAATTGCCCCGGCGTCGCATAAAGCACCTGAACGAACGCCAATGCCGCGCGCTGACGGTCCGGGCGCAAGCGCTCCAAAAGCTGCACCTCTGCGCCAAGATGCACCCCCTCCAGCGCGCCATAAAGCGCCAGCGAATGCGACAATCGCCCCAGAACGGCAACCCGCACCCCCGGCCCGATGCCGAACAATCCTGCATTCACCGCGAATGACGCGGCCCACGATGCCTGCGCCCGCACGATGCGGCGCGGCGTGCCGGAACTGCCGCCTGTCAACGTCTCAAACAGGCCCGCGCCTGCGTCTGGCACAGCCTCACCGCCGATGCGGAATGCAAGCCCCGCCTGTGCCGCTGCAAACGCTGCCTGCACCGCCGCCAGCCCCGGTCGATCCGCAATCACCGCCCCCGCCTGCCCCAAGTCCGCCGCCGCCACAGGTCCAGAGGCGAAAAGCCCGCCCTCATGAACCCGCGCCGCAGTGTGCCACTCAAACCGCCCGCGCGCTTTCATTTTGATAAAAATATCCCCGCCGGAGGCATCTGCCCGCGCCACAGGGCGACCCCGGTCATTCGTTATGGAACGCCGCCGCCAGCGCCTTTGCCCCGCCCACCATCAACGAGATATCCATGCCCACCGCCGTGAACGTCGTGCCCCAGTCGATGCACTGGCGCGCAAAGGCGGGGTCCAGCGTCAGAATGCCCGCAGGCTTGCCCGCCGCCACAATCGCCTTGATGCCGCGTTCAATCGCCGCCACCACATCAGGATGCTTCAGATCACCGACATGCCCCATGGATGCCGCAAGGTCGGCGGGCCCGATGAACAACCCGTCCACACCGTCAACCGCCGCAATCGCACCGATCTGATCCAAAGCCTCGGCGGTTTCGACCTGCACGATCAGGCACAACTCCTCTTCCGCCCGGCGCGCGTAATCGGCAACCGCACCAAAGCGCCCGGCTCGGGTCAGCCCGGCCACACCGCGCACCCCGCGCGGGGCATAGCGCATGGCCGCCACCGCCGCCCGCGCCTCATCCGCATTCTGCACATAGGGAATGACCAGCGTCTGCGCGCCAAGGTCCAGCACCCGCTTGATCAGCACCGTGTCGTTATTGGCAGGCCGCACCACCGCCGACACCGGATAGGGTGCCATTGCCTGCATCATCGACAGCGTGTCGGGAATGTCGGTCACCGAATGTTCTGTGTCGATCACGATCCAGTCAAAGCCACAACCTGCCAGCGCCTCGGCCACCAGTGACCCCGGCATCGAATTCCACAACCCGATCTGTTGCCGCCCGGCCAATAGCCCCGCCTTGAACGCATTATGGGGAAGGGTCATGCCAGCACCGCCATCCGGCGCAACGCCAGCAGATAGCCATCGGTGCCGCAACCCGCGATCACCCCATCGGCCCGCGCGCTGACGTGCGAATGATGCCGGAACGCCTCGCGCTTGTGGATGTTGGAGATGTGAACCTCGATCACCGGCCCGTCAAAAGCGTTCAGCGCATCCAGAATGGCAACCGACGTGTGCGAATAGGCGGCAGGGTTGATGATGATGCCCGCCGCATCTGTGCGCGCCTCTTGCACCCAGTCGACCAACTGGCCCTCATGGTTCGATTGCGCGAACCGCACCGTCAGGCCCAACTCCTCCGCCAATGCCGCGCAGCGCGCCGAAACATCGTCCAGCGTTTCATCTCCGTAAATCTCGGGCTGACGCTGGCCCACCAGGTTCAGGTTGGGGCCGTTCAGAATATAGATCAGCTTTGCCACGGGCGGTGTCCTTCACGCAAACTGGCGTGACGATAGCCGATCCTGCCGAATGAACAAGCGGGTTGCGGGCGGGGTCTATGCCACCTTCTCCAGCGCCACCTCTGGCAAGATCCCCAGCGCGTGGCACACATCGCGCGTCAGATGCGGGCGGTTGAGGGTGTAGAAATGCAGATCCTGCACGCCTTCACAGATCAGATCGTCGCAAAGTTCGGTCGCGAGCGCCACCGACAGAAGACTTTCACGCCCGTCGCGGCGCGCGGCGGCAAAGGCATCGTTCAGCCAGACCGGAACTGTCGTGCCGCAGCGCTCGGCAAAGCGTCTGGCCCCCTGCCAGCTGTCAATCGGCAGGATGCCGGGAATGATCGGTGCTGTGATCCCTTCCTTGGCGCACAGATCGCGGAACCGCAGGAAGGTTTCCGCCTCAAAGAAAAACTGCGTGATGGCACTGGTGGCCCCGGCGTCGATCTTGGCTTTCAGCCAGCGCACATCGGCCAGCGTGTCGGCAGCATCGGGGTGACGCTCAGGGTAGGCGCCCACGCGGATGGTGAATTTGCCCGTGTCGGCCAAAGCCGCGACCAGTTCGACCGAATCCGCAAATCCTTCGGGGTGCGGCGTGAACCGGGCCGCCCCCTTGGGCGCATCGCCGCGCAAGGCGACAATCTCACGCACGCCCGCCTCGGCATAAGCCGCTGCAATTTCAAGCGTTTCCGCCTTGGTCGCATCCACACAGGTCAGGTGCGCCGCAACGTTCAGGCCATAGTTCCGGCCTATCGTCGTCACCGCCTCATGCGTCAGTTTGCGTGTGGTGCCGCCCGCGCCATAGGTCACCGAGGCAAAGGCGGGTTGCAATGGGGCCAGCACCTGCACGGTTTCCCAAAGCCGGAACGACGCATCAAGCGTTTGCGGCGGGAAAAATTCAAATGAAATGCGCGGTGTGGACATGGGTCTGCTCCTGATGTTGACCTCTTGTCCCATGTTGGCGGATGTGAGACAAATTCATAATCCTCATCATGAACATGAATGAAACCGCAAGATGCACCTAGAGTTCCGCCACCTTCGCACGATCCGCGCCATCCATCAGGCGGGCGGCCTTGCCCGTGCCGCCGACCTTATGAACATGACGCAATCGGCCTTGTCGCATCAGGTGAAGGGGCTGGAGGACCAGGCCGGGATCGAATTGTTCGTGCGCCGCTCCAAGCCCCTGAAGCTGTCAGCGGCGGGCCTGCGGATGCTGAAACTCGCCGAACGGATTCTGCCCGAGATCGACGCGCTGGATGAGGAATTTCGCGCTTTGCGGTCCGGGAAAACCGGCCGCCTGCACATCGCGATGGAATGTCACGCCTGTTTTGACTGGCTGTTCCCGGTGCTGGAACTGTTCCGCCGCTCCTGGCCCGAAGTTGATGTCGATATCCGCGCAGGGCTCGCGTTCGAGGCCCTGCCGGCCCTGATGCGCGAGGAGGTCGATCTTGTGATTTCTTCCGATCCGATCACGCAGGACGGCATGATCTTCAACCCGCTGTTCGATTACCACCCGATGTTTGTGGCCGCCGCCGCAAACCCGCTATCCGCCAAGCCCTTCATCTGCGCCGAGGATTTCCGCAATGAACTGCTGATCACCTATCCGGTATCGCGCGACAAGCTTGATATTTTTACCGAACTTCTGTCGCCCGCCAAGGTCGAACCTCGCGGGATGCGGCAGGTCGAACTGACCGCTGTTATCCTGATGCTGGTCGCATCAAACCGGGGGGTTTCGGTGCTGCCCGACTGGGTTTTGCGCGACATCCGCACCCATTCCGACTTTGTGACCCGCCCCCTTGGCCCGCAAACCGTGACCAAACGCCTTTACGCCGCAACCCGCGCGGAAGATGCGACCAAACCCTTCATGGCGCATTTCCTGAAACTGGGGCGGTCCGAGCCGGTCAAGCTGCAACGGGCCTAGCGCCGCTTGGCCCTTCACAATCCGGGGTGCGGCGTGTAAGCCCGCGCCAACCGAACCGGAGCGTATGATGCAAGGCAGTGCCAACCTTAACCTGATGATCAAGACCGCCCGCAAGGCCGGGCGCGCGCTGGTCAAGGATTTCCGCGAGGTCGAAAACCTGCAGGTGTCGGCCAAAGGCCCCGGCGATTTCGTGACCAAGGCGGATCGTGAGGCCGAACGCATCATCAAGACCGACCTGATGGACGCGCGTCCGACCTATGGCTGGCTGGGCGAGGAAACCGGCGAGACGGCAGGCTCAGACCCCACCCGCCGCTGGATCGTCGACCCGCTGGACGGCACCACGAACTTTCTGCACGGCCTGCCGCATTGGGCGATTTCCATCGCGTTGGAGCACAAGGGCGAAATCGTGTCCGCCGTGGTGTTTGACGCCGCCAAGGACGAGATGTTCGTTGCCGAAAAGGGCGCGGGCGCCTGGATGAACGATGCCCGCATCCGCGTATCGGGCCGCCGCAGCATGTCGGAAGCGATCTTTTCAACGGGCGTGCCCTTCATGGGCCGGATGGGCCTGCCCGCGACGTTGCAGGATATGGCGCGGCTGATGCCGGTCTGTGCCGGGGTGCGGCGTTGGGGGGCGGCGTCACTTGACCTCGCCTATGTCGCGGCGGGTCGGTATGAGGGCTATTGGGAACGCGATCTGAACGCCTGGGAAATGGCGGCAGGCACGCTTCTGGTGCGCGAGGCGGGCGGCTTTGTCTCGGCTGTTCGTGACGGCGACGACGCGGTGCAATCGGGGTCGGTGATCTGCGCCAACTCGGCCTTGTTTGAGACGCTTCAGGGCATCATCCGCGCGGCCTGACCCGATTTCCGATTATTGGTCAACTGGATACGCGGGTTGCTTACTTGCGCCCGGCGCGCGGAATACTGGTTTTCGCCATCACATAGCGTGCCTCGGGGTGCGGCGGCGCACCCAGATTGCGCTGCCAGAACCGGGCACCGCCCCGCGCCAGCCACAGTGGCACCGCCATCGCCATTCCGGCCAGAAACCCACCGATATGCGCCCAATAGGCGACGCTTTCCGCACCCGTCGGCGTCGACAGCCCACTGAACATCTGCACCCCGAACCACACACCCAGCACGGCCCATGCCGGGATCGCGAAAATGCGGAAAAAGATCACGAAAATGAAAATGACATCGACCCGCGCCTTGGGGAACAGCAGCAAATACCCCCCCATGACGCCCGCAATCGCACCCGATGCCCCCACCACCGGTGCCTGCGAAGTGGGATCAGCCGCCACTTGCAACACTGACGCCAAAATGCCCGCGACAAGATAGAACACAAGATAAAGCCGGTGCCCCATCTCATCTTCCAGATTATCGCCGAAAATCCATAAAAACAGCATGTTGCCCGCCAGATGCAGCCAACCTCCATGCAGGAACATGGACGTGAAGAACCCCTGCCAGCCATAGCCCGCCATCACTTCGGCAGGCACGACACCCCATGTGAAATAGAAATACCCCAGCGCATTGGGGTCGCGCAGCGCGAGCCAATAGGCCAAAAACACCGCGACGTTCACCGCGATCAGCGTGTAAGTTACATAAGGCGTGCGCCCCGAGGGGTTATGATCGCGGATCGGAAACATGGGCGTACGCTTTCCGATCCGCAGGCGTTGGTCAAGAGGCGCCTTCCGCCAGAAGCTGCGCATTGCCCCCTGATGCCGTAGTGTCGATGCAGACGTGACGCTCCAGCGTGACATGGGCGGAGTCAGGCGCACCCCCGATCAGCGGCAGAATCGGGCCGCTGCGCTGCGCCAACGCCAGCGCAAAGTGCCGCGCCTGATCAGCAGTGCCCCAATGCAGCGCACCGGAAAAGCCTGAAAGCCGGGTCAACGCCTGCGGCTCCAGCCCGGTCGCGATGAGTGCAGCACCGCCCAGAGCCTGCACAGCAGCCATTTGCGCTGCGGCCTGACCCGCGTCCGGGCCAAGGCACAAAAGCGGCGGGCGGATGTAAGCAGACAGCCGGTTTGATTCGCCTGTTGGGCCGGGAAGATCATGTGTTTTCAGAGGTCTGAGCGGCGTTTTTGTAACTTTCAGTGCAGATGCAATCTGCGCCTCGGTCATGGCCTCGGCGGGTTTGGCCGACACCTCTGGCTTGGGCCGCGCGGTGAATCGCACCAGATATTCCGGCCCGCCTGCCTTTGGTCCGGTGCCCGAAAGCCCTTCGCCGCCAAAGGGTTGGCTGCCCACCACCGCACCGATCTGGTTGCGGTTGACATACATGTTGCCGACCGAAAGCCGTTCGACGATGTGCTGCACACGGTCGTCAATGCGCGTGTGAAGCCCGAAGGTCAGGCCGTAACCTGTTGCATTCACGTCAGAAACCACGCGGTCAATCTCATCGGCGCGGAACGTGGCGATATGCAGGACCGGCCCGAAAATCTCACGCGGCATGTCCTTGATACTGCCTACGCGGATCACCGTGGGCGCAATGAAATGGCCACCTGCGGGGGCGGGCAGATCGTGGATCACGCGCCCCTCGGCCCGCGCCGCAGCGATATAATCGGCGATGGTTTTATGCGCCGCCGCATCAATCACCGGGCCGACATCGGTTGCAATATCCCACGGGTCGCCCAGCGTCAGTTCCGCCATCGCTCCGAACAGCATGTGCTGCACGGTGGCCGCGATATCCTCTTGCAGGTAAAGACACCGCAGGGCCGAACAGCGCTGCCCTGCCGACTGAAAGCTGGAGGCAACGATATCGCGCACGGCCTGTTCGGGCAGTGCGGTGCTGTCGACCAGCATTGCATTCAAGCCCCCGGTTTCCGCGATCAGCGGCGCTGTCGGGTCCAGATGCTGCGCCATGCTGGTGCGGATTTTCAGCGCAGTGGCGGTCGATCCGGTAAAGCAAACCCCGCCCACCCGCGCATCCTGCGTCAGCGCCGCGCCAACCGAACCGTCGCCGGGCAATAGTTGCAGCGCAGTGTCGGGCACCCCGGCTTTCAGCAGCAGATCAACGGCCAAAGTGGCAATCAGCGGGGTCTGCTCCGCAGGTTTGGCCAGTACCGCATTGCCAGCCGCCAAGGCCGCCGCAATCTGCCCGGTAAAGATTGCCAGAGGAAAGTTCCACGGGCTGATACAGGCAAAGGTGCCGCGCGGGGCATCCGAAAGCGCGGCCCCCTGCCCTGCATAATAGCGCAGAAAATCAACAGCTTCACGCAACTCTCCCACCGCATCGGCAAGGCTTTTCCCGGCCTCCCGCGCAAGCAGAGCAAAGATTGGGCCGAAGTTCGCTTCATACAGATCAGCTGCGCGCAGCAGGGTTTTCGCGCGCTCTGCCGGGGCTGCATCCCAGAGTTTGGCGGCGGCAAGGGCTGTCTGCACATCAGGGGCCGTGGCGGGCAGCACATTCCCGACCACAGCGCCCGTCGCAGGATTGCGCACCGGCACCCGCTGGCCACCCGCGACTGATCCTGCAAGGCGCGGGCGGGCATCAAACAGCGTCTCAAGATGGGGGACGCGCGCCGCTGCAATCGCCGCAAGATCGGCGCTGTCGGTCAGATCGAAACCTTTTGAGTTCACGCGCGCCCCAAAGATATGCGGGGCGGTGGGGATGGCCGGGTTCGGCACAGCATCCATCGCTTCCATCGCAGTCAACGGGCAGGCGGCGACGGTTTCGGGCGTCACATCCTCATCCACGATCTGGTTCACGAAACTGGAGTTCGCGCCGTTTTCCAGCAAGCGCCGCACGAGGTAGGCCAAAAGATCGCGGTGCGCGCCGACCGGTGCATAGATGCGGCAGCGGGTGGCGTTGTCGGTCAGCACAATGTCGTGCAGCCGCTCGCCCATGCCATGCAGGCGCTGGAATTCGAACGCCGTTTTATCATTGCCCAGATCAAGGATCGCGGCGACCGTATGCGCGTTGTGCGTGGCGAACTGCGGATAGATCCGGTCGGTCATCGCCAGCAGCTTTTTCGCGTTGGCGATATAGCTGACGTCGGTCGCCTGTTTGCGGGTAAAGACGGGAAAGCCTTCCAATCCAAGCACTTGCGCGCGTTTCACCTCGGCATCCCAATATGCGCCCTTGACCAGCCGCACCATGATCTTGCGGTCCAGCCGCACCGCCAGATCATAAAGCCAGTCGATCACCGCCCCCGCACGCCGCCCGTAGGCCTGCACAACGACGCCAAAGCCGTTCCAGCCGGCAAGGCTTTTGTCTTTCAGCACCTCCTCGATCACTTCCAGAGACAGCGCCAGCCGGTCGGCTTCTTCCGCGTCGATGTTGAAACCCAGCCCTGCGGCTTTCGCCAGCCCCGCCAAAGCCCGCACGCGGGGCACCAGTTCCATCATCACCCGGTCGCGCTTTGCCACCTCGTACCGTGGATGGAGCGCCGAGAGTTTCACCGAAATTCCGGGGTTCTCGCGGATGTCAGTGCTTTTCGCCGCCTTCGCTATCCCATTGATCGCATTGGCATATGACAAATGATAGCGGCGCGCGTCGGCTTCGGTGCGCGCAGCCTCGCCCAGCATGTCATAGCTGTAGGTATAGCCGCGTCCCTCCAATTCGGCCGCGCGTTTCATCGCCGAGGTGATGGTTTCGCCCAGCACGAACTGCCGCCCCATTTCCTTCATGGCGCGGGACACAGCGGTGCGGATCACCGGTTCGCCCAGACGTTTGACGGCAGCGCGCAGATGGCCCGCGATGCCGGGTTCGCGTTCGTCCAGAACCTTGCCCGTCAGCATCAAGGCCCATGTCGACGCGTTCACAAGGCTGGAGGCCGATTTTCCTAAGTGCCGGCCCCAATCAGAGGGCGCGATCTTGTCTTCGATCAGCGCGTCCATCGTGGTGGCATCGGGCACCCGCAGCAGCGCTTCGGCCAAGCACATAAGTGCTATGCCTTCGTCGGTCGACAGCCCGTATTCGGCCAGAAACACCTCCATCAGCCCCGGTTTGGCAGACGACCGGATGCGGCGCACAAAATCGGCACCCGAGGCGGCAATCCGCGCCCGCTGCGCCGGATCAAGCCCCGCGTCAGCGATCAGGCGCGCAACAAGAACCGCTTCATCGGGCAGGCTGTGCCGGTCGATCGTGGTCCAGGCATCCGGGTGCGGTGTGTTCATGACATGCTCCTGTCTTTGGCCCATCATACTTGGGAAATGACAGGCGGTCTTCCTGATGATAGACGCATTGGCAGCCGTTCCGCCTTTTGATACGGAGTTTCACGATGCAAAACGACCGCGCCGATCTGGATCGTTTCGACCATGCGATTCTGCGCGTTCTGGCGGTGGACGGGCGCATCAGCGCCACCGAACTTGCCCGCCGCATCGGGCTTTCCAAATCACCTACCCAGGCCCGTATGAAACGGCTGGAGGAGACGGGTGTGATCACTGGCTACCGCGCGCTTCTGAACCCGGCCCGGATGGGCCTTGCGCATGTGGCTTTTGTGGAGGTGCGCCTTTCGGACACGCGTGAGGCGGCGCTGCAGGCGTTCAACACCGCCGTGCGCGCCGTGCCCGAGGTCGAGGAGTGCCACATGATAGCCAGCCGCTTTGATTATCTGCTGAAAGTGCGCTGCGAGGACATTCAGGATTACCGCCGCGTACTGGGGGAAAAACTGTCGTCGCTGCCGCATGTTGCCAGTACCTCGACCTATGTCGCGATGGAGGCGGTGAAGGACGGCGGGGCGTGACGGCGCACCCAAATCTGATGGGACAAATCCGATTGCCAGACCATGAAATGAGGTCTAATTTCCGCGCAATTGAATGATCTTATTGGAGCTGACGCCATGGCACAGGTTTTCTTCCAGGATTCCATTGATTTCAGGGTTTTTTCGTTCGGATTCGGTCCGGCCGTTCTGCTGGGTGACGGGATCACCGGCATCGGCCTGCGCAATGGCGGTGGCGTTTACACCTATGTAGACCGTGTTCGGATCGACACACCGGCGGATTCGACGTTTGATCCGCACCTATTCGGGACCGACCTCGGAGCTTCGGGACCCGTGCTGGCTTGGGCCACGCTGAAAACCACCGGCCAACAGGATTACATTGTCGACATTTCGCGTGCGCCCGCCAATTTTTTCGCGGCCTTCGCCACGGCATCGACAGCAGATGACGCAGCGCTTTTGCGCAGCCTGCTGTCTGGCAACGACTTCATCGACGTCATCGGTGGGGCTAGCTATCTGACGGGCGGATATGGCAATGACCGCATCACCTCGGCCAATGGAAACGATACGATCTATGGCGGGCCGGGCAATGATATGATCCTGTCCAGCGGTGGCGCTGACCGCTTGTATGGCAGCACGGGGAATGACCGCATCTTCGCTGGTGGCGCGAATGATGTCGCCTGGGGCGATGCGGGCAATGACAGTGTCAGCGGCCAGACCGGCTTTGACACGGTTTATGGCGGCTTGGGCAAAGACACCGTGAATGGAAATGAGAGCAATGATCTGGTCTATGGCGATGCCGGAAACGATCTGGTTGTCGGCTCCAGCGGGTTTGACAAGCTTTACGGCGGAACGAACAACGACATACTGAACGGCGGCAGCGGCAATGACACCCTGACAGGGGGCACCGGCAACGACCGCCTTGTTGGCGCGACCGGGGCGGATTATTTCCACTTCAAGGCTGGCGACGGCAATGACACCATTAGCGATTGGCAGGACGGCGTGGATCACGTCCGCGTCTTTGCACCGGATAAGACCACTGTGTCGTTCAACGTCGATTACACCGGGGACAATGCCGTTGTCCGCTTCCTTGGCATGACGCTGACCATCCTGAACGTCGCCGACGACAGCCTGCAACTGGGCACCGACCTGCAGGTTGCCTTGCTCTAGTGTCGAACTGGTGCCCGCGGCCGGAATCGAACCGGCACGCCCGGAGGCAAGGGATTTTAAGTCCCCAGTGTCTACCGTTCCACCACGCGGGCCCGGGCCGCACCATACTTGCTTTGAAGGCCGGGTAAAGTCTTGGTGTCGTGCTGCACTGCGGCGATTGACAGCCCCATGCCCCTTGGGCACAACGGGCGCAGACCATGCCGGAGGGGTCGGTTCATGAAAAAGATCTATGACAATGCCGCAGCCGCACTGGACGGGGTTCTGTTTGACGGCATGCTGATTGCCGCAGGCGGTTTCGGGCTGTGCGGCATCCCCGAACTGCTGATCGCGGCGATCCGTGATGCGGGCACGAAAAACCTGACGGTTGCCTCGAACAACGCGGGCGTTGACGGGTTCGGGCTTGGGGTTTTGCTGGAATCCCGTCAGGTCAAGAAGATGATGTCCTCCTATGTCGGCGAAAACGCCGAATTCATGCGCCAGTATCTGTCGGGAGAGTTGGAGCTGGAATTCAACCCGCAAGGCACGCTCGCCGAACGGATGCGAGCCGGTGGCGCGGGCATTCCGGGCTTTTACACCAAAACCGGCGTCGGCACGGTGATTGCCGAGGGCAAACCGGTGATGAATTTCGACGGGCAGGATTACATTCTGGAACGCGGCATCGTGGCCGACCTGTCCATCGTCAAGGCGTGGAAGGCCGATCCGTCGGGCAACCTTGTGTTCCGCAAGACCGCGCGGAATTTCAACCCGCCCGCCGCCAGTTGCGGCAAGATCTGCGTGGCCGAGGTGGAAGAGATCGTGCCGATGGGATCGCTTGACCCCGACACGATCCACCTGCCCGGCATCTATGTGCACCGCATCGTGCAGGGCGACCATGAAAAGCGCATCGAACAGCGCACCACCCGAAAGGCATCCTGATCATGTGGGATCGCAACCAAATGGCCGCCCGCGCGGCGCAAGAGCTTCAGGACGGCTGGTATGTCAACCTCGGCATCGGCATCCCGACGCTGGTCAGCAACTACATCCCGGAGGGCATCGAGGTGACGCTGCAATGGGAAAACGGGATGCTGGGCATGGGGCCGTTTCCGCTTGAGGGCGAGGAAGACGCCGATCTGATCAACGCAGGCAAGCAGACCATCACCGAACTGCCGCAAACCGCGTTTTTCGATTCTGCGCAAAGTTTCGCGATGATCCGCAGCGGCAAGATCGCGATGGCTATTCTGGGCGCGATGGAGGTGGCCGAGAATGGCGACCTTGCGAACTGGATGATCCCCGGCAAACTGGTCAAGGGCATGGGCGGCGCGATGGATCTGGTTGCCGGTGTGGGCCGCGTGGTGGTGGTGATGGATCACACGTCCAAACACGGCGAGTCCAAGGTTTTGCGCGCCTGCACCCTGCCGCTGACGGGCAAGGGCGTGGTCGACCGGATCATCACCAACCTTGGCGTGCTGGATGTGGTGGCGGGCGGCCTGAAACTGGTCGAACTCGCCGATGGTGTAACCGAGGCTGAATTGCGCGCCGCAACCGAGGCGACGCTCGTCTGATCCGCGCCGCAGCCCCGGACCTGATCCGGGGCCTCCGCTTGCGCTAGTTGCTGGCCGAGATGATCTTGAACACGCAAGGGTCGCTGACCAACTCGGGCGGTGACGCGCACAGCCCCTGCGCCACCTGCCACGCCGCCAGCACCTTGGGCACATAATCGCGCGTCTCGGCAAAAGGCGGCACGCCGGAATTCGCGTCAATCGCCCCCTCGCCCGCGTTGTAGGCGGCGATCACCATCAGCGGATCATGGTCGAACCGCTTCATCAGCCAATTCAGATAGGCCACGCCGCCCTTGATGTTCTGGGTCGCATCCTTGGAATCCGTGACGCCAAACCGTTCCGCCGTCGCGGGAATAAGCTGCATCAACCCCTGCGCGCCGGCCGAACTGAGCGCATCAACCTTGCCCGCACTTTCAATCCCGATCACCGCAAGAACCAGCGCGGGCGACACTTCGGTGCCAATCGTCGCCTTCAGGATTTCGGTGCCATAGTTGGAGGCCAGCGTCTGCATCTGCTGCAAGCGCGGAGCTGCGACCGATTTCCCCCCCGGGCCCTGACTTAACGTCGCCATCGCAAGTGTGTAGCGGCCCGAGACAGAGTCGCGCGCTGGTGGCACGATATCCCAGAACCAGCCATAGCGCGAGGCACCGGGCGCCGCAGGGGACGTCGGCCGCGAGATGCTGCCATCGGGGGCGGCCACGGCTTCAGCCACCGCCTTTTCGATTGCATCGGGCTTTTCCGGCACCGCCAGCCTGCGCGCCTGTTCGGCGGGGTCGATCTGCACCGTGATACGCTTGCCCGCAAAACCACCCGCACCGGGCGCCTTGAGACGTTTGAAGGTAAAGTTGTCCTGCGCCACAACTTCGGCCCGCAGCCCGAAGGGCGCGGCGAGCGTCAGCCCCGCGAAGATCACTACTGCTACGATCCGCATTTTGCGGTTGCCTGTCTTTTGTTGTTCTTGATCACAGCCTTGCAAAAATTTCCTTCAAAGGCCAGAAAACTGACCGCCAATCATGGCCATTTTGCCCAATTCTGGCACAAAACCCTCACTTTTGCGCCGGATCGGATTGCCACCAAAGGCTGAGTGAAATTTATTACTCATACAATTCATTGACTTAAGAGATTTTTCGAAATTTCTGCAATTTTTCCGAAAAAGCCCGATTGGCGGCCCAATGCGGCCACGTTTGACCTGCTTTATCACCACATGCCGAACGGGAATGGACCGGAACAGAGGCCGGAACGAAGCGAACCCAAGGCTGCCATAACTTGTGTATCAACCCTAGATAGGACCATATCATGCTGAACATCTTCAAAAACTTCGCGAACGACGAATCCGGTGCCGTGACTGTTGACTGGGTCGTGCTGACCGCAGCCGTGGTTGCCCTGGGCTTCCTGGTCATGAACTCGGTGACGACCGGCGTTGGTGCGCTTGCCGAAAACATCTCGTCGGAAGTCGGCGCGATCTCTGTGACTTCGGGCCAGTAATAGCCCAAGGCGGCATCTGCCGCCAAAACAGCGGGTTGCAATCTTCCGGTTGCGACCCGCGTCTGACCCTCGGAACATCGACATACCACCCGCAAGGAACAATCTTTCAAGATTGTTTCAATTTCTTGTATTAACAGACACTTAATTGACCACAGTCGAACACATTCCTGCCATGATTGGCTGTTCTTTTGCCGCAATGTTGGCGATCTGCCGCCACATTGTGTCATTGGAGATGAGTGATGAAACTGGTATCTACATTTAAGTCCTTCAAGAACGACGAATCCGGCGCTGTCACGGTGGATTGGGTTGTTCTGACGGCAGCTGTTGTGGCCCTTGGCTTTGCGGTCATGAACCCCATCCGCGAAGGCCTTGGCGATCTTGCGGAAAAGATCTCGGCCGAAGTTGCGAATGTGTCGGTTAACACCAATCAATAAAGATCTGCTTGTCGCGATAGCGAAACCCGTTATCGCATAGCCGGATGCCGCAATCCAAGGGTTGCGGCATTTCTCATTCTACCCAGGTCGTTCCTCATTTGAGTATAATGCGTTTCGAATGTTTCCAAAGATTTTGAAACGGCCCGATCTACGCCACATACGTTCCCCAATCCGGTCACGATTGCATGGTGAAACAGGGTCAGTCCTGGCGTGGTGTCGGGTAGGAAAAAGGAACGCGAAATGAAACTGCTGAGCATCTTCAAGAACTTCAAGAACGACGAATCCGGTGCCGTGACTGTTGACTGGGTTGTGCTGACCGCAGCCGTGGTTGCCCTGGGCTTCCTGGTCATGAACTCGGTCACCACCGGTGTTGGCGCGCTTGCCGAAAATATCTCGTCGGAAGTCGGCGCGATTTCGGTAACTGCGGGCCAGTAATCTGGATCCTGCTGAAAATCAAAAAGATCGCATCCCTTTGGGGTGCGGTCTTTTTTATTCGTTTGCGTTCTACGAATTCTTTAAATGCCATTTTCGGGCGCAAAATGATCACGCCATAACCCGTGTCTTTCCGCAATTAAGTCTCTTTTCCCCTGCGTAATGGCCACATCGAGCAAAACGCTCATGGAAAATGGTGTATATCATGTTGAATACCGTCAAGACTTTTCTGAAAGATGACTGCGGTGCAATCACCGTTGATTGGGTCGCGCTGACCGCTGGCATCGTTGCATTGGGCATTGTCGTCATGACGTCGCTCACATCGGGCCTGGTTACGGCAGCTGATACAATCTCGGATGAAGTGGGCGCCATGCAGGTGACGGGTATCTGATTTGTTGCCAGCCCGATTGCGGCCCTTTGCAAACGTGACGCGAAAGAGGGTCAAATCGGGTAAAACGGCATATTTTTGCCATTTTTTAATGCCTTAGTGAGTTGAAGTTTGGATTGTTGAAATGACTAAGAAGTAAAGGGAATGACATGCCGAATAAGATCAAGCGATTCATCAAATGCGAAAGCGGCGCGGTCACCGTCGATTGGGTGGTTCTTACTGCTGCAATCGTCGGAATCGGATTCGGCGTAATGGCAAAAATTGGTAATGGCGCACAAAACGTCGGATCAAATCTGTCGGATGCCGTTGCCTCGATTGACGTTGACGCCGGGCAATAGGCGTCAGGACATAGGATCGGCACCAAAAATATGGTGCCGAATTGGGTAAGGGGACTGCAATGCGTATGATGTTTGGACTGGTTCTGGTGGTTGGCCTGGCACTTGCAGGTTTCGCCGTTTACATGGTGCAGGGGTATGTCGAAAAGAACGCCTCGGCACTTGCACAGGAGCAGGCTTTGCGGGCCAAGATCGGGCCGCTGGTCGAAGTGTATGTCGTCAACAAGCCGCTGAAATACGGTGATGCACTGACGAAAGAAGACGTTCAAAAAATTTACTGGCCGAAATCGGCATTGCCTGATGGAGTTTTCCAGGACGAAGCCCTGCTGTTCCCGGTAAACATCAACAAGCCGCGCTACGTTCTGCGCCAGGTCGAAAAGTTCGAACCGGTTCTGGCGGTCAAGGTGACCGAGCCGGGCGAACAGGCGGGTCTGACGGCTCAACTCGCGGCAGGCATGCGCGCCTACACGATCAAGGTCGACGCTACCTCGGGCGCCTTTCTGAACCCGGGCGAGATTGTCGACGTCTATTGGACCGGCAGTGTGTCGGACGCTGGTGGCGATGTGACGCGGCTGATCGAATCTTCTGTTGCGATCATCGCTGTCGACCAATCGACCAACGGCGACCGTGGGCTTACCGAAGGCGTGCCCAGCACGGTGACGGTTGAAGCATCCCGCGAGCAGGTTGCACGTCTGGCGCAGGCTCAGGCAACGGGGCGTCTGACCCTGTCGCTGGTGGGTGCGAATGACGGGATGACGGATACAAACCTGGTCGAAGTGAACAGCCAGACCCTTCTCGGGATTGAAAAGCAGGAAGTTGCGGCTGTGACACCAGACAAGGTTTGCACGATCAAAACCCGCAAAGGTGCGGAAATGGTCGAGACCGAGATTGCCTGCACCAACTGATTTCAGATCATTCTTGATGGGCGCGGTCACCTTATCTGGTGCCGCGCCCGTTGCATTTGCGCAACAAGCTGCGCCTGTTGCAACTTATCCACATCAAATAACGCCTCCAACCTTTTGATTCTTGCAAAAAATCGCCGACTCCGGCATCTTGAGGCATACAACGGGCAGAAAAGACCCGTGATATTGAGGCGTGATCGGAAAGGCAGGTCACATGAAAATGCGTAGTATCCTGACAGCGGGCCTGATGGGCTTGGCACTGTCGACGACCGCTCTGACATCAGTGTCGGCGCAAAATTTGCGGGTTATGGAAGGTTCTCCCTCCAGTGCCCTGAATGTTCCGATGAACCGCGCCGTGGTGGTTGAAAGCGACGTCCCCTTTGCGGAACTGTCGATTGCCAACCCCGGCATCGCGGATATTTCCACCCTGTCGGATAAGACGATCTACGTTCTGGGCAAGGCTCCGGGGCGTACGACGCTTACCCTTCTGGGTGCGGATGGCAAGCTGATCTCAAACGTCGAAGTTCAGGTGTCGCCCGATATTGCCGAGTTCAAGGAACGCCTGCGCCAGATTCTTCCCGGCGAAGGCATCGAGGTGCGTACCGCCAATGACGGCATCGTTCTGTCAGGCACGGTATCCAGCACCGCGAAACTGGACCGCGCGCTTGATCTGGCCAACCGCTATGCGCCGGAGCGTGTGTCAAACCTCATGAGTGTCGGTGGCACGCAGCAAGTCATGCTGAAGGTCCGCTTTGCCGAAATGCAGCGGTCCGTGTCAAAAAGCCTGTCGAGTTCACTGGCCATCAACAGCGCCGGCGAAAAGCTTGGGCTGAAGGGCGGTACGGGACGCTTTACCAGCGGCGCTCTGCGCGATTCGACATTTGCCGGTAACAGCTCAAGCGGTTCGGGTGATAACAACGGGGCGTTCACACTGGGCTTTTCAGCCGGATCGCTGGAATTCGCGGTTCTTCTGGAAGCCCTTGAATCCAAAGGTGTTGTCCGCACTCTGGCCGAACCAAACCTGACTGCCTTGTCAGGGCAGGAGGCGAAGTTTCTGGCGGGTGGCGAGTATCCGATCCCGGTTGCGGGCGAGAACGGCGCGATCTCGATCCAGTATCGCCCCTTTGGTGTGGAGTTGAACTTCACGCCGGTGGTGGTGGATGGCGATATCATCAACCTGACGATCAACGCCGCCGTGTCTTCCATCGACACCACAATCACGCTGCAATCGGCGGGCTTTACCATAAACGCCTTCCGCCGCCGCGAAACCTCGACCACGGTCGAGATGCGCGATGGTGAAAGCTTTGCGATTGCGGGCCTGTTGCAGGATGACTTCCGCGATCTGAACGGTCAGGTGCCGTGGCTGGGCGATGTGCCGATCCTGGGCGCATTGTTCCGCAGTTCGGAATATACCCGCGGGCAGACAGAACTTGTGATCATCGTCACCCCGCATCTGGTAACCCCGACGCGCGGCGAGGCGCTTAGCCTGCCGACGGACCGGGTCCGTATCCCGACCGAACGGGATCTGTTCCTGTTCGGTAACGTCAGTGGCAAGGGCGCCAAGGGTGCTGCAGGCGAAGTCGCCCGGCAGGACTTCAGCGGTTCCTACGGCTATGTGATGGAGTGACGCGATGAAAAAGAACCTCACACACCTTGTTGCAGCGGCCGCTCTGGTTTCGATTTCGGGCTGCACGATCACCGGCTTCGATCGTGAAGCCGGTTCTGTGGCGGACAACGGCTCTTTCGGGGCCGCCACCATGAACAACACGCTGATCCAGACCGGGCAACGGGACTTTGCCGTCGCTCTGGGCGGGCGTTTTGCTTCTGAAGTTCCCTCCACGATCGAATTTGCGTTCAATTCGTCGCAACTGGACGGAGCGGCGCAGGCGGCTCTTGATCAACAAGCCAACTGGATCAGGCAGTTTCCGGAAGTGCGGTTCCGCGTCTATGGCCACACAGATGCTGTCGGCTCCAACGCCTACAACCACGCGTTGGGCAAACGCCGCGCCGACGCCGTGGTGGCCTATCTGTCGCAGCGCGGAGTGTCGCGGTCGCGGCTTGAAGCGCTGGTGTCTTTTGGCGAAACCCGACCTGTGATCGCAACGCCCGGGCCGGAAATGCGCAATCGGCGCACCGTGACAGAAGTGTCCGGATTTGTGCAATCGAACCCGGCTGTTCTGAACGGCAAATACGCCGCCGTGATCATGCGCGAATACCTGACCCTGGGCGAGCGGCAGCATCCGTCGAACACCGCTGTGAAAACGCAGACGGACCCGGGCGGCAACTGATCTTCGAAACAATCGGATGAAAGGGCGGCTTCGGCCGCCCTTTCGTTTCGAGAACGGGCAGAAATCAAAGAAATACGATCTTTTAGCCCCAATCTCGCCAACATTCCCCAGCATCTTCCCTTCAATCGAACAGCCGTGCAGCAACAATCGTTGCACACGGATGTCTGGAACCAGTGCCTGACGTGGCCGCGCAACGTGCGCAGCCGCCGCAGCCACGGGGCTAGAGATCCGGTAATGGAAGGACCTGAGGTTATGACGAGCGTGGCCACTTTGCAGCCGGATCCAGCGCCTATCGTGGCTTGCACGATTTCGCGTGACGTACAGAATTTCGAGCTTTTGATCGACGATATGGAGATCGAGCTTGGCGAAAGCTGGGGCGATCTGTCCTTTGAAGATGCGATGGTCTTCTTTGATCAGCCCGACGCTGCGACGCTTGAATTCGTGGCCGTGGCCGTGGATGCCAAGGACGAGATTGATCTGAGCCGCATCGAAGACATCGTGCGCACGGCCAAATCGAAATCGGTCAAGGTCGTTCTGATCGCCGATCAGATCAGCCCGGTGGCCCTGCACCAGTTGTTGCGCCTTGGCGCAGATGATTTCGTGCCATATCCATTGCCGAATGGCGCCCTGCACGACGCAATCGAACGCATGCGCAAGCCCGCCCCCGAAGCACCCGCTGCCGCACCAACGGCGGCCGACCTGACGGACGTGCCGCATGCCGCCCTGCCCGCCTTCAAGGCCAAGGGCGACCGCAATGCCGTCGTCCTGCCGGTGCATGGCATGTCGGGCGGTGTGGGTGCCAGCACCTTTGCGGTCAACCTTGCCTGGGAGCTGGCCACGATCAGCAAGGACAACGCGCCGCGCGTCTGCCTGATCGACCTTGATTTCCAGTTCGGCGCCGCCTCCACCTATCTGGACCTGCCGCGACGCGACGCCGTCTTTGAAATCCTGTCCGATACCGAAGGTGCAGACAGCGACAGCTTCCTGCAGGCGATGCTGACCTTCAATGACAAATTGCAGGTCTTCACCGCACCCGCCGACATGCTGCCCTTGGATATCGTGACGCCGGCCGACATTGGCCGACTGATCGACATGGCGCGCGCGAATTTCGACTTTGTCGTGATCGACATGCCGTCAACCATCGTCGCATGGACCGAAACCGTTCTGACCGCCGCACATGTCTACTTTGGCCTCTTGGAGCTGGACCTGCGGTCGGCGCAGAACGTGCTGCGACTGGTGCGGGCGCTGAAGGCCGAGGGCCTGCCGCATGACAAGCTGCGCTACATCCTGAACCGCGCGCCGCGCTTTACCGATCTTTCGGCCAAAGCGCGCGTCAAGCGGATGGCGGAAAGTCTGGATATCGACATCGAAGTGCAGCTTCCCGACGGCGGCGCACAGGTCACCCAAGCCAACGACCACGGCCTTCCGCTTGCGGAGAACGCCGCCAAGAACCCACTCCGCAAGGAGATCGCCAAACTGGCGAAGTCCTTGTTCGAACTGAACAAAGCTGTCGAAACCGGCAAGAAGTAAGCCTGCAAAGGGGTCACGATCATGTTCTCGCGTTTCAAAAAGCCCGAAGCCGAAATCCGGCCCGGCGCGGCCGCTCCGGCTGCTGCACCGGCCCACGCCCCGGCGGCCAATTCGGCCCCGGCAGCCAAGCCGATCATGCAGATGCGCCCGCCGCAGGCCCCGGCCAAACCGCCCGCCGACCCCGGCGTGGCCGAGAAAGAGCTCAAGCGCAAGAACCGCCTGCAGGATCTGAAGGTCGAGTTGCACAAGCGCTTGCTGGAAAACCTGAACCTCGCCGCCCTTGAGAATGCCTCGGAAAGTTCTTTGAAATCCGAGATCGCCTTGATCGCCGCCGAAGCGCTTGAGGAAATGAGCGTCGCCCTGAACAAGGACGACCGCACCATCCTGAACCAGGAACTTTACGACGAGGTGATGGGCCTTGGCCCGCTGGAGCCGCTGCTGAAGGATGAAACCGTCAACGATATTCTGGTGAACGGCCCGAACCGCATCTTTGTGGAACGTGGCGGCAAGCTGGTGCTGACCGACATCAAGTTCAAGGACGAACGCCACCTTTTGCGGATCATCGACAAGATCGTGTCCGCCGTGGGCCGCCGGGTTGATGAATCCAACCCTTACGTCGACGCCCGTCTTGCCGACGGCAGCCGTTTCAACGCCATGGTGCCGCCGGTTGCCGTGGATGGCAGCCTGGTTTCCATTCGTAAGTTCAAAAAGGAAAAGCTGGGCATCCATGACCTGGTGAAATTCGGCGCCTTTACCGAAGAAATGGCCGCCTATCTTCAGGCCGCCGTGTCCTGCCGTCTGAACATCATCGTGTCGGGCGGTACGGGTTCGGGTAAGACCACCACGCTGAACGCGCTGTCGTCGTTCATCGACAACACCGAACGGGTTCTGACGATCGAGGATACGGCAGAACTTCAGCTGCAACAGATCCACGTTGGCCGGATGGAAAGCCGCCCCCCAAACGTCGAAGGCAAGGGCGCTGTGACCCAGCGCGACTGTCTGCGCAACGCGCTGCGGATGCGCCCAGACCGGATCATCGTGGGCGAAACGCGTGGCGAGGAAGTTATCGACATGTTGCAGGCCATGAACACGGGTCACGACGGGTCAATGACCACGATCCACGCCAACAACGCGCGTGACGGCATCAGCCGTCTTGAAAACATGGTGGCAATGGCAGGTATCGAGATGCCGCTGAAAGCCGTGCGCAGCCAGATCGCCGCCGCTGTGAACCTGATCGTGCAGGCCAGCCGCTTGCAGGACGGATCGCGCCGGATGGTTTCCATCACCGAGATCACCGGGATGGAGGGCGAGGTCATCTCGATGCAGGAGATTTTCCGCTACGAACGCCTTGGCCTTGCCCCCGATGGCAAGATCATCGGCCGCTTCAACGCAACGGGCGTGCGCTCGCACTATTCCGAACGCTTCCGCCAGTGGGGCTTTGATCTACCGGCATCCATCTACGAACCGATTGTCTGAGGCAAATCATGCAGATCAGCGCCGCCCCCATCATCTACATCCTGATTTTCGTCGCCGTTCTGGTGCTCGTGAACGGGCTTTATCTTACCGTTTTCGGTAAATCCATCAGCCTGAACAACCGCGTCAGTCGCCGCCTTGCGCTGCTGGAAAAGGGCGGCAACCGCGAGCAGGTTCTGGAACAGCTCCGCAAGGAAATGGGCCAGCACATCAAATCCCGCGGCATTCCGCTCTATTCCATTCTGGCGACCAAGGCGCAAAAGGCCAACATTGCGTTTTCGCCGCAACAACTGGTCGGAATCATGGGCCTCATGGCGGTGTTCAGCTTTATGGGCCTGACCGTCGGAACCGATACCGACGTCAACGTGCGCGCGCTTCTGGCCGTGGGCATGGGGATCGGCGGCGTCTATGTCTGGGTGAACGGCAAGGCCAAAAAGCGTATGGAGTTATTGGAAGAACAGCTTCCTGATGCCGTCGAACTGATGGTGCGGTCGCTGCGGGTGGGGCACCCGTTTGCCTCGGCCATTGCCATCGTGGCCAAGGAAATTCCCGACCCGCTGGGCACCGAAATGGGCATGATCGGCGATGAGGCGGCCTACGGTCGCGATGTGGCCGAAAGCCTGAAAGCCTTTGCCGAACGCATGGACAGCCAGGATTTGCGCTTTCTGGCCGTCGCCGTGACGATCCAGCAGCAATCGGGCGGCAACCTTGCCGAGATCCTTGAGGGGCTGGCCAAGGTGATCCGCGCGCGCTTCAAGCTTTTCCGTCGGGTGAAAGCGATCACCGCCGAGGCGAAGTGGTCGGGCATGTTCCTTTCGGCCTTCCCGATCGGTGCGATGATCATGATCTCGGTTCTGCAGCCGCATTACTATGACGAGGTAAAGGAAACCCCTGCATTCATCCCCGCGGCCCTGGTCGTCGGCGTGTTCCTAATCATCAACGTGATCTTCATGAAGGTCATGGTCAACATCAAGGTCTGAAGGGTTAAGCATCATGCTGACTGCATTGAACGAAACACTGATCGCAACGTTCGGCCCGATGGGACCGGTCTTTGCAGTGTTGGCCCTTGGCATCGTGCTGATCGCCTTTACCCTTCCCACAATTCTTAAAAAGCAGAAGGACCCTTACGCAAAAATCCGCGCGCAGGGGGGGGCTGCGGCCAAGGGCGCGGCACCTGGGCAAATCCTGCGCCGTGGCGACCGAGCGGACAAGCTGGAAAAGTTCGCAAGCTTTCTGGAGCCGCAGAACGAATCAGACATGTCGGCGGCCAAGCTTAAGATGATGCGCGCAGGCTATCACGCCAAGAACTCGGTCCGGATGTTCCACTTTTCGCAATTCGCTTTGGGCATCCTGTTTCTTGTTCTGGGCCTGCTTTACACGCTTTTGTTGTCGCGCAACGGCGAAGTCGGCACGTCAGCCATGATCATGTACACGATCGCACCCGGCGCTGCGGGGTATTACCTGCCGCAATACTGGGTGCAGCGCCGCCTGCAAACCCGGCAGGGGCAGATCGTGCAGGGCTTTCCCGATGCGCTGGACCTGATGCTGGTCTGTATCGAGGCCGGTCAGTCGCTGGACCAGTCGATCAACCGGATCGCCAAGGAAAGCCGCGCCGGCTGCCCGCCGCTGGCCGAGGAATTCGACATGGTCGCGCACGAAATCAAAGCCGGCAAGGACCGCGTTTCGGTTCTGAAAGACATGTCGGAACGCGTGGGCATCGCCGATGTGGCATCTTTTGTAACCACGCTGGTGCAATCGGCCACCTTCGGCACCTCGATTGCCGAGGCATTGCGTGTCTATTCTGCCGAAATGCGCGACAAGCGCGTGATGCGCGCCGAAGAAAAGGCAAACGTCTTGCCGACCAAGCTGACCTTGGGCACAATGATGTTCACGTTGCCGCCCTTGATGATCATTCTGATCGGACCTTCGGTGTACGGCATCTCCAAGAACCTGGCCGGGTATACGAACTGATATTTCTGAAACGACCTTGGGCGACCGCCCTTAGCGCGATCCTTATGATGGCTGCCTGTCAATCGACGGGCAGCCTTTCCGAAAATGCGGCCAAACGAAACGCGCCCTTTGTCGCCGATCGCAATGGCACCGGCATCGACGGCCTTTTGGTAGGGCATCGCCTGATGGAGTCGGGCGAATATGATCTGGCCTTGCGTGCCTATCTTCGGGCAGCAGGCGAACAGGGTGTCAACGCCGATGTTCTGTCGGCGCTTGGGTCTGCCAACCTGCATCTGGGCCGTCTTGGCCAGGCCGAAGCCCTGTTGCGGCAGGCCGTGAAATTGGATCAGACCTTTGTGCCCGCCCTCAACAACCTTGGCGTTGTGCTGATGGAACGCGGCAATACCGGCGAGGCGCGCGTGGTTTTTCAGCAGGCGTTTGCCGAAGACAGTGGCCAAACGGACTCGATCCGCGAAAATCTTAAGCTGGCTATCGCGAAAAGCGAAAAGACGATTTATGCTGAGCAGGAAGAAACGCCTAAATTCAAGCTTGTCCGCCGGGGCATCAGCGAAACGGTGCTGTTGTCGTCGCTTTGACAGGCCAAGATCGAGCAGTAAAAAGGACGCAAAATGCGCCACCCGGTTCTACTTTCGCTGTGCCTGTGCGGCACGGTTGCTCTTATGGGGTGCCAGAAGAAAACATCTGACGCCGAAGTCAGCCGCGCGCTGAAAAGCGTGAATGTGGTCGACGAATCCAACCTCAGCGACATTTACCTGACGGTCGGCGACCCGAATGAAGCGGTCGCCTATTTCAGCCGGACGCTGGGCGAAAACCCCGACCGCGTTGATCTGAAACGCAATCTTGCGAAATCGCTGATCCGAGCCAATCGCCCGACCGAAGCTGTCGCCGCATGGCAAGCGCTGGCCGAAAGCCCGCAAGGCACCAATGACGACAAAGTCTCCTACGCCGATGCGCTGGTGCGCACGAACGAATGGAAAAAGGCAGAAGGCGTTCTGAACACCATTCCGCCGACGCATGAAACCTATGAGCGCTACCGGCTGGAAGCGATGGTTGCCGACAGCAACAAGAACTGGAAGAAAGCCGACAGTTTCTATGAAATCGCGGCCGGCCTGACGACAAAGCCTGCCGGCGTTCTGAACAACTGGGGCTTTTCCAAACTGACCCGAGCGGATTACCAGGGCGCTGAAAAGCTGTTCACCGAGGCGATCACCTTTGATCCGACCCTGTTCACCTCGAAAAACAATCTGGTTCTGGCCCGTGGTGCGCAGCGCAAATACGATTTGCCCGTCATCCAGATGACCCAGACCGAACGCGCGCAGCTTATGTACACGCTGGCGCTTACGGCTGTGAAACAAGGCGATGTCTCGGTCGGCAAGGGCCTGCTCAGGGAATCCATCGACACCAACCCGCAGTATTTCGAGGCCGCACAACGCAGCCTTGATGCGCTGGACAACAAAGTGACGAACTGATGCTGACCCCGACCACTGCCTTGATTTTATTGCCGTTCGTGCTGCCTATCTGTGTCTGGGTGGCGTGGTCCGACATGAAGTTCATGAAAATCCCGAACAAGGCCGTCATGGCCCTGGGCACCGTGTTTGTTGTGTTGGGGTTCATTCTTCTTTGGCCGGATTACAAGACGTGGCTCTGGGGTCTGGCCCTGATGGGCATCGTTCTCGTCGTAGGCTTTCTGGCCAACATGTTGCGCCTAATGGGGGCGGGGGATGCGAAATTCGGCGCGGTGATGGCGCCGTTCTTTGTGGGTGCCGACATCAAGTTCGTGATGATGCTGTTTGCGGCCTGCCTGCTGGGCGCCTTTGTCAGCCACCGCGCGATGAAATACATCCCGCTGATCCGGTCAGCGACGACCGACTGGCTATCATGGACCCACAAGGATTTCCCGATGGGTCTCGCCCTTGCAGGAACGCTGGTTTTTTATCTGGCTGCCGTAATTTTGCTGCAAGGTTCTGCTTTTATACCGGTCAACTGACGCCCGGTCCCGCCGGGCGGCACAACCCAACCTGTAAAAGGTGATGCCGATGAACGTCCAGACCCCGCCCGCCGCAGCCCCCAACGTGCTGGCCCCGGTGCCGCCGCGCACCATGGCGGAAACTGGCATTTCCATCGTGATGATGCGGGATATCCTGCTGAAAACGATGTTCCGCACCAACCTGGAACTTGCCTCGGCCCTGTCGCGCGTGATGTGCATCCCCTCGACCGTCACGCAGGAACTGATTGACCTCGCCCGCGGCCAGAAGCTGTTGCAGGCCACTGGCACGCTGCACGCCACCAGCGGCAATGAAATGGGCTATCAGCTGACCGATGGCGGCAAGGCCCGCGCTTTGGATGCGCTGAGCCAGTCGGAATATTACGGCGCGATGCCGATCCCGCTTGAATCCTACAAGGAGCAGGTCAAGCGCCAGTCGATCCGGAACATGCGCCTGACCCGGACAGAATTGCTGAAGGGTATGGGCCATCTGATCCTGCCGGACGATCTGATCCAGAACCTTGGCCCCGCCGTGACCTCGGGCCGCTCGATCCTGATGTATGGCCCGCCGGGAAACGGAAAATCAAGTATATCCAACGGGATACGCGATGCCTTGGGTGACAAGATATACGTTCCGCGCGCCCTGGAATACTCGGGTCAGGTGATCACCGTCTATGATCCAATCGTGCATTCGGCGGCGACGGAGTCGGTCGATGACCCCAATTCGCTGCGCCGCGCATCGAACCGCTTTGACAACCGCTATGTCTATTGCCAACGCCCATCGGTGATTACGGGCGGTGAATTGTCGCTGGATATGCTGGATCTCAACTACAATGCCACGGCGAAAACCTATCAGGCACCGCTTCAGCTTAAATCCAACGGCGGCATCTTCATTGTCGACGACTTGGGCCGCCAAGCCGAACCGCCGCAAAAGCTGGTCAACCGCTGGATCGTTCCGCTGGAAGAAAGCCGCGATATTCTGGCGCTCCAATCAGGCGAGAAGTTCACCGTGCCGTTCGATACGCTGGTCATTTTCTCGACCAACTTCCACCCGAATGAAATCTTCGACGGTGCGGCCCTGCGTCGTATCTTCTTCAAGATCAAGATCGACGGGCCGAATCAGGAAAACTACCTGAAGATTTTCGCGATGATCGCGCGGAAACGGAAAATGCCGCTGGATGAGGCCGCACTTCTGTATCTGCTGAAAACCAAATACCCGACCATCGACCACAATTACGCGAACTATCAGCCGATTTTCCTGATCGACCAGATGATCGCGATCTGTGATTTCGAAGGGCTGCCCTATCATATGAGCCCCGATCTGATCGACCGCGCTTGGGCAAACATGTTCGTGCGCGACGAGAAGATCGCAAAGTAAGATTTTTCATCAACCCAAACCTGTAACGGCGGGTGGCAGTGCTTTCCGCCTTTGCATGTGATAGAGTGACGTGAGGGTTTCAGATCAGCGTGACCGACCCGGCTTCGGTCACAATGGCATCAAGGCGCTGATCGGTCGGTTCCAGCGGCACCTCGGGCACCTCTTGCGCGGTAAAGGCAAAGCCGATGGCCAGCGTCGCACGCTTGGCGCGCAGCCCCTCCAGCGTGCGGTCATAAAAGCCGCCGCCATAGCCAAGCCTGTAGCCCCGCGCATCAAATGAGACCAACGGCACGATCAGCACTTCGGGCTCCAGCCATGCGCCCTCGGCCGGGATCAACGCGCCGAATTCGCCGGGGATCATGGCGCACCCCGGCGTCCATTCGCGAAACCGTAAAGGCCGGCCCGCCCCGACAATCACCGGCACACAGACCGGCCCCTGATGCGCGGCCATAGCTTCAAACGGATCAATCTCAGTGCGCATCGCCATGTATCCGGCAAGGATACGGCTTCGCTGCGGGGCCAGATAGTCGGCCAATAGCGCCCCCGCCTGCCCCTGCCCCGCTGCAAACGCCAGCTTTCGCGCCGCAAAAGCAGCACGGCGCGCCTCGATTTTGACATCGGAAATCATAGCAAAAACACCGCAGCCAATCCCAGAAACGCGAAAAAACCCACCACGTCAGTGACAGTGGTCACAAACGTGCCCGACGCAAGCGCCGGATCCCAGCCTACTTTTTCCATCATCACCGGCACCAATATTCCCGCCATTCCTGCCACCAGAAGGTTCACCACCATCGCCGCCCCGATCACCAGCCCCAGTTGCCCGTTGCCAAACCACACCCAACTGACCAGCCCCATCACCACCGCGAAAAAGAGGCCGTTCACCAGCCCCACGATGGTTTCCCGCCGGATCACGCGCCAGACGTTCGACGTGGTCAGATCGCGCGTCGCCAGCGCCCGCACCGCCACCGTAAGGCTTTGGGTGCCTGCATTGCCGCCCATCGACGCCACAATCGGCATCAGCACCGCCAGCGCCACCAGTTGCGTGATGGTGGCTTCAAACTGCGCAATCACCATGCTGGCCAGAATCGCCGTCAGCAGGTTGACACACAGCCACGGCAGACGCTGCCTCGTGGTCTCAATCACACGGTCCGAGATCGAGCTTTCGTCGCCCACACCGGCAAGGCGCAGAATGTCTTCCTCATGCTCCTCGTCCAGCACGTTCATCGCGTCATCTATCGTGATCACGCCGACAAGCCGCCCGTCGGCATTTACCACGGGGCAAGAAATCAGGTGATACTGGTTGAAGATATAGGCGACATCCGCCTCTTCCGCAGCCACCTTGATGGTGCGGAAACTTTCCTCCATCAGATCGCGCAAAAGCACATCGCGCCGCGCTGCCATGATCCGGCCAAGAGCAGCATAGCCCATGGGTTTCATGCGCGGATCGACCAGAATGACATGGTAGAACTGATCCGGAAGAACTTCGGAGTTCCGCAGGAAATCAATCGCTTGACCAACGTTCCAGAAGTCGGGTGCCACGACGATTTCGCGCTGCATCAGACGGCCCGCCGACCCTTCCGGATAGGACATCGCCTGTTCAACCGCCACCCGGTCAGCGAGTTCCAGCGCACCAAGGATGATCTCCTGCTGCGGCGCTTCAAGGTCTTCCAGAATGTCGACAACGTCGTCGGTATCAAGCTCGCGCACCGCGTCCGTCAGCACCTTTTGCGGCAGATGCTCGATCACCTCTTCGCGGATCGATTCGTCGATTTCCGACAGGATTTCGCCGTCAATCTCGCCCGACCAAAGCGTGATCAGATCTCGACGTTCACCAGCGCTGATCTGTTCCAGAAGGTCGGCAATATCGGCGGCGTGCAGCGGTTGCAGAAGATCGTCCAGCGCCTGCACATCGCGCGCCTCGACTGCGTCGAGAATCAGGCCAACACGGCGGGCGCCCAGAACTTCATCGTCCTGCGCGTTGGGCTGATTGTCGGGCCGTTCCTCGATCTGATCCATTCCACCTCCGGTCCGATTGCCCCGACCTTAGGCCAAAGTGTTTCGGGAAAACAGGTCAGACCGGAAATTTACGGCTCGGGCAAAAGCCGTTAGGCTAACGGTCAAACCAAGGGGGGTAGAGCGTGGAATTATTGCTGGGTCAGGTGCTTGCGTACCGCGGCGATCCCTTCGTCGAGGGTGCGGATGCGGCGCTGTATGAGGCGCGGGGTGCGGTTCTGATAAACGGCGGCAAGATCGCGGACGTGGGCTCGGCTGACCGTTTGCGCGCCGCGCATCCGCAGGCCCGCGTGACGGATTATGGGTCGGCGCTGATCTCGGCGGGGTTCGTGGATGCGCATGTTCATTTTCCGCAGACGGCGATCATCGCAAGTTGGGGCAAGCGGCTGATCGACTGGCTGAACACCTATACGTTCCCCGAGGAGATGCGGTTTTCCAACCCTGCTTATGCCGCCGAAATCGCCGCGCGGTATGTTGATATAACACTTTCATATGGCACCACAAGCTTTTGTAGTTATTGCACAATCCACCCAGAAAGCGTCGATGCGATTTTCACGGCGGCGCAGGCCCGAGGGCAACGCATATGGGCCGGGAAAACCTGCATGGACCGCAACGCACCCGATGGTCTGCGCGACACCCCGGCCAGCGCTTATGATGACAGCGCCGCCCTGCTGGCGAAATGGCACGGGGTGGACCGGCTGGAATATGTGGTCACACCGCGCTTTTCGCCAACCTCGACCCCCGATCAACTGGCCGCAATGGGCGCACTTTGGGCGGAAAATCCGGGATGCCTGATGCAGACGCATCTGTCGGAGCAGGTCGATGAAATCGCCTGGGTGCGCGACCTTTTCCCCAACGCGCGCGATTATCTGGATACATATGAGGCGTTCGGATTGCTGGGCGCGAACGGGCTATACGGCCACGCGATCCATCTGGAAAGCCGCGAGAAAGCCCGGCTGGCCGAGGTGGACGCCGCCCTGATCCACTGCCCGACGTCGAACACCTTCATCGGGTCGGGGCTGTTCGACATGGCCGGGTTGAAGGGTGCCGGGATGCGGGTGGGGCTGGCCACTGATACGGGCGGTGGATCGTCATTTTCGATGCTGCGCACGATGGCTGCCGCTTATGAGGTGGCGCAGCTGCGGGGCATGGCCCTGCATCCGTCGCACCTGTGGTGGTTGGCAACCGTGGGGTCAGCGCAGGCGCTACGGGCGGGAGACAAAATTGGCAATATTGCCAAGGGGATGGAGGCCGATCTTACAGTGATCGACCTGGCCTCGACCCCCGCCATCGCGCAGGCATCGGCGCGGGCGGGCGATATCTGGCAGGCGCTGTTTCCCACCATCATGATGGGCGATGACCGCGCGATCCGGGCGGTCTGGGTTGGCGGTCAGCTTTCCACCAGCCCCCAGCCGTCGGGGTAAAAGTCAAACGTGAGTGCTATTTCGGTCGTCAGCTTTTCGTAATGCCAGATGGTTTCGGGCGTCACGTCGACCGGGCCGATGCTGGCCTCCATCACGTCATCCTCGTCGTCTTCCTGATACCGCCGCGTCTCGAACCCCTTGGCTTGCAAGGCATTTTCGAACCCGTCCCAATTGGCATCGGTTTCTTCGGAAAAGAACTGGTAATCGACAACAGCCATCTTCGGCAGGCTGGGGTCTTTGCGCAGTTCCTCGAATGTCTCATACGTTTCGTCGCGTTGGGCATTGTAGTCGTGTTTCATGGCGCGGCCTTTCGTTTTGCGGGCAATGCCGGGAAATCGGCGGCGGCGCAAGTCATGCCATCAGGGCGCGGGCCAACTGGTTTTGCCGCTCCACCACGCGGGGCAGATCAATCGTCGTGATCTGGCCGCCCGAGACGATCTGCCGCCCTTCGACAAACAGATCGCGCACGCGGGTCGGGCCGCACAAAACAAGGGCTGCGACCGGGTCCCATGCGCCTGCCGCCTCCAGCCCCGACACATCCCAGATTGCAATATCGGCGCGCTTGCCGGGCGCGATCTGGCCACAGTCGGGCCGCCCCAGAACCTGCGCGCCTCCAAGGGTGGCAATCTCCAACGCCTCACGCGCGCTCATCGCATCAGCACCGTTCACCACGCGCTGCAAAAGCAGGGTCTGGCGCGCTTCGGCAATCAGGTTTCCTGCATCATTGCTGGCCGATCCATCCACGCCAAGTGCGACCTTCACGCCCGCGTCCCGCATCGCCCGCACCGGGGCAATCCCTGACCCAAGCCTGCAGTTCGAGCAGGGGCAGTGTGCCACCCCGGTTCCGGAGCGGGCGAAAAGGTCGATCTCGGAGGCGTTCAGCTTGACGCAATGCGCGTGCCAGACATCCGCGCCTGTCCAGCCCAGACTCTCGGCATAATCGCCCGGACGACAGCCGAATTTTGCCAGCGAATAGGCGATATCCTCGTCATTCTCGGCCAGATGGGTGTGCAACATCACGCCCTTGTCGCGGGCCAACAGGGCCGCGTCACGCATAAGATCACGGCTGACCGAAAACGGCGAACAGGGGGCTAGTCCTACGCGGCACATGGAGCCTTCTGCCCCGTCGTGGAACCGGTCCACAACGCGGATGCAGTCGTTCAGAATCTCAGCCTCAGCTTCAACCAGCGCATCGGGGGGCAGGCCACCCGCGGATTCGCCGATGCTCATCGCGCCGCGGGTCGGGTGAAAGCGCAGACCGACCCCGGCCGCGGCGGCGATGGTGTCATCCAGCCGCGCGCCGTTCGGGAAAAGATAGAGATGATCGGAGGTCATCGTGCAGCCCGACAGCGCCAGTTCCGCAAGCCCGGTCTGGGTGGAGACGAACATCTCCTCGGGGCCAAAGCGCGCCCAGATCGGGTAAAGCGTTTTCAGCCAGCCGAACAGAAGCGCATCCTGCCCACCCGGCACCGCGCGGGTCAGGGTCTGGTAAAGGTGGTGATGCGTGTTCACAAGGCCGGGGGTAACGACGCAACCGCGTGCATTCAGGGTCTGCCCGGTGGTCGAAAGCCCTTGCCCGACGGCCGCGATCACGCCATCCCGGATCAGCACATCGCCGCGCGCAATCTCGGCCCGTCCGGGGTTCATCGTGACGACAACATCGGCGTTGCGGATCAGGGTTTCGGACAAGGTTGCCTGCCTTTCAGCCGTTGTGCAGGTTGCGGGTGCGGAGCCTTCGGCGAGAGTATTTTTGCAAAAATGAAGTCAGGGCGCGGCAAGGAAAGCCATGGCAGCTGCGTGGACCTGTGGGTTGGCGGCGGCAAGGACGCGACCGCCGTCATGGGCGGGGCGGCCCTGCCAGTCGGTCACGATGCCGCCTGCAGCCGTGATCACCGCAATGGGTGCCTGCACATCGTAAGCCTGCAATCCCGCCTCGACCACCAGATCAATCTGGCCGGCGGCGATCAGCGCATAGGCGTAGCAATCGGTGCCGTAACGGGTCATGCGGCACTGCGGGGCAAGGCGGTGGAAGGCCGTGCCATCCTCGGCGGTGCCGACCTCGGGGAAGGTGGTCATGATCAGACATTCGGACAACGGCCGGGGCGCGCGGGTTTGGAGCTTGCGGGGGCCAAGCGGGCCGGTCATCGCGGCGCGGCCAAATCCACCTTCGAACCGCTCGCCGATATAGGGTTGGTCAATCAGGCCATAAAGCGGCCCGGTTGCATCGCGAACCGAGATCAGCACGCCCCAGGTTGGGGTGCCCGCAAGATAGGACCGGGTGCCGTCGATCGGGTCAAGCACCCACGTCAGGCCCGAAGTTCCTGAGGTTGCACCGAATTCTTCGCCCAGGATGCCGTCATGCGGACGATACCGGGCCAGAATCGCCCGCATCCGCTGTTCTGACAGCCGGTCGGCGACGGTTACGGGGTCAAACCTCTGAGATTCCTTGTTTTCCGCAGTAAGTTCCGTGCGAAAATGCAGAAGCGTCGCTTCGCGCGCGGCATCTGCTAAACGGGCCGCCACGCTGACGAGGTCATCTTGCTCGGTCTTGGTCAGATCTGCCATCGCACGCCACTCCGGTTGCGTCCCCCGGCGCTAGCCTTTTGCAGGCCGGGGGTCAAGCGGGCCGCGCAATCGGTCAGGCGGCGTTCGACAGCACTCGGGCCAGATCAAACAGACGGCGACGTTGGGTTTCGGGAATGGCATAGTAAGTACGCACCAGTTCCAGAGCCTCTTTATCGGCCATGATGTCGGTATTGGCGGCAGAACCTGCTTCGCTTGCATCATCAATGCCTTCGAAGAAAAAGCTGATCCCCACGCCCAGCGTTTCCGCAATATTCCACAACCGCGACGCACTGACCCGGTTCATGCCGGTTTCATACTTTTGAATCTGTTGGAATTTTATGCCAACGGCGTCGGCGAGTTGCTGTTGGGTCATTCCCAACATCCAGCGCCGATGCCGGATACGTTTGCCGACATGCGCGTCCACGGGGTGTTTCATTCTAGCAAGCTCCACTGATGTAAGTCACAATTTATATAAGCATAAAGCGTGCCAAACCGGGCGCGACCGCAGTTTTCTGCAAAGTTTTTTATCAAAGGCGACAATCGGCGCGAAACCTGTCTTTTTGGATATGTCCAATTATACAGGTGAAGAAGTATTTTCATTAACCGGTCGGGTTTCATCCACAGGGTTTCGAAGTTAACCACCTTTCGCGCTATACGAGTGTTGCAAAATGAAATGCGTTTTGCAACTTTTTAGGGTCATTTTTTGCATTATGCAATGCATTCACGCTGGACTTGCGCGATCGTTGCGCCGTTCGCGCCTGATTCTGTTGGCCGGACAGTGGCAGGATCGCCGGCACGGGAGGGGCGTCAGCTCGCGCTGCGGTTGGCGTACACCGCCCGGATCATGTCAGCCAAGGCATCCACGGCCGGGCTATGCGCCGGGTCAGCCACATAAAGATTGACCTTCATCCGGGCAAGATCGGGCAGCAGGCCGCCGTGCGCTATGCGTTCTAGATAGGGCGGTTCCGATCCCGCAAGAACGGTATGAACCGCAAGATCCGCGCTGACCGACGCCTCAATTGCACGGGTGCTGTCACTTTCCACGGCCATTTCCCAAGGAATGCCCGCCCGGTCCAGCGCCGCCTGAACACCTGAGCGGAAAATGCAGTTGTGCTCGTACGCAAGGCGCAGGGGCCGGTTGCGCCATACCGACCCGCCCGGCGCACCGATCCAGATCAGCGGCAGGTCGACCAGCGTTTCGCCGCCCGTCCCCACTTCATCTTCGGTGGTCAGGATCAGATCACATTCGCCGCGCGCAAACTGCGCCTGCAGAACGCGGGTGAACGATGACAACAGCGTGACGCGCATCTTGGGGTAATCGCGGCTGAATCGTTGCAAGGCCTGCGGGATCGCAGGGTAAACGATATCATGCGGCACGCCCAGCACAACTTCGCCTTCATACGCGTCATGGGTCAGGCGACCAAACGCCTCGTCGTTCAGCGAGAGGATGCGCCGGGCATAGCCCAAAAGCTGCTCGCCGGCCGCCGTCAGCCCCACCTTGCGCGCCGAGCGGTCCAGAAGCGGCACCTGCAACACCTCCTCCAACCGCTTGATCTGCATGGAAACCGCGGATTGTGTCAGGTTCAGGAACCCCGCCGCACGGGTCACCCCGCCTGCATCGGCGATGGCCATGAAAGACCGAAGGGCAGTGAGGTCAAGATTTCGCTTCATATCACAAACTTTGATTTTAAAGGTCAAAACCATTCATTTTTCAAATATGAACGAACATGGCATAAGGATCAAGCGGGAAGAAGGACCAGCAGGTCGCCCCGCGATTGAAATCTGAAAGGAAAGACCATGTTCGCCTCGATTCACACCGCCCAGTTGACCACGCACCGCGTGCAGTCCGCAGGCTTTGTCGAGCGCGCCTTTGCCGCAGTATCCGCCATGCTGGTTCTGCGCCAACAGCGCGCGGCCCTTGCCCGTCTGGATGATGCGATGCTTTACGATGTCGGCCTGACGCGGGCTGAAGTGCTGGCCGAATGTGCCCGTCCGGTGTGGGATACATCAACGGGTTTGCGTCGCTGAAGGCGCACGCACGAGAAACCGAGGCTGTTGCAAAGGTTTTTCGTCGGAAATCCTTGAAAACGTGATACTGCTTCCCGATATGTCCAACAAGGCTGCCTCGCACACACGCGCGGCAGTCAAATGAACTTAATCGGAGGCTCTTATGGCTGAATATCAAGACATCCGCTCGGTCGGCGCAGGTGCCCGGACAGCGGCCATCGACGAGGGCCTTCGCGCCCACATGAACAAGGTCTACGGATTGATGTCCGTGGGCATGCTGCTGACCGGTGCTGCCGCATGGGGCATCTCGGGCCTTGCGGTGACAACCGACCCAGCGCTGGCGGTGACGCAGCTGTCGAATGGCACAATGCTGTCCCAGCTTGGCGCGACACTTTATCTGTCACCGCTGAAATGGGTCGTCATGTTCGCCCCGCTGGTTATGGTCTTTGCATTCTCGGCGATGATCAACCGGCTTAGCCAGGGCGCCGCACAACTGTTCTTCTACGTCTACGCGGCACTGATGGGTATCTCGATCAGCTCGATCTTTCTGGTCTTCACGGGAGCATCCATTGCGCAGACCTTCCTGATCACCGCCGTCGCTTTTGCGGGCCTTTCGCTTTACGGCTACACCACCAAGCGTGACCTGTCGGCGATGGGCACCTTCCTGATGATGGGTCTGATCGGCCTTATCGTTGCGATGGTCGTCAACATCTTCCTCGCGTCATCGGCACTGGCCTTCGCAATCTCGACGATCGGCGTGCTGATCTTTGCTGGCCTGACCGCCTATGACACGCAGTCGATCAAGACCGAATATGTGGCGCATGCCGGGCAAGCCGATCAGGAATGGCTGGGCAAGTCTGCGATCATGGGCGCGCTGCGGCTCTATCTCGACTTCATCAACATGTTCATGTTCCTGCTCAGCTTTCTGGGCAACCGCGAATAATCGCACAGACATGACGCGAACGGGGCCGGTGGAAACGCCGGCCCTTTTTCATGGCAGATCGCAGATCATCCGCACCGCTGGAAAGTCGATACCGGGGCGCAGGGCCACGTTCACTGGCCCCAAGTCGCGAAACCCGCAGGACGCATAGAACGGCACCGCCGTGCGGGTCGACAGGCAATCAAGCTGCACCATACCGACCCCGCGCGCCTGTGCAGTGACCCGCGCCATCAGCGCCCGCCCGATGCCACGCCGCAGGGCCGCAGGGTCGGTCGCAAAATGCCGGATATGGCCGATGCTGGCGCGCATGGCCTCGGCCTCGGGCTGGTCTGACGGGCCGGGGGCGGCCCCGCTCCACCCTCCGGCGCCCAGAATCCTTCCCTCTGCATCGACTGCTACGAAATACCGCCCCGAGGCCAGCAGCTCGGGTCGCGCACGGCTGATGATCGGCAGCGCCGTCACCATGACCGAAGGGGGATAATCAGCGGCCAGCAAGCGCGGATAGCTGCGCGACAGCAACAGATCGACCGCCGCAAGATCGGCAGGGGTCGCGGGACGAAGGGTCAGGGTGCGGGCCATAATCCGGCAAAATGGTGCTGCAAAGCCAAACGGCAAGCGACTCCATAATGCAAAAGGCCGCGCACGGGGCGCGGCCAATACACAAACAATAGGGCAGATCTTACTTGATCTTGCCTTCCTTGTATTCGACATGCTCCCGCTTTACGGGGTCATATTTACGGACCGACATCTTTTCGGTCATCGTCCGGGCGTTTTTCTTGGTCACATAGAAGTGCCCGGTGCCCGCCGTCGAGTTCAGACGGATCTTGATCGTCGCCGGTTTGGCCATCGTCGCATCTCCAAAAGCCGGGGGGTCAGCGCCCCCCGCAGAATTCTTGAAGCCCGCGTTTTACGCATGGGGCGGGCGGAGTCAACCGCGAAAGCGCCCGCCTGCGCAAGAACCCGTGCGAATTGCGCCTAAACCGTCATGCCCTGTGCGGCATGCAGTCCGCTGCGGGTGGCCGCGTCAAGGCCAAGCGCCGTGGCAAGCCGATCCAGATAGTTACGTTCGGCGTCGGTATCTGCGGTGATCGCCATCAGCGACACAGCGTAAACCTGCGCGCGCATCGCGGCATCGGTGTCAGCGGCCAGGGCCACCGGGTCAACCGGGGCCTCGAACTGCTCCATCACAAAGGCCATCTCATCCGCGCCTGCGTCCTTGATATGCTCCATGATGCGGGCGCGTTCCTCGGCGTCGATGGTGCCATCCGATTTTGCGGCCTGAATCATCGCGCGGATCAACAGGCGGGCATTTGCCTCGGAAACCTCGCCCATCCCCGTGGCTTCGGCCGCACTGCCCATCATGCCCGCCACCGCCGCACTGCCCGCCGCTGTGGCACCTGTAAGCATGCCCATCAGGTTGCCCCATCCGGTCTGTGCTGCATCCGCGCCCTGCACGCCCGCGCTGCCCATCTGGCCCATCGCCTTGCGCGTCGCCTCGGTGGCCCCCGGAATGCCCATCCTCTCGGCCATGCCGCCAAGCGTATCGGCCAGACCGCCCGGTTGGCCCGCCTGCCCCATCGCACCTTTCATGCCCGCCATGCCGCCACCGGTCTGGAATTTCTGATAGCCCTTGGCGGCGGCAAAACCGACGGCAAGTGTGGCCAGTGTCTTGATAAAGCTCATGCTGCGACTCCCCCTTTTGCAGTTGGGTGCAGCTTATCAGGAATTCTGTGACCGGGCGGTTACGCCGAACAGATCGGCCAATTCCCGCCGATCCTTGGGTTACAGAGCAAAATGCGCGGATGGCCTGTAAGCCGGGTTCTGTTCGGAAGGTTGCCCTTCGTCGATGACCATTCCTCTAGCCCTGCCGTTACCGACAGGATCAAGCTGCCAACCCGGACCTCTGGGCTGATGTATCCCTGTGGCGATATCGCGGCTTGCGCCCCGATCAGCCCACGCGAGGCCCCTATTCGGCATTGCTCCGGGTGGGGCTTGCCTTGCCGTCCCTGTTGCCAGGTCCGCGGTGGGCTCTTACCCCACCGTTTCACCATCACCCCGACGTGCGGGGCAGTCTCTTCTCTGTGGCGCTTTCCCTCGGGTTACCCCGGCCGGGCGTTACCCGGCACCCTTACTTCATGGAGCCCGGACTTTCCTCGCCCCCGGTTTGATCCGGGGCCGCGGTCATCCGGCCATCCGCGCAAGGGGCGGCTTACGCTTGGGCGGTTGTCACGTCAACGGGAAAGCGGGTGGCCAGCGCATTGGCAAGTGCTGTGTCGATCGCATCCGCGGGGCCGCTGGCACCGGGTCGGAACCGCACACGGAATGCCGCCAGCACCAGTTCGGGGTCTACCTCGGGGTAGCCAAAGGCGCGGGCGGCGGCGTGAAACGGCAAGGTCCCCGCACCGGCCATATCGGGCCAGACCGACAGCCCCGCCCGCGCCAGCCTGGCCCACGGAAACAGCGCGCCGGGGTCGGATTTGCGGCCCGGCGCCATGTCGGAGTGGCCGATCACCCGTTCGGGCGCAATCGACCAGCGGTGCAGGATATCGGCCAACAGCGCCTCAAGCGCCACGATCTGCTGTTCGGGGAAAGCCTGCGCGCCATCATTCGCAAGTTCAATCCCGATCGAGCGGGAGTTGACGTCGCGCACCTGCCCCCAAGCCCCAGCGCCCGCATGCCAGGCGCGCAATTCCTCAGGCACCAAAGCGTGCACCGTACCATCTTCTGCAATCAGATAATGCGCCGAAACCTCGGCCTGCGCGTCACAAAGCCGGTCGCGCGCGGCGTCGCACGTCATCATCGCAGTGTAATGCAAGACCACCATATCGGGCAGCACCCCACCCCGGCGCGGCCCGCAATTTGGCGACGGGTGCGCGGCAAGACCGGGCATGGGCGTCAGTTCCGGAACGGTCGCGGATCCCACGAACAGGCATAGCCGTCGCCATCGGGATCAAGGCCCTTGCGGTCATTGTCCGGCCCGCCCGACGACAGGAACGCCTCTTGCGCAAGATCGGGCGAGGCATATTTGCGGCACGCGGAATTGCCCGAGATCTGCAATCCGCTGCGCTTGTAAACCTTGGTCCCCGGCGCGTGGGTCGTTGCCAGCGCGAATTTCACGATATTGGGCCCGGTGTCGGCAGGCCGCTGCGGCAAGGCTCCGGGCTGAACGACTTCGTATTGCGAACGGTTGCGGGCGATCCGTTCCTTGTCGCTCTGAATGGTTTCGCGTGACGACACCGCGCCGAACTCCTGTTCATCCGAAATGCCGGAATTATTGGGGTTCACTTCGCCCGATTGCGGCGCAATACCCAAGGGCGCATCGCCGCGCGGCCGGTTCGGATCAACCGCCACCAAGGGCGGCACGGTCGCCGACAAAGGTTGCCCCACCGGGTCTTGCCCGATGATGCGGCCCTGCAAGCCTCCGTCGGCGTTGGTATTCGCAGGATCGGCGGCATCAATAGCAGCCCCAACCGACTCTGTTGAAAACACCGGTTGCGTGTTCAGGGGTTGGACCGGCGCGCCTTGGCCAAAGCCGCCCACCGGGGCCAAAGGCGCAGGTGTTCCGTTCTGCAACGCGGCCTCACGCTGGCGCAAGTAGGTGCCATAGTCGCTGAACCCCGGCCCTGCGGTGCCCGAATCGGGCAGGTCGGGCGCACAGGCCGAAAGAGCGGCCGCCAGAACGCAAGCAATGGTCGCGCGCATCAAAGTTACCTCGCAAGACATATCAGACGTGCCCCTACCACCATTTCGCAGGCTTTGCCACAAAGCCCGCCGCCCGCTCCAGCACATAGGCGTGATTCAAAAGATCGCCCTCGTCCCAAGGCCGCCCGATCAGTTGCAGCCCAAGTGGCAGACCGTCGGCGTTCAGCCCCATCGGCACACTAACGCCCGGAAGGCCCGCAAGGTTCACCGTGACGGTAAAAACATCGTTCAGATACATCTGCACGGGGTCGGCGTTGGTCATCTCGCCCAGCCCAAAGGCCGCTGTGGGCGTGGCAGGCGTCAGAATGGCGTCGATCCCGGCGGCAAACGCCTGTTCGAAATCGCGCTTGATCAATGCGCGGACCTTGCGGGCACGGTTGTAATAGGCGTCGTAAAACCCCGCCGACAGCACATAGGTGCCGATCATCACGCGGCGCTGCACCTCGTGCCCGAAGCCTTCGGCGCGGGTCTTTTCGTACATCTCGGTGATGCCATCGCCCTGCGCCAGTTTTGCGCGATGCCCGTAGCGCACCCCGTCATAGCGGGCGAGGTTCGACGACGCCTCGGCAGGTGCGATCACATAATAGGCGGGCAGCGCGTATTTCGTGTGCGGCAGGCTGATATCTACCAGTTCCGCCCCCGCATCACGCATCATCTCGCGGCCCTTGGCCCACAGCGATTCAATCTCGGCGGGCATGCCGTCCATACGGTATTCGCGCGGGATGCCGATCTTTTTGCCTCGAATATCGCCGGTCAGTGCCGCCTCGAAATCGGGCACCGCCAGATCGGCGCTGGTGCTGTCTTTGGGGTCATGGCCCGCCATGGCACCAAGGAATATCGCGGCATCCGTCACCGATTTCGTCATCGGCCCGGCCTGATCAAGGCTCGACGCAAAGGCAACGATCCCCCAGCGGCTGACGCGACCGTAAGTCGGCTTGATCCCCACGATGCCGGTAAAGGCCGCAGGCTGGCGGATCGACCCGCCGGTATCGGTGCCGGTCGCCCCAAGGCACAGATCGGCGGCAACCGCACTGGCAGACCCGCCCGATGACCCGCCCGGCGTCAATTCGCGGTCGTCGCTGCGCCACGGGTTCACCACCGGGCCATAGCACGACGATTCGTTCGATGACCCCATCGCAAATTCGTCCATGTTCAGCTTGCCCAGCATCACGGCACCCGCGCCGAACAGCTTTTCGGTCACGGTCGATTCGTATTCGGGCTTGAAGCCGCGCAGAATGTTGGACGCGGCCTGCGACGGCACCCCCTTGGTGCAGAACAGATCCTTAATCCCCAGCGGAATCCCGCACATCGAGGGCGCATCCCCCGCAGCCAACCGTGCATCCGCCGCCCGCGCCTGCTCCAATGCCAGTTCCGGAGTCTTGTGCACGAACGCGCCCAGAGCGTCGCCCGCATCAATCGCCGTCAGGCACGACATGGTCAGATCAACTGCCGTGATCTCGCGGTTGCGCAAGGCGTCGCGCGCGGCGGCAATGGTCAGGGTGTTCGCGGTCATTCCACCACCTTCGGCACGGCAAAGAATCCCTCACGCGCGTCGGGCGCATTGGCCAGAACGGCCCGCTGCTGCTCGCCGTCGGTCACCACATCGGCGCGGCGGGCAAGGCGCATCGGTGTGACCGATGTCATTGGTTCCACGCCTTCAACGTCAACCTCGTTCAACTGCTCCATGAACGCCACGATCCCGTTCAGTTCACCCGCAAGGGCGGCAAGATCGCTTTCCTCCACCCGGATCCGGGCAAGTTTCGCGACACGGCGCGCGGTTTCGACATCAATCGCCATCGGAGCCCCTTCAAATACATTGCCCCCGTTTATCGCCGCCCGCCCGGCGCTGCAAGCGGCAGACGGTCCGAAAACCCCGCCGCACAGGGTTCGCGCCTTTCTGTGCAAAGGGCCATCATTGCCTTGGCGCGGCCCGCACCCTAGCTCTGTGCGAAATCATGCAGGAATGAGGGCACAGATGAAAATCACATGGCTAGGACACTCCGGTTTCCGGATCGAGATCGAGGGCGCGGTGCTTCTGATCGACCCGTGGTTCACCGGCAACCCGTCCTTCCCGGCAGGGCGCGAGGATGAGGCAACGTCGGGTGCCTCCCATATCCTGCTGACCCACGGCCACGGCGATCATGCCGGAAATGCCTTGGGCATTGCCAAGGAACGGGGCATCCCGATTGCAGCGATTCACGAGCTGGCTGACTGGTGCGCCACCAATGATGGCGTGGAAAGCATCCGGTTCGGCAAGGGCGGCACGATTGATCTGAACGGCGCAAAGGTGACACTGGTAAACGCCGTTCATTCATCCAGCATTGATTTCAAAGGCGGCGCACCCCTGCACGCAGGCTCCGAGGCGGGCTTCATGATCGAGGGTGAGGGCCATGTGATTTACGTCTCGGGCGATACCGACATCATGGCCGATATGGGCTGGATGGCCGAATACCACAAACCCGATATCGGCATCCTGTGCGCAGGCGGGCATTACACGATGGACATGAAGCGCGCGGCATTTGCGGCGAACAAGTTTTTCAACTTCACGACCGTCATCCCCTGTCATTACAAGACCTTCCCGGCGTTGGAGCAGAACGCCGACGCCCTGCGCGCAGGCCTGCGTCCCGGTGTCGCGGTTATCGAACCCGAAGTGCTGGAGCCGATCAACTTCTAACCTGAACGGGCGGCGCTATCCCCGCCGCCCGGCAAAAAAGTCGCGCAGCAGCGTGGCCGAGGCTTCGGCCCCGATGCCGTCGTAAACCTCGGGTGCGTGGTGGCATTGGGGGTGCGAAAACACCCGCGCGCCGACTTTTACGCCACCCGATTTCGGATCATCCGCCCCGAAATAAAGCCGCGCGATCCGCGCCGCCGAAATGGTCGCCGCACACATCGGACAAGGCTCCAGCGTCACATAAAGGTCGTGCCCCTCCAGCCGTTCCGACCCCACCTGCGCACAGGCCGCGCGCAGGGCCAGCACCTCGGCATGAGCGGTCGGGTCGCAAAGTTCGCGCGTCCGGTTGCCCGCGCGCGCCACAACCCTGCTCGCCGCATCCACAACGACCGCACCCACCGGCACCTCGCCCCGCGCGCCCGCCGCTTGCGCCTCAGCCAGCGCAATATCCATGAATGATCGAAATCCGCTCATCCCCCGCTGATGCCGAAAAACGCAAGTCCCGGCAAGCCTGCCTTGCCCCTTCTCATTGGCTCAAATATCCTGCAGGGGTCCGGGGATGCAAAATCCCCGGCGCTCAAGGCCAGAGTCCGGCCCCTGAAGGATACCGCCTGATGCCCACCACCCCCCAAGGCGACCGTATCGCCAAAGTCCTGTCCCGCGCGGGCATCGCCTCACGGCGCGAGGCGGAACGGATGATCGAGGCGGGGCTGGTCGCCGTGAACGGCCGCGTGATCGACAGCCCCGCGCTTAACGTCACCGCCACTGACCGCATCACGGTGGAAGGCAAGCCCCTTGCCGCCGCCGAACCGCCGCGTCTGTGGCTTTACTACAAACCCGAGGGGCTTGTGACCTCTGCCTCCGATGAAAAGGGCCGCGCCACGGTGTTTGATCATCTGCCCGAAGACCTGCCGCGCGTGATGTCGGTCGGGCGGCTGGATCTGAACTCCGAAGGGCTGCTTTTGCTGACCAATGATGGCGAGTTGAAGCGGCGCCTCGAACTTCCCTCTACCGGCTGGCTGCGCAAATACCGGGTCCGCATCAAGGGCAACCCGATGGACCCCGATCTGGAGCCTTTGCGAAAGGGCATCACCGTCGACGGCGAGCGGTTTCAGCCGATGAACGTGGTGATCGACCGCATCCAAGGCGCGAATGCATGGCTGACCGTGGGCCTACGCGAAGGCAAGAACCGTGAAATCCGGCGCGCTTTGTCGGCCATCAACCTTGTGGTGAACCGGCTGATCCGCATCTCCTACGGCCCCTTCCGGCTGGGCGAACTTGAGCCCGGCGATGTCGAAGAGGTGCGCGGGGCGGTGTTGCGCGACCAGCTGGGCCTTGATCCGCGGGCAGAGGGCGGGCAGGGTAAAGTCACCCGCCCTGCGCGCAAACCGGCAGGTGACGCCGCAAACGCAGCAAAACCCCGCGCGCAAAAACCGGCCGAAGCTTCCGACGCGCGCAAAACCGGCACCGCGTCCGCAGGTGTTGCAAAACGCGCCAAATCCCCGGCTTTCGGCAAATCAGCCCCCGAACAAAGTGCCGACCGCCCCAAGACCAAACGCCCGGCAGCCCCGCGCCGCGCGCCCACCCGTAATCGCACCGACTAAGGCTGGTCCGGGCCGCCAACCGCACCTATACTGCGTCCAACCAGCCGCAAGGCCATGTCAGTCGAGGCCCCTATGTCCGGATCAAGCCTGCAAACCCTGTCCTACGTCGTGCTTTTGGGCCTGATGTTCTATGTCGCCACTTTGGGGGCGCAGTGATGGCGGAAAAATTCGGCGGAAAATTCAGTCCCGGCTCGCGCGCCGATAACCCAAGCGTGACGGGAATTGCAGGCGGCAAGGAAACACCTGAGCGCAATGCGTTTGACGGCCAACGCCCGACCAAGGTGGGCGGTCGCGCGAAATTCCTGTTCATCATGCCGCTTTTGTTCATCGCCACCGCGTTTATCGGCAAACCGGCGGGATTGGTCGCAGGGCTTCTGGCCGCCGCGATGCTGTTTCTGGCCGCCTGGCTGACCCGCGAAGGCATCATCGCGCAAGAGGCGTATGACGCCCGCCGCGTTGCCCGCCGCCCGGCCCTGCCCCGCAAGATGGCAGGGTCGGCCTTCATCGGCATCGGCCTTTTTGCGGGCGCGATGGCGAACGGCCAATCCGCCCTGATGCCTGCCCTGATCGGCCTGATCGGGGCCGCGCTGCACCTTTTCGCCTTCGGCCCCGACCCCTTGCGCGACAAGGGGATGGAGGGGATCGACACCTTCCAGACTGACCGCGTCGCCCGCGCTGTGGATGAGGCCGAGGCCTATCTGAAGGCCATGAAAGACGCGATCCTGCGCGCAGGCGACCGCCCCTTAGAGACCCGCGTCGACCAGTTCACCAAGACCGCCCGCCAGCTTTTCCGCACCGTGGAAAACGATCCCGGCGATCTGACCGCCGCGCGCAAATACCTGACCGTCTACCTGATGGGCGCACGCGACTCGACGGTGAAGTTCGCGGATTTCTATGCCCAAAGCCGCAATCCGGTGGCCCGCGCCGACTATGCCGCCCTGCTCGATGATCTGGAAACCAACTTCGCCGCCCGCACCACCGCCCTGCTGGGCAATGACCACACTGATCTTGATGTCGAGATCGGCGTTCTGCGCGACCGGCTGAAGATGGAGGGTTAGGCGGCGGAACTGATCTGAATCCGACGGGTTTGCGCTACGTCCACTGAACTGACATTGAGAAGTGGCAATCCCCTGCGTATAGAGGGGATGAACCGCATGCGAACCCTGCGCGTGCCGCAACCGACAGATGAGGCGACCATGACCGAAGACATCCGCACCAAGGCTGCCACGGCGCTGGCCGATATTGAGGCCGTAACGGCAACGATCCTGCCAGAACCGGGCCGCGATCTGGTGACATTGGAGGCCGCACCCGCACCTGTAGCCGAAGACATCCGCAAGCGGATGGCGGAACTGGATATGACGAACACCCAGTCGATCATCTCGTTCGGGTCAGCCGCGCAGGCGGAGTTGCAGGTCATCAGCCAGCAGATGCTGGCCGATGTGAAGAACAAGGACGTAGGCCCTGCCGGTGACAGCCTGCGCAACATCGTCTCGACCATCCGGGGCTTTTCGGTATCGGAGCTTGATGTGCGCCGTCAGCGCAGCTGGTGGGAAAAACTGCTGGGCCGCGCGGCACCTTTCGCCAAATTCGTCGCCAAGTTTGAAACTGTGCAAAGCCAGATCGACAAGGTCACCGATGATCTGCTGGGGCATGAGCACACACTTCTGAAAGACATCAAGTCGCTGGACATCCTTTATGCCAAGACGCTTGATTTCTATAATGAACTCGGCCTCTACATCTCGGCCGGCGAGGCCAAGCTGAAGGAACTGGACACCACCACGATCCCCGCGAAAGAAGTGTCGGTCAATGCCACGGCCGAAGACCAACAGGTCATGGCCGCACAGGAATTGCGCGACATGCGCGCCGCGCGCGACGATCTGGAACGCCGGGTCTACGATCTAAAACTGACGCGGCAGGTCACTATGCAATCGCTGCCCTCGATCCGGCTGGTGCAGGAAAACGACAAGAGCCTTGTCACGAAAATCAACTCCACCCTGGTGAACACCGTGCCGCTTTGGGAAACCCAGCTTGCGCAGGCGGTCACGATCCAGCGTTCGCGCGAGGCGGCGGAATCGATCCGCTCGGCCAATGATCTGACCAACGAACTTCTGACCGCCAATGCCGAAAACCTGCAACAGGCCAACCGCGTGGTCCGCACCGAGATGGAGCGCGGCGTGTTCGACATCGAGGCGGTCAAGAAAGCCAACGCCACCCTGATCGCCACGATCAACGAAAGCCTGCAGATCGCTGACGACGGCAAGGCCAAACGGGCGGCGGCAGAGGTGGAACTGACCAAGATGGAGACAGAATTGCGCGATACACTGGCTTCGGCCAGGGCGCGCAACCCCGGCGTTGGCTCGGCTACGGGCACGGCCTGATCCGCACATCATGCCGCAGCGCCGCTCTTTTGCCCGCCGTTTCCTTAGCCCGCGGTGCTGGCTGGCCGCCACCCTACTGGCGGCGCTGACGGCCTGCGGACCGCAAGTGCCCGTGGCCTCGCTTCCCGTAACACCACCCACGCGGCCCGTGCAACCCGCATCCCCGCCCCCCGCCTCGGCGCAAAGCGAGGCGCTGCGGCTGTATTACCGGTCGGTGCAACAGGACCTTCTGGCGCAAGGCATGCTGCGCACCGATGGCGGCGGCGCGGACACGCCATTTACCGATGTCATGCTGGCGGTGAACTTTACCCGGATAGCGCTCTTTGATGAATATCAGCGCGGGGCAACCGGCCTTGTGCAGCGCGAAACCGAAAGCCGCTTGCGGCGATGGGTGGCCCCGGTGCGCGCACAACTGATCTTTGGCGCATCGGTGCCCGACGCCACCCGCGCCGCCGACCGGGCGCGCATCGGGTCATTCCTTGCACGTCTGTCGCGGATCACCGGCCACCCGGTCGGGCTGTCGGACGCGGCCCCGAATTTCCTGATCTATATCGTGAACGAGGATGAGCGCCGCACGCTTGGCCCAACCTTCCGCGCCCAGGTGCCGGGTCTGGAACCGGGAGATATCGCGGGCCTCGTCAATCTTCCCCGGTCCACCTATTGCACGGTCTATGCGCTGTCCGAAGGCAACTCCGGCGTCTATACCCGCGCGCTGGCGGTGATCCGCGCCGAACACCCCGACCTTCTGCGCCTGTCCTGCGTGCACGAAGAACTGGCGCAATCGTTGGGTCTGGCGAACGACAGCCCCCGCGCGCGCCCCTCGATCTTCAACGATGACGAAGAATTTGCGCTGCTGACCCGGCAGGATGAGATCATGCTGCGGATGCTTTACGACCCCCGCCTGCGCCCCGGCATGACGCTGGCCGAGGCAGAGCCGATCATCCAGACCATCGCGACCGAAATTCTGGGCGGGGCAAGCTGATGGTGCTGCGGGGGCTGATCATGGCCGCGCTGATCCTGCCCGCACCGCTGGCGGGCGCTACCCCGCCCGCGATCGACTGGCTGATCAGCCAAACCGCGCGCCCGCTCGATCTGCGCAAGGTAGGCAGCTATACTCCGAACGGTCCGCTGATCGGGGTCGATCCGCTGACCTACGTCGCCGATTACAAATGGCCCTACGCAGACGTGCCTGCCGGACCGGCCACGTTTTACGCCCTGATCGACCGCGAAGATGGCCGGGTGTCCAAGGCCGTTCTGGTCTTTTCGGGCACAGCCCCTACCTGCGGCGCAGACCTAGCAACCATTCCTGTCGATACCGGAACCGGTGCTTTTCTGGACCGCGACACCGCTGCGGAACTCGACGCGCTTGGCGCCAAGCTGGCCGATCAGGGCAAAGACCTTTATAATGACTTCCTGATGGAAAAGATGGGCGACAGCTCGGATTACGCCGATTTTATCACGCTGCCACAAGGCCACCGCTTTCCGATCTTTGGCACCGGATGGGGCGATGGTCGCTATCCTGTAGCATCCCTGACCGACGGCGCGGGCCAAGTGATCGCCCTTTACGCCGATTTCATGGGGGCCGACGAAAAAGGCACCTGGCTTTTGCCGCCCCCCTGCACCACTTCCTGATCCAGCGAACCCCGGAGGCACCATGAGCATTTTCGATTTCCTCAAAGGCCAATTCATCGACGTCATCCACTGGACCGATGACACCCGCGACACGATGGTCTGGCGGTTTGAACGCGAAGGCCACGAGATAAAATACGGCGCGAAACTGACCGTGCGGGAGGGTCAGGCGGCGGTGTTCATCCATGAGGGCCAGTTGGCGGATGTGTTCACGCCCGGCCTTTATGTGCTTGAAACCAACAACATGCCGATCCTGACCACGCTTCAGAACTGGGATCACGGCTTTGAAAGCCCGTTCAAATCCGAGATCTATTTCATCAACACCACCCGCTTCAACGACCAGAAATGGGGCACCAAGAACCCGATCATGTGCCGCGACCCCGAATTCGGCCCGGTGAGGCTGCGCGCGTTCGGCACCTATTCGATGCGGGTCGGCGATGCGGCCAAATTCATGACCGAGATTGTCGGCACCGACGGCGAATTCACCGCCGACGAGATCAGCTTCCAGATCCGCAATGTCATTTTGCAAGAGGTCAGCCGCGTGCTTGCTTCGGCGGGCATCCCCGTTCTGGACATGGCCGCGAACACCGCCGATCTGGGCAAACTGATCACCACCGCAATTGCGCCAAAGGTCGCCGACTACGGCCTGACGCTTCCTGAATTCTACATTGAAAACATCAGCCTGCCCGAAGAAGTTGAGAAAGTGCTTGATAAGCGCACCTCGGTCGGCATCGCCGGGGACCTGAACAAATACATGCAGTTCAATGCCGCCGAAGGCATGGGCAGCCCGAACTCTGCCGCTGGTGCTGCAATGGCCACGGGCATGGGGGCTGCGATGGGTCTGGGCATGGCAAACCAGATGGGCCAGCCCGGCCCGTGGGGCGCCCCTCCGGCCCCGCCCCCGGCACCTGCCGTCGCGGCTTGGCATGTGGCCGAGAATGGCGCGACCAAGGGCCCGTTTTCGGAAACTGACCTTGCACAGATGGCAGCCTCGGGCAGCCTGACCCGCGCCAGCCACGTCTGGACCGCCGGGCAGGATGGCTGGAAAGCCGCCGGTGATACCGATCTTGCGCGGCTGTTCGCGATGGTTCCGCCGCCACCGCCCGCAGGCTGATCTTGGCGGAGCCCGGCGAATATCACTATCCCTGCGACAGTTGCGGGGCGGACCTGCGGTTTGCGCCGGGGCAAACGCAGCTTGTGTGCGATCATTGCGGGCATACCCAGCAGATCGTAGCACCCACAGCCAATGCGCGGCGCAAGGCCTTGGGCGAACTGGATCTCAACGCCGCCCTGCACGACGACCTGCCCGAAGACCACATGGCGACCGCACAAAGCACGCATTGCCCGAACTGCGGTGCCGTGATCGCGTTTTCGGGCGCCAATCACGCCACCGAATGTCCGTTCTGCGCCTCGCCCGTTGTGGTTGACAGCGGTGCGTCGCGGCGGATCAAACCGCAAGCGTTGGTGCCGTTCCAACTGACCGAGGATCAGGCCCGCCGCGCCATGAACGGCTGGCTCGGCAGCCTGTGGTTCGCGCCCTCGGGTCTGGTCGAATACGCCCGCAAGGGGCGCGCGATGACCGGGGTTTATGTGCCGTTCTGGACCTTTGATGCCGCCACCCAAAGCCGCTATCAGGGTGAACGCGGCGATCATTATTATGAGACGCAGACCGTGCAGGTTGTCGTCAACGGCAAGCGCGAAACCCGGCAAGAGCAGGTGCAGAAAACCCGCTGGACCCGTGTTTCGGGCCGCGTCGCGCGCGATTTCGATGATGTGCTGGTCATGGCATCCTCCAGCCTGCCGCGCCGGATCGGCGATGATCTGACGCCGTGGGATCTCGGCACGCTGGTGCCCTATGCGCCCGATTACCTGTCGGGCTTTCAGGCCGAGGCCTATACGCTGGGCCTTGCCGAAGGGCAGGCAGAGGCGCGTCAGGATATGGCGCGGGTGATCGAAAATGACGTGCGCAGCGATATCGGCGGCGATGTCCAGCGCGTGGCGGGGGTTGAGACCGACTACCGGTCCGAGACGTTCAAGCACATCCTGCTGCCGGTCTGGATGGCCGCCTACAAATACGGCGGGCGCAGTTTCCGCTTTGTTGTCAACGGCCAAACCGGCGAGGTTCAGGGGGAACGCCCTTGGTCGGCGTGGAAGATTGCCGCCGCCGTGATCCTGGCTGCAGCCCTTATTGCCGCTGTTGCCTATATCGCCGACCCCGACGCGCTTGGCCTGCCGCGCCCCGATTGGCTGGACCTGCCGCGTTGACTTACCCGCCGCGACGCCCGATAGAAGCCCATCCAGAATAAGGCCCGCCATGCGCGTTCTTGACCATGCCCGCATCCCCGAATTGCCGAACCCCTATTTTGGCAAGGTGCGCGATTGCTATGACCTGCCTGCCAAGGGCGACGTCCCCGCGCGCCGCATCCTGATCTCGTCCGACCGGATTTCGGCGTTTGACCGTATCCTCGCCGCGATCCCGTACAAGGGTCAGGTGCTGACCCAGACCGCGCGCTTCTGGTTTGACCACACCGCCGACATCTGCCCCAACCATGTGCTGGCCTACCCTGACCCAAATGTGGTGATCGGGCGCCATGTCACGATCCTGCCGGTGGAAATTGTCGTGCGCGGCTATCTTGCGGGCACCACCGGCACTTCGGTTCTGACCATGTACAAAAATGGCCAGCGTGCGATGTACGGGCACACTTTGCCCGACGGTTTGCGCGATAATCAGGTGCTGCCCGCACCCATCATCACCCCAACCTCCAAAGCCTTCGACGGCGGCCATGATGAGCCTTTGACGGCGGATGCCATCATAGCACAAGGGCTGTTGACCCGTGCGCAATGGGATCAGGTGTCTGCCTATGCGCTGGCGCTGTTCCAGCGCGGCCAGCAGATGGCCGCAGAACGCGGACTGATCCTTGTTGATACGAAATACGAATTCGGCACCGATGATCAGGGCCGCATCCTGCTGGCGGATGAGATTCATACCCCCGATTCCAGCCGCTACTGGCTTGCCTCGGGCTACGAGGCGGCGTTCGCTGACGGTTCGCGCCCGCCCAGTTTCGACAAGGATGTGATCCGCTCATGGGTTGCCGCGCGGTGCGATCCCTACCACGACCCGATCCCCGAAATTCCCGCCGATATGATTGACGCCACTAGCCGGGTGTATGTTCAAGCCTATGAAATGATCACCGGCCAGACATTCGTGCCCGATACGTCCGGCGCCACTCCCCTTGACCGCGTCCGCGCAAACCTTGCCCCCTACTTTACCGGAGAGCATCCATGATCCTGTGTTGCGGCGAAGCCCTGATCGACATGCTGCCCCGCACCAGCATGGAAGGCGAGCCCGCCTTCGCACCCTATGCCGGCGGGGCAGTCTTCAACACCGCCATCGCTTTGGGGCGGCTTGGCGCACCTGCGGGGTTCTTTTCGGGCCTGTCGACCGACATGCTGGGCCAGATCCTGACCGATACGCTGACGGCGAGCCATGTGGATACCGGCTTCGCCGCCCGGTCGGCCCGGCCCACCACCGTTGCCTTTGTCAAACTGGTGGACGGTCAGGCGACCTATGCGTTTTATGATGAGAATACCGCAGGCCGGATGCTGGCCCTGACTGATCTGCCCGATCTTCCCGCCGACGTGCAGGCGCTGTTCTTTGGCGGCATCAGCCTTGTGAACGACCCCGCCGCCAGCACCTATCACGCCCTGCAAACCCGCGAAAGCGGCGCCCGTGTGACGATGATCGACCCCAACATCCGCCCCGGTTTCATTACCGACGAACTGTCCTACCGTACCCGGATTGCGGCGATGATCGCGCAGGCCGATATCGTGAAGCTCAGCGACGAAGACCTGCATTGGCTGGCGGGCGATGGTGACATCACAACGCTGGCGCGCAGCATCCTGTCGTCTGGCCCCAAGGTCGTCTTCATCACAGAAGGCGCAAAAGGCGCGCGGGCGATTACCGCGTCGCAAGACCGCTTTGTCGCCTCGCAGAAAGTCACCGTTGCAGATACGGTCGGTGCGGGCGATACGTTCAACGCGGGCGTCCTGGCGGCTTTGCACACGGCAGGCGCGCTGACCAAAACAGCCCTCGCCAACCTGCCCGATGCAACGCTGGATGCCGCCCTGTCGCTTGGCGCGCGCGCCGCCGCCGTCACCGTCAGCCGCCCCGGTGCAAACCCGCCCTGGGCAAACGAGTTGTAATGCGCGCGCTGATCCAGCGGGTCAGCCGGGCCTCGGTAACGGTCGATGGCACTGTGACGGGCGAGATCGGCGCCGGCCTGTTGATCCTGATCTGCGCGATGCAGGGCGGTACGGATGCGCAATCTGCTACCCTTGCCGCCAAGATCGCGAAACTGCGCATTTTCCGCGATGACGACGGCAAGATGAACCGCTCGCTCCTCGACGTCCAGGGATCAGCGCTGATCGTCAGCCAGTTCACGCTGGCCGCAGACACGTCACGCGGAAACCGCCCCGGCTTTTCCACTGCCGCCCCGCCGGACGAAGGCCGCCGCCTGTATCAGGTTTTCACCGCCGACATCGCCGCCCTTGGCATCCCCACCGCCAATGGCATCTTCGGCGCGGATATGCAGGTTTCTCTGGTGAATGATGGCCCGGTCACGATCTGGTTAGAGGCCTGATCGCCTTTTTCTGTTCACAAGTATCCTCAGGGGTGAGCCGCACAGCGGCGAGGGGGCAGACAGCCCCCTCCCTGTTCAGTCCGCCCACTCCCAAGGCCGGGTATGCGCGCTCAGCACCGCCGCAACTGCCGCATCCTGTGCGCCGTCCACCCGGCCAAGGCGGGCCACCAGACCGCGCTTTTTATCTTCAACCACTTCTGCCACCCGCACCGACAGGCCCGCGCCTTCCAAAGCTGCGTCATATACCCTTGAAATCGCGCGCTTGCGCAGATCGGGCTTGAACACCTTGCCAACGGCCGTTTTCGGCAGTTCGTCCAGCAGTTCGATGTATTTCGGCACCGCCGCGCGTTCGTGGATGTGGCTTTTTGCAAACTCCAGCAGCGCCTCGACCGTGACCTCAGCCCCTTTGTTCAACTCGACATAGGCGCATGGCAACTCGCCCGCGAATGCATCGGGCTGGCCGATCGCACCGACAAACGACACCGCCGGGTGCTTCATCAGTGCCTCTTCAATCTCGGCCGGGTCGATGTTGTGTCCGCCGCGGATGATCAGGTCTTTCGCCCGCCCGGTGATGAACAGATACCCGTCCGCATCAATCCGACCCAGATCGCCGGTGCGCAGATAACGGCCTTCGGCAAAGAGTTTATGGTTCTTGTCAACCTCGGTATAGGTCGAACCTTCAAAGACGCCGGGGTTGGAGACGCAAATCTCGCCCACCTCGTCCACACTGCAATCGCGGCCCACTGACGCGTCCTCGTTGCAGTGCAAAATCCGCACGGTGGTATAGGGAAACGGAATCCCGACCGAGCCGATTTTCTTTATGCCGTCCGGCGGGTTCACTGACACAAGACAGGTACATTCGGTCAGCCCGTAGCCTTCGATGATCTGCACGCCGGTGGCTTTTTCATAGCGGTTGAACAGATCAATCGGCAGCGGGGCAGAGCCTGAAAACGTGGCGCGCAGCGACGAGATATCGGCATCAACCGGGCGCTGCATCAGGGCCGCAAGGGCCGTCGGCACCCCCACCAGAAAGCTGACCTGCCAGCGTTCGATCAGCTTCCACAGGTTGTCAAACACCCCTTCGCCGCGATAGCCCGCAGGGGTGGGGAACACGACATGCCCGCCGCTTGCGATCATCGACATCAGCACCGGATGGGCGGCAAAGATGTGAAACAACGGCAAGGGGCACAGAGTGACATCGGTTTCCTTGAACAGCAAGCGCCCGCCCAGCCAGCCGTTGTAGATGATCCCCGACATCTTGTGCTGAGCCACCTTGGGCATGCCCGTTGTCCCACCGGTATGAAAATAGGCGGCCACGCGGTCGGCGGGGTTATCCTCAAACATCAGCCGGTCTGCCGGATGGCGGTCACATTCGGTGTTGAAATCACGGACCGTGGCAGTGTGCGTAACCGGATTTTTTGGCCGCACCAAGGGCACGATCCAGCTTTTGGGAAACCCCAGATAGCGGGTCAGGTCCACCTCAAGCACGGTCTTGACCCCCGGCGCATCCACCACGGCCTTTGCCACGCGCTGCGCCAGTTCCGTCTTGGGAAACGACCGGAGCGTGACCACCACTTTCGCGCCCGTCTCACGCAGGATGGCGGATATCTGTTCGGGTTCCAGCAGCGGATTGATCGGGTTGACGATACCCGCACAGGCCGCGCCCAGCAGGCTGACCACGGTTTCCATGCTGTTGGGCATCACGTAGGCCACGACATCCCGCTCGCCTATTCCAAGGCTGCGGAACAGGTTCGCGGCCTGTGTCACCCGGCCATGCAATTCGCGCCAATTCAAGGTTTCGGCGCGGTCTTTCGCGCCAGAGGTCAGTTGGAACGTCACCGCCGGGCGCGCGCCGTGGGCATCGCGGGCGGTGGTCAGGAACTGATACATGGTCTTGGGCAAATCGCGGTTTGACCAGCTTGCCTCGGCCTCGATCGCATTGCGGTCTTCGACCGTTGCGTAATGTCCCATTCCGTCCTCCCCTGCGTCCCGCGTTCAAGCACGGGTTGATCATTGGGGAAAAGATGGTGGCTTTTGGTCTGTGCCGCAAGGGAAAGGACGCGCGCCTACGCAACGTCGCACGAATTCAGGGTTGAAACACGGTCAAGGGGGAAAAACGGCGAAGCGTTCCCCGTTATGCCTGCCCGTCGGTGAACTGCAGCCGGGCAAGGCGCGCATAAAGCCCGCCCTCGGCAACCAAGGCGTCATGCGTGCCCATCGCCACGATCTGCCCGTGATCAAAGACCACGATCCGGTCGGCGCGTTTCACCGTGGCAAGCCTGTGCGCCACCACCAGCGTCGTGCGGCCCTGCGAAAGCCGTTCCACCGCCGCCTGCACCGCGCGTTCGGATTCGGCGTCCAGAGCACTTGTCGCCTCGTCCAGAAGCAGCACGCGGGCGTCGCGCAAAATTGCACGGGCGATGGCGATGCGCTGTTTCTGACCGCCCGAAAGCATCACACCGCGCTCACCGACAAAGGTATCGTAGCCATCAGGCAAGGCGGTCAGGAAATCATGTGCTGCGGCGGCCTTTGCGGCCTCGGTCACTTCGGTGTCGGTTGCTTCGGGGCGTCCGAAACGGATGTTTTCGCGGGCCGACGCCGCAAAGATCACCGGGTCTTGCGGCACAAGGGCCATGGCGCGGCGGAAATCATCTCGGTCCAGATCGCGCAGATCAATGCCATCAATCCGGACAGCCCCCTGCTGCGGGTCGTAAAACCGCTGCAGCAGTTGCAGGATCGTCGTCTTGCCGGCACCCGACGGGCCGACCAGCGCCACCGTCTCGCCGGGGTTGACCACCAGATCAACGCCGTTCAGAGCCGAAACCGTGGGCCGCGCGGGGTAGGCAAAGCGCACACCGTCAAAGCGAATCTCGCCCCGCACCGGGCGCGGCAGCACCTTTGGCGCGGCGGGGTCCTGCACCGGATCAACGGTTGTCAGCAGTTCGACCAGCCGTTCGGTCGCCCCCGCCGCGCGCTGCAATTCGCCCCAGATTTCCGACAGGGCACCAACGGCCCCCGCCACCATCACCGCATAGATCAGAAACTGCACCAACTCGCCCGGTGACATGGTGCCCGCCCGCACATCCCGCGCGCCGATCCACAAAACGCCCACCACCCCGGTGAAGACCAGAAAAATCACGATCGCCGTCATCACCGCCCGCGTGCCGATCCGCTTGCGGGCCGAGGTATAGGACCGCTCTGTCATGTCACCAAACGCCGCGCGCGAGCGGGCCTCATGCGTGAATGCCTGCACCGCCTGCACCGACAACAGCGCCTCGGACGCGTTGCCGGAACTGGCCGCGATCCAATCCTGATTTTCACGGCTCAGGCCCCGCAGGCGGCGGCCCAGCACGATGATCGGCACCACCACGGCGGGTACGATCATCAGCACAAGGCCCGTCAGCTTCACCGACGTCAGCGACAGCGCGATCATGCCGCCAACCAGAATCAACGCATTGCGCAAGGCAATCGACACCGACGACCCGATCACCGACAGGATCAGCGTCGTGTCGGTGGTCAGACGGCTCAGAACCTCACCCGTCAGGATACGCTCGAAAAACGCGGGGCTCATGCCCATCATCCGGTCGAACAGCGCACAGCGGATGTCGGCCACGACCCGTTCGCCCAGCTTGGTCACAAAATAATACCGCAGCGCCGTGCCCAGTGCGAGCAGCGCCGCAATCAGCAGGGCCCCACCAAAATACTGGTCCAGCAGTGCGGCATTGTCGGCCCCGAACCCGTCGATCACGCGGCGTACGGCCAATGGCAACACAAGGCTGATCGCAGCGGTCGCCGTCAGCGTGATCAGCGCCAGCGCCAGCAACCGCCGATAAGGCCACATGAAGGGTGCCAGACCCCGCAGCGCACCGATGCGGCGCGATTTCTCGCGGTCTTCCAGCGGTTCGGACCCTCGCGCCATGCGCTTTTCCCTTCGCGTGATTGCGGGGCTGGGTTTAGGCCTGCTTGCACGGCAGGGCAAGCGGCGCATTTGCCGCGCCCCCTTTCCACCGTTCCGCCCCTGTGTCAGGTTCGCGACTTGGGGGGACATCATGCCGATCACCACTGCGATTTTCGATGCCTACGGCACGCTGTTCGATGTAGCGGGGGCCGCGCGTCTGGCCGCGCAAGAACCCGGGGGGGCCGCGCTGACGGAGGTCTGGCCACGGCTGGCCGAGGATTGGCGGCGCAAGCAGTTGGAATACACATGGCTGCGCGCGATCACCGGGGATTATGCCGATTTTGCCCAAGTCACCGCCGACGCGCTGGATTGGGCGATGGAGGCGGCGCACCTTGAGAACGCCCCCCTGCGCGCGCGCCTGCTGGCTCTTTATGACACCCTTCCCGCCTACCCCGAGGTGACCGCGATGCTTGGCGCGGCAAGGGCGCGCGGCATCGCCACCGCAGTCCTGTCGAACGGCACGCCTGCGATGCTGAAGGCCGCCACGCAGTCGGCTTGCATCGGCGGCCAGCTTGACGCGATCCTGTCGGTAGACCCGCTGCGCACCTACAAACCCAGTCGCGCGGTTTACGACCTTGTGGGGCAGCATTTTGGCACGCGTCCCGATCAGGTTCTGTTCGTATCGTCGAACGGCTGGGATGCAGCCGGGGCGGCGGGCTATGGCTTCACCGTCGCATGGGTCAACCGCGCGGGCGCGCCCGTGGACCGGATGTCGCACCGCCCCGCGCATATCCTGCCCGACCTTTCCCGCATACCGGAGCTTTTGGCATGACCCAGACCTTCACCGCCAGTGACGGCACAACCTTTGCCTATAGTGATGAGGGTGAAGGGATGCCGCTTCTCTGCCTTGCTGGCCTGACCCGCACGATGGGCGATTTCGACTACCTGCGCCCGCATCTGCCGTCCCTGCGCCTGATCCGGATGGATTACCGGGGGCGCGGGGCCAGCCAATGGACCGGGGCCGCCACCTATACCGTGCCGCAAGAAGCCAAGGATGCGGTGGAATTGCTGGATCATCTGGGTGTGGCGCGGGCCGCCGTTCTTGGCACCTCTCGCGGGGGGTTGATCGGGATGCTGCTGGCGGCGACCGCCAAGGATCGCCTGCTGGGCCTGTGCCTGAACGATGTCGGCCCGGCCATCGAACGGCGCGGGCTGGAGCGGATATTTGACTACGTCGGGCGCAACCCTTCGGTGAAAACGCATGAGGACTTGGCCGCAGCCCTGCCCGGCGTGATGCCCGGCTTTGCCAATGTGCCGCCCGCGCGCTGGCTGGCCGAAGCGCGGTTGCACTATACCGCCAGCGAAACCGGCCTGCGCATCACCTATGACCCGGCCCTGCGGGATGCATTTCTGGCTGCGTTTGACGGCCCGCCCGCCGACCTCTGGCCCTTGTTTGACGCCTGCGCGGGGTTGCCGCTGGCGCTGATCCGGGGCGCAAACTCTGACCTTTTGTCACCTGCGACGGCCACCGAAATGCGCGCCCGCCGCCCCGACATGATCTTTGTCGAAGTCCCCGACCGCGCGCATATTCCGTATCTGGATGAACCTGAAAGCCTGTCGGCAATCCACGTCTTCCTGAAAGCCTGCGCATGACCGATATCGCCATGATCGACGCCGCCGCCGCACGCCTTGCAGGCCGCGCCCGGCGCACGCCGCTGTTGTCGTCGCCCTTCCTTGATGACATCGCGGGGCGGCGCGTCTGGATCAAGGCCGAATGTCTGCAACACACCGGATCGTTCAAGTTTCGCGGCGGCTGGTCGGCAGTATCGGCCCTGCCCGAGGCGACACGCAGCCGCGGTGTCATCGCGTTCTCGTCCGGCAATCACGCGCAGGGCGTAGCCCTGGCCGCCCGCCTTCACAACATTCCAGCCGTGATCCTGATGCCGTCCGACGCGCCCCGCATCAAGATCGACAACACCCGCGCCTTGGGCGCCGAGGTGGTGCTTTACGACCGCGCGACCGAAGATCGCGACGCCATCGGCGATACGCTTGCCGCCACGCGCGGGCTGCACCTGATCCGCCCCTATGACGACGTGCAGGTTATCGCAGGCCAAGGCACCACGGGGCTGGAGCTTGCCGATCAGGCGCGCTACGCGGGTGTTACAACGGCCGATGTGCTGGTCTGCTGTGGAGGTGGCGGCCTGACCTCGGGCATCGCTTTGGCATTGGAGGCCCGCGCGCCGGGTCTGCGCGTGCGGCCTGCCGAACCTGCGGGGTTCGACGATATGGCGCGCAGTCTGGCCAGCGGTGTGCATCAACGCAACGCCGCCGCCGCAGGCTCGATCTGCGATGCGATCATAACGCCGACACCGGGGCAGATCACCTTTCCCTTGGTCCAACGCCTCTGCGGTCCGGGCCTTGTGGTCAGCGATGACGAGGCGCTGCAGGCCGTCGCCCTCGCCTTTCAGCGCCTGAAACTGGTGCTGGAACCGGGCGGCGCGGTCGCCCTCGCCGCGGCCCTTTTCCGCTCCGATCAGATGACGGGCGACGATGTCATCGCTGTCGCCACCGGCGGCAATGTCGATGCGCCCGTGTTCGCCGACGCGCTTGCCCGGTTTGCCTGATGCCGCTGGCCTATCTGCCCGATCTGCGTCTGAATTACCGTCTGGACGGGCCGAAAAATGGCCCGGTTCTGGTGCTGACGCATGCCTTGTTGACCGACCTTACGATCTGGGATGACGTGATTCCCCTCTTGCCCCCCGGCCTGCGCATCCTGCGCTATGATCATCGCGGGCATGGCGCATCGGACGTGCCCGCACCGCCCTACAGCATGGGTGCGCTGATCCGCGATCTGGAGCGGCTGATGGACCATCTGGCCCTGCGCGACGCGTTGGTTCTGGGCCTGTCGATGGGCGGCCTTGTCGCACAAGGGCTTGCGGTGAAACGGCCCGACCTTTTGCGCGGGCTGGCGCTTTCCAACACCGCCGCCCGGATCGGCACCCCCGAATTCTGGGCAACCCGGATAAAGGCCGTGCGCGATGGCGGCATAGACGCAATCCTTGCCCCGGCCTGCGAGGTGCTGTTCGCCCGCAGCTTTCGCGACGGGCCGGGATTTCCACACTGGCGCGATCTTCTGGCGCGCACCAACGCCCAAGGCTATCTGGGCTGCGCCACGGCCATTTCCGGCACCGATTTCTACACACCCACCTCTGGCCTGCGCCTGCCGACCCTTGCCATCGCGGGCAGCGAAGACCGCGCCACGCCCCCCGACCTTGTGCGCGAAACGGCAGACCTTATCCCCAACAGCAGCTTTGCGCTGATCCGGGGCGGCGGGCATCTTCCCTTTGCCGAAAAACCTGCAGAATATGCCGCCGTGCTTGGGGCCTTTCTGGAAAGCATCACCCATGTCTGACCCGCAGGCCCCCTTCCCCGGCAGCCCGACCCTGCCCAACCCGTCCCAGACACCCCAAGGAAAACCAAGGGGAAGCCTGGCCCTAGCCTTCATCCTGTTCACGGTGGCGCTGGACACAATCGGCATCGGCCTGATCTTCCCGGTGATGCCGACGCTGTTGGAGGAAATAACCGGCGGCACCCTTGCCGATGCGGCAATCTGGGGCGGCATCCTGTCGACATCCTTTGCCGTGATGCAGTTTCTGTGCGGCCCGACCCTGGGATCACTCTCCGACCGCTTCGGGCGCAGGCCCGTGCTTTTGGTGTCATTGGCGGTGATGGCGCTGGACTATCTGGTGCTGGCTGTGGCGCATACGATCTGGCTGCTTCTGGCCGCGCGCCTCGTCGCGGGAGTGGCCGCAGCCACCTATTCCACCGCTGCCGCCTATATCGCCGACATCACCCCGCCCGAACAACGCGCCGCCCGCTTCGGCCTGATCGGCGCGTGTTTCGGCATAGGCTTTGTCCTTGGCCCCCTGATCGGCGGGCTGCTGGCCGGTATTGATGCGCGCGCGCCGTTCTACGCCGCCGCCGCCTTGGCCACCGCAAACCTGATCTTCGGCGCGTTCGTGCTGCCCGAAACCGTCACCGACCGCACGCGCCGCGCCTTCACGTGGGGCCGCGCCAACCCGGTGGGGGCGCTGAAAGCCGTCAGCCGACTGCCGCATCTGCGCCTGCCGCTTCTGGTGTTCCTGATCCTTGGCATCGCGATGAATGTCTATCCGGCGGTCTGGGCCTATTTCGGCCGCGCCCGGTTTGGCTGGTCGGATACGATGGTCGGCGTCTCGCTTGCCGTTTACGGCATCAGCTTTGCGGCGGGGCAGGCGCTGCTGGTCGGCCCGCTGATCCGCCGCTTTGGCGAATACCGCGCGGCCTTCTGGGGGATGTGGGTCGATGTGGCGACGCTTGCCGCCCTTGGCATCGTCGTCTCCGGCCCGCTCGCCCTTGCCCTGACCCCGATCACGGCTCTGGGCGGCGTCGTCACCCCCGCGCTGCAATCCATCCTGTCACGCGACACCCCTGATGATGCGCAAGGCGAGCTGCAAGGCGTGCTCGCCAGCCTGAACGCCATCGCGATGATCGCGGCCCCCCTGCTGATGACCCGCGTATTCGCGCATTTCACCGCACCCGGCGCCCCCATCTTCGCCCCCGGCGCACCCTTCCTTCTCGCCTCGGCAATGATGGTCGTTTGCGTCGCCCTGATGTCGCAGGTGCGCGCGCCCAAACAGCCGCAGAATGCCTGACTGCTGTCAGCTTTTTCTGTTCACAAATATCCCACGGGGGGTCCGGGGGGTATGACCCCCCCCCGGCGCTCGCCAAAAAGGACCGGCTCATGAAACTCAAAGACCTTGAAATCTTCACCGTCGCCCCCCCTGCCCCCGGTTGGGGCGGGCGCTACTGGACCTTTGTGAAACTGACCACCGATGACGGCATCACGGGCATCGGCGAATGTTATGCCTCGAGCGTCGGGCCAAAGGCGATGAACGCCGTGATCGAGGATGTGTTCGACCGCCACATGCAGAATGAGTCCCCCGAAAATATCGAACTGATGTATCGCCGCGCCTATTCCGCAGGCTTCACCCAGCGCCCCGACCCCACCGTGATGGGCGCGTTTTCGGGGCTGGAGATTGCCTGTTGGGATATTCTGGGCAAGGCGCGCAACCGCCCCGTCTGGGCATTGATTGGCGGAAAAATGAACGACCGCATCCGCTCTTACACCTATCTTTATCCCGAACCGGGGAAAGAAAGCGCCGACTTCTGGCAGTCACCCGATGCGGCGGCCGAGGCCGCTTTGCGCTTTGTGAACATGGGCTTCACAGCCGTGAAATTCGATCCCGCCGGCCCCTATACCATTCGCGGCGGGCACGAGCCTGCGATGTCCGACATCACCCGGTCCGTCGCCTTCTGCAAGGCCATCCGCGAGGCGGTCGGCGACCGCGCCGACCTTCTGTTCGGCACGCACGGCCAGTTCACCACGCCCGGTGCGATCCGCATGGGCAAGGCGCTGGAGCCGTTCAATCCACTTTGGTATGAAGAACCCTGCCCACCCGACAACCTGCTGGAATTCGCCGAAGTCGCCAAACACGTCAATGTGCCGCTGGCCACGGGCGAGCGGATGACGACCAAGGCCGAATTCGGCACGCTGCTGCGGGCGGGCGGCGTCAAGATCCTGCAACCGGCCTTGGGCCGTGTCGGTGGTATCTGGGAGGCCAAGAAAATCGCAGCGATTGCCGAGATCTACAACGCCGAAATGGCCCCGCATCTTTATGCAGGCCCCGTTGAATGGGCGGCGAACATCCATTTCGCAACTTCGATCCCCAACCTGCTGATTGTCGAAACCATCGAGACGGGCGGCGCGTTCCACCTCAAACTGATCCGCAATTCGATCACATGGGAGGATGGCTACATCCTGCCACCCGAAGGCCCCGGCCTTGGCATCGAGTTCGACGAAGACCTTGCCCGCGCGCACCCCTATACCGGCGACCGGCTGCATCTGGAAATGCAGGAAGCGCCCTGCGATTACCTGCACGGCAACCGGTTCGAAGGCGGCGCACCGTCGTCGCCAACTTAACCGCCGGGCCGCGCGCGCCCTACAACAGATCAAGATGCAGATTGATCGCAATCGCGATCAGGATCAGCCCGCCGGTCCACGCAAGACCCACCCGCACAGCCCGTTCGCGATTGATCGCCCGTGTCATCGTGCCACCCATATAGGCGACCAAAAGGTCGGACGGAATCGCCGTCAACGGCACCAACAGACCCAGCAAAAGCAACTGCAGCGTCACGCTGCCATGCGCGCCAGCCCCAGCACTTACAAAAGGTGGCAGAAAGAGCGCAAAGAACAGCACCGTCTTGGGGTTCAGAAGTTCCACCAGAACCCCCTGCCAGATGATCGACGGCAGGGATGTCTGCCGCACCGCCTTCACCTCAAGCGTCACGTCCGCCTCGGCGCGCGCGCTACGGATCATGCCCAGCCCCAGATAAATCAGATAGGCCGAGCCGACAAACCGCAGCGTCGTGACCAACCAGCCAAACTGCGCAAAAAGCGTGGCCAGACCCAAAGCCGTGGCCGCAGCCAACACCATACCGCCCAGACACAGCCCCAGCGCCGAGGCAAGGCCGGCCGCGCGGCTTTGCCCGACGCTGCGCGACAGAACGTAAAGCATCGACGGGCCGGGTGTTGCGCTCAGCGCCAATCCGGCCAGAGCAACAGCGACGATTGCGTGCAGGTCAGGCATGGTTCAGGTCAAGCATGGTTCGGGTCAGGCATGGTTCAGGTCTGGCTCCGGTTCAGTCGCGTCTCGAACGGGTTGTGCGTCGGGACGGCCGGGCCGTCAATGCAAAGCGCAAGGTCGCGCGCGCGCCGCTCCCGCAGATAGGGGAAATCGCGCACCAGCATCCGTTCCAGATGCGCGCCTGCGCGGAACGGCGCGTATTTGGGTTGCCCGTCTCCCACCAGTTGCGCAAACGGTTTGATCAGCGTGTCATGGTTTGCGGCCACGAAATAGGGCATCGAAAACCGTTCAGGGCTCAGGTTCAGAACCCGGTGGGGGGTTGATCGCAGCAGACCATTGGTCCACGCCTCCATCATGTCGCCGATGTTCACGACAAAGACGCCCGGATCAACCGGAACGTCGATCCAGCGGTCGTCACTGGTCATCACCTGCAGGCCCGCGTTGCGGGTGTGCAAAAGCGTCAGACATTCGTAATCGGTATGCGCCCCCATGTTGACAGATTGCCGGTCCGTCGCCTCGGTCTGCCGGACATAGTGCAAAAGCCGCAGTTGCGAGACGGGCTTGGTCATGTGGCTGGTCATGGCACCGGGTGGCAGGCCCAGATGCATCTCCAGCGCGCCGCAGACCAACCGGCCAAGGGCCGAGATCGCGGCGTAATAGTGGCCAACGGTGTGCTTGAAACCCGGCATATCAGGCCAGACATTCGGCCCCAGAACCTGATTTCCCGCCAGAAAATCCGGATCATCCCGTGGCAGATCAAGGCCCATGTCGAAGGCTTCGTAGCTGCGGTTCACCTCATCGGGGTAATCGCCTTTTTCGGTGAAGGGCACATAGCCGCGGTGGTTGGGGCTAAGGGCTATGTAATAGCGTTGCTTGACCGCTGCAGGCTGCGCAAAGAACCGCGCCGACATCTGATAGGTCGCCTCGATCAGGTCCGGATCAATGCCATGATCGCAAATGCGGAAAAACCCGATGCTGCGGGCCGCGTGGCCGATGGCATTGGCAATATGTCTGACTTTTTCCGGATCGCCGGTCCGCAGACCACAAAGGCTGATAAGCGGCAGACCCTGCAGATCAGCCGTCGGATTTTCAATCACCGTTGACATTCCCACCCCGAAATCACCTTGGGAATCGATTAACGATTTGAGGTTAACAAATCGTTTCCGACGCCCTCCGGCAGGGGCAGGTAAAGATGGATGGTGGTGCCTTTGCCAACCTCGGACGTCACGCCAACCGCCCCGCCCGACTGCTGGACAAAGCCCAGCACCATCGACAGGCCAAGCCCGGTGCCTGCGCCCACCGCCTTGGTGGTGAAGAACGGGTCGAAAATCTGGTGCAGCCGGCTTTCGGGAATGCCGACGCCGTGATCGGCCACACCAAGCCGGACATAGCACCCGGGTGCAAGCTCGGTCGCAAGGGCGATGTTTTTCGCCCCGGTGTGAACAAGGTTTTCGGTCGTGATCCGCACAACGCCGCCTTCGGGCATCGCATCGCGCGCGTTCCGGATCAGGTTGAGCATCGCCGTTTCCAACGCGGCCCGGTCGATATGAATAGGCCAGAGTGCATCGGCGCGATGCAATTCGACATCAGCCCTAGTCTGGCATTCGGCCTGAAATGCCGCAAGATGGGCGTTCAGGTCTATTTTCTCCGGCACCAGCCGCGTGCGCTGCGCGAACACCAGCATATCGCGAATCAGTTGCGCCCCGCGCGCCGCGGCCGATTTCACATCACCCATGATGTCTTGCGTTTCAGCGCTTGCGCCCTGATCCTCCAGCAAATCCAGATTGCCGGAAATCACAGTCAGAAGATTGTTGAACTCATGCGCGAAACGTCCTGTCAGGCGACCGATGGATTCCAGCTTTCGCGCCTCGAACAGTTTTACTTCCAGCGCTTTCCGATTGCTTGTTTCCAGTGTGAGCTGGGCATGTGACACGACCAGATCCCTGTAGCGCTGGTGCGACCGCTCCGCTTCGGCCAGCAGTTCAAGCTTGGCACTGGTCATCGCGGCAACGGTGTTCAGAACCCCCAATTCAGCCTCGCCAAAGGCACAGCGATCAGGGTGTTCGCTGTCGATCACCCCCACGACCCGCCCCCGGAACGTCAGCGGCACGCAAATTTCTGACCGCGCCGGATGCGTGTCGGGAATGTAGTTCTGATCCTTCAGAAGATCCTCAACGATGATCGCCGTGCCGGTCTGCGCCACGGTGCCAGTGATGCCCCGGCCAAACGGGATCACCAGAGGGCTGATGATGCTGCGCCCGAACGGGTTCTTTTCACCCCATGCCGCCACTTGCGTCAGTTCAGTCTGATCCTCATTGGCGCGGTAGATCACGCAATCAACGAAGTCCAGCTTGCCGACCACATTCTGCGCCACATACCAGAACAGGTCTTCAACGCTGGGAATCGCAATCAGATCAACGGCAAAGTCGTTAAGGATGCGCAGCAATCGCGCCTCATCGGCCGGCTCACGCTCTTCCGGCCGCGACGGAACTGACCTGAGCACGTCTGGCATCTCCCTGACCAGCAATAGAGTGACAAGCGTATTTCATGATCTCGTCTGGGCAAAGTAAAATCTCGAAAGGCAACCAAAGGTTGCGCAACCTTTCGCCTGCCGGTGTGGCTCAATGGAGATGGCCATATGAATGGCGTTGTTGCAGAACTCTGACCTTCTAGGATTCACATCGTGAATTCATGCGGTTGGATAGTCGGCATGAGCAAGCCATCACCCGCCCGCTACCGCACGACGCACGGGTCCAACTATATCGCCTCACTGAAGAAGCGTGGTTGTTTGCTGATCCGTTTCCCGGCAATCGCTGCCTGCAGCGATGAGAGGGTGGCGGGACAGGGAGATGACTTGGCTCGCGCCACATGACGGCAGCCTCGGTCGCCCTGCGCTGTTGTCGGATGCGGCGACCCAGTTCTTTCTGACGATCAAGGTTCTGTTCAAGCTACCGTTGAGGCAGACGACCGGGATGGTGACCAAGGTGCTGAAGTTGGCGCACATGGACTGGGCTGTGCCAGATTACACGACCCTGTGCCGTCGGCAGAAGACGCTGGCCGTCCAGATCCCGTATAGGCGCGCCGATGGCCCCTTGAGCCTGCTCGTCGACAGTACCGGATCAAGTTCCTCGGCGATCATGCCCTGTCGCGGTGTGCATGCAAATCACTGCCGGGTAACAAATGACAAGCGCGAAAACATGGCGTTCAGTGCTGACGCCAATCGTTGCTGCAGTGGTTTACTTGTAAACCGTGAGAGGGGGCGCAAGGTCCATCTGGCCTTGGACAGGGCCACGTCGGACATCCACGCCGTGGAATTCACCCCCAGCAGCGACGGTGACAGCCCCGTCTTGCCGGAGTTGCTCGACCGGATCCCCGATAGCGAATAGATCGGCACCATGACCGCCGATGATGCCTATGACACCCGCCGCTGCCACAGCGATCATTCCGATCCGCAAGAACGGGCGCCCCTGGAAAGAAGATTGCCTGGCGGCGATTGCGAGAAAACAAAACCTGCGTATCACCCGGCACTACGGCAGGGCGTTCTGGAAGCGCTGGACCGGCTACCACGCCCGAAGCCGGATCGAGGCGAAAATGCGCTGCCTGAAAGCCTTCGGTGAGCGCATCGCCGCAAGGCACCCCGACAGCAAAACCGCCAAAATCCAGCTCCGCGTCACCCTGCTCAACCGCTTCAAAGCACTCGGCGCCGACGAGATCATCCGCTTGGTCTGATGCAGACGGGGAACGGGCTGTCATGCCTCACGCGTCAATGTGCAACAACGCATTGCGGAAATTTAATGTGACTTGTAGTAGAAAGGATGGCCCGCAAACGCCGCGATACCAACCTGCCCGCCCCGTTCCTGCAACGCGTGACCCTGCACCCGGACGGGATGGACCGCACCGCCTATCCGTTTTCGCTGCCGTGGTTGCGGGACGATGACTTTTCGTTGGAATTCACTACGCCTGTGACCATTCTGGTGGGCGAAAACGGTGTCGGGAAATCGACCCTGATCGAGGCGGTTGCAGCCCTTGCCGGCTATGACGAGGCGGGGGGCGGCAAGGGGTATCGGCCCGTCGATCACTCCACCGCGATTGACCGCAGCGGGACCGTGCTTGCCGATCATCTGCGCGCGGGCTGGCTGCCCAAGGTGACGGAGGGGTGGTTTTTCCGGGCTGAATCCTTCTATTCCGTGGCGCGCTATCTGGACGAGGCGGCGCTGACCGGGGGCGGCGCACCGCCCGACTTTCTGTCATGGTCGCACGGCGAGGGGTTTTTGCGGTTCTTTGCCGAACGCTGCGACCGGCAGGGCGTCTATTTCCTTGATGAACCGGAAAGTGCCTTGTCCCCAATGCGCCAGCTTGACCTTCTGTCGCTTTTGCAACGCATCACTGACAGCGCCGTATCGCAGGTCATCATGGCGACACATTCGCCGTTTCTGATGGCCCTGCCCGGCGCGCGCCTGCTGGAGATCACGCGCTTTGGCATCGAGGAGACAGATTTTCGACAGACCCGCCATTTCCGCCTTTACGGCGCATTTTCCCGTGACCCAGCAGGGTTCATCGCCGAGGCGCTGGACGAGCGGAAAAAGCGGAACGAACCGTTGCTTGACAGGCAGCAATACCCCGACTGACGCAACTCTTTTAGCGAAATCTCAACCCTTCGCGCGAATGTTGCTTGCGTAACCAGCCTTGTAGTTTATCTCCATTCACAAGACCAAAAACAAACCGAAGCAGGACATCTTTCATATGACACTTGTCGCGCGCGACCTGGCCGCCCGTACCGCACGGGAATGGGTTCAGCTTTTGGCAAAATACCGTGATCCGTCGACCTCGCGTAGCTGGGTTGAACTCGGGCTGACGCTGGTGCCGTTTCTGAGCATCTGGGCGATGGCTTACGCGGCGCTGAATGTGCATTGGTCGCTGACGCTGATACTGGCCGCGCTGAACGGGTTCTTTCTGGTGCGGCTGTTCGCGATCCAGCATGATTGCGGCCACGCGGCCTTTTTCCGCAACCGCCATGTGAATGACTGGGTGGGACGGGTGCTGGGAGTGCTGACGCTGACGCCCTATGATGTGTGGCGGCGCGCGCATTCGATCCACCATGCAGGATCGGGCAATCTTGACCGGCGCGGGATGGGCGACATCATGACGCTGACCGTGGCCGAATATAACGCCCGCAGCCTGCGCGGAAAGATCATGTACCGGCTTTACCGACATCCTGTCGTTCTGTTCGGCGTCGGGCCGTTCTACATTTTCTTCGTCAACAATCGCCTGCCGATGGGCCTGATGAAGGCTGGTGCGCGCTACTGGGTTTCGGCGATGGCCACGAATGCCGTGCTGCTGGCCCTGCTGGTGGGCATGTATCTGGTCGGCGGCTGGGCCCCGATCCTGATGATCTGGTTGCCGACGTCGTTTGTTGCGGCGGCCATCGGCGTGTGGCTGTTCTATGTGCAGCACCAGTTCGAGACAACGCAGTGGGACCGTGAGGGGGACTGGCAGTTGCATGACGCAGCCCTTGAGGGCAGCTCGCACTATGTTTTGCCCGCCGTGCTGCAATGGCTGACGGCAAACATCGGTGTGCACCATGTGCATCACCTATACGCCCGCATCCCGTTCTACCGCCTGCCCGAGGTGCTGCGCGATTTCCCGGCTTTGGCCGACGCGCAGCGGATGACCCTGCTGGAAAGCTTTTCCAATGCCAAGCTGCATCTGTGGGATGAACAGGGGCGCAAGCTTTTGACCTATTCACAGGCCCGTGCCTTGCGGCATCAGGCGGCCTGATTGAAAGAAGTTCGGTAAAGTCTGGCTCGGTCAGACCCGGCGTAGCCGGATCACCACATCGACCCGGCTAAGCTCGGCCCCCTCGGGGACCTGCGGCAAGCGGGTGATCTCAAGCTGATCGGCGGGTGCATCGGTCAACTCTCCGCTGTCTTCCCAATAGAAATGCGGATGGTCGTCCATGCGGGTATCGAAATAGCTTTTCGCACCATCAACCACCACTTCCTGCATCAGACCTGCATCGCAGAACGCCCGCAAGGTGTTGTAAACCGTCGCAAGACTAACCTTGGCATCCGAATTGGACGAGGCGGCATACAGGCTTTCTGCCGTGACATGCCGGTTCTGTCCATCGCCGACCAGAAGTTCGGCAAGCGCCACGCGTTGCCGGGTCGGCCGCAGGCCACCGCGCAGCAACCAGTCGGTGCTGCGATCAGAGGTCGTGGTTCGCGCGTTGGGAAATGAACCTGCCATTTCGCTAATATAGGTGGACGCGCCTTGTCATTCAAACAAAAATGCAAAGCTGCAAGGGTGTCGCCTCGGGTGGCCGCCCTTGCCTCTGCTTCCATGCCAATGCTAGAGGGGAAGGCAACGGGATAGCGACGGGGGGCTGCGGCGGCATATGGCGGAATTTCCGACCTTCTTTGACAAGGACGCGCTTTTGCGTTGCGCGCGCGGCGAGTTGTTCGGCCCCGGCAATGCGCAGCTTCCGCTTCCACCGATGCTGATGATGGACCGGATCACCGACATCTCGGGCGATGGCGGAACGCATGGCAAGGGCCATGTGGTCGCCGAATTCGACATCACGCCCGATCTGTGGTTTTTCGCCTGCCACTTTCCCGGTAATCCGGTGATGCCGGGATGCCTTGGCCTTGACGGGTTGTGGCAGTTGACCGGCTTTAATCTGGGCTGGCGCGGCTGGCAGGGTCAGGGTTTCGCGCTGGGTGTGGGCGAGGTCAAGCTGACCGGCATGGTTACCCCCGCCCGCACCAAAATCACCTATTTCGTCGATTTCACCCGTGTCATTGACCGTCGTCTGAAAATGGGCGTCGCCAATGGCCGTGTTGAGGCGGATGGCGAGATCATCTATCAAGTGACGGACATGAAGGTTGGTCTTGCCGCAGCCTGATCCAGCCTGATCTCGTCCCGACCAAGTCCCCGACCAAGTCAAGGAGAATGCCCATGCGCCGCGTCGTCATCACCGGAATAGGGATTGTCTCTTCCATCGGCAATAACGTGACCGAGGTCGAGGCTGCGTTGCGCGCGGGTAAGTCGGGCATCGTCTTTGCCCCCGATTACGCCGAACACGGCTTTCGCTGCCGGGTGCATGGCCAGCCGCACATCACATTCGAGGACCATATCGACAAGCGCGATCTGCGCTTCATGGGGGATGGTGCGGCCTATAACTTCATCGCGATGAAAGAGGCGGTGGCCGACAGCGGGCTGGACGCGACCGACATTTCGAACGAGCGCACCGGTCTGATCATGGGGTCGGGCGGGCCGTCGACGAAATCGTTCTTCCGCGCCCACAACATCGTGCGCGACACCGGCAGCCCCAAACGGATGGGGCCGTTCATGGTGACCAAGGGCATGTCATCGACCAACTCGGCCTGCCTTGCGACGCCGTTCAAGATCAAGGGCGTGAATTATTCGATCACCTCGGCCTGTTCCACTTCGGCGCATTGCATCGGCAACGGCACGGAACTCATTCAGATGGGCAAGCAGGATATCGTTTTCGCAGGCGGCGGCGAGGAACTCGATTGGACCCTGTCGTGCCTATTCGATGCGATGGGCGCGATGAGCAGCAAGTATAACGACACGCCGGAAAAGGCTTCGCGCGCGTTTGATGCCAACCGCGACGGGTTCGTGATTGCAGGCGGCGGTGGTGTGGTCGTGCTGGAGGAATTGCAGCATGCCCTCGCGCGGGGTGCCAAGATTTACGGCGAGGTTACCGGTTACGGTGCCACCTCCGACGGTTACGATATGGTCGCCCCCAGCGGCGAGGGTGGCGAGCGGTCGATGAAACTGGCGCTGTCCACCCTGCCCGAGGGCCGCAAGATCAGCTATATCAACGCGCACGGCACCTCGACCCCGGCTGGCGATGTGACCGAGGTCAAGGCGATACGCCGGGTGTTTGGCGAAGATGCGATGCCGCCGATTTCATCCACCAAATCGCTGACCGGGCACAGCCTTGGCGCCACGGGTGCGCAAGAGGCGATCTATTCGCTGATGATGATGAACAGCGGCTTTATCGCGGCCTCGGCCAATGTCGACACGCTGGACCCCGAAATTCACGAAGGCGAAATCGTCACGAAACTGCGAACGGGCGTCGAGATGGATTCGGTTCTGTCGAACAGTTTCGGCTTTGGCGGCACCAATGCCACCCTCGTGATGAGCAAACTCCAGAAGTAAGAGGTGCGCCGGATGGCCGATCTGATGAAGGGCAAGCGGGGCCTTGTGATGGGCGTCGCCAACGACCGCTCGATTGCCTGGGGCATCGCGAAAGCCTTGGCGGATGAGGGCGCGGAATTGGCCTTTTCCTATCAGGGCGACGCGTTCGGCAAACGGGTCGAACCCCTTGCGGCGTCGGTCGGGTCAACCTTCATGGTCGATGTCGATGTGATGGATCAGGCGTCGATGGATTCGGCGTTCGGGCGGATCGCGTCGGAATGGGGCAGTCTTGATTTCGTGATTCACGCGATTGCGTTTTCCGACAAGTCGGAACTGACGGGGCGGTTCATCAACACCAGCCTTGATAACTTCAAGAACAGCCTTGCGATTTCGTGCTATTCCTTCATCGACGTGTCGCGCCGTGCGGCCCAGCTTATGCCCAATGGCGGCAGCCTGATCACGCTGACGTTTCAGGGTTCAAACCGGGTGACGCCGAACTACAACGTGATGGGGGTGGCCAAGGCGGCGCTGGAATCCTCGGTCCTGTATCTGGCGAACGATCTTGGTCCGCAGGCGATCCGCGTCAACGCCATCTCGCCCGGCCCGATGAAAACGCTGGCGGGTGCTGCCATCGGCGGCGCTCGCGCCACCTTCCGCCATTCCGAGGCGAACGCGCCTTTGCGCCGCAACGCCACGCTGGAACATATCGGCGGCACTGCCGTTTACCTTGCCTCCGACTACGGCGCCTCGACCACGGGCGAGGTTATTCGGGTGGACGGCGGGTTTCATGTGTTGGGCATGCCACAATCCGAAAACCTCTGAGACACGCCCCACACTCCATCTTTCCGTTTCCGCAAAACTGCCCGACTTTCGCCGCGTGGCCGTGGTGTGGTGGTCGCTGATCTGGCGTCGGGGACAAAAAGCATGACCGGAGTGGCGATTGGCCTGATGATGTGCGCGGCGATGCTGTTCACATTGCGTGGCGGGCTGACAGCACGCGGGCATCTTGTGACATTCGCCGGGTTCGACATGTCATCGCTTGGGCTGGGCGTGCTGGCCGTGATCGTGGCGGTCTATTTCTTTGGGCCGATGTACGGGACAGCGCTGATCCTTTCGGTCATGGTGCATGAATTCGGCCATGTCGCGGCGTTTCGCATCTGTGGCCATTCCGATGCGCGGTTCCGGCTGATCCCGCTGTTTGGCGGGGTTGCAATCTCGAACCAGCAACCCGCATCGCAGGACAAGGCATTTTTCATCTCGCTGATGGGTCCGGGCATTTGTCTGGCACCGATGGCGCTTGCCTATGCGCTGTCCTATTCGGATTTCCTGTGGGAGGTGTGGCCCGATGCCGCGAATTTCATGTGGGTTTTCGCAATTTCGAATGCGGCGCTGAATTTCTTCAACCTGCTGCCGTTTTATCCGCTGGATGGTGGAAACTGCCTGCGCATCCTGTGCAATACGTTCTGGCCCGGCGGCACGCGGATTGTCACCATCGCGATGTCGGCGGCGGCGGCCGCAATCGCTTTTTATCTGCAGGCGTGGCTCCTTTTGATCTTTGTGCTGATGGGCACACAGAGCCTGATGCAATCGGAAAACCTGCTTCATGCACAACGCCGGATGGGCTGGCGGCGCGGCTTGCTGGCGGCGCTGGCGTATCTGTTCACAACGGCTGCGCATTTCTGGGGCAGTCTTGAACTGATCTCGCATTACTTCTGAAACACCGTTGCAACCTGTTGCAAATCGGCTAACCCTGCCCGGCATGGCGGGGCACAGATGAATATCACGCTAAAGGATGTGGCGCTGCGCGCGGGCGTTTCGCGGTCGGCCGTATCGCGGTGTTTCACGCCGGGCGCGTCGATTTCGGCAAGCACGCGCGCGCGGGTCGAGGCGGCAGCGGAGGCCTTGGGCTACAGCCCCAACATGCTGGCCCGCAGCCTGACCACGCGCAGCACGCGGCTGATCGGGCTTGTGTCAAACAACTTTCACAACCCTGTGTTCTTGCAGATTTTTGATCTGTTCACGCGGGGTTTGCAGGATCGCGGCCTGCGCCCGCTTTTGGTGAACCTGTCGGATGAAACCGACCCCGCGACATCGGTGCAGCTTTTGCGCCAGTATTCGGTGGACGGGGTGATCATCGCGTCATCCCATCTGCCGCCCGGTTTTGCCCGCGCGTTCGCTGATGCGGGCCTGCCTGTGGTGCATGCCTTTGGCCGCGCCGATGCCGCGCGCGAGGTGCCGGTGGTGTGCATCGACAATGTGGCAGCGGGTCGACTGGCCGCGCGCACGCTGTTGCTGCGCGGCTATCGGCGATTGGGGTTCATCGGCGGGCCAGAGGGTGCATCGACCACGCAGGACCGTCTGGCCGGGTTTGCGGCCGAAGCGGGCGATGTCACGGTCAGCTTTGCCAGGGCTTATACGTTCGAGGCGGGGCGCAGGGAAATGACCCGACTTCTGGCCGGCAACCGGGCCGAGGCCTATTTCTGCGCCGATGATGTGCTGTCGATCGGGGCCTTGTCGGCGCTGCGGGATGCCGGGCTTTGCGTGCCGCGCGACGTAGGCGTGATCGGCCTGAACGATATGGAGATGGCGGGCTGGGCAGGCATCGACCTGACCACGATCCATCAGCCGTTCGCGGAAATGATCGCCGCCTGCATCGACCTTGTGCAGGCCGTGATCGACGCGCCGGACCGGCTGCCGGAGATGCGCGTTTTCCCCAGCCATGTGGTGGAACGCGGAACCTTGCGCCCCGCGCTTTAGCGGAACATCGGCGGGCGGGCGTCGACCCAGACGCCCTCGCCCTTCGCCGAAGCAACCGCCGCATGAATTGCGGCGATGGACCGCAACCCGTCTTCTACAGTCGGGTAAAGCTGCGCTGCGGGATCGGGCGCGCGGCCCGCCTTGCGTGCGGCAATCGTTTCACCCAGATCGCGGTAGATGTTGCCAAAGGCCAGCGGCATCCCCTCGGCATGGCCCACGGTCACGCGGCTGGCCCGGTCGGCCTCGGGCGACAGGTTCCCCTCGCCGCGTTCAATGGTTTGCAGGCGGCCGCCCAGTGGCATGTAGAAAAGCTGATTGGGGTGTTCCTGCGCCCAGCGCAGACCGCCGGTTTCACCAAAGACCTGCAAGGTCAGCCCGTGCTGCCGACCGATGGCGACGGATGATGTCCAAAGCCGCCCGACCGTGCCGCCGTCCATCCGGAAGTTGACCATCGCGTCATCTTCCAGAACCCGCCCGGCCAAGGTTGAGGCAAAGTCAGAGGAAAGCTTTGCAACCTCTTGCCCGGTCACGAAACTTGCCATGTGCAGCGCGTGGATGCCGCAATCGGCAAACTGTGCCGAAACCCCCGCCTGCGCCGGGTCATAGCGCCAGCGCACGCGCGGATTATCCATGTCGGCGGCGTTGGCGTGGTGACCATGTGCGAATTCCGCGACCACCAGCCGGACCTTGCCGATATCCCCCCGCGCCACCATCGCGCGCATGTGCCGCACCAGCGCATAGCCGGAATAGCCGTAATTCACCGCACAGATCGCACCTGACGCACGCGCGGTGCGGACCAGATCTTCGGCCTCGTCCACCGTCACGGTCATCGGCTTTTCGCACAGCACGTTGATCCCGGCCTGCAAAAACGCCTTTGATATCTCGTAATGCGTGGAATTCGGCGTGGCCACCGTCACCAGATCAACCCGGTCAGGCCGCGCCGTCTCGCCCGCCAGCATTTCACGCCAGTCGCCATAGGCGCGGTCGGGTGCCATGCCAAGGCGCTGACCGAAAGCGCGGCCCGCAACCGCGTCATGGTCCAATGCGCCCGCGACCATATCAAACAGCCCGTCCAGCCCTGCCGCGATCCGGTGGGCGGGGCCGATCTGGCTGCCGTCACCGCCACCCACCATGCCCCAGTTCAGCTTTGCCATCATGCCCCCCTAAAACCCGATGGACGCAAGATAGTCGCGGTTCGCGCGCGCATCATCGACGGGCGAGCCGGGGCCGGTGGGGTCGCAATCCTGTTCGACCGTGCACCAGCCGTCAAACTTTGCATCCAGCAAAAGCTGACGCACGGCGGGGAAATCGACATCGCCCTGCCCCAGATTGCAGAAAATCCCCTCGCCGCAGGCGTCATAGAACCCGGTGCGGTTGGCGATGGCACGGGCTTTGACAACGGGGTTTATATCCTTGAAATGCATATAGGAAATGCGGTCAATGTGGCGTTTCATGAAGGCCACGGGATCAAAGCCCGCATAGGAATGATGGCCGGTGTCGAAACAGATTTTCAGCACGCTTTCATCGACATCGTTCAACAAACGCTCCAACTCTGGCTCAAAGTCGATGAAGCCTGCGGCATGGGCGTGGATGCCGACGGTCAGCCCGTGATCGACGCCAAGCTGCGCTGCGCGGCGGATACGGTCGACAAAGGCGATCCATTCCGCGCGGTCCATCTGCTCGGCTTCCGCAGCCCGGCCAGCGGTCGGCGCGCGGCGGGGCGAGATCGAATCGATCAGCACCAGATGCTTGGCCCCGTGTGCCACCAGCGCCTTGCAGGTGCGAATCGACCCATCCCAGACATCATCCCAGGCAGCGGGGTCGTGAAAGGCGCGAAACACCACGCCGCCAATCAGGGTCAGCCCGTTTTCGGCCAGCGCATCCGCCAAAATCGCCGGGTCTTCGGGCATGAAGCCGACCGGCCCCAGTTCAATGCCCTTGTAACCCGCCGCCGCACAATCGCTGAGCACGCGGCGCCAGGCCGGGTTGCGGGGGTCATCTGCGAATTCCACGCCCCACGAACAGGGGGCGTTGCCGATCTGGATGGTCATGATCTCTCCAAGGGTTCAAAAGCTGGCAATATCGACCCAAGACCGGGCCGCGTGCGAGGCATGGGCGGCGGCAATCACGCGATTGACCTCCATCCCATCGCGGAAGGTGGGCCAGACCGGCGTGCCGGAGTGGATGGCGTGCAGAAAGTCGCGGGCCTCAATGATGATCTGATCCTGATAGCCGGTGCCGTGGCCCGGCCCCTGACAGAACGGCAGATAATCGGGATGTTCGGGCCCGGTCAAGATGCGACGAAAGCCACGCTCGGCCGGCGCATCATCGGCTCGGTAAAGCCAAATCGCATTCTGATCCTCCTGATCAAAGCGGATCGCCCCTTTTGTGCCGGTGATTTCATAGGCATAACCCATCTTGCGGCCAGTCGCCACGCGGCTGAACATCAAATGCCCGCTAGCACCACCCGCAAAGCGGCACATCATCTGCGCCTGATCGTCGTTCGTCACCGCCTCGGGGCCATGTGGGCCGGGGCGGGTGGCGTGCACGGTTTCCACATCGGCGATCAGCGACGCAATCGGCCCGATCAGAGCCAGTGCCGCGTTGATCATATGCGGCGCCAGATCGCCCATCGTGCCATTCGCGCGGCCCGTCGTGCGCCATGTCGCGGGAAGGCTCGGGTCGGCCAGAAAATCCTCGGTATGCTCACCGCGAAACCATGTGACAGCACCGATCTCGCCCCGCGCCACAAGTGCGCGCGCGAATTGTGAGGCTGGCGTGCGGATGTAGTTGAAGCCGACCATGTTGGGCAGACCCGACGCATCAGCAGCGGCCACCATCGCGCGACTGTCCTCCAGCGTCTCGCCCAAGGGTTTTTCGCAGAACACGGGCTTTCCGGCGGCAAAGGCTGCCAGCGCAATCTCGCGGTGCAAGGATTGGGGCGAGGCAATCACCACCGCGTCCACCTTGGGGTCTGCTACCAGCACCCGCCAGTCGCCCGTCGCCCGCGCAAACCCGTATGCCGCACGATACCGTTCCGCCGAGGCGTCAGAGGTGGCGCAGATCATTTCCAACCGGGGGCGCAGGGGCGTTTCGAATACCGCCCCCACCGCCGCCATCGCCACCGAATGCGCCTTGCCCATATATCCGCCGCCGATGATGCCGATGCCGATGCTGCGCAAAGGGGACCTCCTGACAGGGATTGAAACCGGTTGCAAAATCGCTACCCTGACAGGCACCGCCGGTCAATCGCAATCGGCACGATGGGGGCAGGATGCGCTGGCAAGACCGGATGGCCGTGAACCGCTTTACCGTGCTGGGGCGCGTCAGCATGGACCTTTACGCCGACCCGCCGGGGATGCGGATTGAAGCCGCCACCGGCTTTGTCACCGCTTTGGGCGGATCGGCGGGCAACATCGCGGCGGCTTTGGCGCGGCAAGGGGCAGAGGTTGCCATGCTGACCTGCGTGTCAGGCGATGCGGTGGGCCGGTTTTGCCGGGCCGAACTGGCGCGCTATGGCGTGTCTGACCGGTTTGTGCGCGAAGTTCAGGGCGGTGCGCGCACATCACTCGCCGTGGTTGAAACCCGGCCCGCAGATGCGCAGACCGTGCTTTACCGCAACAACGCCGCTGATTTCGCGCTGACCGAGGCGGATGTCGCGGGTGTGGATTTTGCGGATCAGGCAGCACTGATCGTGACCGGCACCGCACTGGCCGTTGACCCGTCGCGCAGCGCCACGCTGGCCGCGATGGCACGGGCGCGGGCGGCAGGCGCGGTGGTGGTCCTGGATATCGACTGGCGTGCCTACTCCTGGCGTTCGTCGGCTGAGGCGCGGGCGGTCTGCACCGATGCCGCTCATGCCAGCGATATCGTGATCGGCAATGATGAGGAATTCGCGCTGATGGCGGGCGATACGGGGCTGGAATTTGCGCGCGAACTTGGGCGCGCCAGCCCTGCCTTTTGCGTCTATAAAATGGGCGCTGAGGGCTGCCTGACCATCACCCCTGACCGTGAATTCCGCACCGGCATTTATCCCGTGCAGGCGAAAAAGCCGATGGGCGCGGGTGACGGGTTCATGGGTGGCCTGATGGCAGGGTTGGCGCACGGCCACCCCTTGCCCGAGGCCGTGCGCCGGGGTGCTGCCACGGCGGCGATCATCGTCTCAGGCATCGGCTGCGCCCCGGCCTCGCCCGATACCGCAGCACTTGACGCCTTTCTTGCCACCCATTCCCCCACCGAAAGCTGATCCCATGCACATCGCGCCCTTTGACAACCAGAACCACGCCATTGTCGGCACCGATCACCCGCTGGTGCCGCTGGTCTATTTCAACATCGTCAAACTGCGGCGGGGCGAGGTGTTTGACGACCGCATTCCGGGGTATGAGGCCTGCATCGTGCCTGCCACCGGCACCGTCGATGTGCAGGTTGCGGGCGAAACCTTCTTCGACATCGGCAGGCGCACCGTCAATGTCTGGGACGGCGAACCCGAGGGCGTTTATATTCCCGTGGATGCCGCCTTCCGCATAACCTGCCAGTCCGATAGCGCGGAAATCTTCGTTGCCGGTGCGCGGTTTGACACTGCGCTGACGCCATTTGCCATCCGCTCCGCCGACATCGACCCCGTGCAATACGGGTCGGACGACACCAAAACCCACCGCAAGATCAAGCACATCCTTGGCACCAAGTATCACGACCGGGTCGGGCGTCTGCTGGTGTCGGAACTGTATACTGTCGGCGCGGGCGGGTGGTCCGGCTTTCCCAGCCACAAGCATGATACCGACCGCCTGCCGTTGGAAACGCGCCACGACGAATGTTACAACTTCCGCTTCAACCCACCCCACGGGTCTGGCCTGCAGATGCTGCAGCGCGAGGAGGGGCTTGCGGGCGACGCTTATCACATCGTTGACGGCTCGACCGTGTGCATCGACAAGGGCTATCACCCCTGCGCGGTGTTGCCGGGGTATGAGATGTATTATTTCACGATCCTGGGCGGCCTTTCCCAACGATCCTTGGTGCAGTATTTCCAGCCCAGCCACGCCGATCAGATCGAGACGATCCCCGGCATCAAGGACATGATCGCGAAGTTCAAATGACGCTTGTCACGCTGTCTGATGTGCTGGGGCCTGCCCTTGCCAATCATCGCGCCGTGGCGGGGCTGGTGGTGCTGGGGTGGGAGGATGCACGCGCCTTTGTCGATGCGGCGCAGGATTTGCAGGCACCCCTGATCCTGCAGGTCGGCCCCGGCGCGCGGGCGTCGATGCCCCTGCCCGTCTGGGCCGTGATGTTCCGCACTTTGGCCGAGGGGGCTTCGGTGCCGGTGGTGGCGCATCTGGATCACGGCTCGGTCGAGGAATGTCGCGCGGCGGTTGATCTGGGGTTTACCTCGGTGATGTACGACGGCTCGCGCCTGCCCTTGGCCGAGAATATCGCGCAAACGGCAGCGGTGGTGCAGATGGCCCAAGCCGCGGGCGTGTCGGTCGAGGCGGAACTGGGCTTTGTCGGCTATTCGTCCGGGGCGGCGTCATCGGGCACTGATCCGTTGCAGGCGGCGGAGTTCTGGCGCGACACGGGGGTGGACGCGCTGGCGGTATCGGTCGGCAACGTGCATCTGATGCAATCAGGCAGCGCCGCCCTTGACCGCCCCCGCCTTGCCGCGATTGAGGCCGCCTGCCCCGGCCTGCCGCTGGTGATCCACGGCGGTTCCGGCATTTCCGCGCCGGACAGGCTTGCACTCGCACGGGAAACGGCAGTGTGCAAATTCAACATCGGAACGGAGTTGCGGCAGGCGTTCGGCGCGTCTTTGCGGACGGTTCTGGCGGAGGGTCCGGGCCGGTTTGACCGGATCGAGATCATGCGGAAGGTGATGGTGGGGGTAAGGGAGGCAGCGCGGGGGGTGATTGGGGGGTGTGGGTGATGAATTGCGACAATCTCCGTTACAGGTAAGGTTCTCAATGGATATGCAGCACGACTTCAATCTCAACCTGCGCCCAACTTGCGCCGCCCGCACCGGCCATCGCAATCTTAGCGTTTAAGATTTTTGCGTGCGAAGACGCAACGGATATCAGGATTGCCATTACGATCAGGCTTTCATAACGTGACATACAATCCATCAGACTTGCATCGCTGGCTGGCGCGTGCTATTGTCCGACTCAATGTGGTCATGAAGCGTGCGAGGTCTCAATGGACAAAGCCCCGATTTTGAAATTGCTCCTTATCAAGGAAGCCGAGGTTGCGGCCATTTCGAAGGATGTGGCTTTGTTGTCGGCAGAAGTGCATGAGACGGAAAAGAGATTGGCTACGGCAAGGAGTCTTTTCGCGGATCGCTCAAAACGACAGCAAGCTTTGCAAGAAGAAATTGAACTCTTAAAGTCAGCGATGGGCCCAGAAGAGCGAGAAACCTCGCCGGATTCGACGCTGACAACAACAAACACACAAAGGCCATTTCAAGTGGAGTTAGCAATCCCACCGGACGGCATGCTTGTGAAAGTTGACTTGAATGATATGGACCTTAGTGACGGAGAGCCTAAGGTTAGGCAGCATACGATTGAGGTAAGGAAGCGTGCGATTGCGTTAATTGCAAAGCGGGGGCCGCTGGCATCTGCGCAAATCATCGATGCGTTTGACGCTGACGGGTTTTCCGTCTCTAGCGACAAGCAGGTTGCAAACCTGTCTGCTGTTCTGTCCAGGACATCATTCTTCACCTCAACCTCAAGGCGGTGGCATCTGGATGTCAAAAAACTGCTAGCCGCAAGGGACTTATCCAAATGAAACAACTCCTGCCGAAGGCAAGAGTTGCTCCAATATTCAGTATCGTAAACACAAAGAGGACCCGACGATACGAGCATTACCAAGCGTCAACGATAAGCCTCACAAGCTATCGATAGCCGAAAACGCATGGTTTTGCAACATACGCCCTCTGAGAAAGGAAAAAGTTTGTGCATAACCTGCCAATACCACCGGGCAAGAAGCTCATTTTTCGAAAATGGCGCACCTGCCCGAAAACCGGCGTTCGAATCTACGCAAAGCGCGCGTTCCCGATGATCGTCGATATCTAAGGCAAACTAACGTGGGCGGTGTCAACCGCCCACGCCCCTCACCCATCCATCTTCAACGCCGAAATAAACGCCTGCTGCGGGATCTCCACTTTCCCGAACTGGCGCATCTTCTTCTTGCCGGCCTTCTGCTTGTCCAGCAGCTTGCGCTTGCGCGACGCATCGCCGCCATAGCATTTCGCCGTCACGTCCTTGCGCATCGCCGACAGAGTCTCACGCGCAATGACGCGCCCGCCGATGGCCGCCTGAATGGGGATCTTGAACATGTGGCGCGGGATCAGTTCTTTCAGCTTTTCCACCATCGCCCGGCCGCGCAGGTCGGCGCGGTCGCGGTGGACCATCATCGACAGCGCGTCCACGGGTTCGTCATTCACCAGCACCGACATTTTCACCAGAAAATCCTCACGGTATCCGGTGATCTGATAGTCGAAACTGGCATAGCCCTTGGTCACCGATTTCAGGCGGTCGTAGAAATCGAAGACCACCTCGTTCAGCGGCAGATCGTAAACCACCATCGCGCGCTGCCCGGCGTAGGAAAGGTCAAGCTGTATCCCGCGCCGGTCCTGACACAGCTTCAGGATATCGCCCAGATACTCATCCGGCACCATGATCGTGGCTTTGATGCGGGGTTCCTCGATGTGGTCGACCAGCGTCAGGTCGGGCATGTCGGCGGGGTTGTGAAGTTCGGTCACCGTGCCGTCGCGCATATAAAGGTGATAGACGACCGAAGGTGCGGTCGTGATCAGGTCGATGTCATATTCGCGCTCCAACCGGTCGCGCACGACCTCCAGATGCAAAAGACCAAGGAAGCCGCAGCGGAAACCGAAACCCAAAGCGGCCGAGGTTTCCATTTCGGTGCTGAAACTGGCGTCGTTGAGGGCCAGCTTTTCGATAGCATCGCGCAGGGCCTCAAACTCATTGGCATCGACCGGGAACAGGCCGCAGAACACAACCGGTTGCGCAGGCTTGAAGCCCGGCAAAGCGACTTCGCAGCCCCGGCGCTCATGGGTGATCGTGTCGCCGACGCGGGTATCGCGGACCTGCTTGATGCTGGCGGTGAACACGCCAATCTCGCCCGGCCCGAGTTCGGCAATATCGACCATCTGGGGTTTCAGGACCGCCAGCTTGTCGATGCCGTAGATCGCGCCGGTCTGCATCATGCGCACCCGGTCGCCCTTTTTGATCACGCCGTCCATGACGCGGATCATCACGACAACGCCCAGGTAGCTGTCATACCAGCTGTCGACCAGCATCGCCTTCAGGGGCGCATCCCGGTCGCCCTTGGGCGCAGGCAGGCGGTTCACGATGGCTTCCAGCACGTCGGGAATGCCAAGGCCGGATTTGGCCGAGATCAGGATCGCGTCCTGTGCATCAAGCCCGATCACATCCTCGATCTGCTGCTTGATGCGGTCGGGCTCAGCCGCGGGCAGGTCGATCTTGTTGAGCACCGGCACAATCTCGTGCCCCGCATCAAGCGCCTGATAGACGTTGGCCAGCGTCTGCGCCTCGACCCCCTGGCTTGCATCGACAACCAGAAGAGAGCCTTCAACGGCGCGCATTGACCGCGAGACTTCATAGGCGAAATCCACATGGCCCGGCGTGTCGATCAGGTTCAGGACATACATCTCGCCGTTCTTCGCGCGGTAGTCGATGCGCACGGTGTTGGCCTTGATGGTGATGCCGCGTTCGCGCTCGATATCCATGCTGTCGAGCATCTGCGCCTTCATGTCACGGTCGGCGACCGTGCCGGTTGACTGGATCAGCCGGTCGGCGAGGGTGGATTTACCGTGGTCGATATGCGCCACGATGGAGAAATTGCGGATGTGATCAAGCTGGGTCATGGCGCCGATATAGCGGGTTCGGTTGGGTGCGGAAAGGGGGGATAGGGGGCGTCAGGGAGACGGGATGCGGGCCATCGTTCGGGCCAGAGTCCGGGCCATTGTTCGGGGCACGTCACCCGATGCGAGTCGGCCCCCGGCGGCGCGACCGGGGCCATATGTTGTGAGCATTCAGCGTGCGCATACAGGGGGCGGTGATTGCTGCGACAGATTGGCGAACGTGTTCTGAAAACTTGAATAATCTTGCGCGAATCGGCATACTGTTGTCAGAAAAAGACATGTGGCGGCACGATCCAGCCACGGGAACCAGAGGCAGCAGATGACCCTATCCTTGCGTGTGGCGCTTTTTGCGTTCATCCTTCCTTTTGCAGCGACGGCAGCGTCTGCAGGCGCGATTGAGCGCGCCTGCATGAAATCGGGCGCACAAGCCGCGTCACCCGGTGTGTGTTCGTGCATCCAGCAGATTGCCGATCAGACCCTGACCGGCGGCGACCAACGGCGCGCTGCAAAGCTGTTCACCGACCCGGACGAGGCACAGAACGTGCGGATGTCGAAAAGCAATTCCGACAACGCCTTCTGGGCGCGCTACAAGAATTTCGGCGAAACCGCCGAGGTTTATTGCGCCGGCTGATCCACGGGATTGAGGGGAAGATCGACGGTGATTTGCCCCGCCTTCTCGAACGTCAGGGTGACGGGCAGAAGATCACCGTCCTTCAGTTCCCCGGTCAGACCCATCAGCATCAGATGATCGCCGCCGCGTGACAGTGTCAGGCTGCCTCCAGCGGGCACCGGCAGGCCGTCCTCTGCATCGCGCATCTGCATCACGCCATTCGCATCAACGCTGGTGGTATGCACCTTTGCGACAGCGGCGGCAGGGGTTGTAACCGACAGCAGGCGGTCATCGGTATCGGTTGTGTTGGTGATGGTGAAATAGCCCGCGCCAGATTTGGCCTTGGGGCTGGCCGTCACGGCATAGGCATCTGTAATTGTCAGGCCGGGTTCGGCAAAAACCGGGGTGGCAAACAGCAGGGCGACGGCGAAGGTAATCAGGCGCATGACGAAGGCTTTCAGGTTGGAACTCTTGCGCCCTAGGTAGCGACGCTGGCAGAGTTCACAAGAGCAAACCCACGAACGTGAAAAAGCCCCGCCGGGGCGGGGCCTTCAGAACAGCGCAAACACGCACCTTAAGCGGCGTTGGTTTTCGCGATTTCTTTTTTGATTTTCAGCGCCTTGTCGGACAGTTCGACATCTTTGGACTTGGCAAGGAACGCATCCAGCCCGCCGCGGTGGTCAACCGTGCGCAGCGCTGCGGCAGAAACGCGCAGCTTGAAGGACTGGCCCAGAATGTCCGAGATCAGCGTGACGTCGTTCAGGTTCGGCAAGAACCGGCGACGGGATTTGTTGTTGGCATGGCTGACCGTGTTGCCCGACATCGGGCCTTTGCCACTGAGTTCGCAGACGCGCGACATAGTCGTGTTCCTTCGTCGTTCAAAACAAAAGGGCACCGCCGGGGGCAGTGCGCCAAATTCCATGGCCGTGCTTTAGGGGCTATTGGCGCGGGCGTCAAGCGGGCGTCGCGCGGAATTCTGCAGCTGTCGGGGGGCCAGCCCCCCATGCGCTTGCGCGCCCCCCCGGGATATTTTTGAGCAGAAAAAGGGTCAGGGGGTGCGGTTGGCCTCAGCCCGTGCTGCAAGCTGGGGGTGGAGAGGGCGGGCGTGTTTGGCGAGGTTACGCCAGTAAGACGGGGCGGCGCTGCGGTTTGTGCGGTGCAGGGCCAATATCTGCGGGCGGGTGATTTTTCCTGCGATGGCAAGGCGTTGCAGGGCCGGAAAGCCTACGGTTTCGCGCAGAACGCCAGTCGCGGGGTGGCCGCCAAAGGCATAGTGGCACAGATCAATCCGGGGAAAGGCGGCGGCGATGAGGCGCGCGTTCAGCCGGTCGGGCGTGCGGAACGGGTCATAGATCAACGCGCCCTGCAGGGCGGGGTTGGCGTGGGTGCGCAGATCACCCGAAGCGGCGTCAAAGCCTGCGGCGTTTTCGCGGAACCGCAGATCAAAGGGCACGACATCAGGATGGATCGAGAATTGCGGCGAAATCAGCAGAACCTGGGTCAGCCGAAGTGCAGCCGAGAATCGCAGTGCTGCATATCCGCCCATCGAAAAGCCGATCGCCGTGGCCGTCTGGAACGGCGCGGTGAATGCGAAAAGGGCGGCGGCAAGGGCGGCGGTCTCGCGATTGATGAACCAGTCGTTCAGGCGTGATTGCAGAAAAAGATGCGTGGTCCCCTGTTTCAAAGCGGATTGCATGGGCAGTGCCGCAGCGAAGGCTCCTGGGTCGGGGATGCGTTGGCGGAAGGTGACCAGCAGTTTGCCGTTGGGCGCATCCGGCACAAAGACCGTGGCGCGCAGGTGGTCGCCGGAAAAGATGTTCATCTGCTGGCCAGGTTGGCGAGGAAATCCGCCGCCGCAGCGCCGGGTGCCACTTTGCCAGCGGCAACCCTTGCGCCCAGTGTCGCCAGCGCCTCGCGGGCGGCGGGGGTATCCAGCCGGCCCAAAAGGCCCTGCCGGACCTCTTCGCCGAACCAGTGCCTGGCCTGATCCGCGCGGCGGGCGGCGAAATGGCCGTATTCGCGCCGCCATTTGATCAGCGCCTGCATCTGCGCCCAGGCCTCGGCCATACCGTCGCCGGTGATCGCGGAAACTGTGGCGGCAAGGGGAAAGCCCGGCGCATCTTCGGCCCGGCGGCGCAAAAGCTGCAAGGCACCGCCGTAATCCGCGCGGGTGCGGGAGGCTGCGGGCAACAGATCACCGTCGGCCTTGTTGACTAGGATAATATCAGCGCGTTCCATGATGCCGCGTTTGACGCCCTGCAGTTCATCGCCCCCCGCCGGGGCCAGCAACAGGATGAAGAGATCGGTCAGATCGGCCACCAGCGTTTCGGATTGGCCCACCCCCACGGTTTCGATCAGCACCACGTCGAAGCCTGCCGCCTCGGCCAAAGCCACCGCTTCGCGCGTGCGCCGCGCGACCCCGCCCAGATGGGTTTGCGAAGGCGAGGGGCGGATGAACGCCAGAGGGTCGCGCGACAACCGCTCCATCCGGGTCTTGTCGCCCAGTATCGAGCCACCCGACCGGGTCGATGACGGGTCCACCGCCAGCACCGCCACGCGCAGCCCCTGCCCCGTCAGCATCAGCCCGAAGGCCTCAATAAACGTCGATTTCCCCACCCCCGGCGTGCCCGAAAGCCCGATCCGCAGGGCCTGTCGTGAAGGCTGCGCCACTGCGGCCAGTAGCGCCACAGCCCGTGCGCGGTGATCGTCGCGCTGGCTTTCCACCAGCGTGATCGCCCGCGCAAGGGCTCGCCTGTCGCCCGATGTTACAAGTCTGGCCAGTTCGTGATCGTCCAACGCCTTGCTCCGGCAGGGTTTCGCCCAATCCGGGCATCGCACTACACTGTCATCAGTGCGATACTCGATAGGGGTGTTGTGCCTGCGTTCGACACGATATTCCAGTGGAAGGGACGGCGGGCAGCGCCGCGATGAGCAGATGAGGCTGAAAATGACACGGATTTTGCAGAAACTGGCGGGGGCGGCCCTGGTGGTGGCTATGACTGCAGGAGCGGCGCGGGCAGAAACGGTCAGCTATGATCTGATCCTCAAGGGGTTCAACGCGGGCACGCTGAGTTTTGATGGCCGGATCTCGGGCAGTTCCTATGCGGTCAGCGGCGTTCTGAAAACCAGCGGGCTGGCGGCGTTTCTGAAGAAAGTGCGCTACGATGCAACGTCGAAAGGTCGGGTGTCCAAGGGGCGCTTTGTGCCGACGGAATATTCCGAAAAGGCCGATACCGGAAAGCGGCAATCGGAATCGGTGATGGGTTATGTGCGGGGCGTGCCGCAGGTGAAAACCTATAACCCGCCGCGCGCGCCGCGTGATTTCGACATTGATCCGGCGTCGCAGGGCGGCACGGTCGATCCGCTGACCGCCCTGTTTGCCACCTTGCGCGATGTGGATGCGGGGCAGGAATGCCAGATCAAGCTGCCGATGTTCGACGGGCGGCGCGCCAGTCAGATCAGCACCGCCGCACCGCAGGCGACGGGTGACAGTGTGACCTGCTCGGGCGAATACCGCCGGATTGCCGGGTTTTCCGCCGATGACATGGCCGAGAAAACGCGTTTTCCCTTTACCCTGACCTTTCAGCCCGCGCCGGGCGGCAAGATGCAGGTCACCGAGGTGGCCATGGATACCCTGTTCGGCAAGGCGCGTCTGACTCGGCGATGATCCCTGCGCGGGCCTTGGGTTTGGCTTTTGTAACGGTGCTTTGCGCTGGTGCTGCGCAGGCCGATGGCGCGGGCGATATCAGCTATGCCGATGCGCCGAGTGTGGCGTTGGGCCACCCGGTGCATGTGGCGGTCTATCTGCCAGCCGCCCCTGCACCGACTGGCGGCTGGCCGGTGCTGTATCTGCTGCACGGGCTGGGCGGCAGCGCCGAAAGCTGGCCGCGTCTGGGCAAGATCGATGCCACGCTGGACGAAATGATCGCGGCCGGTCAGATCGCGCCGATGGTGGTCATCATGCCCGACGCCAAAAGCTCGTGGTATGTGGATTCGGATGCCGTGGGCGGGCCGGGGGAATATGCCACGGCGCTGCTGAACGATCTGCCCGCATGGGTCGAGGCGCAGTATCCGGTGCGCCATGATCGCGGCGGGCGCATGGTCGCGGGGCTTTCAATGGGCGGCTACGGTGCGCTGCGCTTTGCGCTGCTCCAGCCCGACCGGTTCGTTGCGGCGGCGGCCCTGTCGCCCGCGATCTGGCAGAATGTGCCTGCCGAGGATCTGGACATGCCGCCCGATCAACTCGCCTTGCTGGCCGAGACTGATTATTTCCACCGTGTCGATCCCGAAACCATCGAGGCCGCGCGCGATCTGCCACCGCCGGGCAAGCATTTTCAGGGCGCCTTCGGCACGCCGTTCAACGCGCGGTTCTTCAACGCGCAGAACGTCTTTACCCTGCTGATGCAGCGCATCGACCAGAAGGCCGTTCTGCCCTCGCTTTACGTCACAGTGGGCGATGACGACAGCCACCATCTGTGGCGCGGCGCGATAGCGTTTTACGAGACGATGCAGGCTGCGGGTCAGCCCAGCGAACTCCGCATCACCGATGGCGATCACACGTGGGATTTGTGGCGGGTGTCGATCCGGGATGCGCTGGCATTTCTGAACGGCTGCGTGACCCCCGCGCCTTAGCGGCTTGATCTGGCGCGGAAACTCTGGTGACGGTGGGCGATGCGCCCTGTCCTGCCCATATCCGATGCCCTGCCCGAATTGCTGGACGCCCTGCGCGCGCGGCGGATGGCGGTTCTGCAAGCGCCTCCCGGTGCGGGCAAGACGACTCTGGTGCCGCTCGCGGTGCTGGAGGCAGGGTTGGTTACGGGCCGCATCCTGATGCTGGAACCGCGCCGTCTTGCCACCCGTGCCGCCGCCGAACGGATGGCGGAAACCTTGGGCGAAAATGTGGGCCAGGCGGTCGGCTACCGGATGCGCGGCGAGGCGAAAGTCAGCGCCGCGACCCGGATCGAGGTGGTGACCGAAGGCATCCTGACCCGGATGATCCAGTCCGATCCGTCGCTTGCGGGCGTGGGTGCCGTGATCTTCGACGAATTCCACGAACGCAGCCTTGCCGCCGATCTGGGCCTTGCCTTGGCGTTGGAGGTGCGAGGGGCATTGCGCGATGACCTGATGCTGCTGGTGATGTCGGCCACATTGGATGCGGCACCGGTCGCGGTGCTGATGGGCGACGCCCCGGTGATCACTAGTGCGGGTAGGGCGTATCCGGTCGATACCCGCTGGCTGCCGCGTCCGGTGGATGCGGGCCAGCGGTTCGAGGCTTCGCTGGTGGGGCTGATCCTGCAAGCGGTCGGGGAAACGACGGGCGGCGTGCTGGTATTCCTGCCCGGTGAGGGCGAAATCCGGCGGGTCGAGGCGATGCTGAAAGGCCGCCTGCCCGACGGTTGTGAGGTTCGCCCCCTGTTCGGCGCGATGGAATTTGCGGCGCAGCGTGCTGCCTTGGCCCCATCGGCGGGGCGCAAGATCGTGCTGGCGACATCCATCGCCGAAACCTCGCTGACCATCCCCGATATCCGTGTGGTGGTTGACGGGGGCCGAGCGCGACGGGTGCGGTTCGATGCGAACTCGGGCATGTCACGGCTGGTCACGGAACGGGTGACAAAGGCCGAGGCCGAACAGCGCCGGGGCCGCGCGGGCCGGGTGGCCGAAGGCGTGTGCTACCGGATGTGGACGCGCGGCGAGGAAGGCGGGCTTGCAGCCTTTCCCCCGGCCGAGATCGAGGCTGCCGATCTGTCCGGGCTGGCGCTGGAACTGGCGGTCTGGGGCGGTGCCGAGGGGCTGGCCTTCCTGACCCCACCCAATCCGGGCGTTCTGGCCGAAGCGCAGGCGCTGCTGGAAGGCTTGGGCGCATTGCACCAAGGCCGCATCACTGATCACGGCCGCGCGCTGGCCGCCCTGCCCCTGCATCCCCGCCTTGGCCACATGCTGATGCGCGCAGGGGGCGAGGATGCAGCAACGCTTGCCGCCCTTCTGGCCGAACGTGACCCTTTGCGCGCGCCCCCCGATCTGGCGCTGCGCATGGCGGCGGTGCAAAATCCGGGCCGGGTTGAAGGCGAGGGTCACGCCGTTCACCGCGCCACGGTGGAGCGTATCCGGCTGGAGGCGCGGCGTCTGTCAAAGGCTGTGGCGCGGCGGGGTGAGGCGCTGAGCCTGCCGCAGATGGCCGCACTTGCTTACCCCGACCGTATCGGGTTGCGACGGGCGGGCGACGCGCCACGTTGGGTGCTGTCGGGCGGCAAGGGGGCGGTGATGGAGGCCAGCGCGCCCTTGGCCAGCGCGCGGCTGATCGTCGCCACCGATCTGGACGGCGACGCGCGCGAGGCAAAGGTGCGGCAAGCCATAGCGATCTCGGAACCTGAACTGCGCGCGGTTTTTGCGGACCGGATCACCTGGGCCGATGTCTGCGAATGGTCACGGCGTGAGGGGCGCGTGGTCGCCCGGCGGCAGGAACGCTACGGCGCTTTGGTGCTGGCGGACCGGGCGTGGAATGACGCCCCTCCCGATGCCCTCGCGCGGGCCGCCCTTGATGGATTGCGCTTGCTAGGCCTGCCATGGTCGCCCGCCACGCGCCGTTTGGCCGCGCGGGTGGACCTGTGCCGGGGTGACGGGTCCGACCTGCCGCTTATGGATGATGTGTCACTTCTGGACCGCGCCGATTGGTTCCTGCCACACCTGACCGCCTGCCGGACCGAAGCCGATCTGCGCAACCTTGATCTGACCGAGGTGCTGCGGCAGGGGCTGGGCTGGGATGCACTTCACCTGATCGACCGGCTGGTGCCCGCGCATTTCGAAACCCCGCTGGGGCGACGAGTGCCGATTGATTATGCAACAGACCCGCCGGGCATCGAGGTGCGCCTGCAGGAAATGTTCGGGGTCACACAGCATCCGGTGGTGGGGGCCAAACGCCTGCCCCTGCGCATCACGCTGCTGTCACCCGGCGGCAAACCCGTGCAGGTGACGGCAGACCTGCCGGGCTTTTGGGCCAACACCTACGCCGATGTGCGGCGTGACATGCGGGGCCGCTATCCGCGCCATCCTTGGCCCGAAGATCCCACCGTCGCCGAACCGACCCTGCGCGCCAAGCCGCGCGGCACCTGATCAGGCGGGTTCGCGCTGACGCAGGCAGGCCAGCATCCGCGCCTCATGCGCGCGCAGGATGCGACGGGCGGCAGGCCGGGCGGCGATGCGTGCCAGTTTTCGCGGTGGCACCGTGGCGTGCAAAGACGCAAGCGCCGCGCGTGACATATCCTGCAAGGCCATCGGTCCGGGGTGCAGGCTTTCGGTCGGCTGGCCTTCGGCAAAAAGGATATGGTGCCGCTCCAGAAGCAGATGGTGATACTGCACCAGGCCCGGCATCGCGCCCTGCGTCACGCCGTCCAGCGGCGTCAGATCGCGGGCGGCGACCAGCACCTCGGCTTCGGCAAAGTGCATCATGCAATCGGGGCCCGAGATCATCAGCAGATGCTGCGGCGACACACTCAGATCGCGCGAATTGCCCAATACTCCCGCACCGATCGTTACGGGCAGTGCCGCGTCACTGGCCAGAACCGACCCGCCCCCGGCCCAGATCAGCGTCTGCGCGCCGTCATCCAGCGTCAGAACCCTGTCGCCCGCGCGCAGGCTTTCCACGGCACGCGGGCCGTCTGGGGTGGCGACGTGCGTCCCCGCCACGAAACACACCGGATTGCCGTTCAGAAACCGCGTCGACCAAACTCCGTTGGGATCATTCGGGTCCAGAACAGCGTTGGGATAATTCAACAGCGCCGCGGAATTCCCCGACCCCGGCAGCGCATAGTCAATCGCACCGCCATTGGTCAGCCCGGTCTGTGCGACACCGGTATAGCCATTGGTCCACTGGATTTGCTGATAGATGAAATCAATCTCGAAATTGCCATCATGGGTGTGTTCCAGCACCAACTGAAACGTGTTGGTCCCCGAGGTGTTGGGGTTCTGATAGGGCTTCACCCCCAGCCAGGTGATCGTCACCCGCCCGCTGGCCGGATCAAGATCCCAATAGATGTTGTTGGTCCCGGTGGCCGATCCCGAGGTGATGTTCACATCCGACCAGAACGCAGCAATCGCCGGATAGTTCAGGGAGCTAATGCTGGTCGGCGTGTAGCTGGGAACCGGGGCCTGAAACGTGATCAGCCCGTTCGAGTTGATATAGATAGAGGTGTAATTCGTGCCGAAAAAGCTGATCCCGGCGGGGCCGAAAACCGATGTGATGTCGACCCGGATCGACCCATCGTCATAGTTGCCCGATCCGCCGTTTGCGGCGTTAAGGGTCGTGCCGCGAAAGCTGCCCTCGCCCACACCTTGCGGGCCGCCCAAACCTGTGTTGATCGTGGCCATTCTGGCCCCATACGTTACCTTACGGAAACCAAGTCTCGGTGCCGACAGTGGCAGGGGCGCGGCAAGACTGCGACAATTGCATGCAAATCTTGCGATTTGGCCCTGATTGGCGACAATCGAGCTACAAATTACGCGGTCAGTGCGATTTTTGTGCCTGATCCGCGCCCGGAACAGGCTTTTCCCGGCCTGAAACTGTCGTTAAGCAGCTTCGGGAAACCGGGAGACGATGAATGAGTACGCAGACGCGGCAGGGACGTTGGGCGGTGTCGGCGCTGTTTGCCGCGAACGGCTTCGTGATGGGGGCATGGGCGCCGCAGATTCCGCTTTTGCTGCCGCGCCACCAGATCACCGAAGGCACACTTGGCCTGCTGATCCTGTCGTTGGGGGCCGGGGCGGTGGGGGCGATGGCGCTGTCGGGCGGCTTGGTTTCGCGCTATGGCACCCGGCCTGTGGTGCGGGCGTTTTCACTGGCCGCAGTCCCGGTGCTGGCGCTGGTGGTGCTGGCGCCAACACTGCCGCTTGTGGTGCTGGCGATGGTGCTGATGGGGGCGATGATCGGCTGCATGGATGTGGCGATGAACGCCAATGCAGTCGAGGTAGAACGTGCCCTTGGCCGCGCGATCATGTCATCGTGCCACGGGTTCTGGAGCCTTGGCGGTTTTGCCGGGGCGGGGCTTGGCGGTCTGGCCATTGCACGGCTTGGGGCCAGCGGGCACGCAGTGGCGGCTTGTGCGGCGGTGGCGGTCGTGACGGTGGTGGCGCTGCCATTCGTGATGCAGGGCGCCGGACCGACGGCACAGGATGCGGACACGCCAGAGCGTCGTTGGCCGAGGGGATGGGCGATCTGGGTGCTGGGGCTGATGGCGCTGGGCTCGATGGTGCCCGAAGGTGCGGTGCTGGACTGGGCGGCGCTTTATCTGCGCAAGGAACACGGGGCCGATGTGGCAACGGCGAGCCTTGCCTTTGCGCTGTTTTCGGGCACCATGGCCGTGATGCGCTTTGCCGGGGACGCCGTGCGCGGGCGGTTCGGCGCGGTGGCAACGCTGCGCGTCTCGGCGCTGATCGCCGCTGCGGGGCTGTTGGGGGCGGCGCTGTCGCCCGTCGCCACCGTTGCAATCGTGTGTTTCGGGTTTACCGGTCTGGGCGTGGCCAACATGATCCCGGTGCTGTTTTCAGCCGCCGGAAACATGCCCGGCCTGCGCGCAGGCGTGGGCATCACCACGGTTACGATGATGGGCTATTCCGGCATTCTGGTGGCCCCGTCCTCCATCGGTTACATCGCCGAACATGTGGGCTTTCGCGCAACCTTTGCCGCGATGGCGGTGATCTTGCTGGCGGTGGCAGCCTTGGCGGGGCGGGCGGCAGCGGCGGACGGCGTGCAACCCTCCACAGCGCCTCAGGCCCCCATGTAATCGCGCTTGCCGACCTCAACCCCGTTGTGGCGCAGGATGTTGTAGGCGGTCGTCACGTGAAAGTATAACTGTGGCAGGGCAAAAGTTGACAGAAACTGTTGCCCGGGCATTGTCATTTCCGCTTTACCAGCCGGAAAGGTGATGCTGCGGCTTTCTGCTCCGTCAAAGCCTGCTTTGGGCACGGCTGCAAGAAACGCGCGGGCGGCTTTGATGCGGTCTTGCAGTTCGGCAAAGCTGGTTTCGGTATCGGGAAAGGCAGGCACGTCCGACGCGGAAAGCCGGGCCGCCGCGCGGGCGGCAAAATCGCACGAAAGCTGAACCTGTTTGGTGAAGGGCAGCATGTCGGGAAACAGCCTAAACGTCAGCAGCGCCTCGGGTTTGATCGCCTTGGCGTCGCAATGTGCGGCGGCCTTGGTCAGGATGTTGGCCAGCGCGCCAAGTGTGCGGTCCAGCGGCGGAATTGTTTGCGAATACATCGGGGCTCCGTGGGGTTGGGGTTTGACAGATCGGGGTCAGGCGCGACCCTACGCCCGCCACCGGGAAGCGTCGAGGCACGATTTGTCTAACCCTCGGGCGTGAATTCAAGGCTTAGGCGGGTGCCCTGCGCGTCCGAAGCAAGCTGGATCTCACCGCCCAGTTGCTGGCCAACCGACGACAGGATCATCATCCCCAGACCGGATTCCAATACGTCCGCCGCGTCGCCCAAACCGATCCCGTCATCCGAAAGGCCCAGAACGGCCCCACCCCTGGCGGTGGCAGAAAGCGAGATGTCGATTTGCCCGCTTCGCCCGTCCGGAAAGGCGTGCTTGATCGCGTTGGACGCGAATTCATTGACCAGCGTCCCGACCAGAGCCGCCTGTTTAGAGCTGACATTCATTGGCATCAGCCTGGTCGAAATCGTGATGCCCGGTGGTGTGACTGACCCCAGATATCCCGCAACATTCGTGACATAGGCCGCCAGATCAATGACGCTGCCGGCGTCGGTCTTGTAAAGCTGTTCGTGCAGCATCGCCACCGTCTCGATCCGCGCTTCCATCTGACGAAGCGCGGCCGCTGCATTGGGCGTGGCTTTGCGCGCCTGCATCCGGGCCAGCGCCGACAGCGACTGAAGCGAGTTCTTGACGCGGTGATCAACCTCGCGGCGCAGCACCTCGGCCTGTTTCAGGGCGCGGCGCAGGTCAAGCTGGGTCATCACCTGACGCGCCAGCACCCGCAGCGTTTCGCGCTGCAGCGGTGTCAGGGTGCGGGGCTCATGATCCAGCACGCACAGCGTTCCGATCGGCAAGCCGTCATCCGACCGCAGCACCGCACCCGCATAAAACCGCAAGCCGCCATCGGCCAGCACCAGAGGGTTGTCGGCCAACCGCGCGTCGCCACGGGTATCGCCGATTTCGACAAAATCATCCTGCAAGATGGCATGCGCGCAGATCGAGGTATCCAGCGGCGTCTCGCGCACGCCAAGCCCGACCTCGGCCTTGAACCACTGGCGATCAGCGTCGATCAGGTTGACGACCGAAATCGCCGTGCCGCAGACCTGTGAGGCCAGATGCACGATGTCGTCGAAATCGGCCTCGGTGGCCGTATCGAGGATCTTGTAGGACCGCAGCGCACGAAGGCGCGCGTCCTGCAACGGATGGTGTTCAGCTTTTATGGCAGGCCCCCGACAGCGTTACGAAATCTCTGCCATGCGCAACTTAAAGACGCAAGCGTATCAATCACGGCGACGCTACCGGCTGGCAGGATCACGCGGGGTGGCTGAAAAGCAGGGCGATGCCGCACCGCGGGGGGGGGGCCGGATGGCACTGCGCGCAAAATCGGCCTGGCCCCAAAACCGTTGCGGGCGGCATTTAACCTTTGCGTCAACCGGCTATCCGGTCCACGAATTGGCGTCTTTCAGTTTTCCAACAATCCATTCCCTGACGGGGGCCCCGATGCCGCAACTTTCCCTGAACATGACCGACCAGATCCTGGAAAGCGATAACCCTTCCGGGCTTCCGCTGGAAGACGTGGAGGGCCTTGCGGTCTATCAATCCGGCGGGCGCACGTTTCTGTATACGGCATCCTCAAACAATTCAGGCATTGGCCGGTTCGAGGTGGATGCCACGGGCGAGCTGACCTTTCTGGACACCAAGGCGATCATCGGCGACGACGAAACCCTGCGGGTGTTAACCACCCTGACAATCGGCAGCCGGACGTTTCTTTACGGCGCCAATAACGGCGGCGTCGTGATGGAAATAGCCGCCGATGGCAGCCTGACCCAGGTGCAGGCCCTGCCCAACCAACCCCAATTCGGTGGCTCGGAAGGGCTTGGCATCGTAAAAGCCTACGGCGCGAATTTTCTGGCCGCGGGCAACAACAGTTCCGATGCGATCAACCTGATTGCGATCAATGCCGATGGAACTCTGGGTGCAACAACCGGGCAAATCACCGACACCGACGCGGGCGGGAGACTGGGCCTACCGCTGGCTTTTGCCTCGGTCACGATCGGGACTAAGACGTTTCTCTATTCCGGCGATTTCTTTGGTGATCTTGTCGTTGGCGCCGAAGTGACACCAACGGGGGATCTGATCTTGCCGACCCTCTATGACGCGATGTCCCTTCTGGGCGCAGGATTTGACGAGTTGCGCGGTCTGGATGCAATTGTCGTGAACGGGCAAAACCTGCTTGTCGTGCATAGCTCGGACGGCCTGACGGTCCTGCGGGTCAAATCCGATGGCACCTTGGGCTTTTTGTCGTTCACGCCGAATGACAGTATCTTCCCGACTGCCAATACCTATTCTGGGCGGATCGAGATCACGACACTGGCCGATGGCCGGGTCATCGGTCTGGTGCAGGGCGACGAGAATTTTTCTGTCCTGATCGAATTCAGCAGCTTCGGCGCGATCAACGTGATTACTGACGTCCCGGTGCCCGCCTTGCGCGACAATCGTGGCCTTGTCAGCTTCAAGATCGACGGGCACACCTTCTTTGCAGGGGTTGGCGCGTCAGGCAACGGCATCGGCGTGGTGCGGGTGCTGGAGGGGGCGGATCTGCGCGTGACCGCCGTCAGCGGTGACAGTTTCATCGCACCGGGCGGCGATGTTTACATTGATGTGACCTATGCCAACATCGGCGATACTGCGACAGGCGGCAATTTCTTCGTGCAGCATTATTATTCGACCGACCGGGTGCTGGATGGCGGCGATTTCGCCCTCTCACCCCAGCAGGTGCTGACGATGGATGCGCGTGAAGTGCGCGAGGTCGGCGGAAGCCTTGGCGTGCTGTTCGGGCTGCCCATCGGGCGCGGCTATATCATCACGGTGGTCGACAGTGATGGCACCGTGGATGAGGCGCGCGAGGGGAACAACGTGTTCGTCCGCGCCTTCGAGGTCAGCTATTTCACAGATGGCGATGACAGCGTGGTGCTGCCCGTATCGGGCACCCACAACACGTTTGCGGGGAATGACACCGTCAGCGGCACGGCGCTTGCGGACCGGATTTATGGCGATGCGGGCAATGACCGCATCGCAGGCAATGGCGGCGCGGATTTCCTGTTCGGTCAGACCGGCAACGATACGCTGTCCGGCGGTGGCGGCAATGATTACCTTGCGGGCAGCGACGGGGTTGACCGTCTGTCGGGCGGGTCAAGCAATGACACGCTTTATGGCGGCAACGGCACCGACACGCTGACCGGGGATGGCGGCAATGACGTGCTGAGCGGCGGCGACGGGCGCGACCGGGTGTCGGGTGGCTCCGGGAATGACCGGGTGTTTGGCACGGAGGGCGCAGACACGTTGTTGGGCGGATCGGGGAACGACGTGCTTTATGGCGGCACCGGGTTCGATCAGATTTACGGCGGCACCGGGCTTGACCGGATGTATGGCGGGGCTGACCTTGGGCCGGATGTGTTTGTGTTTGCGACGGTCGGCGAAAGTACTCCGGGCAGCTTGCGCGATCTGATATATGACTTTCAGGTCGGCCGCGACCATGTCGACCTGCGCCAGATCGACGCCAATGCGGACGCTGTTGGGAACCAGCGCTTTGCGTTCAACGGCTCTTCGCCCGCCGATTACGCGGTCTGGGCGCTTCAGTTCAGGGGCGATATCATCCTGCGGGCCGATGTGGACGGCGATGCGCGGGCCGATTTCGAATTGCGTCTGGTGGGTGTGGCAAATGTCGGGGCCGGCGATTTCTTCCTTTGATCCCAGTGGTCTGAGACGGGGCCACCGGCACCGTCAAAATTTTTGACTAAAAATTTTAGCCGCAGGATCTGCATCCTGCAGCAGGCGTCTTTCAGACGCCAAGGCACCAGCGCATTACCGCCTTTTGGGCGTGCAGGCGGTTTTCAGCCTCATCAAAGACCACGGAATGGGGGCCGTCCATCACGGCACTTGTCGCCTCGTCATTGCGGTGTGCGGGCAGGCAATGCATGAACAGCGCGTCGGGTTTGGCAAGCCCCATCAGCGCCTCGTTCACCTGATAGGCGCGCAGCTGGTTGTGGCGGCGTTCCTTGGCGGACTCGGGGTCATGCATGCTGACCCATGTATCCGTCACCACCAGATCGGCACCCTTCACCGCGCGGGCGGGATCACGTTCTACCCCGATGCGGCTGCCTTTGGAGCGCGCAAAGCCCAGCGCCGCGGCCTCGGGATCAAGGGTTTCAGGGCCGGTGAAGGTGAAATCGAACCCGAACTGCCCTGCCGCGTGCAGGAACGAGGCGCACACGTTGTTGCCATCACCCGCCCAGACCACCTTGCGGCCTGCGATGGGGCCGCGGTGTTCCTCATATGTCATCACATCGGCCATGATCTGGCAGGGATGGGTGCGGTTCGTCAGCCCGTTGATCACCGGCACGGTGGCGTGTTCGGCCATCTCCAGCAGGGTCGCCTCTTCAAACGTGCGGATCATGATCAGGTCGACATAGCGCGACAGCACGCGGGCCGTATCAGCGATGGTTTCGCCGTGGCCAAGCTGCATCTCCTTGCCCGACAGCACCATCGTCTGACCGCCCATCTGGCGCACGCCAACGTCGAACGACACACGGGTGCGGGTTGACGGCTTCTCGAATATCAGCGCCACCATCTGATTGGCCAACGGTTGCACGTCATCGGGCGCACCCTTGGGGCGGCCGGCGCGCGCGGTTTTCATCGCATGGGCACTGTCGATCATGGCGCGCAGGTCATGAGCCTCGGTCGTGTGGATATCAAGAAAATGGTTCATCTCTGGTCTTTCTGACGAGCGCCGGGGGCTGCATCGGGGACGGATCGTGAGTATTTTTACAAAAATGAAGGTGCGGGCCGGTAGGTCATGACCAGAACCGGGGTGCCGTCTTCGCACGGGCGGGTGGAGTGATCGGCAAAGCCTGCTCGTCGATAAGCGCGCACCGCGCGTTCATTGGACGGATCGGGGTCGATCAGCACATCCGGCGCGCCATTTTCGATCAGCGTTTCGGCGTAGTGGCGCAGCATGCCGGAGCCGTGGCCCTGCCCGATCATGTCGGGAACACCGATAAAGGTATCGACCGCGCGCGCATGGCGGTTGAAGCCCGCAAACTGCGGCGAGCGCCAGATCGTGCAGGGGTAGGATTGGACATAGCCGAAAGGTTCGTCGTTGTGGCTGACGATCTGCTGTTCCATCAAGGTATTGGGCAGGTCTTCTGTCATCAGCGCCAGTTCTTCCTGCGGGTCGCCCCACCACTCGCGCAAAGCAGGCGTTGCAAGCCAACCTGCCAGCATTGGCAGATCGTCCGCCCCGGCCGGCCGGAAGCTGTAGGGGCACGGCACCCGCATCAGCCCTGCGATTCGATTGCGGCGGCCGCCCGGTCCAGCCGGGCCAGCGCCTCAGTTATATCGGTGTCGGGGATGTTGAGCGCGGGCAGAAGGCGCAGCACATTGTCCGCCGCAGCGACGGTCAGCAGGTGTTGGGCGTAGCCTGCCTTGACCACATCGGCATTCGGCACGACGCATTTCAGGCCCATGATCAGCCCCTGCCCCCGCACGCCTTCTAAGACCATCGGATGCGCGGCAACCAGCCCCTCCAGCCCCTGCCGGAACAGCGCGCCCTTGCGGGATACCTCGGCCAGAAACGCATCGTCCGACACGATCTTCATCACCGCAGCACCCACCGCACAGCCCAGCGGGTTGCCGCCATAGGTCGACCCGTGCGAGCCCGCCGTCATGCCCGACGCCGCATCTTCGGTGGCCAGCACCGCGCCCAATGGAAAGCCGCCGCCGATGCCCTTGGCGACCATCATGATGTCGGGCGTAATCCCCGCCCATTCATGCGCAAAGAGCCGCCCTGTGCGGCCCATGCCACATTGCACTTCATCCAGAATAAGCAGTGCCCCGGTGGCATCGCACAAATCACGCAGACCTTTAAGGCAGGCGTCGGGCAGCATGCGGATGCCACCTTCACCCTGCACTGGCTCCAGCATCACGGCGGCGGTCTTTTCGGTGAGTGCGGCGCGCAGCGCGTCATGGTCGCCAAAAGCCAGATGGGTAAAGCCGGGCAACATGGGGCCGAAGCCCTTGATCATCTTTTCCGACCCGGCGGCGGCAATCGCTCCGGTCGAGCGGCCATGAAAGGCACCGGCGAAGGTGATGATCTCAACCCGCTCGGGCTGACCCTTCTCGTACCAGTATTTGCGGGCCATCTTGATTGCCAGTTCGGCAGCCTCGGTGCCCGAATTGGTGAAGAACACCGTATCGGCAAACGTCGCGCCCACCAGCATTTCGGCCAGACGCTCCTGCTCGGGGATGCGGTAAAGGTTCGACACATGCCACAGTTTCGCAGCCTGTGCCGTGATCGCCGCCACCAGTGCCGGATGCGTATGCCCCAGCGCGTTCACAGCAATACCCGCCCCCAGATCAAGGTAGCGCGTGCCGTCTTCGGCCGTCAGCCAGGACCCCTCGCCCGAGGTGAACGCCATCGGCGCGCGGTTGTAAGTGGGCAGAACGGTGGTAATCATCGCGATCTCCTTTCAGGAGCAAGCCACAGGGGTGCCAAAGCTGGCGGTGCGTGTCAATCGGGGAAGGGGCGCGACCATGGTCGCAGCGGGATCGGGCGCTTACGCAGTGATGCGTCGGCGTCGGGGCAGGCTGAAGCGGGGCGTGCTTGCGATCATTTGACCGCACTAGCCGGGGAAACGGCGCAAATCAAGCGAAAACACCGCCCTGCCCTGCGGCGCACGCTTGAACATCGGCTTGGGTTCTTGTATCTCGGCCCGTCGCGGTTAGAATGCGGCAAAATTCACCGGAGAGACCGATGTCCTGGACCGACGAGCGCGTCGAGACGCTCAAGAAAATGTGGGCTGAAGGCCAAAGCGCCAGCCAGATCGCCAAGGAACTGGGTGCTGTCACCCGCAATGCGGTGATCGGCAAGGTCCATCGGCTGGGCCTGTCGAACCGCGTTGGCGGTGGCGGCAAGGATGAAGACGACGAGGCCGCGCCCCGCGCCGAGGCACCAAAGCCCGCGGCCCCGGTCGAAACCCTGCGCCAGCCTGAACCACGCGCCGCAGAACGCCCGGCCCCCGTGGCACCAAGCGCCACCGTCACGACCCTTCCCGTGCGCAAGGCCATCATTCCGGCTGGCCAGCCGCTGCCGCCGCAACCCTCGCTCAACGAGATCAGCCCCGAAGCGCTGGCCTCGGTGCGCGAGGTTGAAAAGCAGGCCAAGCGCCTGACCCTGATGGAGCTGACCGAACGCACCTGCAAATGGCCCATCGGCGATCCCGCGACCGAGGATTTCTGGTTCTGCGGCCTGCCGTCGGTTGCCGGAAAACCCTATGGCGAGGCCCATGTCGGCGTCGCCTTCCAACCGATGAGCGCGCGCAGGGATCGCCGTCGCTAACCGCCACTTCCCGATGAAAGCCCCACCGTCCGGGCTTTCATTTTGACACAAATATCCTCGCCGAAGGCATCCCTTCCCAACTGCGAAAGCCGCCATCGCCCACCGTTACCCCCGGTTCCGCAGTCCGTGGCAACGGCGGCCGAGGGGGCTCGATGCCCCCGAGGTCGCCTCCCCCGTGCAGATCATGCCAACGGAAATGCCTGGCCAAAAGCCTCGGCACCTGATGCAGAAAAGCGAATGATCCGGGTTGATCCATCCCTCGCGGCCCAACCCAGCGCCTCTAGCCGCACGAGCAGTGCGCGGCCCACGGGGCCTGCCAGATGCGCCTCGCGCGCGCTCCAATCCAGACAGTCGCGGCAATGGGGGGCTTTTGCCGTGGCAGGCACACGCACGCCGAAAGTTTCCATAAAAAGCGCGCCCTCAGGTGTCAGATACGGATGCCCGCCATCCGAAACAAGATGGCCTTGCCCGATCAGGCTGCGGTAAAGCTGAACGCCCTTTCGCCCCGCAAGGTGGTTATAGCACACCCGGGCCTCGCGCAGCGCTTCGTCCCTTGGCCCGGGACGACGACGCAATAAGCCCGATCCCGCCGCCAGCCCCATCAAGCCCTCCAGCACCTGTGCTACATCGGCCGACGCAAGGCTTGCATAGCGATGCCGTCCCTGCTTTCGCACAACAATCAGCCCGCCCGTGCTCAGCTTGGCCAGATGCGTGCTAGCGGTCTGCGCGGTCACACCCGCCTCACCGGCAAGCTCGGTCGCGGTCAGTGCCTTGCCCGACATCAGCGCCGTCAGAATATTGGCACGCGCCGGATCGCCGATCAGGGCCGCGACGGTGGCGATGTTGGGGCCGACTTTCATGCTTCGACGATAATCGAAGCATAACCACGCCGCAACCGGTTATAGTTCCGCAATACAATGGAGAATCGCATGCTCACCTGCATCATCCGCTATCAGATCGACCCCACCAAACGCGCAGCTTTCACTGAATATGCCCGACGCTGGGGTCAGGCCATACCGCGCTGCGGGGCCGATCTTGTCGGTTATTACGCCCCGCACGAAGGCTCCGCGACGCTGGCTTACGGCATCTATAACATCCCCAGCCTCGCCGCCTATGAAGCCTACCGCGCCCGCCTTGCCGAAGACCCTTTGGGGCGCGAAAACTATGCTTTCGCTCAGTCCGAAAGGTTCATCCTGCGCGAAGACCGCACATTTGTGACCTGTGCCTCACTGCCGCATGGTCTTGCAGCATGATCGCCGTCATCTTTGAGGTCATCATCGCCGAAGGCCGGCGCAACGACTATCTTGCCATCGCGGCCGAAATGCGCCCGATGCTGGATCAGATAGAAGGCTTCATTTCGGTTGAACGCTTCCAAAGCCTGACCAACCCCGACAAGCTCCTGTCGCTGTCGCTCTTTCAGGATGAGGCCGCCGTCACCCGCTGGCGCAGCCTGTCCGCCCATCGCGGCGCTCAAACCGCTGGACGTGATGGCATCTTCACCGATTACCGCCTGCGCGTCACTGCCGTGATCCGCGACTATGGCCTTTACGACCGCGATCAGGCCCCCGCAGACAGCCGCAAGGTGCATGATCCGGCGCAATAGCCCCCTACCCCGCCGCGCCGTTTGGCGCTAGAACCGCCGCCATGACACAAAACCCGCCCCTCCTGCGCCCGGATCTCGCCCGCGCCCGCATCCCCGACACCCGCCGCGCCGGTCAGCCGATGATCGGCATGGTCTCCCTTGGCTGCCCCAAAGCGCTGGTTGACAGCGAACGCATCCTGACCCGCCTGCGCGCCGAAGGATACGCCATCAGCCCCGATTACGCCGGTGCCGATGCGGTGATCGTGAACACCTGCGGGTTCCTTGACAGTGCGAAAGCCGAAAGCCTTGAGGCGATTGGCGAGGCGCTGGCCGAAAACGGCCGGGTCATCGTGACGGGCTGTCTGGGGGCGAACCCCGAATACATCACCGGCACCCACCCCCGCGTGCTGGCCGTCACCGGCCCGCATCAGTACGAAGCGGTTCTGGATGCCGTGCATGCCGCCGTGCCGCCCAGCCCCGACCCGTTCATCGACCTGCTGCCCGCCTCGGGTGTCTCCCTCACCCCGCGCCACTACAGCTATCTCAAAAGTGCCGAGGGCTGTAACCACAAGTGCAAGTTCTGCATCATCCCCGACATGCGCGGTCTGCTGCAAAGCCGCCCCGCCCATGCCGTGGTGCGTGAGGCGGAAAGGCTGGTTGCCGCAGGGGTGCGGGAATTGCTGGTGATCAGTCAGGACACGTCCGCCTACGGGCTGGACCTGAAACACGCCACCGACAAGGGTCACCGCGCTCATATCACCGACCTTGCGCGTGATCTGGGGGGCCTCGGGGCCTGGGTCCGGCTGCATTACGTCTACCCCTACCCGCATGTCCGCGATCTGGTGCCCTTGATGGCCGAGGGGTTGGTGCTGCCCTATCTCGACATCCCGTTCCAGCATGCCGATCCCGCCGTTCTGCGCCGCATGGCCCGGCCAGCGGCCGCGGCGAAAACGCTGGATGAGATTGCCGCGTGGCGCGCGGTCTGCCCGGATATCGCCCTGCGCTCCACCTTCATCGTCGGCTACCCCGGTGAGACGGAGGCCGAGTTTCAGGTGCTGCTGGATTGGCTCGATGAGGCGCAACTGGACCGCGTCGGCTGCTTTCAATACGAAAACGTCGCGGGCGCGCGGTCAAACGCCCTGCCCGACCATGTGGCGGATGAGGTGAAGGCCGAACGTTTTGAGCGGTTCATGCAAAAGGCCCAAGCGATTTCCGAGGCGAAACTGGCGGCCAAGGTGGGCCAACGCGTGCAGGTGATTGTCGATGAGGTGGATGCCGAGGGCGCCACCTGCCGCACGATGGCCGACGCGCCCGAGATCGACGGGAATTTGTTTGTGGACGAGGGGTTCGAGGAATTGCGGCCGGGGGATATATTGACGGTTAGGGTGGAAGAGGCGGGGGAGTATGATCTTTGGGGGACGGTGGGGTGAAAAGTGACAACAATCAGGAATCCAAAGTATCCGACGGCTTTTGGCTTTCGTGGAGGGCGTTCCTACTGCTCAACCTATTGGTTGTTCTAATTTGGATAACTTATATCTGGGCGATATCAAAATTTGGACCTTCTGAAATTGCAGAAAGAGGCCAATTGGGCGATCTTTTCGGTGGTCTCACTGCGCTTTTTTCTGGACTTGCCTTCGCTGGTTTAGTTTTCACCCTTCTTGTTCAAAAGAAAGAGTTGGAGCTTCAGAGGCATGAAGTCGCTAACTTAGTTCGAGAACAAGAAAATGCGAACAGACTACTTGAAGCACAAGGAGACCAAGTAGTTGCACAATTAGAGTTTCTGAAACACCAAAATTTTGAGAATAACTTCTTTCAGATGCTAAAACAGTTTTCTGACTACACACAAACTATAGCGCTTGGTTCTGACAAGAAGATTTTTGGGAAGGATGCCTTGGAGTATATTGACCATAACATGAAGGCATACTTAAGATCAGAAAAAGCTACGACAAATTTCGATGGGCAATACGAAGAATTTTATAAGACTTTTAAAAATGATCTTGGTCCGTACTTTAGAATAATGTACAATATATTGAAGTTTGTTGATCGTTCAGGCGAGGCAAATCCAGAATTTTATGTTAACATATTGCGGGCGCAACTCAACAGCGCTGAGTTATCCATTCTTGCAATTAACTCTTTGTCATCTTACGGGAAAGAAAAAATGCTTCCACTGGTCATGAATTACAACATGGTGAAGCACTTTGACGACTTTACATGTGAAAAATTTGGCGCCGATGTACGAAATAAAATGTCGCTGTTTCCGTTCTTCGCTGATGGTGCCTATGTCCCGTTTGAAGAACGGTAAATTGATAAAACGACGTGACTATGATCCATTGTGTAAACAACCAGTTACAGCTTCGAAAGCCCCCCCCATGCCCTTCATCCCCACCATCCCCTACGACCAGTCCTCCGGCAAACTCCGCCAGCTTTACGACCGCGTCAAAGGCCCCGGCGATAATGTCGACAACATCATGATGATGCACTCGCTGCGCCCCCATACGATGGAGGCGCATATGGCGGTTTACAAATACGTCCTGCATCATTCCGCCAATACCGTGCCGAAATGGTTTCTGGAAACGCTGGGCGTCTGGGTCAGCATGCTGAACCGCTGCGGCTATTGTGTGGAACATCACTTTGCCGGGCTGGAGCGGTTGCTGAACGATCCCGCCAAAGCAACCGCCCTGCGCGCGGCGATGGAGGCGGGCAGTCTCGACGCGGCCCCGCTGACCGACGCGCAAAAGCTGGCGATGCACTATGCAAAGGCGCTGACCGAACACCCGGCCAGCATCACCCAAGCCACCGTTGACGGCTTGCGCGCGGCGGGCTGGTCGGACGGTGAAGTGCTAGAGATCAATCAGGTCACCGCGTATTTTTCCTATGCCAACCGCACCGTTCTGGGGTTAGGGTGCAGCACGGATGGCGATATCCTTGGCCTGTCGCCCGGCAACTCCGCCAACCCCGACGACTGGTCCCACCGCTGAAGGAAACCCCATGACCCCGAAAAATTGCCGCCACAGCCCCCATCAAGGTCGATGTCGAGGCCGGAAAATCCTATTTCTGGTGCGCGTGCGGCCAATCGGCGAACCAGCCGTTTTGTGATGGCAGCCACAAGGGCAGCGATTTCGCCCCGATGAAATACACCGCGACCGAGGCAAAGCCAGTCTTTTTCTGCGCCTGCAAGCACACCAAAAACGCGCCGATGTGCGACGGCTCGCACAAGGCGCTGTAACCGCGCCCTATAGCGCTGCTGCGCGCAACGCCTCTGCTTCGAACGGCAGCAAATGCGCGTCGGCCCGCTGCAGCGCCTGCGCTGACTGACGTGACGCTGCCGCCGAAAAGGTCGCACTGTCCATCGCCACCAGCGCGCCAAGCGCCTTTTGCAACCTGATCTGCACGCCGATATTGCCCGCGCCGTCACGCGCAATGGCCGAAAACGCATCGTTGAACAGGTCATCCACGGCAAGCCGCGGCACCCAGACCTGCGGGCAATCCAGCGTTCCCCGTGCGCCGTCGTCCCAGACGGCCAGAACCCGGACCAGACGGCTCAGCACATCAATCGCGCTGCCGGGGTCATTCACCGCCGGCGACAGGGCGCGTTCGGCAATTTCCGACAACACGCACAGGCCAAAGCGCGGATCCTGCTCGAACGTCCGTTCGGCGCCAATGCCGAATGCGGCGCGCAGGCCTTCGGGTGCCGCCCCGCCTTCGACATGCAAAAGCGGGCTCGCCTCATGCACGAAAGCCCCCGGAAGCTCTGCCAGATGGATGCGCAGGCCGTTCTTTTCGGCAATCGACTGCAGCGAAGTCACGTCGATATAGCGGATGTAACCGATGGTTCCGGCGGTGATGACCGCTGCCCCCTGCGGCGGTGCCCCCAGACCCGTATGCCCGCCCAGAGTGGGGTGCTGGATCCGCCGCGTCATCGCCTCTACCGCCGCCGCCTCGACCCGGTCATGGGTATCGCTACGCAGGCCGAACCGGGTCAGATGCTGGATCCAGCGCAGCATGGCAATCACGATCAGAATGACCAGAATGATCGTCGCGGCAAACAGCACAAGCCGGCCCGAGTCCGAGTAATAGCCTGCCTTCAGCCCGATGACACAGACAAGGCTGAAGATGAAGCCGCCCAGAAAGGTGGAGATCACCTTTTGCGCCGTCTGATCCTCTTGCAAAAGCGCGGTTGCGCGCGGCGTGACTGACCCCGAGGCAAAGGAAAACGCCGTCACCATGATGCCCAGCGAAAAGGTGGTGACCGACAACAGGCTTGAAGCCAGAATGACCAGCACCTGCTCCACCGCGCCCGCGCCCAGATTGACCGCGAGGTTTGAGGGAATGAACGGCGCCACCACCGGTGCAACCATCGCCGTAGCCACACCCAGAAGGGCCGAAATAAGCGCGCGCACCCAAAGCTGCTGCAGCACCCGCGCCACTGCCCAGCGCCATTTGGAAATCATGCCAGCCGCCCCCCTTTTCGCCACCGTAACATGCGCATTGTTCAGACAGTGCCGCGCGGCCCGCCGGGTTACAAGCAGAACGCCCCTCTACGGCTGTCCGTTCCGCAATCTGGCAACGGTGGCACGCACAATCGCGATGCGCTGCGCGTTGGGCGGGTGGCTGCCCAGAAAATCGTCGCGGCTGTCGGGCAGACGGTTGAAGAACTGCGCGCCCCTGATGGGGTCAAAACCGGCGCGCAACGCAATTTCCGATCCCAGCGCGTCGGCCTCCAGCTCGAACTGTTTGGAATAGGTGCGCGCGCCGATGCTGGCACCGATATTGCCGACCTCGCGCGCGGTCTGCGCATCCGCCCCCGAAGCCTGGGCGATGGCGCTGGCCAGAACGGCGCTTTTCAGCGCCTCTTCACGTTGGCGCGGAATGTGGCCGCCGATGTGGTGCGACGCCTCGTGCCCCAGCACAAAAGCCAGCTCATCCTCGTTGCGGGCATCGGCAATCAGCGCCAGCGTAAAGCCGACGATGGGCCGCCCGCGCCGGTCAACGGTCTGAAAGGCGTTCGGCGGCAGGCCGGGGCGGTTGTCGACGACAATGCGCAGATCGCAGTTCACACCCGTCGTGCGCGCGCGGCACAACGCCTCGGCCACCGGTTCGACCCGGCTTACGACATCAACGAAATTGCGCGCAGCTACTGTGGTCGGCAGTTGCCCGGCAGGCGGCACCACGTTCAGCGCCGGGGATTGCGCCGACGGATCACCGGGAGCGGCATCCGGGGTCGGCACGCCGCACGCCGTCAGGACCGCGATCAGGGCAAGGGAAAAAGAGGCGCGCATAAGGTTCTTTCAATCCAGAGGGAAAGCCGCACCCTGACCGCAATGCAAGCCGTACGTAAGACTAGCAAAATCCGTGGCGAACGAAAGGCCCGCTCACATCAAAGTGCAGGCGACCTACGCGGCTTTTTGCGTTGAACCGCCATCGCTGCGGTCCTAGACTGCGCTTATGTTTACCATCGAGCATGAATTCGACGCGACCGTGATCACCCTGATTGACGAGGGCAGTGTTGCCTTGCAGGAAGACGTGACGATCTGCGCATTTGAAGATTGCGTGACGCTGGAACAGCTTGACGCCCGCACGGGTAACCTCATGCGCCTGACGCTGTCACTGGCGCAGGTCCGTGACCTGACAGCCGCCCTGAATCTGCCCGAAGGCAGCTACCGGACCCAAACGCCGAAAGCCTGACACCCGTCGCTGCGCCAGGCTTCTTACCGGCAAAAATATCCCCGCCGGAGTTACTATTGTCTGATTTTAAACAATAGCTTAGTGACTTATCTGTGCAAATGGTGTGCACTTCATGACCTAGCGCAGCTCATATCAGTTACAGTTCTATGCACTTAGGGTGCAGTTTAGCCAGCCTACCTGTTGAATTGGAAAAGCCGCTTACGATCTGACTAGACTTGACAGCGCCCCAGACCAAGAAACCCGCAACGCCTTTTTCGCCCGCGTCGCAGCGACATGGAGGAGGGACCGGTATTGGGTAACGATGTCTTCCCGGTCCGCCGCGCCGACTGCGGTGCGAAGCGCTCCCGGCGGGGGAAACGCTGTGTCGGACAAGAAGGGGATCGCTACCGTGAAGAACTCGAGCCCCTTAGCTCGGTGCACTGTTGTGATCCGGACCCCCTGAACAGACCGGTCGTCCGCCCCTGATTGGAGCATCACCGTCTCCATGCCAGCGGCGCGCAGCGCAACCCGAACGCGGTCCGCATCCGCACGGCGCGCGCAGAGTACCCCTATATCCGAGAGCTTTATCTGGTCCTCTGGCAGTGATCTGACGCCGATTGTTGCGTTTTTGCTTGGCGTCACCGACATTGCCGTGCCCTGGGCAACGCTGATCCTGTCAACCGTGCTGTATGTGGTGATCCCGCTGGCGGCCGGGGTGGCCACACGCTCGGTGCTGATGGCGCGCGGGGCCGAGGCAGCGGTGGCGGGTTTCACCGCGCGCATCAAGCCCGCTTCGATGATAGGGCTTTTGCTGACGGTGGTGTTGCTGTTCGGTTTTTAGGGGCCGGTCATTCTGGCGCAACCGGGGCTGATTGCGCTGCTGGCGGTGCCAATCATCATCCAATCTTATGGCATTTTCGCACTGGGGTATGCCGCCGCCTGGGCATGGAAGCTGCCGCACAACATCGCCGCACCCTGCGCGCTGATCGGCACGTCGAATTTCTTTGAACTGGCGGTTGCGGTGGCCATTGGTCTGTTCGGCCTGAACTCGGGGGCGGCCTTGGTGACTGTTGTCGGTGTGCTGGTCGAGGTGCCGGTCATGCTGTCTCTGGTCGCCTTTGCCAACCGAACCCACGAAAGGTTTCCCACATGAGCTTTCCCGTCGTCATCCACCACAACCCCGATTGCGGCACCTCGCGCAATGTGCTGGAAATCATCCGGGCCGCTGGTTACATGCCGGTCGTGATTGAGTATGTGACGGAGGGTTGGACCCGGCCACAGCTAATGGCGCTGTTTGCGGCTGCCAATATCACCCCGCGTCAAGCGCTGCGCGCCTCAAAATCCCCGGCCGCGGCTTTGGGCCTGACGGCTGATGACACCACGGACGAGGCCCTGCTGGACGCCATGGTCGCGCACCCCATTCTGGTCAATCGCCCCATCGTCTGCACCCCCAAAGGCGTGCGCCTGTGCCGCCCGTCCGAGGCCGTGCTGGACCTGCTGGACCGCCTGCCCCCCGGCCCCTTGGCCAAGGAGGACGGCGGATTGATCATTGACGCGAAAGGGAACCGCCTTGTCTGATACGCCCAACATCGAACCGGCGCTGTTGCCCGGCATAGACACCGCAGCATTGCTGACACCGCCGCCAAAAACCCATGCGCCGCGTATCCTTGTCCTTTACGGCTCGTTGCGCCCGCGCGCCTTTAGCCGGTTGTCGGCAGAGGAAGCCGGGCGCATTTTGACCCGGCTTGGCGCCGAGGTACGGTTTTTCAACCCCGCAGGCCTGCCGCTGGTCGATGATGGTGTGGATGCGGCCCACCCAAGGGTCCAGCAGTTGCGCGACCTGGTTGTGTGGTCCGAAGGCATGGTTTGGTCATCACCAGAACGGCACGGCGCGATGACAGGCGTGATGAAAACGCAAATCGACTGGATTCCCCTGTCGGATGGGGCGGTGCGCCCGACCCAAGGCAAGACGCTTGCGGTGATGCAGGTGTCGGGTGGGTCGCAAAGTTTCAACGCTGTCAATCAGATGCGTATTCTGGGTCGCTGGATGCGAATGATCACGATCCCCAACCAATCCTCGAGCCCCAAGGCATTTCAGGAATTTGATGAGGCGGGGCGGATGCGCCCCTCACCGCTGTATGATCGGATCGTTGATGTGATGGAGGAGTTGATGAAATTCACCCCGCTAACCCGCGACCGCGCCGACTATCTGGTGGACCGCTATTCCGAACGCAAGGAGTCGGCGCAGGCGCTGATGGCGCGGGTGAACCTGTCGGATGCGACCTGAAGGCGGTGGCGCAGCATTCTTTCCCTTGCGCAGTTGCCTAGGGCTGAATGAAATCACCCCCGCACGTTTCCATGCGGGGGTGATCATGCGATCGAAGCCCTTGCGCTACTGATCAATAGTGCCAATCGACCAGAACAGCGTCTCGCCCGAGCTGTCGTCGACACCGTCATTGTCGGTGACCACAAAGCCGGTGCCTGCGGCGTCGATGGCAAAACCCTCGATCTTGTCGACGGTATAGCCGTTCAGAACGCCCAGATCCGGCAAAAGATCACGCACCAACTCTTTCGCCGCCACCGGAAGCGGGGTGCCCAGTGCGGCAGGCGTCATGACTGATGCGGCAACGCGGTACAGCCGTTTGACGCTGGCCTTGCCCGCGATCTGGTTGTCACGCTCGATGATATAGAACCAGTCGCCGTGCTTGGTGATTTCAGACAGGCCTATCCACGCCCCTTCCGCAGGCGTCTCGAGCGGGTAATGAACGGCCCCCCATGTCTGCTCCGCCGTGTTATAGCCGACCAGTTTGACCATGCCCTTGGGATCATCGCGCCATTCGCGTTGCACGGCCATCCACAGCCAATCGCCGTCAACCGTGATGCCTTCAAAGCCAAAACGGGTCTCATGGTCCAGCAGTTCGGGCGGCAGGCCGATCTCTTCCTTGATCTCGCCCGTGTCATCCACATGGTAGATCGCATGCGGGATCAGACGGTCGCTGCGCCCCTCTGATGCCAGCCAGAACCCGCCGTTGCCATCTGCCGCGATCCCCTCAAGGTCCAGCTTTTGCGCAGCGTCGCCACCACGGGTCACTGTCATCTCCGCCGTGATTCGGGCCGGAGTTTGCGTGGCATCAATCGTAAAGATGCGCGGTTGGGCGGCGTAAACGCTGTCTGAGACCGCATAAAGCCTGCCCGCAACAGCAGGGTCCGCCGCGAGGCCCGACAATGCACCCCAGCCGATCAGCGCATCGCTGCCAGCGCTCGTGATCATGGGATAGGCGGCAGTTCCGTCGGCAAATTCGTAGACCATCACATGCGCCGGGGCGAGACCGTCCTCGCGGAGGTCAACCTCATTTGCCGTGGCAAACAGGTTGCGCTGGGGGATCGCCACCATGCCTTCGGGGCTGACGCCCGAGGGAAGGATCTGGCGCAACACAGGTGCGGCAGGGTTGGTGACATCGTAAACGGCAATCACCGAGGCGCGCTCGGACCCGACAAACAGCAGGGGCGTGCCATTGAACACCCCCGCCTCGACCGACTCAAGTTCCACCCCTTTGGAATGGCTGCGATGTTCGGGGTAATGGCCCATGGCGACAATGGCCTGTTCGAGGCTTGGGCCGGATTCGTAAACCACGCTGCCGTCTTTGTTGAAAAACGTAAAGCTGCGCGACCCGCCCTGCCAATCGCCTTCGTTGGCGATGGCGAAATGGTCCGCATCAATCCATTTGATCCCGTCCGGTTCGCGCGCCACGGCGTCTTTGCTGCCCGAGAAATCCAGTTTGCCGTCGCGTTTGGTGTCGATGCCCGCAAGATCAACGCTGCCCGCACTGAAATGGCTGGCAACGGTGCCATCCGCGCCGATCACGACGATATGGTTGTTTTCCTGCATCGTCAGGGCAATCTCACCCTGTTCGTTGATGTCGATGAACTCCGGCTCTGGATCGTCGCCGCCCACCTCGGCCAGACCGGTGACCGCAATCCGTTGCTGGCCCGCGCAATCGACCACCCCATCCTTGATCGCCATCTTGACCACATAGCCCGCGGGCATTTGCGGGATCGCGCCATCGTTCACGTCTTCATCGCGCTGGTTTTCAATCGCAATCGCAAGAAAGCTGCCATCGGCCGAGCGTGCCACCGAGTCCGGCTGCCCGCCAATGTCGCACTCTGCCTCAACTTTGCGGGTGGCAAGATCCACCGTCACAAGCTTGCCCGACGGGGCGGTGAAACTCTCCGACGTATCCACGCCGACGAAAATCTTGCCGCCGACGAAATGCGCCGTTGTCGGCTCTCCGCCCATATCGATGTTGCCAAGCGGCTTTGGAGCCTTGGGGTCGGTGATATCGACCAAACCGATCACACCCAGCGGGCTGTCGGTATAAACCAACGTCATGCCATCATCCGAGGCCGAGATGATCTCGGCGCTGGTCTCGCGCGAAACGTCTTCACCCGCAGCCATATTCCCGGGCGTGGCAACGTTCGCAATCCGGTTAAAGACCATTTCGGCATGCACAGGCATTGCAGAAGCAAGCGCGATAGCCGAGGTGACACAGACGTTTCGTAATAGCATGAGGCCAGTCCTTGTTCAGGGGTTCTGGCCGAAAGGCATCGTGACGTCCTGTATCCGCGCGGTGACAGGCGCGTGACAATTTTGTGAATTGCCAACGCGCCCACCGACAGGACCGACCATCACTTCGGTTTCTTTTTCACCTTCTGGGCAGCCTTGACCGGACTTTCCACAATCGCCTCATCAGTCGGTTCTGTTCCGGCGACAACGTTTGCCTCGTCTTCTGATGCAATGGCGGAAACCAGTTCTGCTGGTTCGGCGGCACCATCAATGGCCTTTGTAGCCTCAGACGCCACCATATCCCGCATGAAACGACGAATTTCACGGGCTGCACTTGTGTCCAGCGCGTTGCACAACGCGACAAAGGCGTCGCGCTCTATCTTTTCAACCCGGATGACCAGCTGGCTGGCCTTCTTCTTTTCTTTGTCTTTTGACTTGCGCTTGCTCATGCTTCTCTCCAATTTCGCATATGCAATGTATATACGTTTTTGGCTAATGCAAGCATGCTCTGGTTGGCTGAATGTCCAAGAATGGCTCTGCGTTAGGCATCACGATAGTCAGCCGCGTGATCATGCCAAGCGAGCAGTCAGCACGCACAAGCGACGTTCAACCCCACCTGATATCGACATCCGATGGGCGCAGGCTTGGTGCGCGTCTCCCGCGTGGCAAGCTGCGGCTACAAGCCATTTCCGGTGCGATGGGGTGCTGTTTGGGGGGCTGGCTGTCGAACACGAATTGTGGAGAAAACGCGTGCATGTTCTCGAAAGTGCAGAACTCCACAGGGCCAAGCGAGATGCACGGCGCCTGCATGACAAGACGGTCAAAGACCCGATCGGCGTGGTCCATCACGGCGTTTGCTTCCGCCAAGGTCAACCAGCGCAACGGATAGGCAAGAGTGATATGGAAATCATAATCGTTGAAGTCCTTTTTATAGATACCCGACACATCCCGCAGCACGCGACGCGTGCGGCGCAGGCTTGCTTCGGCCAAAGGCGACCGACCGCTAAGCGCCACTGAAAACCCAACGAATAGACCCATCGGGCGCACGTTTTGCCGGGTCGGCAAAGATACGAAGCCACTGGCCGTCTGAAAGGTCTGGTTGATCTGTGCCAAGGGCGCATCCCGTCTGATGCAGGTGGGCCAGCGGTCCGTATCCCCGTTCCTGTCTGCATCGCAAACCCCCTCGAACACCGTCATGTGAAAACTGGACGGCGGAAGAAAGCTGAACGCGCTTGCAACCCGCCCTGCCTGCAAGGCAAGGCTCGCCTCGGACAGGGCAGCATGTGCGGCCGATCCTTGCGGCACATGGCAAAGAAAGGTGTTGCCTGAGAACGGCAACACCGCACCTTCGGCATCAAACTTCCTGCCGACATTGGCCGGAAACGTCTGATCCGACCCCGCCCCGGTCAGACAGGCGATGCTTTTCGCGCGCGACTTTGCATCAGGGATCATCAGACCGACACCAATTCGGGTGCTCGTGCAACGCTGGGCTCCATCCGCAACCCGGCCACGCCATCGAACACATGAACCGCGTTTGACATGAACCCCAGACCAATCTCTGCGCCTTCGGTAAAGCTGTGCTTTTCCGGGGATATCAGACTGAGCGCCACATCCTCGATCTTCATGTGGTAAATGCGCCCCGCGCCCAGTTCTTCGGCAAAGTCGAAGCGCGCCTTCAGCATCGCGCGCCCATCCTGCGCAAAGGACAGCTTTTCGGGCCGCAGCCCCACTTGCACCAACTGCCCTGCCGCCGCCTTGAATCCGCTGCGCAAGGCGATGCGCTGCCCGTCATCCAGATCAACCGAAGCCCCGTCAGCGCTGATCCGGCCGGGCAGGAAATTCATCGCCGGGCTACCGATAAAGCCTGCGACATAGGCAGACGCTGGCCTGTCATAGATATCCTCAGGCATGCCGATCTGCTCAATCGTGCCTTTGTTCATGATGACCAGGCGGTCGGCCAGCGTCATGCCCTCATGCTGATCATGGGTAACAAACACGCTGGTCGCCCCGACCGAGGCATGAATGCGCCGGATCTCGTGGCGCATCTGCACGCGCAGTTTGGCATCGAGGTTGGACAGAGGCTCGTCAAACAAGAACACCTTCGGCTCGCGGATGATGGCGCGGGCCATGGCCACACGCTGGCGCTGGCCGCCGGACAACTGCCCCGGCTTGCGGTCCAGAAACTCGGTCAGGCCCACCGATTTGGCCGTGGCCGCGACCCGCGCCTGCCGCTCGGATACGGCCACGCCCGCCACCTTCAGCGCATAGCCGATATTCTCGGCCACCGTCATATGCGGATAAAGCGCGTAGTTCTGGAACACCATCGCACAGCCACGCTCGCGCGGTTCCAGCGCGTTGACAACCCGCCCCCCGATGGCAATCTCGCCCGTGGTGATATCCTCCAGCCCGGCAATCATTCGCAACAAAGTGGACTTTCCGCAGCCCGATGGCCCAAGGATGACCACGAATTCGCCGTCGCGAATATTTAGACTGACGCCATCCATGATGGTGGTCTTGCCATAAGTTTTGGAAACGCGGCGGATGTTGATTTCAGCCATTTGAAGCCCTCATTTATCGGTGTTGATCAGGCCGCGCACGAACCAGCGCTGCATAAGGATGACGATGGCGATCGGGGGCAGCATGACCACAAGCGTGGCCGCCATCGCGAGGTGCCACGTCGGCGTGCCGCCCCCGGTGGTCAATTGGTCTGGCACCAGATCGGAAAGTGACACCACGACCATGCCGTAATTTGCCCGGTCGGTGATCACCAACAGCGGCCACAGATACTGGTTCCATGCATAGACAAACATGATGGTGGCCAGTGCTGCGATATTGGTTTTTGACAGCGGGATCAGCACATCCCACAAAAACCGCAAGGGTCCGGCGCCGTCCATCCGGGCGGCCTCGACCAACTCATCCGGGATGGTCAGAAAGAACTGCCGATACAGGAAAGTGCCCGTGGCAGTAGCCACCAGTGGCAGGATCAGCCCGGTGTAGGAATTCAGCAGGTTCCATTCCAGCGCCACCTCAATCCCTGAAACCGTGTTGATCAACCAAGAGAGGCCCGTCACATCAAGAATTGTCTGGAATGGCGTCAGGGCATTGGCCGCAACCGCATAAGTCGGCACGATCCGCACCTCGAGCGGCAGCATCAGGGTGATGAAGATCATCCAGAAAATCAGCATCCTCCCCGGAAAGGCGAAAAACACCAGTGCGAATGCGGTGATGCAGGCCAGCACGATCTTGCCCGTTACCACACCCACGGCCACGATCATGGAGTTGACGAATTTCGGCCCGAAATCAGACTGCGCCCACGCTGCCTGAAGGTTCGGCCAAAGCTGATCGCCCGGCCACAGCTCTATCGGGGCCGAGTTGACCTGTTGCAGGGTCAGGGTTGCGGCGACAAAGGCCAGCCAGATTGGGGTCAGGATCAGGATCAGGCCCACGATCAGAATGATATGCGTGGCGATGTTCAACAGTGGTGTGCGTTCGATCATGGCGCGCCCCTTCAGGTGTAATGCACGCGCCGCTCGACATAGCGGAACTGGACAAAGGTCAGCGCCATGACAAGCAGCATCAGAATGACGGATTGGGCAGCGGCCCCGGAATAATCGAGACCCTGAAAACCATCGCGGTAAAGCTTGTAGACCAGCAGGTCGGTTGACCGGAACGGCCCGCCGCCGGTCAGCGTATCGACGATCCCGAAACTGTCGGTGAAACTGTCGGTGATGTTGATGACCAGCAGGAAAAAGAACGTAGGCGTCAGCAGGGGAAGTTGCAGGTCGATCATCCTGCGCAGGGGCCGAGCACCATCCATCGCGGCGGCCTCGATCAGGCTGCGCGGAATGGATTGCAACGCCGCGAGGAAGAAAATGAAGCTGTAAGCCATCTGCTTCCATGCGCCCGCGATGATGATGGCCACGACCGCCTGCCAAGCGTTGCGCGACAGGTCCCACCAGCCAGGGGCGACCGTGTTGATATAAGAAAAGATGCCCGCGCCTGGGTTGAACACGAACTGAAACGCCAGCCCCACGGCAGGGGCTGCCACTGCATAGGGCCAGATGATCGCGATGCGATAGGCGCGGTATCCCGATAGCTGCCGGTCGACAAAGGCTGCCAACGTAAGCGCCATACCCATCGCCAGTGCGGTCGTTCCCAGTGCATAAACAACCGACACCCGCACGGACGCCCAGTAGTAGGGGTCGCTTAACACCGTCTGAAAGTTTTCAAACCCGACCCATGTGTTGCCGCCACCCCATGGCTGCTCCAGCGTAAACGCCCAATAAAGCGCCTGCGCCGATGGCCAGTAGAAGAACACGAAGATGATCAGCAATTGCGGGGCAAGCAGGGCAACGGCGACCCAACTGAATTTGAAATAGGCGCGGCGCATCGTCTCACTCCGGCAAGGGAAAAGAGGGCGCAGCCGATTGGCCGCGCCCTGCGTATTCAGGCTTACGGGAACGATTTTCCGGCATAGGTTTTGGCAAACCGGACAAGCTGGGCATTGCCGCGCGAAACGGCGGTATCCAGTGCCTCTTGCATGGTCTTTTGCCCCGCCAGCGCCGCCTCGACTTCCGCCGTCCACTCGGCCCGGATCTGGATGAAACTACCCAGACGGATGCCGCGTGTCAGCGGCGTAGGCTCGGCCCAGGTCAACGATTTCATCGCAATATCGCGGTTGATGTAGGGCTCTGCCGCATAGAACCCTTCGGCCAGCAGCGCGTCATAGGTCGACTTCGTCACCGGGATGTAGCCCGAGTTTTCCAGCAGAAACTGCTGTTCAGGCTTGGTCGACAGAAAGGCCAGATAGGCGGCAGCGGCCTTGTATTCGTCATCGGACTTGCCCGACAACACCCAAAGCGAGGCGCCGCCGACGACCGTGCTCTTGCGGTCTACCCCTTCGTAGGTCGGGATGACCTGCACGTCCCAACCAAAGGCAGGCGTCAGTTTGTGGATCGTATTGTGATCGGCGATGGATGAGAAGAACACCGAACATTCGCCTTCGACAAAACTGTCACGCGCGGTCTTGCCAGCGGCCTGCGTGCGCAGCAGGGCATAGCCTTCGGTGATCCAGCGCTGGATGTTTTCCATGTGCTTGACGTGCAAGGTGGTATTGAACAACAATTCACTGTCCAGCCCGTCATAGCCATTGTTGTTGGATGCCACGGGAATGTTGTTGGCCATCGAAAACTGCTCAAGATCAATCCAGGATGACGGCGCATAGGCATAGCTGCACGCCTGACCCGAGGCTTTGAGCGCCTTGAACGCTGTCTCCATGCCTTCCCAAGTGATCGGGGCCTCGGTGATCCCGGCCTTGGCGAATTGGTCTTTGTTGAAGTAATAAACCGGCGTCGACGAATTCCACGGCATCGAAAAGAACTCACCCGATGTCGAGGAATAGTAATTCGCGATTCCGGGGAAATAGTCGGCCCAGTCGATCGTGACACCCGTGTCAGCCATCAGTTTGGTCACTGGATAGAACTCACCCGACAGCATCAGATCGGCGGTGCCCGCATCGAACGACTGCACCAGCGTGGGCTGCTTGCCGGCTCGAAAGGCGGCAATCGTATTCTGCACGGCCTTTTCATAGCCGTCCTGCCCCACGCAGGTCGCCTCATACTGGTCTTGCGCGGCGTTGAAGCGGGTGCATGTCTCGGCCACGACCTTGCCCAGATCGCCCGTCAGGCCATACCAATATTCAAAGGTGATTTTCTCGGCCGAAGCAGCCCCGGCCGAGGCCAGCAACGCCAGCGCGGCAGTTGTCAGTTTGATGGTCATTTTCCCTGTCTCCGTTTGAAAGAGGGCCGCCGGCAGATCGACAGCACACATTCTCAGATGGCAGGGAAAGGATTCAGAAAAATACCATCTTCGTGAATTTTATATAACATTAACAGTTACATAAACAATGCATGAATCCTCCGCAGACCAACTCTGCCGAGGACGGTTTTTGACCAGTCTCTGGGCGTTCTGTCAGATCGCCAGACCCAAGTCTGCCAGATGACGCGCCGACGGAATGACCCCGGCCTTGTCACGCAATTCGATGATCAGCCGAGGGTTCGAGGTTATCTCTCCCAAGGCGGCAAAAACCGACGGCCACAGAATATTGCCATGGCCCAACTGCCAATGACGGTCGGCATATCCGTCGGTGTCTTGCAGATGGACATGGCCAAGATGATTGCCTGCCGCCCGGATATAGAAATCAACCGGCGGCGCGCCGGTCGATCCATGCGCATAGTTGGCGTGCCCGGTGTCCACCGACAGCGCCAACGCCTTCCAGCCCAGTGCTTCGCACAGCGTCGCGCGCTCGGCCGGATCTTTGTCCTCGATGTTTTCCAGCATGAAGGTCACGCCCATATCATCTGCGCGGTCCAGTGCGGCGGACAGAGTGTCGCGCATGGCATCCAGCATCCGGGCCGTATCTTTGGGATAAAGGCCCCGGTGGTTATAGCCCCATGTGCTCAGCGGCGAATGGATAACCACATGCGTCGCACCCAGCGCATCGCAGACATCCAGCGCCTGATCCATGCGTTTGCGCACCACTGCGCGCACTTCGGGGTCATAACTGGCCACCGTCCAGCCCCAGAACGGACCATGGATGCCCAAGCGGCCTTCGTGACCGTCCAACAGCTTCAGCGCCTGCTCGGCCATAGGGTGCCAGTCGCCATTCAGCACTTCGGCATCGACAAAGGATTGCAACTCCAGATCACGCGGCGCCTCGCGCAGCCAATCGGCATGGGCGGCGAGGTCTTCGATGGGCAGCGCCGCGCCAACAACGGGAAGGGTCATGTCATCTTGTCCTTGAGATTAAAGGGTTCAGCCTTGCCTAAGGTTGCCACGAGGCGGCTTCATCCCCGGCAAAGGGCAATCGTATTCGCACCGTCAATAATCTGCCCCCGGACGCAAATGGCTTACCGGGGGCGGTCATTGACCTGTCACTCTGCCGCCAGAAATTCCGGCACACTCAGCAGCACGACTTCATTATCCGCCGCCGCGTTCAACTTGCGCCCAGATGAGAACGGCAGGTTGTTGTCGATTGCGACCATGATATGCGTGTCATCCACTTTCATCACATCCTCGATAGTAAAAAACGGCAGGCTGAAGCGTCCGGCCTCTCCGCCATCGGTGGTAAGGCGGGCAACGCCCTCGGGGTCTGCGATGTTCATCAGGTCAACCTGCCCGATGCGGCGCACGAAGCCATCGGCATCAATGCTGGCGGTATCAATCAGAACGACATGCTTGACCATGGCAGGCAGGGGAAAGCAGTCAGGCGCCGGATCGCCCGCACATTTCAGCGACGGCTCGCCCTCGCCATTGTCGCGCTCGATCACCAGCGCGCGGGTTTCGTCGATGAAGTTGAAATCCCCGATGGCTGTGGCCCCTTCGGCGAGCCTGAACTTGAAGCTCGCCCCGGTCCAGTCACGCTTGGCCGGATCAAAGGCCAGAACGCGCAGAAAATCGCCCTCGGGCTTGCCATCCTCGCCCAGCAGCGGCTTTTCCAGCATGCCCCACAACAGGCCGGTGCCGGGTTGCAGGGCCATGCCCTCATACCCGCCCGAGCGCGGCACGGTCCAATCCGTGCCCATCACCGATGTCGCAGAAATGCCGGGGGTGTCGGCGCTTTTCAACTGCGCGCCGCCCATCATGGTCCGGTAAACACCCTTGATCCGGCCATCGAGCGCGGCCTCGACCAGGTAGGGGCCGAACTCATCCCCGATCCAAATGCTGTCACCGATACGCTGGATACTTTCCAGATCGAAATCAGCACCCGTCAGATAGCGGCCGTCGGTGGCATCCCACGAGATGCGAAAGGGCACCTTGAAATCCGGGTCATGTAGGAAAACGGTTTCCTTGATATCAACCGCGCCGGTCTCAAAATCCGCGATCATCCGGCTGAAGAACAGCATGGTGTCGGGGCTGTTGGCCTTGGAGCCAAAGCCATTATCCGTCAGCACATAGACCGACCCGTCTTCGGCACGGTCCATCGCAAAACCCGAAAAGCCCTGCAACGGCTGGCCAATGAATGGCAGATTGATCCCGGTCAGACGCTTGCCATGCATCGCGCCTGTATCGCCGGGCACCGACATCGGCACGTTGTTGCGCGCAGGGCCGGTGAACTTGCCACTGATCCATGCATCACGCGGGGCGTCGTCCGGTGGGGCGATCAAGGTCAGGGCAGGCAGCAGGGCATGGCCTGCGAGTTGTGAAGGATAGGTTTCCTGTGCGGCAAGGGGGGTGGCAAGGGCCAGCAGAGCCGCAGACATAACTGTAAATTTCATGATGTTCTCCCAAGGTGTCACCAAAGGGATGCGGGCCAAAGACTACACCTTCACGAAAGGCCCATTATGATTGTGTGACACCCGGAAACCGGCCAGCGCGCCCCGCCGAAATCCGGCGCGATGCGCGCGCTTTGTCATGCGCCTGTCGCTTAAATGTAGCTGTGCCGCCATCAAGCGCTGATACCGAAATCGCTGAAACCCGCGATGGATCGCCCGGAACAGCCCGTCCCAGTGCGACCATCGTGCCACCGACAGGAGCATGTCATGTTCATTGACACCTTGCCCTTCGAGACCGCGCCGCACAGCCCCGCAACAGCCCTGAGTTACGCCCATCCGCGGCAAAGCGCCTTGCGCCGCACCATGATCCGCACGTTCGAGGCGTTGGCAGGCCGCCCCCGGCTTCAAGCCCTGTATGACGACTGGAACGCCTATGACAAACGTCTGTTCGAGCCGGTTTTTGATGCAGCGATGCGGGTGTTGCGGCTTTGCCCCGAAATCAAGGGTCAGGACCATCTGCGCGCGCTGCCCCCCTCGGGTGGCTTGCTATTGGTGGCCAATCATCCCTTCGGAATTGTTGACGGCCTGATGCTGGGCCATCTGGGTATGCGACTGCGCGGCAATGTCCATATTCTGACCAACAGCGTGTTGTGCGATATCCCCGAAGTCCAACCGCACCTTCTGCCGGTTGATTTCGCGGGCACGCCGGAAGCGCGGCGCCTGACGGGAGAGACGCGCAAGCGTGCGGCGCGTTTGCTGGCAGATGGGCAAGTGGTTGCGATCTTTCCGGGCGGCGGCATTGCTACGGCAAACCGACCCTTGCGAGGCGCGGCGGTTGATTCTGACTGGCACCCGTTTGTGGGCCGTCTGGCTACCTTGCCGGGGGTCACAACCCTGCCCGTGCATTTCAGCGGCCAGAACTCACGCCTGTTCCAGATGGCAAGTCATCTATCCTATGCACTGCGCCTTGCGTTGATCTTTCATGAAACCCGGCGTCTGGAAGGCAAGCCACTGGCGGTCACGCTTGGCGCACCGATCAGCGCGAAAAGCCTACAAAATGTTGCGCGACCCGATGTGGCGACCCACCTTCGCCGCCTTACGATGGGTCTAGATGAAAGCGGGCAAACGGCTATCGAGGAAACCTTTGTCTGGCCACGTCATGTGCGCTGTTGAAAGCACCTGCGTCACGCAACTTTCACGAAGACCTCGCACCAGCGTTACACAGCGCCCTTAGCAAAAGCGCAAGCTGTCGGGGGATTTGCACATGCTGGAAGTAAGGGGCGTCAGCCGCCTGTTTGGTCATAAGGCCGCCGTCGATAACGCCAGCTTTTCGGTTGGTGGCGCCAGTTTCGTTGGCATCATCGGCCGCTCGGGTGCGGGAAAATCCACCCTCCTGCGCATGATCAATCGGCTCACAGATGTCAGTTCCGGCCAGATCCTGTTCGAGGGGCGCGATATCGCGGGCTTGCGCGGATCGCAGGCCCGCGCCTGGCAATCGCACTGCGCGATGATCTTCCAGCAGTTCAATCTGGTGCCGCGACTGGATGTAGCCTCCAACGTGCTGCACGGCATTTTGAACCGCCGCTCTACCATGCAGACCATGTTCAACCTGTGGCCCCGCGCCGATATTCTGCGCGCGCTGGAAATCCTTGACCGGCTTGGGATTGTTGAACAAGCGCCAAAGCGGGCCGAGGCGCTGTCGGGTGGCCAACAGCAGCGCGTGGCCATCGCGCGTGCGCTGATGCAAGACCCCAAGATCATTCTGGCTGACGAGCCCATCGCCAGCCTTGACCCGATGAATGCGCAGGTGGTGATGGACACCCTGAAACGCATCAATGTCGAAGACGGGCGCATGGTGATTGCCAACCTGCACACCCTTGATACCGCGCGCCGCTATTGTGACCGGGTGATCGGCATGCGCGACGGGCGCATCGTTTTCGACGGCTCCCCGGACCAGCTTTCTACCGGCGCGGCGCGCGACATCTACGGCGCCGACGCCAGCTTTAACGAGGACGCCACCTCGACGGCCATCCCCAAGGACACAAGTGCCGACCGCACCTATGCGGATCTGCTTCTGTCCTGACACTTTTACCCAAATGCCCCAATACGGGGTGAAACCCATGGAGAGACCATGAAAAAGCTGCTGACTGCCACCGCGATCCTGTCCCTTCTTGCCCCGGCTGCCATGGCGCAAGAGATCACCGAATTCAATATCGGCATCCTTGGCGGCGAGAACGCGCAGGATCGCCTGACCTCGCAGGAATGCTATCGCGCCCTGATCGAGGCTGAGCTTGGCGTTCCGGTCAAATTGTTCACACCCGCCGACTATGATGGCGTGATTCAGGGCCTGCTGGGCGGATCACTGGATATGGCATGGCTGGGCGCGTCTGCCTTTGCCAAGATATACCTGACCGACCCGTCCGCCGTGGACCTCGCGCTGACCAAGCAGAACCTTGATGGATCGACGGGCTACTATTCCTTTGGTTTTGCCCGCAAGGACAGTGGCATCACCAAGATCGAAGATGCAAAGGGCAAGGTTTTTGCCTTTGGCGAGCCGAACTCCACTTCGGGCTATCTGGTCCCAGGTGCCGAGTTGACCGCCACCTATGGCCCCTTGGACCAGTATTTCTCCGAGGTAAAATTCTCGGGCGGGCATGAGCAGACCATCATCGGCGTCGCCAATGGCGATTTTGCGGCGGGCGTGTCTTGGGCCGACGGCTTGGGCAACTGGGAAGACGGTTACAATTCGGGTGCCTTCCGTCGCGCCGCCGATGCCGGTCTGGTGGATATGAACGATCTGGTGCAGATCTGGCAGTCCAAGCTGATCCCCGAAGGTCCAATGGTCGTGCGCTCTGCCCTGCCGCAGGACGTGAAGGACAAGGTCATCAAACTGACCGCTGACCTTCATGAAACTGATAAGGCCTGCGCCTACGGTGTTGCGGCGGGCGATGCGCTGGACTTCGTGCCAGTCACGCTTCCCGAGTATGATGGCATCATTGCCGCCCGCAAACTGCAGACCAACTGAGTTTTCATGACGCAAGGCCGGGCTCTCAACTATGAGGGCCCGGTCGTTTTTCATTTGGGGGTGGCAATGGCTGATCTGACAAACACCACGGCCGGTGTGGGCGTGCCACCCTTGGCCCCCACCACCGAAGCCTATCTTGAAATGGTGCGCCGCAAACGGATGTATGGCGGCATCTTGCTGGTGATGTTTATCGCCATCATGGCGTCGGGCTTCATGCTGGCAGACGAGCGCAATGCCGGCGGCTTCTGGGAAGGCCTGCACATGCTGGGCGCGTTCCCGTCCGAGGTCATATCCGAGGCATGGCGCAACCGGGCCAATCTGCCGGGGTATCTGCTGCAATTCCTGCCGTCCTTGCTGGAGACGATCAACATCGCGGCAGTCTCCACCCTGATCGGCGCGTTGATCGCGATGGTGCTGGCGCTGCTTTGCACGCGCGGGCTGGCGCGATGGCCACGCGCGGTGCCCGTGCTGCGCCGGGTGATGGATGCCTGTCGCGCGGTGCCCGAAATCGTGGTGGCGTTGGTGCTGATCTATATTCTGGGCGGTGGCCCGGTGCCTGCGATGATCGCCATCGCCATCCATACCGCAGGCGCGCTTGGTAAATTGTTCTCCGAGGTGGCCGAAAACGCCGAACTGAAACCTGTCGAGGGGTTGGCTTCCGTCGGGGCGACATGGGGGCAGCGGATGTGGCTGGGCGTGGTGCCGCAGGTCGCACCGAACTGGCTGTCCTATGCGATGCTCAGGTTCGAGATCAACGTGCGCGCCTCAGCCATCCTTGGGTTCGTCGGCTCTGGCGGCATCGGGTATGACCTGAAAATCGCGATGCAATGGGGCATGGGGAAATACGATCAGGTGGTCGCGATCTTCCTTCTGTTGTTCGCCACAATCGTGATCATCGACCGCATCTCTGATCATTTCCGCACCCGTATGACCAAAGGGGCCCGCCCATGACCGCCACCCTCACCCCCGCCTTTACCGAAAGCGTGATCGCCCGGCTGGATCGCAAACGGATGGTTTCCTTTGCCGTGCCGGGGATCATTCTGGCCTATCTGACCTATGTCTTCTTTGCCTTTGATATCCTCGGCCTCGCTGACCGCGCCCGGATGGACAATGCCCGCATCCTGATGTCGGATTTCGTAAGCTACAAAACCCATGTCCAGCGCGACAACCGCACAGGCGATGTCACCGTCGCGATTGAGGGCGAGAACAAGGGCACCTACCCCCCCGGCACGCTGTCCGATTGGGTGACGCAAACGGATGGGCAAACCGTTATCGACCTTGGCGCGGGCAATATCGTCACCTACGCAGGCGACGCGATGACCTATGCCCTGCCCGGCTATGGCACCATCAATGTCGCCCCCGGCGCAGGCGGTCTGGTTGTGACCACCCCCGATGGCACCACGCCCGACTGGATCAACGCATCAGACACCCGCGTCACCCTGACCACCGATGCGGGCCGCGTGACCTATACCCGCTCGCGGATCGAAACGTTCAAATACTCCGCAGGGTGGGAGCTGTTCTTTTTCACCCTTGATAGCCCGTTCTATGGCAAATCCCCTTTGGCGTTGCTGCAGATGGTCACCCTTGGCCCCCGTGTGGACCCCGATCGCGCCAACATCACCCATATGGTGCAGGATTTCTGGACCAACCGCATGTGGCGGCACGGCGATGTGGTCTGGGCCATTTTCGAGACGATGCTGATGGCCTTCCTCGGCACCTTTGGCGCCGCGATCATCGCCCTGCCGCTGGGGTTTGTGGCGGCGTCGAACTTCATGCCCATCCGGCTGGTGCGCGGCGCCACCCGGTGGGTGTTTGATTTCGTGCGCGGTGTCGATGGGCTGATCTGGACCATCATCCTGTCCCGTGCCTTCGGCCCCGGCCCGATGACCGGGGCGCTGGCGATTTTACTGACCGATACCGGATCCTTCGGCAAACTGTTCTCAGAGGCGCTGGAGAACATAGACGAGAAACAGGTCGAGGGCGTGCGCTCTACCGGCGCCAATGCGGCGTTGCGCGCGCGCTTCGGGGTGATTCCACAGGTCACACCCGTGCTGCTGTCGCAGATTCTGTATCATCTGGAATCCAACACCCGCAGCGCGACGGTGATCGGCGCCATCGTCGGCGGCGGCATCGGGCTGTTGTTGACCCAAGCCATCCAGACCCAAAAGGATTGGGAGGAGGTCGGCTATTACATGACCCTGATCATTCTGATGGTGATGCTGATGGATACCCTCTCGGGCTGGCTGCGGCGCAAGCTGATTAAGGGGGCATAGAAGTGCAAACATCGTCCCCAGAGGCTTCCGCCAGACCTGACGCGTCACCAAAGACACGGCTCTCCCCGGATGGCGCGCTGATCCACCCCGGCTGCCTGACCCATACGTCGGACTTTGAGGGGTGGACCGAAGTCGGCGAAGGGTCGCGTGTGCTGCATTCGACCTTCCACGCCTATGCCTATTGCGACCGCTATGCCGACATTGCCAACACCAGCGTCGGCCGCTTTGCCAACATCGCCGCGATGACCCGGATCGGGCCGACGGACCATCCTTTTGCCCATGCGGCACAGCACCATTTCCTCTATCGCTCGTCCTATTACTGGCCGGATGCCGAGGACGACCCAGCCTTTTTCGCCGCCCGCGAGTCGCGCCGCACCGTTCTTGGCCCCGATTGCTGGATCGGGCACGGGGCGATCATCAAGCCCGAGGTCACGCTGGGCGCAGGCGCCATCGTCGCTTCAGGCGCGGTTGTGACCCGTGATGTGCCGCCCTTTATGATCGTAGCAGGATGCCCCGCCACGCCGCTGCGCCCGCGCTTTGCCCCCGGGGTGATTGATCGGTTGATGGCACTTGCCTGGTGGGATTGGGACCACGCCCGCCTGCGCGCGGCGCTGAGTGATTTTCGCACACACGAGGCCGAGGCGTTTTTGGAAAAGCATCACGGCTGATCCGGGGCCACGGTCAGCGTCACCCGGTCGCCCACAAACCATGTGGTGCCGAATTCCACAGGCACGCCCTGCACATCGACATTAACAGCGACCGACCGCAGCACTGGCGCGCCGGGTTTGATCTGCAACGCCAGCGCCATCACTGCATCGGCCAGTTTCGCGGTCAGCCGCGTCTGCGCGCGGGTGTAATCGCTGACCCCGCAGGCCGCGAGCGCCTTTGTTACCGAAGGCTCCTGCGCCAGCACGGCCAGCAAGCCCGCCAACCGCCCAGCCGGAAACACTGAGCGGAACATGGCAATGGGTTGCCCGTCAGACAGCGATATCCCTTCGACAACATGCACCGGATCGCCCCTTTCAATCGCCAGTGCCTCTGCCTCACGCTCCGATGCCGCCCGCGTCTCCAGCCGGGTAACCTTACGCAACGGCGTGCGCCCCGAGGCGCTGATCCGCACCAATCCCGGACGAGATCGCCTCTGCAACAACTGCTTCTTCTCCCTCTGCGTCCCCCGCGCCAAGAAATACCGCTGGGTCTCCGACACCCGCCTGGGCTGCCTCATCCTTCGCGACAAGCTTCTCGAGGACCCACATCTGCCGCACCTTCGGATGCGTGCTCTCGCCAACGAAGTAGCTGATCTGCGGCGGTCGGTCCTGACCATAGCGGTCAATCCGCCCGTTGCGTTGTTGGAACCGCAGAAGCGACCAGGGCAGATCGAAATGAATTAGCCGATGACACTTGAAATGCAGGTTCAACCCCTCGGATGCCATGTCGGAGGCGATCAGGATCCGGATTGGGGACCGTTCCTGGCCGAACGCCTCGATGACCTCCTGGGTTCGGACATCCGCCTCTACACTGCTCCCATCGACTCGGGCCACTTGATCTGCCGCGAGATTCAGGTCCTCGCGCAACCGCTCGGCGAGCCACGCGACGGTCGCGATCCGTTCCGAGAATATGACCAAGCGGTCCCGCGTTGATTTTCCGGTCCAACGCAGTTGTCGCACGAGCAGCAGTAGCTCTTGGTACTTGCTCAAATCGCCAGTATCGATGGCTACCACCTGATCAGCAAGCGCCCGCAACCGGTCCCGATCCGCCTCGGTCCCGCCGGCCGTCCCGTTCTCGATCCCTCGGATCCGCCGCTCAAGCGTTTCATGACAGGCCGCCGGGCTGGAGAAGATCGCCTTGGCTATCTTCGTCCGGAATAGGTCGATTGCGCGTCCACGCGTCTCCTGCGCATCCAGATCGAGATGAAGCTCCGCGATGGATTGATAGGCCACCTCTTCCTCTGGACTGATCGGGAAGCGACGGGGAAACATCTCCCGCTTGGGGACCTGCCGACCGATGTCAGCGACCACTTCGGGCGAGGACCGGAACCGGCGCACGACCAGATCTTCGATATCGGAACGGTGCAGCCGGGTCGGGTCAAGCATGGAGATTAAGCTTGCGAAGCTTTCCTGTGACCCGTCATGCGGGGTCGCCGTCAGCAGGAGTAGGGAGTCGGTTCGCCGCGACAAGAGCTGTGCCAGCTCCGCTCTTTGCGCGATCGTGCCTGCTGTGTTCTTCCGGGCGGCTGCGTTATGCGCCTCGTCTATGATGATCAGGTCCCAGTAGGAATGTTTCAGCGCGTCCCGGATTTGCGTGTCACGTTTCAGGGTGTCGATCGAGACGATGGACCGGTCGAACTGATCAAAGACATTGTAGTGGGCCGGGATCCGGTTGCGCATGCGGCGGATTGCGGCGGATTGCGGCGCTGTCAAGCCGGGCGAGCGGGATCGAGAACCGGGTCCAGAATTCTTTCTGGAACTGGGTCAGCATCGCCCGTGTGGTGATGACAAGTATCCTGTTAGCCCGGCCGCGGAGCGCCAATTCCGAGGTGATCAGACCCGCTTCAAGTGTCTTACCGAG
>JBBQZP010000003.1:0-172248 GCA_038207585.1 Rhodobacterales bacterium | reverse complement strand
TCGTCAGGGATCGCGAAGAAGGAAAAGGTCGATTTCACCGGCGATGATGCGCGCGAGGGGCTGACCTGTGTTTTGTCGGTCAAAGTTCCGGACCCGAAGTTTTCCAGCCAGACGAAAGACAAGCTGGTGTCATCCGAAGTGTGGCCTGCGGTCGAAAATCTGATGAACGAAAAATTGTCCGAGTGGTTTGAAGAAAACCCCGCCAACGCCAAGATCATCGTCGGCAAGATTGTCGAGGCGGCTTTGGCGCGTGAAGCTGCGCGCAAGGCGCGCGATCTGACCCGGCGCAAGACCGCGCTGGATGTATCGAACCTGCCGGGGAAACTGGCCGATTGTCAGGAAAAAGACGCCTCAAAGGCCGAGATTTTTCTGGTCGAGGGGGATTCGGCGGGTGGCTCCGCGAAACAGGGGCGCAGCCGGGCCAATCAGGCGGTTCTGCCCCTGCGCGGCAAGATCCTGAACGTGGAACGTGCGCGGTTTGACCGGATGCTGGGCAGTCAGGAAATCGGCACGCTGATTACCGCCTTGGGCACCGGTATCGGGCGCGATGAGTTTGACGTCAGCAAACTGCGCTACCACAAGATCGTCATCATGACTGATGCCGATGTGGACGGCGCGCATATCCGAACGCTTTTGCTGACTTTTTTCTTCCGCCAGATGCCGAAGGTGATCGAGGGCGGTTTTCTCTATATCGCTCAACCGCCGCTTTACAAAGTGGCGCGCGGCAAGTCGGAAGTTTACCTTAAGGATCAGGCAGCACTTGAGGATTATCTGGTGCAGATGGGCGTTGAGGGCGCGGTTCTGCGCCTTGGCTCGGGCGAAGAAATCGCAGGTGCCGATCTTGCCCGCGTGATCGACGGCGCGCGCCAGTTCCGCCGGATACTGGAGGCCTTTCCGACGCATTACCCGCGCAATATTCTGGAGCAGGCCGCTTTGGCTGGCGCGTTTGATCCGGGCAAGGCGGATGCCGACCTGCAACTGGTCGCCGATACGGTCGCCAAGCGGCTGGACGGAATCGCCGCTGAATATGAAAAGGGCTGGACCGGCCGCATCACGCAAGATCACGGCATCCGCCTAAGCCGCGTTCTGCGCGGGGTCGAGGAATTGCGCACTCTTGATGGTGCCGTGCTGCGGTCGGGTGAGGCGCGGCGTCTGTCGCAGGCTTCGACCAACACGCGTGACATATACTCCACGTCGGCCAAGCTGGCGCGAAAGGACAAGGATGTATCGATCGGCGGGCCGATGGATCTGCTGAAGGCGATTCTGGCCGAGGGCGAAAAGGGCCTGTCGTTGCAACGCTACAAGGGTCTGGGCGAGATGAACCCCGAACAGCTTTGGGAAACCACGCTGGACCCCGAAGCGCGCACCCTGTTGCAGGTAACGGCGGATGATCTGGCCGAAGCGGATGATATCTTTACCAAGCTGATGGGTGATGTGGTGGAACCACGGCGTGAATTCATTCAATCCAACGCGCTGAACGTCGAGCATCTGGATATCTGAGGGGTTTACCATGAACGGTGCCGAAACCCTTGTGAAAACAATGCTTTCGGGGGGCGTTAATGTGTGTTTTGCAAACCCCGGAACGTCCGAGATGCACTTTGTGGCGGCACTGGACCGCCACCCCGAGATGCGCTGCATCCTTTGTCTGTTCGAAGGCGGGGCGACGGGTGCTGCCGATGGTTACTACCGCATGACGGGTCAGGTTCCGGCGACTCTGCTGCATCTGGCCCCCGGTTTCGGCAATGGCTACGCCAATCTGCACAACGCCAAAAAGGCCCGCAGCGGTATTGTGAACATCGTGGGCGATCACGCCGTCTGGCATCAGCAGTACGAAAGCCCTCTCAAAGGCGATACGGCGGGTATCAGCCAGACAGTCTCGCATTTTACGCGGGTCAGCAGTGATGCTGCAATGGTGGCGCAGGACGGGGCTGACGCCATCCGTGCGGCCCGCAGCAAAGGCGGGCAGATTGCGACGCTGATTCTGCCCGCGAATACAGCGTGGGACGAAGCGGTTGCCCCGGCGCGCGTGGCCGCGCCGCCCGTGCTTCGCCAACCCACCGCGTCCCATATTGAGCGCGCCGCACAAGCTCTTCGCCAGCCGGGTGCTGCGCTGCTGATCGATGGGCGTGCCTTGGGCGAAGACCTGATCCTGATCGCCGCCCAGATTGCAGCTTTAACGGGATGCCGCCTTTTGGCCCCCTATTTCGTGCCGCGGATTCGGCGCGGGGCGGGCACGATCAAGATTGAACGCCTCGCCTATATCGTCGAAGAAAACTCGGCCGTCATGGCACGGGTGAAGACGCTGGTTCTTTGTGGCGCACACCGGCCTGCGAACTTTTTTGCCTATCCCGGTAAGCCCAGCCTGCCCGAGGCCGAAGGCACACATGTCTTTGACCTTTGTGCGCCGGATATGGACAGCGCGGCCACGCTGTACGCCCTGCATAGGGAGTTAGGCGCGCAGGCCGACGCGCCCCGCGAACCACTTGCCCTGCCGGCCCTGCCGACTGGTGCGATGAGTCTGGACAAGATCGGTCAGGCGTTGGCCGCCCTGTTGCCTGAAGATGCGATTGTGGTGGATGAGGGCATCACCACCAGCCGCTTTCTGACGCCGCCAACCAAAACCGCCCGACCGCATGACTGGCTGTGTCTGATGGGCGGGGCGATTGGCAGCGGCCTGCCCTTGGCGACGGGTGCAGCAGTGGCCTGTCCGGATCGCAAGGTGGTGTGCCTGACGGGCGACGGCTCGGCGATGTATACGCTGCAATGCCTGTGGACGATGGCGCGCGAAAATCTTGATGTGGTGACACTGGTGTTCGCAAACCGCGGCTATCAGATCCTGCGGCTGGAGCTTGCGAATGTTGGCGTCAACGATGTGGGTCGAAACGCGCAGCGGATGTTCGATGTCGAAGGACCGGTTCTGGATTGGGTCGCCTTGGCCAAGGGCCACGGGGTTGCCGGCACGCGGGTGATTGATGCGGACGGGCTGGTTGCCGCTTTGCAGGCCGCCTTTGCCACGCCCGGACCGCATTTGATTGAAGTTGTCTGCTGAACTGGTGACCCCGGCGTGATTCGAACACGCGGCCTACGGTTTAGGAAACCGTCGCTCTATCCAGCTGAGCTACGGGGCCATGCGGTTCCAGTCATGCCGCCAAATGCCGACGCGCGCAACTCTTTCGCGCATTGGTGAAGCGCCTTGGACAAATCCGGGGCATAGCGCTAACACTGAACAGACGACTAACGAAGGTTACCGCAACTTGGCCCTGATCCCGCCCCCCCGCCGCCCCTTGACCCTGCGCGATGTATCCGAGGCTTCGGGCGTCAGCGAAATGACCGTGAGCCGCGTTTTGCGCGCGCGCGGTGATGTGTCGGATGCCACGCGCATACGCGTTCTGGACGCCGCGCGCAGGCTTGGCTATGTGCCCAACAAGATTGCCGGCGCTTTAGCCAGTCAGCGCGTCAATCTGGTGGCGGTGATCATTCCTTCGCTGTCGAACATGGTGTTCCCCGAAGTGCTGACAGGTATTTCAGATGTGCTGGATGACACGGCCCTGCAGCCAGTCGTCGGGGTAACGAACTATTCGACTGATCGCGAAGAGGCGGTGCTTTACGAAATGCTGTCTTGGCGACCCAGCGGCGTGATCATCGCCGGTCTGGAACATACGCCCGCCGCGCGTGCGATGCTGGCCAATGCGGGCATTCCGATTGTGGAAATCATGGATGTTGATGGAACGCCTGTGGATCATGCGGTGGGCATCTCGCACCGTCGTGCGGGTTTGCATATGGCGGAGGCGATTGCGGCGGCGGGCTACCGGCGGATTGGCTTTCTGGGCACCAAGATGCCCGAAGATCACCGCGCACGGAAACGGCTGGAGGGGTTTCAAGAGGGGCTTGCGAAGGTTGGCCTGACGCTGGAAGATCAGGAGTTCTATTCTGGCGGATCGGCCCTTCTGAAGGGGCGCGAGATGACTGAAAGTATCCTGAAACGCTCACCCGAACTGGATTTTCTTTATTATTCCAATGACATGATCGGCGCGGGTGGGCTTTTGTATTGCCTTGAGAAAGGCATGGACGTGCCGAGAAAGATCGGGCTGGCCGGGTTTAACGGGGTTGAACTTCTGGACGGGTTGCCGCGCAAACTGGCGTCGATGGATGCCTGTCGTTTGGCAATCGGTCAGCGTGCGGCGCAGATCGTCGCCGGGTTGGATGATGCGGCGACAGGGACGCAAGTCATCGAAATGGAGCCGACCTTGCAGCCGGGTGATACAATCCGCGTCAGGCCGTAAGGCGATTGTCGGACACTCCGGTGACGCGGGCTTCAATGATCTTGCCATCGGGTTGCGGGCTTGCAAACGTCACTTCCGCAAAGCCTTCGGTGCGGCCCATATGCGGGCCTTCGGTCAGGATGCGGTGGGTCTTGCCGACTTGCGCTTGCAGGTGGCGTGCCAAAGCCGCCTCCCCTGCCGCTCGCAAGCGCGCCGCGCGATCCTTGATATCCGGCCCCCGAACCTGCGGCATCCGGGCGGCGGGTGTACCCTTGCGGGGCGAATAGGGGAACACATGCAGGAAGGTCAGACCGCAATCCTGCACAAGCGAAACCGAGTTTGTAAACATCTGTTCGGTTTCCGTCGGAAAACCTGCAATGATGTCAGCCCCGAACACGATGTCGGGTCGCAAACGCCGGGCGTCTTCGCAGAAGCGGATAGCTTCGTCGCGCAAATGGCGGCGTTTCATGCGCTTGAGAACCATGTCATCGCCCGCCTGCAAGGACAGGTGCAGATGCGGCATCAGGCGCGGTTCGGTGGCGATGGCCTGCATCAGGGAAGGGTCAACTTCGATGCTGTCGATCGAACTGATCCGCAGGCGCGCAAGGTCTGGCACCAATCGCAGAATACGCATCACCAGATCGCCCAGGCGCGGCGTTGCGGGCAGGTCAGCGCCCCAGGAGGTCAAGTCAACACCGGTCAGCACGACTTCAAGAAAACCCTTGCCTACCAGACGCTTGATCTGTTCAACCACCACCCCCGCCGGCACCGAACGCGAGTTTCCACGGCCGTAGGGAATAATGCAGAACGTACAGCGATGATCGCAGCCATTCTGAACCTGCACATAGGCGCGGTGCCGCCCGAACCCGTCGATCAGATGCCCCGCTGTTTCGCGCACCGACATGATGTCATCGACCTGTACCCGTTCCGTCTGGCCAATCAGATCGGGTGCGCGCAGGCCCTGCCATGTGGCGGCCTGCATCTTTTCTGTGTTGCCGATCACGCGCGCAACCTCGGGCATTGCGGCGAATGTTTCCGGCTCGGTCTGTGCCGCACAACCCGTCACGATGATCGGCGCGCCGGGGTGGTCGCGCGACATCCGGCGTATTTCCTGCTTGGCTTTGCGCACTGCTTCGGCCGTAACCGCACAAGTGTTCACAATCACCGCGTCTTGCAAACCAGCGGCTGCGGCAAGTTCCTTCATCGCCTCAGTCTCATAGGCGTTCAGACGGCAACCATGCGTGGTAAAGATCGGCGCGTTCACGGATGTGCCGCCAGAAACTCGGGCGTCAGAACACCATCGAACACATGCGCCGTGGGGCCGGTCATCCAGACGCCATCGTCGCGCCAATCCACCGCAAGCGTGCCGCCATCAACATCAATCCGAACCGCACGCCCGGTCAGCCCGCGCAGCTGCGCCGCGACCGCCGCCGCACACACACCCGACCCGCAGGCCAAGGTGATGCCCACGCCGCGCTCCCACACCCGCATCCGCAAGTGATCCGGCGCGATCAGACTGACGAATTCGACATTCGTGCGCTCGGGAAACAGCGGGTCATTCTCGAACCGTGCGCCAAGGCCTTGCACGTCCACCGCGTCGGCGTCAGGCACGAAAAACACGCAATGCGGGTTGCCCATGCCTATCGCCACAGGGTCGCCAGGCAGCGGCAGATGCAAGGCATCCACGTCCGATGCGAGCGGAATCTCGTGCCAATCCCGCTGTGGATGGCCCATGTTCACAGAAACCAGCCCGCCCTCCCGCACCGCCCGTAAAAGCCCGCGCGGCGTGGTCAGGGACACATCATCGCGCCCGATCCCGGCCATCACAAAGCCCGCCACACAGCGCGTTGCATTGCCGCACGCCCCGGCCCGGCTGCCATCACTGTTCCAGAACTCCAGCGCGAAATCGGCGCCATCGGTATCGCGAATCTCGGCCAACTGGTCGAACCCCACGCCGCGATGTCTGTCGCCCAAGGCCCGCGCCAATGCAGATGTGGTCACGCGATCCCGCCCGCGCGAGTCGATCACCACGAAATCATTGCCCAGCCCGTGCATCTTCATAAAGGCGGTGTTGGCGCGCATATCCATCATGCGCTGCGATATACGCCCCCTTCGGTCTTTTTGCCAGCCCGCCCGGTGTTTATGCGTTTTCGCCCTTGACCCTCTGCCGCGAAGTTCCTAGGAAAACCCCTGTTGTGGGCCTGTAGCTCAGTTGGTAGAGCAACTGACTTTTAATCAGTAGGTCTCGGGTTCGGATCCCGACGGGCTCACCACTTCTTTACTGACTTTTCAGCGCTTCGCGGGCAGGCTAAACCCCTGACATGACGCTTGTTCAGGATTATGAGGCCCGTGTTGCCAATGGCAGCCTGAAACCCGATGTGGCGCAGGCCGATCTGGTGCGCCAGCTGGACGGGCTAAGGCTTTGGCTGGAGGATCACCCCGATCGCAAAACCGGGCTGTTGAGCGGCCTTTTCGCCAAGCCGCCAGCACCGCCCAAGGGTATTTACCTGTGGGGCGGGGTAGGGCGCGGCAAATCCATGCTGATGGATATGTTCGTGGCCAATCTGGATATTGTGGGCAAACGGCGCGTGCATTTTCACGCCTTCATGCAGGATCTGCACCGCGGTATGCACGCCGCCCGCAAGACGGGTGTTGAGGATGCGCTGGCACCGGTGGCCGATGATGTGGCGCAGGGCCTGCGATTGCTGGCATTCGACGAAATGCAGATCACCGACATCACCGATGCGATGATCGTGGGGCGGTTGTTTGAAAAGCTGTTTGCCGCGGGCGTCGTGATTGTTGCGACCTCGAACCGCCCGCCCGAGGATTTGTACAAGGACGGGCTGAACCGCGCGCTATTCCTGCCGTTCATCGACCTTCTGCGCGACAGGATGCGGGTTGTAGCACTGGACAGCCCGACCGATTATCGCCAGCACCGGCTGGAAGGCGCGCAGGTCTATTTTTACCCGGCAGGCAAGGCCGGGCCGCAGATTTCGGCAATTTGGCGCGACCTGACGGATGGCGCGGTGGCCGGGCCGCTGACGCTGCGGGTGAACGGGCGCGATGTAGCTGTGCCGCAGTTTGCCAATGGCGTGGGCCGTGCGACGTTCTGGGACCTGTGCGCCAAGCCCTTGGGCCCGGCCGATTATCTGGCGATTGCAGCAGCGCTGCGGGTGCTGATCCTTGAGGATATTCCGCAGCTGTCATCGGGAAATTACAACGAGGCAAAACGGTTCGTCACCCTGATCGACACGCTCTACGAGGCACGGGTGCGGCTAGTCGCCTCGGCCGCCGATGTGCCAGAGCGGCTATACATCGAGGGTGCGGGATCGTTTGAATTCGAACGCACCGCCAGCCGCTTGCGCGAAATGCAATCGGTGGATTGGGGCGCTTAAAGCATTTGCCACAAAAGCCGAAGTGCCAGCAGGGTCGAGGTCACAACCAGCAACGGCTTGATCACCCGTGCACCCACGCGCATCGCCAGCCGCGACCCAAGCCGCGCGCCTGCAATCTGCGCAAGCCCCATCGCCAGCCCGATCGCCCACCACGGCGCACCCTGAGCGGCAAAAACCACCAGCCCGCCGAAATTGGACGCGAAGTTCAGGAATTTCGTATGCGCGGTGGCTTTCAGCACGCCGTATCCGGCCAGAAGCACAAAGCCGATCATGTAGAACGCGCCCGCACCGGGGCCTATGATTCCATCATACATCCCGATCATCGGCACAACAAAGGCGGTGAATGCGGCGGGCGTGATCCGCTGCGCGCGGTCCGCATCCGTCAGCCCCGGTTTCAGCGCAAAGAATGCGGCAATTCCGATCAGAATCACGGGAAGGGCCATGCGGAACCACGCGGTCGGCACATGCGATGCGATGAGCGCGCCGCCGCACCCTGCCGCGAAAGCCAGCATCGCAGCACCGATCTGCCGCCGGGGCTGCACCTGACCTGCCATCGCATAAGAAATTGCCGCTGTTGCCGCCCCGAACGTGCCCTGCACCTTGTTGGTCGAAAGTGCCTGCACCGGCGTTGCGCCACAAAACAGCAGCATCGGCAGCGTGATCAGCCCGCCCCCACCGGCGATGCTGTCAACGACCCCAGCGACAAACGCCGAGGCAATCAGGATCAGGGCGAGGGTGAGGGAAACTTCGAACATTTGCACTTCTCGGTCTGGCGCGCTCTGATCGACCCGTCGCGAGCCAAAGTAAAGCCTCCGTCACACAAACGAACCGCTTTATGAAACGTCCATCATTGCTGCACGCTCACGGGTCAGGCAAAATCTGCCTCACCATAGCCTTGCAGATACAGAAGTGCTGTCAAATCGCCAAAGTTGATTCGCACGTCGCATTGTGCTGCAACGGATGGCTTGGCGTGCAGCGCCACGCCTGTACCTGCCCGCCCAAGCATGCCCAGATCATTCGCACCGTCGCCAACGGCGATCACATCCTGCTCCGTAAGGCCGTGCTTTGCGGCGATTTCATCCAAAGCCTGAACCTTGGCTTCGCGCCCCAGAATAGGCTCTGCTACGGTGCCGGTCAGCGCGCAATCCTTGATAATCAACGTGTTCGCCCGATTTTCATCAAACCCCAGGGCCGCGGCCACGCGCGAAGTGAAATCGGTGAACCCGCCCGACACCAAAGCTGTATAACCGCCGTTCGCCTTCATCGTGGCGATCAAAGCCAAACCACCAGACGTCATCGTGATGCGGTTTGTGAACACTTGTTCAATAACGCTCGCATCCAACCCTTTAAGCAGCGCCACCCGCTCTTGCAGAGCTTCCTCAAAATTCAATTCGCCGTTCATTGCGCGCGCCGTGATGCCTGCCACATGCTCGCCGACCCCCGCTGCGTCGGCCAATTCGTCGATGCATTCCTGCCCGATCATCGTGCTGTCCATATCCGCCAATAGTATCTTTTTGCAGCGTCCTTCGATCCGCTGCACAACCAGATCGACGCGCAAATCCTGCAAACCCCGCCAGACATCCCAGCGATTTTCCGGCATGGCGCGCAGCGAAAATTCCGCCGCGACGCCGGGCTTCAGCCAGATCGCATCGCCGCCGCCCCATGCATCGCGCAGGGTCTCAACCGTGGCGCGGTCCAGCGTCGGGCGGGCGGGACCGGTGATCAGCGTTGCGACAAACATGTCTGGACCTTTCCTGCGGGGCGTCGGTTTTGCCACCTCAAGCGCCGCTCTAGGGCAAAAATTCTGCTTGTGCCAGACCCGGATTGGACGTATCGCCACAAGTGGGACACCCACCCCCAACGGTGGGCATTTATCTGGAAGGATACCATGTCTGATCTGAAGACCCCGGCAGCGCGGCCGGCAAATCCGCGCTTTTCTTCTGGCCCATGCGCCAAGATCCCCGGCTTTTCCCTTGAAATGCTTGCTGATGCGCCACTCGGTCGCTCGCATCGCGCATCTGTCGGGAAAACAAAGCTGAAACAAGCAATTGACCTGACGCGCGAAATACTTCGCGTACCCGCAGACTACCGCATCGGCATCGTTCCCGCATCCGACACCGGGGCGTATGAGATGGCGATGTGGTCGCTTCTGGGCGCCCGCCCGGTCGAGGCGTTGGCTTGGGAATCCTTTGGCGAAGGTTGGGTGACCGATGCGGTCAAGCAGTTGAAACTGGACGCGAACGTGCGGCAGGCGGCCTACGGCGAGATTGTGGATCTCGCGCAGGTCGACTTTGATAAAGACGTGCTTTTCACCTGGAACGGCACCACTTCGGGCGTTCGGTTGCCCAATGGTGACGCGATTCCGGCTGATCGCGGCGGGCTGACCCTGTGTGATGCGACATCGGCTGCGTTTGCGATGGATCTGCCGTGGGAAAAGCTGGATGTAGTGACATTCAGCTGGCAAAAGGTGCTGGGCGGTGAAGGCGCGCATGGCGTGCTGATCCTGTCGCCCCGTGCGGTGGAACGTCTTGAAACCTATGTTCCGGCGTGGCCGCTGCCCAAGATTTTCCGTCTGACATCAAAGGGTAAGCTGATCGAAGGGATATTCCAGGGCGAAACGATCAACACGCCGTCGATGCTGGCGGTCGAGGATTATCTGGTGGCGCTGCATTGGGCGAAATCCATCGGCGGGCTTCCTGCGTTGATCAATCGGGCAACAGCTAATGCGAAGGCCGTGCTGGATTTTGCTGCTGCCACGACATGGCTGCGCAATCTGGCTGTTGACCCTGCGACCGCATCGACGACCAGCGTGTGCCTGACGTTCAACGATCCGCGTATTTCCAACGGTGCTGCCTTCGCCAAAGCCGTCGCAAAGCGGTTGGAGACGCAAGGCGTTGCACTGGATGTAGGCGCCTACCGCGATGCACCTCCGGGTTTGCGCATCTGGTGCGGTTCGACCGTCGAAACCAGAGATATTCAGGCCCTGATGCCATGGGTCGACTGGGCGTTTCACGCCGAAATTTCGGATCTTCAGGCTGCGAACTGAAACATTCCCTTCAAGCCGAACATTCATTCATAAATGGAGTCTCCAATGGCGCCCCGCGTTCTCGTATCCGACGAACTTTCCGAAACTGCCGTCCAGATTTTCCGTGATCGCGGAATTGAAGTGGACTATCTGCCGCAGCTTGGCAAGGACAAGGACGCCCTTGCCGCAGTGATCGAAAAATATGACGGGCTCGCAATCCGTTCGGCCAGCAAAGTTACGGCGAAATTGCTTGAGGCCGCGACGAACCTTAAGGTAGTCGGGCGTGCAGGCATCGGCGTTGACAACGTCGATATCCCGGCAGCGTCCAAAAAGGGGGTGATCGTGATGAACACGCCCTTCGGGAATTCAATAACTACGGCAGAACACGCCATTGCGATGATGTTTGCTGTTGCGCGGCAGATTCCGGAAGCGAATGCTTCCACACACAGTGGGAAATGGGAAAAATCCCGTTTTATGGGAGTCGAGTTGTTCAACAAGACCCTTGGTGTGATTGGTGCGGGCAACATCGGCGGCATCGTTTGTGAACGAGCGCTCGGTTTGCATATGAAAGTTGTCGCCTACGATCCGTTCCTTTCGGAAGAACGTGCGCTGCAGCTTGGTGTGACGAAGGTTGAACTTGAAGACCTGTTGGTCCGTGCCGATTTCATCACGCTACATGTGCCGCTGACCGACAAGACACGCAACATTCTTTCGGCTGAGAATATTGCTCTTTGCAAGCAAGGTGTACGGATCATCAACTGTGCGCGCGGCGGTCTGGTGGACGAAGAGGCGCTGGCCGCCGCAATCACATCCGGTCATGTTGCAGGTGCGGCCTTTGACGTGTTCACGGTGGAACCGGCCAAGGAAAGCCCGCTGTTCAACCTGCCCGGCGTTGTAGTGACCCCGCATCTGGGTGCTGCCACGACCGAAGCACAGGAAAACGTGGCATTGCAGGTGGCCGAACAGATGTCGGACTATCTGTTGACCGGCGCTGTTCAAAACGCGCTGAACATGCCTTCCGTGACGGCAGAAGAAGCTGCGATCATGGGACCATGGCTCAAACTCGCCGGGCATCTTGGTGCGTTTGTCGGTCAAATGACGGATGAGCCGATCACTGCGATCAACGTGCTATACGACGGCACTGTAGCCAACATGAATCTGGCCGCATTGAATTGTGCGACCATCGCAGGCATTATGAAGGCCACCAATCCGGACGTTAACATGGTGTCTGCGCCGATTGTGGCCAAGGAACGGGGTATCCAGATCTCGACCACTCGGCAGGAAAAGACCGGCGTTTTCGATGCATTCATCAAGCTGACCGTCGTGACGGAACAGCGTGAAAGATCAATCGCGGGTACTTGCTTTTCCGATGGAAAACCGCGCTTCATTCAGATCAAGGGTATCAACATTGATGCCGAAATCGGTCAGCACATGCTTTACACGACAAACGACGATGTTCCCGGAATCATTGGACTTCTTGGCATGACTATGGGCAAGAACGGCGTCAACATCGCCAACTTTACACTTGGCCGGGCCGGTGCTGCGAAAGAGGCGATTGCGATTCTGTATCTGGACCAGAAGATTGATCCCAAGGTTGTGGAAACGCTGGAATCGACAGGAATGTTTCAGCAGGTCAAACCGCTGGAGTTTGACGTTGCGTGAAGGCTTTGAAATAACATGGCCAATCAAAGAACGGACAGGGCTTTTCGGCCCTGCTCGCTACGCCAAAGGCAGGGTCTGAGCGATGCAGACATACGCCATCGGTGACATCCACGGTCACCTTGAACTTCTGAACGCAGCGCATGCTCGCATTGCGAAGGATCGTTCACAATATGGCACTGATGCGCCGATTGTGCATGTCGGCGACCTTGTGGATCGCGGCCCTGACAGCCGAGGCGTGATCGACTATCTGATGCAGGGGCAGATGGCCGGCGAGAATTGGGTGGTTCTGAAGGGCAATCACGACCGGATGTTTGCGCTTTACCTGACTGATATTGCCGCGCACGACAGCGGTCTGCGGCCTGATCTAAGCTGGCTGAACCCGCGTCTTGGGGGGGCGGCGACGCTGAAATCCTATGGCGTGCGCTCTGCGGCGGATCGACCGCTTCGCGATGTGTATGAGGATGCCATTGCTGCCGTTCCGCAAAGGGATCGCGACTATATCAATGCGCTACCGACCCTGTATCGTCGGGGTAGTGCCGCGTTCGTGCATGCCGGAATCCGCCCGGATATAGAACTTGAGGATCAGGTGGAAACCGATCTCGTCTGGATTCGCGAGCCGTTTCTAAGCGACATGCGCGATCATGGCGCGCTGATCGTGCATGGTCACACGGCCATCGACGTGCCGACGCATTATGGCAATCGGCTGAATATCGATTCGGGCGCGGCCTATGGTGGACCGCTGAGTACCGTGCTGATCGACGGGGATCAGGTCTTTCATCTGACCGATCGGGGCCGCGTTCCGTTGCGTTCGATCCATAATCGCACCCCTTGATTGCGGGCGGGTCTGGAGCCATCCTGACAAGCAATCCGGCAGAACTCAAAGGATAACCGAATGACCGACATCGTCATACTTTCCGGGGCGCGTACGGCGATCGGCACCTTTGGCGGGTCGCTGTCGGCGGTGCCGCCAATCGAGCTTGCAACGATTGCGGCGAAAGCAGCGCTGGAGCGGTCCGGCGTATCGCCGGACCGCATCGGTCACACCGTTTTTGGGCATGTCATCAACACGGAGCCGCGTGACATGTATCTGGCTCGCGTCTCAGCGATGCAGGCGGGTGTGCCCGAGACGGTGCCCGCCATGAACGTGAACCGGCTTTGCGGGTCGGGCGTGCAGGCGATTGTGTCGGCGGCGCAGGCGCTGATGCTGGGGGACGCCGATTTTGCCTTGGCGGGTGGCGCGGAATGCATGAGCCGGTCGCCCCACACCCTGCCCGCCGCCCGCTTCGGCCAGAAGATGGGTGACACGAAAGCGGTCGATATGATGACAGGCGCGTTGACCTGCCCGTTTGGTACTGGCCAAATGGGTGTCACGGCCGAAAATGTGGCGGCAGAACACGGGATCAGCCGCGCCGATCAGGATGCCTTTGCACTCGAAAGCCAGATTCGTGCGGCGCGGGCCTTGTCGGAAGGCCGCTTTCGAAGCCAGATAACACCGGTCGAGGTGCAAACCCGCAAAGGTGCCGTGCATTTCGAGATCGACGAACACCCCAAAGTCAGCACGCTTCAGGCTCTGGCGGGACTGCGGCCTGTCTTTCAGAAGGATGGATCGGTCACTGCGGGCAACGCCTCGGGCATCAATGATGGGTCTGCGGCGCTGATTCTGGCGCGTGCTGATGCTGCCCAAGCGGCCGGTCTGACGCCCCGGTTCCGCATACTGGGCTACGCCCATGCCGGGGTGCGCCCGCAGGTCATGGGCATCGGTCCGATCCCTGCGGTTCACGCGCTGCTGGCCCGCACCGGCCTGACCGCTGCCGATTTCGACGTGATTGAATCGAATGAAGCGTTTGCATCGCAGGCGCTGGCCGTGTCCAAGGCGCTGAACTTCGATCCGGCGCGCGTCAATCCTAACGGTGGAGCGATTGCGCTGGGCCACCCCGTGGGGGCCACGGGAGCGATCCTTGCCGTCAAGGCGATGTATGAACTTGACCGCACCGGGGGCCACCGCGCCCTGATCACCATGTGCATCGGGGGCGGTCAGGGCATCGCTCTCGCCATCGAAAAGCTCTGACGCGCGGACTTCATTTTTGCAAAAATACTCATCCTGCCGTCGCCACGCGAAAAGCCAGAATTCATCGCAAGCGCACCTCGCTGCGGGCAGAGCGTCCCTCGGCATCTATAACTGAAAGTGTCACAAAGCCGGTTCCCGGCAGGGTCAGCATCGTTTCGGCACTGCGTAGTCCGACAGCCACAGGAACCCCGTCTGCAAGCCAGGTAAAGGGTGCTACTCCCCCCCGAACACGGACCATCAGCGCGCCGCTCAACAACTCCACTTCGGCCCCATCGGGGGGGAAGGCGACGGCGGGCGCGTCTGCCGCTGCGGCAAAAGCCGCATTGCGTGACCGGAAGCGTTGCAGGGGGGGCGGCAGTTGCGCGTTTGACACCAGAAGCGTCGCAGGCGGGGCAGGGGGTTGCGGGACCAAATCGACCGACAATCGCCCAAACGCCCGAAACAGCACCGGGGCCGCCAAAGCCGCGCCAAACGCTCCCGGCACCGGGGTGCCATCAGCGCGGCCCATCCAGATGCCGATCACATGCCTGCCGTCATACCCAATCGCCCAGGTATCGCGGTTTCCGTAGCTGGTTCCGGTCTTGTAGGCCAGACGATTGGGCGGTGATCCGGGGGGTGGGGCCAGACCCGACAGAATATCGCCCACCTCCCACGCGGCAACCGATGACATCACCCGCTGCCCCTCGGCGCTTTCGCCGGTATAGCGCAACGGCAGGGCCACGCCGCCGCGCGCGATTGCTACGTATAGCTGCACCATATCCTGCAACGTCACACCCACGCCGCCCAGTGCCAGCGCCAGCCCCGGCTTGCCGCCCGGAAACTCGGCCCGCATTCCGGCGCGGTGCATCCCGGTCAGCAGTTTCGCCGGACCTAAAGCATCGGTCAGCACGACTACGGGAATGTTCAGTGATTGCTGCAAAGCCTCGCGCACCCGGATCGTGCCACGAAAATGCTTGTCGAAATTCTGCGGCGCGTAAGTGCCGAATGTCGTCGGCACGTCTTCCATCAGTGTCTCGGGATGCACCAGACCTTCATCGAACGCGAGGCCGTAAACCAAAGGCTTCAGCGTCGATCCGGGGCTGCGCAGCGCCACGGTCATGTCAATGAACCCAAGCCTGCGATCCGCCTGATACGCCGCTGACCCGACCGAGGCGAGGATCTCGCCCGACCGGTGATCAGCCACCACAATCGCCACCTGCAACCGGTCGCCCTTGCCGGCCACGGCCTCCCGCGCCAAAGCCTCGATCCGGGCTTGCAGGTTGGCATCCAGAGTCAGCTTGTGGCGCTGCACCAGCGGTTCGGCCTGCGTCACCCGGTCGGTCAGATGCGGGGCCAGTTGCGGCACCGGGCGACGCGCCCGGGGAACGATTTCCTGCGAGGCTGCGGCGGCCTGATCGGCGTCGATGATGCCGTCCCTTGCGGCACGGTCCAGCACCCGTGCGCGCGCGGTCGATGCAGTGTCGGGGTGACGGTCCGGGCGGCGGGTTTCGGGCGATTGCGGAATTGCCACCAACAGGGCCGCCTGTGCGGGGGTCAGACGGCGCGGTTCCTTGCCGAAATAGGCGAGTGACGCCGCGCGCACGCCTTCGACATTGCCACCGTAAGGGGCAAGATGCAGATAAAGCTGCAAAATCTGCGCCTTTGTCAGATGCTGTTCCAGCGCCAGCGCCACCCGCACCTGACGCAGTTTGCCCGCAACCTTGCCGGTGCCGCTTTCCTCCAGCAGGCGCGCGACCTGCATCGTCAGGGTTGATCCACCCGAGACGACGCGCCCGTTCCAGACCGCCTGTCCCACTGCGCGCGTCAAAGCCACCACGTCAACGCCGCCGTGGTCGTAAAACCGTTTGTCCTCGAACCGCAGCAACATTGCCATATAGGCGGGGTCCACATCGGCCAGATCGACCGCCATCCGCCAGCGCCCGTCCGACACGGTATAGGCGCGCAGAAGCACGTCGTTGCGGTCCACCACCTCGACCGAGGTTTCGGGGGCAAGCGGCGGCAGAACCGTTGCCGCCACCCAGTCGCGGCCCCGGTCAAGGCCAAAGGCCGCCACCCAAAGGGCAGCGGCCAAAACAAAGGGCAGACGCGCGCGCATCACTTGGTGATTGTAATCTGGCCTGCATCGGTGCGGGCGCGGTAGTCGGGGCGATACATATCCTCGACGGTGGCTGCGGGGTGGTGGAAAACGCCGGGCGATACCGCGCGCACAACATAGCCCAGCTTGAACGGCTTGTTGTTGTAGCGGTCAATCGCCGTCAGGAAACGGTCTTGCCGGAACTCGCTGTGCGCCACGTCGCCTTCAAGGTTCAGCCCATCGAGCGCTGGAGTATTGCCGCCGCTGATCAGGTTCGGGTTGTCAATCTCGAAGCCTGCGGGCAGCGGATCTGCGACCATCAACCGCGCCTCGCCCTTGCCGTAGGGCGTGATCTCCAGCACCGTCAAAAGCCGGGTGCCGGTCTTGACCGTATCAAGCGTTACGGCCTCGCCCTCCAGCGTGTAATAGCTGCGGGTGATCGCGTAACCGTTGCCACCGGCAGGTTCGGGTTCCGACGGCACGCCGTAGGTTGTCACGGTCAGTGTGGCCTTGCGGTCCGAGGTGTTCTCAACCACCGTTTCCGACCCTGCCGCATCAAGCACCCGCACCAGCGGGCCTGTCGCCGGCGCGCCGTTGAACCGGATGCCATCGGTGCCTGGACGGTCGATCAGCGCATTGGTCGCGAGCAGCGCCCAAGTGCTTTCCTGCGTGGAAAGCCACTCGCCCCGGTTGGCCAAACGGTTGGCAAACGCCTCCCTGTCAACTGCTTCGGACCCCGCTTCCAGCGCCAATGTCAGAACTGCAGCCGTGTCGCGATACGATGTGCCGTAGTCGGCGCGGTAGGTTTGGGCGGCGACCTTTGCGGCCTCGGCCTCCACCCCGATTGCTGCGGCGCGGAACATCCGATCTGACCGGGGCTGATCGCCGTAACTTGCGAGTGCGGCCCCCAGTTGTGCGTTCGCCAAGGGGGTTGAAAACGCCTCGGCCTTCACATCAGCATAATAGCGCAGATCGCCGATGGAGGCCGCCCCTTCGCGGGCCAGAACCATCAGCGCATAGGCCAGATCAGCCCCGCCACTATCGAAATCGGGATAGTAATTCACCTGATTGCGCAGGTTATCCAAAGCGTTGCGGAACGCGAGGTCCGGCACCGCATAGCCCTGCGCCTTGGCCCGTGAGAGGAAGTCGGAGACGAACGCATCCAGCCACATATCGCCGGAATACGCCGACCACAGGCCGAACGCGCCTTCGCTGGTCTGGTTCTGCAAGACCTCGGTGATCGCCTGTTCGACACGCAGCTTGATGTTGTCGGCGCCCTTAAGCTGCATCGCCTGTGCGACCTGATCGAAGTAGATCAGCGGCAGGGCTTTCGACGTGATCTGCTCGGTGCAGCCATAGGGATAGCGGTCCAGCGCCGCGAGTAACCCCGGCGCATTCAGCCGCGCAATCGGTCCAACGGCCATTGTGGCACTGCCCGATCCGGGGATCAGCCCGGAATAGACATTGGCGTCAAAGGTGAACTTCTCGCCCGCCGCAAGATCAAACCGGCTGATCCGGGCAACCTCGGGATCGTTCACCTGAACCGGCAGTTTCAGCACCTTGGTCAGTTGCTTGCCGTCGGGTGTGGTCAGTGCGACGGTGATTTCGGCAAGGCCCACGGCATCCACCGTCACCGGAACCTCGAACACTTGCTTGCCCTTTTCGGCCAGATCAAAGCCCGAAGGCACTTCGCCCACGGTGACACCCTTGCCGCTGACATCCAGCCCCATGCGGCCCGATGGCCCCGTGGCATGCACGATCTCCAGCAGCAGCCGCGAGGTGTCGCCGGGCGACATAAAGCGCGGCAGGCTGGCGGTCACGACAACCGGATCGCGCACGAGAACGTCGGTATTCGCTTGACCAACCCCGGTTTTCGACCATGCGACGGCCATGATCTTTACGGTGCCGTTGAACGACGGCAAATTGAACGTCGCCCGCGCATAGCCATCGGCACCAACCGTCACCGGACCGCTGAAATAGGCAACCAGTTCCTCGGTTGGCGGGGGGGAGTCGAGCTTGGCCTGCGCGCCTGCGTCACCGCCCGACCGCACTTGCCCCTCGGCCCCGTTCAGCCCGTCGATCAGACGCCCGTAAACATCGCGGATACCCACACCGAGGCGGCGCTGGCCGAAGTAATAGCTGTCAGGATCGGGCGCCTCAAACGAGGTAAGGTTTAGGATACCGACATCCACCGCAGCGATGGTCGCGTAAGCCGTTTCGCCCGGTTGCACGCCCGCCACCTTGATTGCCACCTCCATCGGGCCGCGCGGGGCGGCCTCAGCGGCGGTTTCAACGCTGACGTCCAGCTTTTTCGCACCCGGATCAATCGCGGCATGGGTCAGACCCAAAGCCCGCGCCGGGTTGCGCCCTGCCGCTACATCCATCGGCCGCAGAACCGACGCGGTGACATAGACGCCCGCGCCCCATTCATCGGTCACGGGCAGTTCTATCAGGTTTTCGCCTTCCTTGACCTCGACCGCTTTCATGGCGACCAGACGGTTTGACAGCACGCTGACCAAAGCTGTGCCTGCGGCGCGCGGAACGACACGCAAGATTGCCGTATCGCCCGGTTTGTAGGCCGGTTTGTCCAGCGACAGTTCCAGCGTATCGGGGGTGGATGAGGTGTCGGCCGGCACATACCACCCAGCATAGAAACTGGTCGACGTGGCGGTATCGCTGCCATCGGACTTTTGCACGATCAGTTCGTACTGGCCCCATTGCACCGGGGCCAAAACCTCAACCGGTTTTTCGCCCAGATCAATGTCGCCCTGTTTGACCAGAGTGCGGGTCACAACCGGCTCCCAGTTCCAGTTGCCGGAATACTGATACCATTGATAATTCGTCTCGATCCGGTTGACCGTCCACGTCACCTTCATCGGCACGGCAGAAAGATCTGGCCCGACGGCAATCAGGCTGAAGCGCGCATCGTCGCCTTCGCTTACCACACCGTCAAACCCGGTTTTCACACCGATCATCGGGGCGGATGGGGTCAGCAGCTTGCTGACACGCCGTTCCACCGGGCGGCCGGAACCTTCGGCCACGCGGACGGTATATTGGGCTTCCAAAGGACGGCCGGGGTCAGCAACATCGGGCAGGGTGGTGTCAATGACAACCTTGCCCGTTTCATCCGTACGATAGGTGGTGTCGAACGACTGGCTGCGCGACGAGAAGGATTGATCATAGCGGCCAAAGATATAGCCCGGCCATTCCGCAAGGCCGTTTGCCGCGCGCAGCAGAGCTTCGCCCTCTACAGCAAGATCAGCCCCCGGCGCGCCGAAAAGATAGCGCGCATCGACGGTCAGTTCGGGTTGATCGCCCAGCCGGATCGACCCATCGGCCAAGGTCAGATCAAAGTCGATCCGCTCCGGCAGGAAATCTTCGACAAGGAAGGTTTTCCCGGTCAGCGGGCCTGCGTCCAGATCGGCAAACACCTGCATCGACCACACGCCACGCGGCGCAGACCCTGCAATGGGCAGCGAAAAGACATGCCCGCCCGCGCCACTGTCCTCGACCAGTTGGCGCGAGTATTCGACGCCGTCGGGGCGTTTGACCACAGCCGTGAGCGGCAACCCGTCGATGCCCGCAACTTCGGCATCGCGGGCAAGGGCGGTTGCATAGACCGTTTCGCCCGCACGATATGCGCCCCGGTCGGTGGTCAGGAACACGTCAATCGCAGGCGACGCCTCACGCCCGGCAACGCCACGATCCGAAAGGTCAAATTCGGGGTCGGTCAGCGACAGAAACGCAAGATCGGTGTCGCCATCGCGCACCACGACCATCGCGGGGGCAGCACCCCCATTGCCGCGCGTCAGGCCCGCATCAAAACGCGCATAGCCCTGATCGTCGGTCTTGGCGGTGCCCAGCACCTCATTCGCGCGGCTGAGAAGCTGCACATCAATGCCCGCCTTCGCCGCCGCCGTGCCAAGGCTGCGCACGAAGACATGCAGTCCGTCAACGCCGCTCATCGTGGTGACGCCCAGATCAGAGATCACGAACCATTGCCACGCCGCCGCCGTCTCATACGGGTCCGCGCCCGGAATCGCGGCCTTGAGCGCATAGACCCCGGCAGGCAGGCCCGCGATGGCCGCGTCCATAGGCAGGCGCGTGGTCATATCGCGGTTGACCTCTTGCGCCACGGTCGCTTTGCCGCTCCAAAGCTGGGTGCCAACCTCGCCGGTAAAGGTGCCTTCTTCCCACTCGCCAATGGCATTGCCGAAATAGCCCGATTGCAGAGCGCGCAGAAGGTTGCGGTCTGACACTTCAAACAGCGTCAGGTCCAATTTGTCGGTGTTGACGGTTTCGACCGGCAGCGATGCATTGCCCGCCTTGGGCAGCACATAGGCCCGGCCCGGAAAGCGCACCGAGGTCGCGCGATCCTTGACGTAAAGCGTCAGGTTCACCGACTTGATCAGCTTTTGTCCATCGGCCGCCGGAAGCCCCTCGCGGAAGGTGACGGTATAGCGGTTGCCATGCTCCACCCCCTCGACGCACAGGGTTTTTGAGCCGTTCAGTGCGACGCTCAACCCCGCTTCGGGAAGTTGCACAAAGGTTGAATAATCGACGGAAGACACGAAAAGCGGCTCGGAGAATGTCGCACAGATGCGCGGACGCGGGCTGTCGGATTGCACCTCGGTATCGACCACGCGGAATCCGTACTTGCCGATTGCCTTGTCCAGCAGCGCCGCCGTGTCATCGCGCGGTTGCAGGTTCTGGGCCAGACGAAGGGCTTGGACGGTATCGCGGCCGCGCCCCTGTTTCTCCAGCACGTCGCCCATCGTCACCAGAATGCTGTGGCGCAGCGCCGGATTTTCGGCCCGCAGATAGGCGTTGACCGACGCAAGATAGGCGCGACGGTAATCGTCGCCCTGCCGGTCGGAGACGTTGTCGCCATCAAAGATCAGGAACTGTGCATAATCATGCCAGTTGTCGGCGGAATCGGTGATGGTAAGGGCGATGCCGGTCGTGTTCGCTGCGGTAAACCAGTCACCATTGTTGCTGGCATCGACCGCATAAGACAGCAGGTCCTCGGCGTTCTGGGTGCCTGCAAAATGTATATTCGACAGGGTCAAAGCCTGATCATACGCCCTCGCGATATCAGATTCGGTCACGAAATCCAGTTCGGCGCGCCGGGCTGCGGCCTTCTTCACAATGGCAGCACGGGCGACAACCATCCGGCCAGACGCGGCCCCTTGATAAAACGCCTCGTCCCCCGGGTTGGCCTTGGCAAAGCACGACCCGTTGCGCGCGTTGAAGGTAAAGGCCGTGCAGCCCTTCGTATTCAAGCAGGCGCGCTGGCACGCCTCAAGCGTGGTGTCCAGAAACGAGGCGATATCGCCGCCGGGAAGATCGGCATCCTGGCTTTGAACGAACCGCTTTTCAGGGATCAGGTTTTGCGCAACCACCGGACCGGCGACAACCGCCGCAGAAAGTGCAAGACCAATGACAAATGACAAGAACCGCATTGAAAAACCCCCGAAAATTCATTCTGCTCAGGGTCGCACACCGCACCCCGCGTTGGCAAGGATTCGACCATTGCCTGTGCTTCACAATCAGCGTTAACCGAAGTTTCACGCGCATGTCGGAAGTTGGCTTCAAATAGGGCGCGCACGGCCCTTGTCAGAGGTGGTCGCGGGGCGCGATGGGAATAGACATCACGGAACGGCTGGCCAAGGAACGGCGCGCCCGGCTTGCGGCGGAACGCTTGCTGGAACAGAAAAGCCGCGAATTGTTTGCCGCCAACGAAAAGTTGGCACTGCATGCAAGATCGCTGTCGGATCAGATCGTCGAACAGCGGCATGTCGTGCGCAATGCGCTGTCCGAAGCGGAAGTTCTGAAAGGTCAGAATGCGCGCTTCACCTCGGAACTGGACCGCGCACATACTGCCGCCGTGATGGCCGAACGCAGGTTGCGCGACAGCATTGATACCATTCATGACGGGTTTGCGGTTTTCGATTCCGAGGGCAAGCTGGTGACCGCCAACCGCGCCTATCTGTCGACCTTTCAAAAGAACGACGTGGCTTCTGGCATCAGCTACGAAGAAATCCTGCGCATCTGTATTCGCGACGACATGATCGAACTTGAAGAGACGGCACCCGAAGCATGGGTTGCCTCGATGCTGGCCCGCTGGGAGGCTGATCCGATCACCCCGATGACGGTGCGCTTTTCCAACGGCACATGGGTCAAACTGGTGGACAGGCGGGGTCGCGATGGCGGCATGGTCAGTCTGGTTCTGAACATCACCGAACAGATGCGTATCTGGGCCGCGATCGAGACGATACCCGATGGTTTCGTGATCTATGACCGCGAAGACCGGCTTTTGATCTGCAACCAGCGCTACCGCGATATCTATCCGGCGTCGGCCCCGGCGATGCTGACCGGCACCAGATTCGAAGACATCCTGCGCTTTGGCCTTGCGGCCGGTCAATATGCCGATGCGGTCGGTCGCGAAGACGACTGGCTTTCCGAACGCATGCACCTTCACAACCACCCCGCCGAGGCGATTGAACAGCATCTGGGTGATGGCCGCTGGCTGCGCGTGCTGGAACAGGCCACGCCCGACGGTGGCCGCGTTGGTCTTCGCGTCGACATCACCGAGTGGAAGGAGCAGCAGACCGCGCTGGAAACCGCGCGCATCGCTGCGGAATCGGCGAACCGGGCGAAATCGGCGTTTCTGGCCAACATGAGCCATGAGATCCGCACGCCGATGAACGGCGTAGTCGGCATGGCAGAACTGCTGTGCGAAAGCCCGCTTACCGAAGAACAGCGCCTGTTCGCCGATACGATCCGGTCCTCGGGCGAGGCGTTGCTGGTCATCATCAATGACATCCTGGATTATTCCAAAATTGAGGCGGAGCGCCTTACGCTGAACCCTGAACCCTTTGATCTGGAACGGATCATCCATGAAATCGTGATGCTGCTGCAACCCAAGGCGCGCAGTCGCGGGATTGATCTGCTGATTGATTTCGACATGTTTTTGCCAACCTCATTTGTCGGCGATCCGGGGCGGATCCGGCAGATCCTGACCAATCTGATCGGCAACGCGGTCAAATTCACCGAGGTGGGGCACGTTCTGGTCCGTGTGATCGGTGGCGAGGCTGATCCGGGCGGCCAGACCCTGCACATCACGGTTGAGGATACCGGAATCGGCATTTCCGCGGAAAATCTGGATCATGTGTTTGGTGAGTTCAATCAGGTTGAAAGCGAGGCGAACCGCAAGTTCGAGGGCACCGGGCTTGGCCTTGCCATCACGCGGCGTCTGATCGAACGGATGGGCGGCTCGGTCTGGGTTGACAGTGAATTCGGCAAAGGCTCCAGCTTTGGGTTCCGCCTGACCCTGCCTGTCGCCGAAACCGAAACCGAGGCAGATCGGTCGAACCCGATGGTTGTTAAAAGCGCGCTTGTTGTCGACGATCAGTTCATCAACCGCACAATTCTGGAACGCCAGCTTGTGACCTGCGGGATCGCGGTTACGCTATGCCGCTCCGGGGCCGAGGCTTTGGCAGTTCTGGCGCAAGGGCATGTGTTTGATGTGATCCTCACGGATCATGTCATGCCTGATATGAACGGCCTGCAACTGACCTCGGAAATCCGAAAATCGGGCAATGCGGTTCCGATTGTGCTGTTGTCGTCGAACCCGACCGAGGCGAGAGAGTCTGATCAGGCTGTCGATCTGGCGGCAATCCTGCAAAAGCCGATCCTGCGGTCTGATCTTTATCGCAAGCTGCAAAACTTGTCGAAGATACCAGAGCCCCCCGCGCCGGAACCTGTAGTTGTAGATGCCCTTGAGGCCCGCAGGATGCGGGTGCTGGCCGCCGAAGACAACCGCACGAACCAGCTTGTGTTCCGCAAGATGGTCAAGGATCTGGCGATCGAGCTTGTGTTTGCCAACAACGGTCGTGAAGCGGTCGAGCTGTTTCAAAGCTTTGATCCCGATATGATCTTCATGGATATCTCGATGCCGGAAATGGACGGGCGCGAGGCGGCAACGGCCATTCGCAGTCTTGAAGCGGGGTACAGCCATGTGCCGATTGTCGCACTGACAGCACATGCGATGGATGGTGATGAGACCAGCATATTTGCGGCGGGCATTGATCGTTACATGACCAAACCCCTGCGCAAGAATGCCATTTTCGACGCCATCGCTGAATTCTGCCCCGATGATGTCGGTCCGGTTCTTTCTGACGTTCAAACAGGTGTGGCGTAACCCCCGGCACCCTATTGGCAGACCCTGGATAATCGCATAGTCAACAGCACCCTGACCGGAGCGCCGAGCGATGACCCTGACCCAATACCGTCCCTATGTTATCCACGTCGTGATGATCATGGCGGTTCTGGGCATCGGCATCTTTATCGGTACGCAGACCCCGGCGGGTGAGTGGTATGACGGGTTGAAGAAAGCCTGGTTCACCCCGCCCGGATGGGTGTTCGGTCCGGTCTGGACGGTGCTTTACATTCTGATCGGCTGGGTCGGGGCGCGCAAAATCCTGTACGGCGGGCAACGCCTGCTATGGGTGGCGCAGATGGTCTTGAATTTTGCCTGGTCGCCGGTGTTTTTTGGCCTTCATCTGACCACAACGGGTGCCGTGATCATTGTGGGCATGCTGTTCGTCATTCTGGATTTCATCCGCCGCGAGTGGCGCTCCGACCGAACCTCTGCGCTGATGTTCCTGCCCTATGCCGTCTGGGTCACATTGGCGGCGGCGGTGAATATCGGCGTCGTGGTGCTGAACGATACCCTTTAGGCGGCCATCTGTTGGGGGCGGATAAAGATCATCCGCGCATCGTCGGACTGTGCCGGATGAAACCGATAGCCGCCCAGTTCGAAACCCTGCAGGTCCGCTACATTTGTCAGCCGGTTTTCGGCAACGAACCGCGCCATCGCCCCGCGCGCCTTCTTGGCCCAGAAGCTGACAATCTTTGCCTCGCCCGCACGGTCTTCCAGAAACACCGGCGTGACGACCCGCAATTTCAGCGCGCGCAGATCGACTGCAGCGAAATACTCGGTCGAGGCGCAGTTGATCAAGGTATCGACACCCGCCGACGCAGCATCGGCATTCAGCGCCTGTGCAATCTTGCGGCCCCAGAAGGCATAAAGATCGGCACCTTTCGGGGTTTCCAGACGGCTGCCCATCTCAAGCCGGTAGGGCCGGATCGCATCCAAGGGGCGCAATAGCCCGTAAAGCCCCGACAAAATCCGCAAGTGGCCCTGCGCCCACCGCATCGCATCGGCGTCCAGCGTTGCTGCCTCAAGCCCCGCATAGGTATCGCCATCAAACATCAGAGCGGCAGGTTTTTGCGGTTGGGCATCAAAGCCCTTGAAGCGGTCGCGGTTCAACCGGGCGAGGGGTTCAGAGATATCCATCAGGCGGCGCAGGTCATCGAGCGACAGGCGTCTGGCTATGCCTGCAAGGCGCTTTGCCTCCGGCGCGAAGGCGGGTTCGGTCGCGGCAAGGCCGTCGGGCAGGGTCAAAGGCGTTTCGTTCAGGCGCTTTGCAGGCGAAATCACAGTCAGCATCGGTCTAATCCTCGTGAAAAACGGCCAGAAACGCCGCTCCGAACCGTTCCAGTTTTGCCGGGCCCAGATCGCCCGCGCGGTCCAGATCCGACAGGGTGGAAGGCCGCGCCACGGCAATCTTGCGCAGCGCCGATTGCGTCAGGCTTAACGGTTTACCGATGCCGCCTTCCCCGCGCTGCAATTCGATCTGCACTTGCGCAAGCCGGTCAAAGATAGCGCCCGAATCGCGCCCGGCCAACCGCATCCGCTGCGGGTGCAGGGGCACCGTATTGGCACCGGTGATCACGGCCAGAAAGGCGGCACCGTAGCTTTCCAGCTTCTTCGCGCCGATCCCGGAAATCTGCGCCATCTGGTCCAGATTTTCGGGCCGCCGTTCCACCATTTCCATCAAGGTGCGGTCGGGGAAAATCACATAGGCCGGAACCGACGCCGCCTCGGCCAAGGCGCGCCGCTTGGCTTTCAGAGCCGACAACAAAGGCGCATTCTCGTCACTGACCAGCGAGGTGACATTGGGCCGTGACTCTGCCTGGGCAATCGTATCGCGGCGCAGGGTGATGCTCTGCTCGCCCCGCAGAATGGGGCGGGCGGCGTCGGTCATGCGCAATGCGCCGTGTCGTTCGGTATCGGGGCGCACAAGGTCGCGGCCCATCATCTGCCGGAACACTGCCCCCCAGGCAGGTTTTGACAAGTCACGCCCGACGGCAAAGGTGGGAAGCTGATCATGCCCGCGTTCGCGCACTTTCGCCGTCGACGTTCCGGTCAGAATGTCGATCAGATGGCCCGCGCCGAACCATTCGCCGGTGCGCAGAATGGCCGACAGCGCCTTGCGCACGGCATCGGTGGCATCAAACACATCGGCGGGGCGGTCGCACAGATCGCAGTTGCCGCAGGGTTCGGACGCCTCGCCGAAATAGCCCAGCAGCACGCGGCGGCGGCAACCCGTTGCCTCGGCCAGACCCAGCAGCGCGTTCAGGCGGCCATGATCGGCGGCCTTCCGGTCGGGCGGGGCCAGTCCTTCGTCAATCTGGCTGCGGCGCAGGCGGATGTCATCGGGGCCATAAAGGGTCAGCGTTTCGGCCGGTGCGCTGTCGCGGCCAGCGCGACCGATTTCCTGATAGTAACCTTCAATTGACTTGGGCAGATCGGCATGCGCGACCCAGCGGATATCGGGTTTGTCGATGCCCATGCCAAAGGCGACAGTTGCCACGACGATCAGCCCATCCTCGCGCTGAAAGCGGATCTCGACCTCACGGCGGTCTTCGGCATCCATGCCGCCGTGATAGCTGCAGGCGGAATGTCCGGCCTCGCGCAGGGCCTGCGCCAGCGTTTCGGTCTTGGCCCGTGTGCCGCAATAGACGATGCCCGATTGACCCTTGCGGGCAGCGGCAAAGCCAAGGATTTGCTGGCGCGGCGTGGATTTCACCGCAAAGGCCAGATGGATATTGGGCCGGTCAAACCCGCGCAGAAACGTCGCCGGAGCCTCGCCGCCAAACAGGCGGGTCACAATCTCGGCCTGCGTTTCTTCATCCGCAGTGGCGGTAAAGGCGGCCAGTGGCACGTTCAGCACCCGGCGCAATTCGCCGATGCGCAGATAATCGGGGCGGAAATCGTGGCCCCACTGGCTGACGCAGTGTGCTTCATCCACCGCGATCATGCTGGTGCCGATGCGCCGCAGCATCTGCAGGGTCGAAGCCGACGCCAGCCGTTCAGGGGCCATGTACAAAAGCCGCAGGCGGCCCTGATCCAGTGCCGCATACACCTCTTCGGTTTCGGCGTCGGTGTTGCCCGAGGTCAGCGCCCCCGCCTCTACCCCCGCCTCGCGCAGCGCGCGGACCTGATCGCGCATCAGGGCGATCAGTGGCGAGATCACCACTGTAACCCCTTCACGGCACAGGGCAGGCAGTTGGAAACACAAAGATTTCCCGCCACCCGTCGGCATGATGGCCAGCACGTTCCGGCCCGCCATCACGGCATCGACAATTTCTTCCTGACCGGGGCGATAATCCGCAAAGCCGAAGACCGAAGCCAAAAGATCGCGCGGTTGCTGCATGGGTGGGTCGCGGGTCCTGTCAGGCGTTCGGTGTGTCGCAAGTTCGTGAAGAAAACCTTACCCGGATCAAAACCCGAGCGGGCTTGCGGGAAGGTAGCGGCGCAGGAAAATGAGCGCGATCAATACTACAAGGGGGGCAAGATCAAGCCCCTGCATGGGGGGCAGAACGCGGCGCACCGGGCCATAGATCGGCTCCAGCATGCGGGTCAGCGCGTACCAGACACGCGCGATCAGCGGCTGGCGCAGGTTCAGGACCTGAAAATTCACCAGCCACGACATGATGATATGCGCGATGATGACCAGCCAGACCACATCCAGAAACAAGCGCACCGCGCCCAGTATAGAGTCCATCGTGCCACTCTCCACAATTGGTTGTGGTTTAGGTAGCGGTTGCAGGGGCCAAGGGCAACCGTTTCCGCAGGGTTTCGCTTGACCTTTTCGCCCCGTCGGGTGACCGAAAGCGATAGGGAGAATCCGATGTATCCGTTCCTGCGTCTGGCCAAGGAAATGCTGAAATTCCGCAATGCACCCAAGCTGGGGCTACTTGAGACGCATGTCAGCGCGCACATGTGCCTGCCCTGGGATCTGGACCCGTGGAATGAACTGAACAACGGTCGCACGCTGACCCTGTATGATCTGGGGCGGATGCCAATGGCGCGGCGGGTCGGGCTTGATCGGGCGCTCCGCTCAAAGGGCTGGGGGCTGACGGTGGCGGGGGCGTCAACCCGCTATCGTCGCCGGATCACGGTCTTTGACCGGCTTGAAATGAGGTCGCACTGTATCGGCTGGGATGCGCGGTTCATCTATATGGAGCAAAGCCTGTGGAAAGGGGCCGAGTGCTGCAACCATATGCTATTGCGGTCTGCCGTGGTGTCGAAAGGCGGGATCGTGGCGCCGCAAAATCTGGTGGATGCGCTGGGGGCGGGCATGCAAAGCCCCGATTTGCCGGGTTGGGTGCAGGCATGGATCACCGCCGATGCCACGCGCCCTTGGCCGCCGCAGCGATAACTTGCGTGGCGCAGTGTTTTCGGGCTTGATCGCGCCAGAGCAAAGGGGCCGTGCATGACACCCGTAAGAAAACGCATCTGGGGCTGGTACTTCTTTGATTTTGCCAGCCAGCCCTACAATACCCTGCTTCTGACGTTCATCTTCGGCCCCTATTTCGCACAACTCGCTACGGCACATTTCGCGGCGCAGGGGTTGGCGAAAGACGCCGCTGACGCTGCGGCTCAGGCCTATTGGGGGTATGGGCTTTCGTTGTCGGGCGTGTTCATCGCGATATTGGCCCCGATTTTGGGGGCGATTGCCGATGGGTCGGGCAAACGGATGGTCTGGATCTGGGCGTTTTCAGTAATGTATGTGCTGGGGTCGTGGATGCTGTGGTATCTGGCGCCGGGCGAGCCTGATCTTTTCCGCGCGGTCATGTGGTTCGGGATCGGTCTGATCGGGATGGAGTTTGCGACCATCTTTACCAACTCGCTGATGCCCGATCTGACGCAGGATGACGATATGGGTCGGATTTCGGGCTCGGGGTTTGCGTTTGGCTATGTGGGCGGCATCCTGTCGCTGATCGTGATGCTTTTGTTGTTTGCGGAAAACGCCACCACCGGCAAAACCCTGATCGGGCTGGACCCGCTGTTTGGCCTGAATGCGACCCTTCGCGAGGGCACGCGGGCCGTCGGGCCGCTTTCGGCGATCTGGTACATGGTATTCATGATACCGTTTTTCCTGTGGGTGCGGGAACCGAAGGGGCTGGCGCGGCGGGTCAACATGGGCGGGGCGATGCGCGATCTGTGGCGGCTGATCCTGTCTTTGAAGGATCGCCAAAGCCTTGGCGCGCATCTGTTGTCGTCGATGTTTTACCGCGATGCGCTGAACGCGCTTTACGGGTTCGGCGGGGTTTACGCCAGCAGTGTGCTCGACTGGTCGATCACCCGGATCGGCATTTTCGGCATCGCGGGGGCGTTTTCGGCGGCCTTGTTCAGTTGGCTGGGCGGCAAGATGGATTCGCGGCGTGGCCCAAAACCCGTGATCGTGCTGTCGATGTGGGTGCTGATCGGGGTCTGTCTTGTCATTGCCGGGATGACCCGTGATCAATTCTACGGCATTCCTTTTGCCGTCGATTCATCCATGCCCGATTACATTTTCTACGGCTGCGGCATCCTGATCGGGGCTGCCGGGGGCACGTTGCAATCATCAAGCCGCACAATGATGGTGTTTCACACAACGCGTGAGCGGGCGGCCGAGGCGTTTGGCCTTTACGCGCTGTCGGGCAAGGCCACGTCCTTTGTGGCCCCGTTCTGCGTCGCCGTAGCCTCGACACTGTTCGCAAATCCGCGTCTGGGCATTGCCGTTCCGCTGATCACGTTGTTTATAGTGGGGATGATCCTGCTACGCTGGGTCAAACCCTTTGGTGAGAGGTCGGCATGAAACGGGCGGTTCTTGCAGTCGCAATGGTGGTTCTGACGGCCGGATTTGCCGTGGCCGAGCCGCTGGCAAACCGGCTTTTCGGGGCCAAGAAAGATCCGTCGCAACAGGTATCCATGCCGGTCGGCAGCTATGCGCGTGGTTGTGGTGCGGGTATGGTCGAACTGCCGGAAACCGGGCCGACCTGGCAGGCGATGCGCCTGTCGCGCAACCGCAATTTCGGCCAGCCGGAGCTGGTGGAGTTTCTGGAGCAGCTTTCGGTCGCCGCCACCAAGGTAGGCTGGAAGGGGCTTTACATCGGTGACATGAGCCAGCCGCGCGGCGGGCCGATGACCTCGGGGCACGCAAGCCATCAGATCGGGCTGGATGCGGATGTCTGGATGCTGCCGCCGCCGCGTCTGAACCTGAGCCGGTCTGAACGGGAAAGTATCTCGTCCATTCCCGTGCGTTCGTCTGATCAGCGCCGTATCACCGCGAACTGGACCCAAAGCCATGCCCGCCTGATGCAGGCGGCGGCCTCTGACTCGCGCGTCGACCGCATTTTTGTGGCCGCCGCCGTCAAGATCGAGATGTGCCGCACCGCCAAGGCGTCTGACAAATCATGGCTGCAGAAAATTCGTCCGATCTATGGACACGACACGCATTTTCATGTGCGATTGAAATGCCCCAAGGGATCAAAGCAGTGTCAGACACAAAGTCCGACAGTGTCTGAATTGTCAAAAGGCGGATCAGGCTGCGATGAGACTCTGAACTGGTGGGTGACAGATTATCTGAACCCGCCGAAACCCTCGAAGAAACCCGCCAAACCTGCGCCGCGCAAGAAAACATCGCGCGAATACACAATGGCCGATCTGCCCGCGCAATGCCAAAACGTTCTCGCGTCCAAGTAATCGCAGCGCTTGCGCTGCTTCTCGTTGCGTCGGGCACAGCCATTCCGCAACAGCCTGCGGACCTTGTTGGAAGCTTTGTCTGGCGTTCTACCGATCCGAAGTTCGGCGGTCTGTCCGGCATTCATGTCGAGGCGGACGGGGCCAACTTTACGGTCGTTTCGGATGCTGGGGCATGGACAAAGGGGCACCTGGTTCGCGATGCGGCGGGCGTTGTCATGGCCGTGACGGCCGATCCGATCGCGGGTTTGCAGCGCGCGCCCGATGAAAAACCTTCAACGGCCCGGATTGATACTGAAGGCCTTGCGATTGCCGCGGACGGCACGATCTATATCTCGTCCGAGGGTCCGGCGATGGTGCGCCGCTATGCCACGTTGGATGGCCCCGCCACGACGATGCCGCGCGCGAAGGGATTTCGGGCGATGCAGCGCAATTCGTCTTTGGAATCACTGGCGGTCGACCAACGCGGCTGGATTTACACGATGCCGGAACGGTCAGGTGCTTTGGACCATCCGTTTCCGATTTACCGGTTCAGGGATGGCAAATGGGACCAGCCCTTTTCCATTCCCCGGATCGGCGATTATCTGATCAGCGATGCTGCCGTTGGCCCCGACGGGCGGCTTTATGTGCTGGAACGCGCGTTTCACGGGCTTTTGGGTTTTTCGAGCCGGGTGCGCCGGTTCGGCCTGACGAAAACCGCCATCGGAAAGGGTCAGGTCGTGCTCGAATCCCGCACCGGCCAGCATGACAATCTTGAGGGGCTTTCGGTCTGGCGTGATGCCAGTGGGGCCCTGCGGCTGACCATGATTTCAGACGATAATTTCCGGTTCTTCCAGCAGACCCAGATCGTTGAATACCGCGTTCCCGGTTGACGCAAAGTCGGAACGGGCGTAAGTCGCGCCGTCCCCATTTCGGGGGCCAAGTCTCCGCGACCTTGTAAAAACGGAATGTGACATGACCCGCACTTACCTGCCCGGCATCCTTGCCATGGCCGCAATCGTTGTGGCCTCGAACATCCTTGTTCAGTTTCTGTATGGCCAATGGCTGACGTGGGGGGCGTTCACCTACCCGTTTGCTTTTCTGGTCACCGATGTGATGAACCGCGTCTACGGCCCTGCGGCAGCTCGGCGTGTCGTGATTGCCGGATTTGTCACCGGGGCCGCCTGTTCCTTGATCGGCACACAGATCATGGGCGAATTCGGGCCGCTGGTATCATTGCGCATCGCGATGGGGTCGGGGCTGGCGTTTTTGTGTGCGCAATTGCTGGACATCACCATCTTCGACCGTCTGCGCGGCCGTGCGTGGTGGCGTGCTCCGCTTGTGTCCACCCTGTTTGGCGCAACGCTTGATACGGCGATCTTTTTCACCACGGCGTTCTCGTTGACCCTGGCGTTTCTGGAGCCGTCAAACGACGTTGCCTGGGCCAATGAGGCCTTGCCGATGCTTGGCTTTGGCCCCGTTGCGCCCTTGTGGATGTCACTCGCGGTGGCGGATTGGGGCGTCAAATTGACCCTCGCAATTGTCGCGCTTTTGCCATTCCGGCTGATCGTCGCCAAAATGACGGCACGGATAGCGTAAAAACTTTTGACAAACACAAAATCTGTGGCAACCTGTCATTACAGGCAACCCATTGAAAGGAGGTGATCCAGTGTCGAGAGTGATATTGGAGAGACGTGTCGGGACAGTCATGGGGGGTGTTTTCTAAGGGCAATCCCTTGGTAAACGAACCGATGATTGGGCAGTTTCCTAACTGGCTCATCTCCTGAAACTCGGAAAAGGTCGCCCACACAGGCGACCTTTTCTCTCTTTCCGCAGCCGCTTTCCGTTTCGGGGCCAAGCGGCTAGATTGCGGAAATGCTGCGGATCAATGATCAGATAACCCTTGCGGACTGGGAGCTTTCGGAAAGTTTTTCGCGATCTTCCGGCCCCGGTGGGCAGAATGTGAACAAGGTTGAAACCGCCGTCGAACTGCGGTTCGAGGCAGAGCGTTCGCCCAATCTGACGCCTGCCGTCAAGGGGCGATTGAAGCGTCTGGCTGGGCGGCGCTGGACACTTGAGGGCGCCATCGTGATCCGCGCTGAAGAAACCCGCAGTCAGGCGCGCAACCGCGAGCTTGCGATGGAACGGCTGGCGGAACTGGTGCGAGCAGCGCTTGTCGCTCCCAAGCGGCGCATTGCGACGAAGCCGACCTGGGGCAGCCAACGCCGCAGGCTTGCGGCCAAATCGGTGCGCGGCGAGGTGAAGGCTGCGCGCGGCAAAGTGATCGAGGACGAATGACTGAATCCCTGACCGACCGCCGCGCTCGTCTGATGGGCCCGAACGTCCCGACCTTTTACCGAACGCCCGTTCACATTGTGCGCGGGCAGGGCGTTTGGCTTTGGGATGCGAATGGAAAGCGCTATCTCGATTGTTACAACAACGTCGCCCATGTGGGCCATTGTCACCCGAAGGTGGTTGAGGCTATCGCCGCGCAGGCCGCCGTTCTGAACACCCATACGCGGTATCTGCACGACCTTGTGTTGGATTATATCGAGCGGCTGACGGCCACGCTGGACCACAGTATTTCGCAGGCGATCATGTGCTGCACCGGGTCTGAGGCGAATGATCTGGCGTTGCGTATGGCACAGGCGGTTACTGGCAAGACCGGGATCATCGCGACCGACAACACCTATCACGGCAACACCGCCGCAACCTCGCAACTGTCCTCACGCCGCCCGCCCATTGGGGGGCGTGCACCAAATGTGCGCCTGGTGCCCGCACCCGACAGCTTGCGCCCGGTGGGCGGCAATACCGCCGGTCAGTGGCAGGCTTTCGCCCGGAACGTGGCCACGGCGATTGCCGAACTTGAAGCATCGGAATTCGGCTTTTCCGGCATGATGCTGTGCCCCGTCTTTGCCAACGAAGGGCTGCCGTCAGTTACGAAAGGCTGCCTTGACGCCACCATCGCCCATATCCGTACGGCTGGCGGTCTGGTGATTTCCGATGAGGTCCAACCCGGTTTCGGTCGCACAGGCAGCCATTTCTGGGGCCATGACCACCTTGGTTTTGCACCCGATATCGTGACGGTGGGCAAGCCGATGGCGAACGGCCATCCGGTTGCGGCCACGCTTGCCACACCGCAGGTGATGGCGGCTTTTCGCAACGCATTCGGCTATTTCAACACGTTCGGCGGTAATCCGGTGTCTGCAGCGGCCAGCATGGCTGTGCTGGATGTGATGGAGGCGGAGGGTTTGCAGGCCAATGCTGATCTAGTTTCTGCACATCTTTTCAATCGCTTGCAGAATTTGAAACATCCGCTTCTGGCCGATGTCCGGGCAACCGGATTGTTTGCGGGGGTGGAGTTTGTGCTGGACGATGCAATGACCACCGCGACCGATTTTGCCGCTGATCTGGTTGAACGACTGGTCGCGCGCGGGTTTATCCTGAACCGGATTGGGCGGGCGATGAACACGCTGAAAATTCGCCCGCCGATGCCGTTCTCAATCGAAAACGCCGATATGTTGGCCGATGCGATCGAGGACGAATTGCGCTGCATGCCGATTCCGCGATGATCGAAGCAGTAGAGGCCGCCGCGCATTGGAAAGGTGGCGGCCTCCGTCTGATCCGTGCGCGTGAAAATGCGGTGTATGAGATGCGCGTGCCGGGCGGGCGGGCGGCGCTGCGCCTGCATCGCGCTGGGTATCAAGAGGCCGCCGCGATCCGGTCGGAACTGTGGTGGTGCGATGCGTTGGCGGGCGAAGGCGTTCCGGTTTCGACGCCACTTGCGGCGGTGTCAGGCGATCTTCTGGTGCAACTTTCGTCGGGTCGGTTCGCCTCTGCAATCCGATGGATCGAGGGTGAGGCGCTGGGTGAGGCAGGCGTGCCGCTTGCTGGAACATTGCAGGATCAGGCCGAACGCCATCACGCGCTGGGTGTGCTTGTAGCGCAAATGCACGATGCAACAGACCGTTTGACCCTGCCCGAAACCTTCACCCGCCCGCGTTGGGATGTGGATGGGCTGACGGGAGATACGCCGTTCTGGGGGCGGTTCTGGGAGCATCCAATTCTAAACGCAGATCAAGCCGGGCACATGCAAAGGGCCCGCAAATTCCTTCGCCAACGTTTGATCGCGTTGCCATCCGATCCAACAAACTTCGGCCCGATCCATGCCGACGTGCTGCGAGAAAATGTCATTGTGAAAGGGCGTTCACTTTCACTGATTGATTTCGACGACTCAGGTATGGGCTTTCGGCACTACGATCTGGGCACCGTGCTTTCGCAGGATATCTATCAGCCGAATTTCACCGATTTGCGCGCAGCTTTGATTGCGGGGTATCAGACACGCCGCATCGCCGATATTGAAACCGTAGATCTGTTCACAATGGCGCGCTGCCTTGCGTCGGTGGGCTGGGCCGCACCGCGATTGCCGCCCGACCACCCGGTTCACGCCAGCCATATCGCCCGCGCGATCTTGGTGTCGGCCCGCGTGATGGGTCAGACGACAACCGGCTGAGCCGCCTGCGCCCCCACGCCGAACACCCGCTTGTAGCGCGCAATCTCATCCGCCGGACCCATCGCCTTTTCGGGATTATCGCTCAGTTTGACCGTGGGTCGCCCGTTCGCCGAAACCGCCTTGCACACAAGGCTGAACGGGGCCAGCGCGTCATCGGGCACCAAGCCCCTGAAATCGTTTGTCAACATCGTGCCCCAGCCAAAGGATACCTTCACCCGGCCAGTGAATTGCCGGTGAAGTTCGGCTATCTTCTCGACATCAAGCCCGTCGGAAAAGATCACCAGTTTCTCGCGTGGATCTTCACCCCGGCTTTGCCACCAGCGGATCGCAACCTCGGCCTGCGTGGCGGGGTCGCCGCTGTCGATGCGGATGCCGGTCCATTTGCTGAGCCAATCGGGGGCGTTGCGCAAAAAGCCTTCGGTTCCGTAGGTATCGGGCAGGATGATGCGCAGATTGCCATCGTGTTCTTCGTGCCAGTCGGCCAGAACCTGATACGGCGCTTGCGCCAGTTCGGCGTCGGAATTGGCCAGTGCGGAATAGACCATCGGCAGTTCGTGTGCGTTCGTGCCAATCGCTTCGGCCTCGCGGCGCATGGCGATCAGACAGTTCGAGGTGCCGGTGAATTTGCCCGGCAACCCTTCCAGCATGGCCTGCACGCACCAATCCTGCCACAGAAACGAATGCCGCCGCCGGGTGCCGAAATCGGCGATGCGCAAGCCTTCAAGCCCGCGCAGATGCTCGATCTTTTCCCATAGCTTCGTCATCCCGCGCGCGTAGAGAACCTGCAGTTCGAACCGCTGCATCCGCTCCAGCACCGCGCGGCTGCGCAGTTCCATCAGCACGGCGAGGGCGGGAATTTCCCACAGCATAACCTCGGGCCAAGTGCCTGTGAACGTCAGTTCATATTGGCCATCGCGCTTTTCCAGATGGTAGGGTGGCAGTTGCAATGCCTCGAACCATTCCATGAAATCTGGGCGGAACATCTGGCGTTTGCCGTAGAACGTATTGCCGCGCAGAAAGGTCGACTCGCCCCGTGACAGTCGCAGCGTGCGGATATGGTCAAGTTGTTCGCGCAACTCTCCTTCATCCACCAGTTCGGCAAGGCGAATGCGTTTGGTGCGATTGATCAGGCTGAATTCAACCTGCGTATCGCGGCGGTTGCGAAACACCGACTGGCACATCAGCAGCTTGTAAAAATCGGTGTCGATCAGTGACCGCACGATCGGGTCGATCTTCCACTTATGGTTCCAGACGCGTGTAGCGATATCGACCATCTAACCCTCGATCCGCACACCGGCGGTTTGCATCTGGCGCAGCATGTCGGCCAGCGATCCATTCAGATCAATCGCGCGGCACAGATCCATCCGCACCGTCACGCCAAAGCCCAGACGCGCCGCATCCAGCGCCGAAAAACCGACGCAGAAATCGGTGGCTAGGCCGGTCAGAACCAGAGAAGTCACGCCCCGTTCGCGCAGATACCCCTCAAGCCCGGTCGGGGTTGTGTGGTCATTCTCGAAAAATGCGGAATAGCTGTCGATCGCGGGGCGAAAGCCCTTGCGGATGATCATGTCGGCACGGTTCACTGCCAAGTCCGAGTGAAAGGCAGCCCCGGCAGAGCCTTGAACGCAATGCACGGGCCACAGAACCTGCGGACCGTAGGGCATGTCGATCAGGCTGAACGGCTCTGCCCCCGGATGATTGGCTGCGAAGGACGAATGATCGGCGGGGTGCCAATCCTGCGTCAGAACGCGCACCGGTGCGTCGATCATCAGCGCGTTGATGCCCGCCACGATCTGATCGCCGCCCGCCACCGCCAAAGCGCCGCCGGGGCAGAAGTCGTTCTGCACGTCGATCACAATCAGGGCGTCTGCGGTCGGGGCCATCTGCGTCTCCGTTACGGTTCAACAACTTGGGTAAGGGGCGGGTCCGCTTGCGTCAATGCCCCCCTTGCAAAGGAGGGCGCAGGGTTGCAAAGACTTTGCCCATGCTGACCGTCGCTGCCTTTTATCATTTCACCCGGTTTCCCGACCCGTCTGCATTGCGGCCGGGCCTTCTGGCGCTGTGCCGCGCGCAAAGTGTTTCGGGGTCGATTCTGTTGGCGAACGAAGGGGTGAACGGCACCATCGCAGGGCCTCGCGAAGGGATCTTCGCGGTTCTGGCGCATCTGCGCGCGCTTCCCGGTTGTGCGGCGTTGGAATGGAAAGAAAGCCACGCTGAGACCCGCCCGTTCGCCCGCATGAAAGTGCGCCTGAAGCGTGAGATTGTGACGATGGGCGAGCCGGATGTTGATCCGACAGCGCGGGTGGGCACGCATGTGCCGCCCGACGAGTGGAACGCGCTGATTTCTGCGCCGGATGTGGCGGTGATTGATACGCGCAATGGCTACGAGGTGGCGATCGGCACGTTTGACGGTGCTGTGAACCCTGAAACAGCCGCGTTTGGAGAGTTTCCGGCGTGGTGGCAGGCCAACAAGGCGCGCTTTGCAGGCAAACGGATCGCAATGTTCTGCACGGGCGGTATCCGGTGCGAGAAATCGACGAATTACTTGATCGGGCAGGGGGTGGAGGATGTGTTTCACCTGAAGGGCGGCATCCTGCAATATCTGGAAGATGTGCCGCAGGATGGAAGCATGTGGCAAGGGGAATGTTATGTTTTTGATGGCCGGGTATCGGTTGGCCACGGCCTGACGCCCGGACCCTACACCCAGTGCCACGCCTGCGGGCGTCCGGTCGCACCCGAGGCTAAATCAGCCCCGGACTTTGAGGAAGGCGTGTCCTGCCCGCAGTGCATCGGCGAATATTCCGAAGAAGACCGCGCCCGGTTCCGGATGCGGCAAAGCCAGAAGCGTTAGCGGATACGCGCGCCTACTTCATCGGCTGCAAAGAACAAAGCATCCGTTGCGTCATACTCCAGCCCGACCATGCTGCCCGGTTTGTTCAGCATGTCACCCTTTGCCTCGACCACCAGCTTTTCGCCGGTGGGGGCGGTCAGGTGAATGAAGGAGACGCCGCCCAAAGCCTCGGTCATTTCCACCCGATGAGTCGCCCCGTCGGTGATGCGCAACTGCTGCGGGCGCAGGCCGACCACAACCTTTGCGCCAGCTCCCGGCAACGCGGTATCAGTAGCGACCGCGCCCAGCCCCTTGCTGTGCGCCAACCCCGATTTTTCGACGACCGCCTCCAGAAAGTTCATTGCCGGGCTGCCGATAAAGCCTGCAACAAAGCGGTTGTCGGGGTCGTGATACAGGTGCAGCGGTGCGCCGACCTGTTCGATCCGGCCCTTGCGCAGCACCACGATCTTGTCGGCAAGCGTCATCGCTTCGACCTGATCATGGGTCACATAGATCATGGTGGCACCAATTTCGCGGTGCAGGCGGGCGATTTCAACACGCATTTCCACGCGCAGTTCGGCATCAAGGTTCGACAGGGGTTCGTCGAACAAGAACACCTCGGGCCCGCGCACGATGGCCCGGCCAATGGCTACGCGCTGCCGTTGCCCGCCCGACAGCGCCTTGGGTTTGCGCGACAGGTAGTCGTCGAGTTTCAGAATACGGCTGGCCTCGGCAACCTTGCTGTCAACCTCGGCCTTCGGGTGGCCGGTCATCTTCAGGCCAAAGCCCATGTTTTCGGCAACCGTCATGTGGGGATAAAGCGCATAGGTCTGGAACACCATCGCCACACCGCGTTCTGCCGGATCAACCCTGGTCACATCGCGGTCACCGATGCGGATGGCGCCATCGGTGGTTTCCTCCAACCCCGCGACCATGCGCAAAAGCGTTGACTTCCCGCAGCCTGACGGGCCGACAAAGACGCAGAATTCGCCATCATCCACTGTCAGATCGACACCGTGGATCACCTTGATATCGCCGAATTTCTTGACGACCTGCTGTAATGTGACACCGGACATGCGGTTCCCCCCTTATGCCGTTTGGTTCTCTGGAAAGTGCCAGTTCTCGGCCTCGGCCGCGATCTGTGTGGCGGTTTGTTGTATCTTGGGTGCCAGTTCTTCCAACGCGGGCAGCGTCGTGCGCCCGGTGGTTGATGTGACGGAAAGTGCGCCCATCACCCGTCCCGCGCGAGTTCGGATCGGCAGGGCGATGCAGATAATGCCCGGCTCGTGTTCTTCGCGGTCAAAGGCGTAACCGCGCTGCCGGATCGCCTCCAACTCGGCCATCAAAAGCGGGCGCGAGGCCAGCGTTTGCGGCGTGAAGCGGTGGAACGATTGGCGTTCAAGAGCGCTTTGCAGTGCATCATTGGGCAGGAACGCCAGCATCGCCTTGCCAACCCCGGTGCAATAGGCGGGGCCAACCTTGCCCGCCTGCGAATACATCTCGACAGGGCGGGCGGCGTTGCGTTTGTCAACATAAAGCACCTGCGCCTGATCCAGTTGCGCCAGATGAATCGTTTCGCCCACCTCCGCAGACAGCGAATCGATCCAGGGGCGCGCGATGGGGGCCAGCGACGATTGCGCCCATGCTGTATGGGCCAGCCGCACCAGTCGCACGCCCAAGGCATAGGACTGGCGGTCGGGGTCATAGGCCAGCATGCCCTGATGCGTCAGCGTCTGCAAAAAGCGGTAAAGCGTTGCTTTCGGGTAGGTTTTACTGGCCAGCAACTCGCTGAACCGCACCGGCCGTCCGGCGCGGGCGACCATGTCCAGCACATCCAGTGCCTTGCCGACCGTTCCATCGCCTGCGCCCTCGACGCCCATCACGCTTCCTGTTTCGCCCTGTTGACAGGTGCCACTTTAAGCGACATAGTTTTCATTATTCAAGACTAAGTTTCAAATAATGGAACCAAAGGGAGGAAACCATGGTCCATCTTAGAACCGGGGCGGCGGCAGCCGTTCTTGCCGGACTTCTTATGTCTGGCACGGCCTTTGCCGAACAGCGCATCCTGAAATACAACGCCGATTATGATGCGGCACCGCTGGCCGGGATGCAGGCCCTGATTGCCGATTTTGAGGCTGCGAACCCCGACATCAAGGTCGAGCTGAACAACTTTGACCACGAAGGCTACAAGACCGCGATCCGCAACTTTCTGACCACCGACTCGCCCGATCTGGCGAACTGGTATGCCGGAAACCGCATGGCCCCCTTTGTCGAGGCCGGGCAGTTTCTGGACGTGTCGGACGTGTGGGAAGCCAACGGCCTGAGCGATTCGCTGGCGTCGGCCAAGGCGTCGATGACGATTGATGGCAAGCAGTGGGGCGTGCCCTATACCTACTATCAGTGGGGCATCTACTTCAACAAAGACGCCTACACCGCCGCTGGTGTGGAAGTGCCGACGACCTGGCAGCAGTTCATCGACAACTGCCCCAAGTTTGCCGAAAAAGACATTGATTGCGTGACCACTGGCACGTCCGCCCTATGGCCCGGAGCAGGCATTTTCGACTATCTTGACCTGCGCACCAACGGCTACGAATTCCACATGGATCTGACGGCAGGCAAGATCGCCTGGACCGATGATCGCGTGAAAGCCGTGTTCGCGGAATGGGCCAAGTTCCAACCCTATATCACCAAGAACCACGCCGCCATCGACTGGCAGGATGCCGCAGCACTTCTGGTGCAGGGCAAGGCTGCGAACTATGTCATGGGCAACTTTGCCGTGGCCGTGTTCAAGGAAGGCGGCATGACCAACGATAATCTGGGCTTCATGACGTTCCCGGAAATCACCCCGGGTCTGCCGCGTGCCGAAGAAGCCCCGACCGATACAATCCATATTCCGGCAGGTGCCAAGAATGTGGATGACGCGAAGAAGTTTCTGGCCTTCGTTGCCAGTGCGGATGCGCAGACCAAGCTGAATGCGGCCATCGGGCAGTTGCCGACCAACAAGAACTCGACCGTTGATTCAAGCGATCCGTTCCTTGCGGCGGGCTTTGAGTCGCTATCGTCGGCCTATGCGTTGGCGCAGTTCTTCGACCGTGACGCACCTGCCGAAATGGCAAAGGCCGGGATGGAAGGCTTTCAGGAGTTCATGGTGAAACCTGAACGTCTGGATGCGATCCTTGAGCGGCTCGAGAAAGTACGCGGCAACGCCTACAAGTAACCCTGCGGAACCCGCGTGCCTTCGGGTGCGCGGGGGCTGACCGGCCCCGGCACGTCGAATGCCGGGGCCCCCTTACCCAAGCCCGTGCCAGACAGACGGAGGCCCGCGATGTCCGCCCTGTGGAAACGAAACCAGCGCCGATTGGCCCCTTGGCTGTTCCTGGCACCCGGTCTTGCGATGTTCGCGGTCTATGTGCTGATCCCGATATTCCAATCGATGAGCCTGTCGTTTTACGACTGGAACGGCCTTTACCGCCCCAACCCCGAAACCGGAGCCAATGAATTCACCGGTACATGGGTCGGGCTGGATAATTATGTGCAGCTTCTGGACGACGACAATTTCATCACCGCGCTGAAAAATAACATCATCTGGCTGGTGCTTTACATGCTGTCGGTGCCGTTTGGCCTGTTCATCGCGATTTTCCTGAACCAGACCGTGCGCGGCATCCGCATCTACAAGTCGATGTTCTTCTTTCCGTTCGTGATCAGTCAGGTCGTCGTCGGTCTGATGTTTTCATGGTTCTACGCGCCGAACTTTGGCCTGTTCTACAACCTGATCGAGTGGATGACCGGCACCGGCATCGCCTTTCTGGCGGATGAGCGGTACGCGACCTATGCCATCATCGCCGCAGGGCTTTGGCCGCAGATCGCCTATGTGATGATCCTGTATCTTACGGGCCTGAACAACGTCGCCCCCGATCAGGTCGAGGCGGCGCGACTGGATGGGGCCAAGGGGTTAAAAATGCTGTGGTATGTGATCTTGCCGCAGTTGCGTCCCGCCACCTTCATCGCGGTTGTCGTCACGGTGATCGGTGCCTTGCGCAGTTTCGATCTGGTGTCGATCATGACGAAAGGCGGGCCTTATGGCAGCACGCGCGTTCTGTCCTATTACATGTACGAAACGGCGCTGGGCGAAGGCGGGTTTCGCATGGGATATGGCGCCGCCATTGCGGTGGTGCTGTTTGCCATCATGATGATTTTCATCTCGGGCTTCATCTGGAAGATGTGGCGCGACGAGACGGAGCGTTAGCCCATGTTCCCCCGCCCCATCGAGCAAACCTCGCCCGCCACCCAAACGATGTACAAGATCGCGCTGCCGGTGGCACTTTTCGTCTGGCTTTTGCCGCTGATCGGGGTGGCCGTCACGTCTCTCCGCCCTGCGTCGGATCTGGCACAGGGCAACAACTTCGGCATGCCAAGTGGAATTGCCTATCAGAATTACATCTCGATTTTCACCGAAACCCCGATGCTGCAATACATCCTGAACTCGTTCAAAGTGACCATTCCCACGATGATCGGCGCGGTCGGGCTGTCGTGCATGACTGGGTTTGCACTTGGCATCTACAAATTCCGCTCGAACCTGCTGGTTTTTTTCCTGTTCGTTGCGGGCAATTTCGTGCCGTTCCAGATTCTCATGGTTCCGGTGCGGGACCTGACGCAAAGCATGGGGCTGATCAACACGACCTCTGGCCTTGCACTGTTTCACATTGCGTTCCAGACCGGGTTCTGCACGTTGTTCATGCGCAACTTCATCAAGGCGTTGCCGTTTGAGTTGATCGAGGCCGCGCGGGTCGAAGGTGTAAGTGAGATCCGCATCTTCTGGTATGTCGTCATGCCCCTGATGCGGCCCGCGATTGCGGCGCTTTCGGTGCTGATCTTTACCTTCATCTGGAACGATTTCTTCTGGGCGACGGTGCTGACCACCTCGGCCGCCGCACAGCCGGTGACGGCTGGCCTTTCGTCGCTGAATGGCCAATGGATCGCGCAGTGGCATCTGGTCTCAGCAGGCTCGATCATCGCGGCGCTGCCACCCGTTGCGATGTTTTTCATGATGCAAAAGCACTTTATTGCGGGCCTGACTTTGGGGGCGGTAAAGTGAAGACGTGGCGGATGGATGCGGGCGATCAGACGCTGGTTCTGGCAAGCCCGGCAGGCGGAATACCCGAAGCGGTTTACTGGGGTGCGACCCTGCCCGACGGCGAGGATCCGAGCGCTGTCGCTGGTGCCGCGCGCCTTGATATCACAGGCGGCATGATCGACGCATTGCCTGCGCTGTCGCTTTCCCCCGAGGCGGGCCGCGCGTTTCAGGGTCAGCCGGGTCTGGTGCTGGCAAAGCAGGATGGAACGCCGCTTTTGCCCGCGTTCAACTTTGACCGGGCAGAAACCGGCCCGGCAACTCTGCGTCTGATCAGCACCGCCCCCGGCCTGACCCTGACGCATAGCATCGCAGCACATCCGACCGGCGTTTTCACCCTGCAAACCATGCTGGAAAGTGATGCCCCGGTGCGACTGCACTGGCTGGCCGCCCCGGTTCTTCCCGCACCGCAAAACGCGGTTGAACTGATTGACGTGCATGGCAAATGGACGCGCGAGTTTCACCTGAACCGCACGCCCTGGACCCCCGGCATCCGGATGCGAGAGGCGCGCACGGGCCGGTCGGGCCACGAACATCCGCCCTATGCGATTCTGCCCGAAACCGGCTGCACCAATACCCAAGGCACTGCCTTTGCGCTGCATTACGCATGGTCCGGCGGGCACCGTATGGTGGCCGAAGAACTGCCCGATGGTCGCCGTCAGATCCAGTTCGGCCACGCATCGGGTGCGGAAACAGAACCCGGCACCCGTTTCGAAACCGCCCCGCTGATAGCTGCGTTCAGCGCCGATGGCCTGAACGGCATCGCCACTACCTTTCAGCGCGATCTGCGTGACCGGGTGCTGCAGTGGCCCGATGCCGCGCGCCCGCGCCCCGTGCATTACAATTGCTGGGAGGCGGTGTATTTCGACCACCAACTTGCCGACCTGTCCGACATCGCTACCCGTGCAGCCGCCTTGGGGGCCGAGCGATTCGTGCTGGATGATGGTTGGTTCGGGCGGCGGGACGATGATACGACCAGCCTTGGCGACTGGACGATTGACCGGCGCAAATGGCCCGATGGCCTGCACCCGCTGATCGCCCATGTGCAGGGCCTTGGCATGACCTTCGGCCTGTGGGTGGAGCCTGAAATGGTCAACCCCGACAGTGATCTGTACCGCACCCACCCCGACTGGCGGCTTGGCTCCGAAGATCAGACCACCGGGCGCAACCAGATGGTGCTTGATCTGGCCTTGCCGCAGGTCCGCGACTACCTGTTCAACGCCGTCTCGGCCCTGCTGACCGAATACCCCATCGACTATCTGAAATGGGATCACAACCGGCTGTTGCCGGTGGTCGATGCCGCACAGACATACGGGATTTACGACCTGCTGGATCGCCTGCGCGCCGCCCATCCGGGGGTCGAGATTGAAAGCTGCGCGTCGGGCGGCGGGCGGATTGATGCGGGTATTCTTGCGCGCACGCACCGCGTCTGGCTGTCTGACAGCAACGACGCGATTGAACGCCTGCGCATCCAGCATGACGCGGCGCTGTTTTTGCCGGCCAATGTGACTGGCAGCCACGTCGGCCCGCGCAAATCGCATACCTCGGGGCGCATTCTGTCGATGGCGTTCCGCGCCTATGTGGCCGCACAGCGTCATATGGGGTTCGAGATGGACCTGCGCGAATTGACCGAACCCGAGGCCGAAACGCTGACCGCCGTCACCGCCTGGTGGAAGGCCAACCGGCACTGGACGATGCAGGCGGATATCCTGCGCCTTGATGCGGCGGACCCGGCCATGTGCGCTGAACTGATCCGAGCGGCGGATGGCGCGCGGTTTATCGTGACGGCGGGGCAGGTTGGAACCTCGACCCAGATCCTGCCGCGCCCGCTGCGCCTGACTGGGCTAGATCCGCAGGCGCTTTACCGGGTCGCGCTGCGCAACGCGGATGAGGCTCCGCGTCAAAGCCGGGGCGAGCCTGCGCTGAAATCTGGCACGCTGACGCTGACCGGGGTGTTTCTGATGCAAAAAGGACTTACGCTTCCGGTGCAATGGCCCGGCACGATCTGGGTGGTTGAAGGAGAGCGGATATGAATGCGGCGATCTTCCCCGATCTGCAGGACGCGTCGGTATTCGTGACCGGCGGTGGCTCTGGCATCGGTGCGGCGCTGACCGAAGGTTTCCTGCGGCAGGGTGCCAAGGTTGCCTTTGTTCAAAGATCGGACGCAACGGCGTTTTGTCAGGACATGCAGCAGATCACAGGCGTCAGGCCGCTGTTCATTGCGTGCGACATCACCGATACGGCGGCACTGAAAGCCGCAATCGATCAGGCCGCCGCAGCGCATGGCCCGATCACTCGGCTGGTCAACAACGCCGCCAACGACGCCCGTAAACCGGCGCTGGAAGTGACGGAAGAATTCTGGGACGCGTCACTTGCGATCAACCTCAAATCCTATTTCTTTGCGTGTCAGGCGGTGCTTCCCGGCATGATTGCAGCAGGCGGCGGTTCGATTGTGAACTTCAGTTCAATAAGCTACATGATGCCAGATGCGGGCTACGCGCCCTACATCACCGCAAACGCGGGGATCACCGGAATGACGCGCACTCTGGCCCGTGAATTCGGGCCGCACAAGGTACGTGTGAACGCGATAGCGCCGGGATGGGTGTTGACGCAAAAGCAGAAAGACCTGTGGGTCACGCCCGAGGGGCTGGCGGCCCATCTGGCGCGGCAGGCGTTGAAGGACAGCCTGTTGCCAGAAGATATTGTGGGGCCGTGCCTGTTTCTGGCATCTGATGCCTCGCGCATGGTGACGGGGCAATCGTTGGTCGTGGATGGTGGCGTGGTGGTGACCGGATGAACTGGATTGCGGTTGATTGGGGCACAACACATCTGCGCGCTCATCTGATGGGGGCGGACAGCGTTGTGACCGAGGCCACGTCGGAGGATGGCATGGGAACGCTTGCCCGCGATGCGTTCGAGCCAACACTTTTGCGACTGGTTGGCGCGTGGTTGAACGATCATTCACAAACGCGGGTTTTGGCTTGCGGCATGGTCGGCTCGCGGCAGGGGTGGCTTGAGGCGCCCTATCGCGCGACCCCCTGTGCGCCGCTTGATAGCGCCGGAATGGTGCATGTCCCGACGCGGGATGCGCGCATTGACGTGTGGCTGGTGCCTGGGTTGAAACAGATGCAGCCAGCCGACGTTATGCGCGGCGAGGAGACGCAGATTGCCGGGGCCCTGGCGCTGTTGCCCGATTTTGACGGCGTGATCTGCCTGCCCGGCACGCATTCCAAATGGGCGCGGGTCAGCGCGGGCGAAGTCGTCGGGTTCCAGACCTGCATGACGGGCGAGTTGTTCTCGCTTTTGTCGACCCAATCGGTTCTGCGTCACGGGATGGAGGGCGACGGTTGGGATGACGCGGCCTTTGCCAGCGCCGTATCGGACGCCATCGCGCAGCCGGAAAAGATCGCATCACGTCTGTTTGCGCTGCGCGCCGAAGGGCTGATTGCGGGCCTGGGTGCCGATGCGGCGCGCGCACGGCTGTCGGGCCTTTTGATCGGCATCGAACTTGCCGCGACGCGCGCTTATTGGCTGGGGCAGAACGTGGCGCTGATCGGCGCGCCCGCGCTGTCTGCGCTTTATGCCCGCGCTTTGGCTCTGCAAGGGGTCACCGCGCGAGAACTGCCCGCAACCGCCTGCGTTCTGGAAGGTCTTGCCTCTGCCCGGATGGAGACTGCCAAATGACCCGCCCCCTGATCGCCATTCTGCGCGGATTGACCCCGCCCGAAGCCTTGCCCGTGGCCGAAGCGCTGATTGCCGCAGGCATCACCTCGATCGAGGTTCCGATGAATTCGCCCGACCCTCTGGCAAGCATCGGGGCGATGGCAAAAGCGTTTTCTGGCGATGCGCTGATTGGCGCGGGCACGGTGCTGACCCAAGGGCAGGTGTCGCAGGTGGCAGGCGTGGGCGGGCGGCTGATCGTGTCGCCAAACTGCAATCCGGCGGTCATCCGGGCCAGCAAGGCGTCGGGCCTGCAAAGCTGGCCGGGGGTGATGACGCCGACCGAATGTTTTGCCGCGCTGGAGGCAGGGGCCGACGGGCTGAAGATATTCCCCGCCTCGTTGATCGGGCCTGAGGGTGTAAAGGCGATCCGTGCGGTTCTGCCGCCGGAGTGTCAGGTTTACGCCGTGGGCGGGGCGGGCGCGGCAAACTTTGCGCAATGGATCGCTGCCGGTGCGAACGGCTTTGGCATCGGCACGGCACTTTACACGCCCGGCCTTGATGTGGCCGAGGTGACGGCACGCGCTTTCGCGTTGGTTGCCGCCTATGATAGCGCCGTCGCATGAGCGATCTTTTCGATTCCCGCATCTGCGATCTGGGCGAGGGGCCGCTTTGGAACCGCGATTGTGAACAACTGTTCTGGTTTGATATTACGGGCAAACGCCTGCTGACCCAAACCGCCAAAGGCCCGCAGGAATGGGCGTTTGACGAGATGGTTTCGGCGGCGGGCCTGGTTGATGCCGCCACGCTTTTGATTGCGTCGGAAACGGCGCTGTTCCGGTTTGACACGTCAAATGGCACCCGCCTTGATCTGTGGGCGCTGGAGGCGGATCGCCCGGCAAACCGCTCCAACGATGGCCGGGCCGACCCGCAGGGCGGGTTCTGGATCGGGACGATGGGCAAAGCGGCGGAACCGGGGGCGGGGGCGATTTACCGCTACTACAAGGGCGAGTTGCGCAGGCTTTTCCCCGGTCTTTCCATTCCCAACGCCATTTGCTTCGCCCCCGATGGCGCTTATGCCCATTTCGCCGACAGCGCCCGCCGTCTGGTCTGGCGCATTGCGCTGGATGGAGAGGGTTGGCCGAAGGGTGCGCCTGAGGTTTTTTTGGACCTGTCGGATGGCACACCCGAACCCGACGGCGCGGTGATGGATTCGGAGGGGTTGCTGTGGCTCGCACTTTGGGGGGCGGGAATGGTGGCGGCTTTTGCACCGGATGGCACCCTTGTGCGGACCGTTGAATTTGATGCACCGCACACATCCTGCCCGGCCTTTGGCGGGGCTGACAACCGCACACTCTTTTGCACTTCGGCACGGCATTATCTGACTGCTGGGGAACGTCTGGCCCATCCGGATTCCGGCAAGACCTTTGCACGGGAAGGCGTCGCCAAGGGGCAATATGAACATAAGGTCATATTATGAAACGCACGCTAGGCGTCTGCTACTATCCCGAACACTGGCCCGAGGCGCAATGGCGCGAAGATGCCGCCCGCATGGCCGACATGGGCCTGACCTGGGTGCGGATCGGCGAGTTTGCGTGGAACCGGATGGAGCCGCAGCCCGGCACTTATGATTTCGGCTGGCTGGACCGCGCGATTGAAATTCTGGGCGCTGCGGGGTTGCGCGTTGTGCTGGGCACGCCCACGGCCACGCCGCCGCGCTGGATGCTGGATCGACACCCCGACATGATCGCAATGGACGCGCAGGGCCGCCCGCGCGGATTTGGATCGCGCCGCCACTACTGTTTTTCGCATCAGGGCTACGCGGGGGAATGTCAGAAAATCGTGACGGCACTGGCCAAACGCTATGGCAAGAACGGTCATGTTGCAGCCTGGCAGACCGATAACGAATACGGCTGCCACGACACCACGCTCAGCTATTCTGCCGCCGCAACGCAGGCGTTCCGGAACTGGCTGGCGCAGAAATACCAATCACCCGATGCCCTGAACCGGGCGTGGGGGAATGTCTTCTGGTCGATGGATTACAGCGATTTCAACCAGGTCGCCCTGCCCAACCTGACCGTCACCGAGCCAAACCCCGCGCATGTGATGGATTTCCGTCGCTTTTCGTCGGATCAGGTCGCCCGCTTCAACCGCCTGCAGACCGAGATCATCCGCAAACACTCGGATGCACCCATTGCCCACAACTACATGGGCTGGGTGACCGAATTTGATCATTTCGATGTGGGTGCGGATCTGGATATCGCATCATGGGACAGCTACCCGCTGGGCTTTCTGTCCGACCGCCTGCCCGCCAGTGCCGCGCATAAACTCGCCTTCGCGCGGCAAGGGGACCCGGATTTTCAGGCCTTTCACCACGATCTATACCGCGCCGTGGGCCGGGGTCGGTGGTGGATCATGGAGCAGCAGCCCGGCCCGGTGAACTGGGCCCCCTACAATCCCGACCCGCTGCCCGGCATGGCGCGCCTGTGGGCGTGGGAGGCGTTCGCGCATGGTGCCGAAGCGGTGTGCTATTTCCGCTGGCGTCAGGCCCCGTTCGCGCAGGAACAGATGCACGCAGGCCTGTTGCGACCCGACAGCGCGCCTGCCCCCGCGCATGCCGAGGCGGCGCAGGTGGCACAGGAAATGGCCGGCATGTCCGACATTGATCTGGTGCAGGCCCCGGTCGCACTGGTGTTTGACTATGCGTCGGACTGGGCCTGGGAAACCCAGCCACAGGGCCGCGATTTCGATTACGTGCGGCTGGTGCTGCACATGTATCAGGGGTTGCGGAAACTGGGGCTTTCCATCGACATCGTGCCGCCGGATTGCGCCGATCTTTCGGCCTATAGGCTGGTACTGGCCCCTGCGATTGCGACGATCAACCCGGCGCTGATGGCGGCATTGTCAGTCTATAAGGGGATCGCGCTGATCGGCCCCCGCGCCAATTCCAAAACCGCAGATTTCGCGATTCCGGTGCCCTTGCCGCCGAACCTGCCGGGGCTGGATTGTACCATCGCGCGGGTCGAAAGCCTGCCGCCGGATCTGCCGGTGCCGCTGGAAATGGGCGGCAATTTCCTGCACTGGCGCGAAAAGGCGGAAAGCACCGATGTGGCCGAACAGACTGCTGATGGCTGGCCCGCGATGGTGGGTCACGGCGCGCTGCGCTATCTGACAGGCTGGCCTGACGTGATGGCGCGCGACCGTATCTTGCAGGCGCTGTGTGCCGAGGCGGGGCTTGCCACGGTCACATTGCCCGAGGGACTGCGTATCCGCGACACGGCAAAACATCGCTTCTATTTCAACTACAACGCCGGGGCGGTCAGCTTTGACGGGCTGACCCTTCCCGGTGCAGGCGTGCATTTCAGCCCGCTTTAACGAGTGTTGCGCTTGTTCGGGTTCAGCAGATCAAACGCAACAGTCCCAATGGCTTGCATGTCTTGGATTTCCTTCGATCTGAATCAGATCAAAGGAAATCCGCTTTAGCGCGCTACAAAGGCAAAGCCTGATGGTCCCAGCAGCAGCTTGCCTGCGCGCAGCGTCGCCGCCTGCATCGGCCCGACCAGAGCGCCCGTCGCAGCCACGCTGTGCGGTTTGTCCGACAGGTTGAAAATGCAGGTCACCGCACTTGCTTTGCTTTTGCGGGTAAAACCCAAGAGCGGGTCAGGCAGATCAAGGAACGTGCAATCACCCGATTGCAGCGCGGGTGTGTCGCGCCGAAAGGTCAGCATCGTCCGGTAGAATTCCAGTACCGAATCCTCGACCCCGGCCTGTGCCGCCACATTCCGCGCCAGTTGCGGCGCTTTTACCGGCAACCACGGAGTGCCGCTGGTAAAGCCGCCCTGCGGCGAGCCATCCCACACCATTGGTGTGCGACAGCCGTCACGGCCCTTGTAGTCGGGCCAGAAGGTGATGCCGGGCGGGTCGGTCAGCTCGTGGAATTCGATGTCGGTTTCGGTCTGCCCCAACTCCTCGCCCTGATACAGACACACCGACCCCCGGAAAGACAGCAGCATCGCCGAGGCCAGCCGCGCCACGTCGTCCGCCGTGCCGAAATCCGCCCAGCGGGTCGCATGGCGGATCACATCATGGTTGGAAAACGCCCAGCACGGCCAGCCATCCGGGGCCGCCTCAAAGAACCCCTCGATCCGGCTGCGGAAATGCGCGGGCGTGAACGACGGCCCCAGCATATCAAAGCTGTAAGCCATGTGCAGTCGCGCGCCGCTGGTGTATTCGGCCATGATCGCATTGGCGCGGCGCGGGTTGTCGCCGACCTCGCCCACCATCGCGCGGTTGTCGTATTCATCATGCAGGGCGCGCATCTTTTCCAGAAAGCCGATGTTTTCGGGCCGCGTCTTGGAATACTCGTGGTCCTGCATGTCATAAGGGTTCACGGCGGGCAGGTTGTCACCGCGCGGTTCCGGCCCGTTGTTGCGCAAGCGCTGGTCGTGGAAATAGAAGTTCACCGTATCAAGGCGGAACCCGTCAACCCCGCGTTCAAGCCAGAAGCGCATGGTGCCCAGCAGCCAGTCCTGCACGTCTGTGTTGTGAAAGTTGAAATCGGGCTGGCTGGTCAGGAAATTGTGCAGATAATACTGACGGCGACGGCTGTCCCATTCCCACGCCGACCCGCCAAAGACCGAAAGCCAGTTCGACGGTGGCGCGCCGTCGGGCTTGGGGTCGGCCCACACATACCAGTCAGCCTTGGGATTGTTGCGATCCTTGCGGCTTTCCACAAAGAACGGATGGGCGGATGACGAATGGCTCAGCACCTGATCGACTATCACCTTCAGCCCCAGCGCATGCGCCCGCGCCACCATCGCATCAAAATCCGCAAGGCTGCCGAACAACGGGTCAATGTCGATGTAATCCGATACATCATAGCCCATGTCGGCCATCGGGCTGGTGAACACGGGCGACAGCCAGACCGCATCGACCCCAAGCCCCGCGATATAGTCGAGCCGCGCCGTGATGCCCCGCAAATCGCCGATCCCGTCGCCGTCACTGTCCTGAAACGACCGGGGATAAACCTGATAGGTCACCGATCCGCGCCACCACTCGCTCATGCCCGCCTCCATCCTGAGTTTCGGAACCTTAGCAATCGGTGTCCCCGGGAAACAGGGGCGAAACGCATGGCCGGGCGAAAATCAAAACCCCTGATTGTGCCCGTCACAATATGTCGATTGACGCCCCGCCACCTCGGGCGCACCGTCCGCCATCTGTCGGAGCAGCCACATGACCAAATCGCCCCTCATCACCCCCGTCCTGATCGCGGGTTGCGTGATCCTGATGATCGGCTTTTCGGTCCGCGCCAGTTTCGGCATTTTCCAGATACCCATCGCGTCCGAATTCGGCTGGCCCCGGTCGGCGTTTTCCATGGCGATTGCGATCCAGAACCTTGCCTGGGGCATCGGTCAGCCCATATTCGGCGCGATTGCCGAGCGGTTTGGCGACAGGCGGGCGATCATTGCAGGCGCGCTTTGCTATGCTGGCGGGTTGGTGCTCTCCAGCTTTGCGGTGACGCCGGGGCAGCATCACCTGCTGGAAATCCTTGTGGGCTTTGGAATCGCGGGCACCGGCTTTGGCGTGATCCTTGCCATCGTCGGCCGCGCCAGCAGTGCCGAGAACCGGAGTCTGGCCCTTGGCATTGCGACCGCCGCAGGATCTGCCGGGCAGGTCTTCGGCCCGCCATTGGCCGAAGGATTGCTGGCCTATTTCCCTTGGCAGACAGTGTTCGTAATCTTTGCCGCCATCGTGCTGACCACCCTTTTCGCGCTGCCGTTCCTGCGCTCGCCCACCGTCGCCACCAAGGCCGAGTTGGAGGAATCGCTCGGCACCGTTCTCAAACGTGCCTTCCGCGACCCGTCCTACATGATGATCTTCGTGGGGTTCTTTTCCTGCGGCTATCAGCTTGCCTTCATCACCGCACATTTCCCCGCCTTCGTGACCGAGATGTGCGGGCCGATTTCGCCCACCAGCCCGCTGGCAGCACTGGGCATCACCACCACATCGGCGCTGGGGGCTGCGGCGATTTCGATCATCGGGCTGGCCAATATCGCGGGCACCATCACGGCAGGCTGGCTCGGCAAGCGGTATTCCAAGAAATACCTGCTTGCGGGCATCTATGTCGCCCGCACCGTGATCGCCGCCGCCTTCATCATGGCCCCGATGACGCCGCTTACGGTCATGCTCTTTTCGGTTTGCATGGGGTCGCTCTGGCTTGCCACGGTGCCGCTGACTTCAGGCCTCGTCGCGCATATCTACGGGCTGCGTTACATGGGCACGCTTTACGGCTTTGTGTTCCTCAGCCACCAGCTTGGCTCGTTCCTTGGCGTCTGGCTGGGCGGGCGGATGTATGATCTTACTGGTGGATACACGGTGGTCTGGTGGGTCGGCGTCGGCGTGGGGGCGTTCTCGGCCCTGATCCACCTGCCCATCCGCGAGCGGCCATGGTCAGCCCAACCCGCCTGACCTTAATCGTCCCTTTCGCTTTCATTTTGATATAAATATCCTCGCCGAAGGCATCCGCACCCAATGCAGGGTGCCATCCCGGAATGAAAAGCGCGCATGATCGTCTACCCCGCCGAATACAACGACCGTAAGGAGGCGGTCTTTGCCGCCCTGTCGCAGATCGGCGGCGGGCGCAGACTTGCGGCGGTGCCGCTCAGCTTCACCGATTTTCCCGAAACGGCGGATCGCGCCGCAGCGGCCCTTGCCCGCGCCAAACGCCAACCGAAAACCGCCCTGATGCGCTGGCTGAAAGCCCGGCTTCTGCGCGGGCAATACAACTGGGCGCGGCAGCATTTCACCGCCTACCCTGACCATGTCGCTGTGGCTTGGAATGGCCTCACCGGCACCCGCATGGCCTATCTTGCAGGCGCGCGGGATGCAGGTGCTGCCACGCTTCACGCCGAACTCGCCCCCTTTCCGGGCCGCATCACGCTTGACCCAAAAGGCGTGAACGCTGAAAGCTCGGTGCCCCGGGACCCGCAGTTTTACCGTGACTGGATGGCCGCAGACCCCGCGCGCCAAGCCCACGATTGGCGCAGCCTTGGTGCAGGGTTGACCGCGCGCGCCTCGCGTCGTGCCGATGTGGGGCAGGGGGCGGGGGCCTTGCCGGATACGCCGTTCATGTTTTGCCCGCTTCAGGTGCCGACCGACAGTCAGGTAACCTTGTTCGCCGGATGGACCGGGGGCATGGCGGGGTTCTTGCAAGCCCTCGCCACGGCGGCACATCACCTGCCCCAAGGCTGGCACCTGCGCCTGAAGGAACACCCCAGCGCCAGAACGCCGCTGGGCGCGTTGCTTGATCCGCTAAAGGCCACGGGGCGCATCATCATCGACAATGACACCGATAGTTTCGCGCAACTCGCGGCGTCACAGGGCGTCGTCACGCTCAATTCCTCGATGGGGCTGCAGGCGTTTTTCCATGACAAGCCGGTGGTCACGCTGGGCCGTGCGTTTTTCGCGCTTCCGGGGTTGACCACCCCCGCCGATAGCCAGACCGCGCTTGACGCCATATTCGCCGACCCCGAGGCGCTGCACTATGACGCCCTCCTGCGCGCGGCGTTCCTGACGTGGCTTGATCTGGTCTATTACCCGCGCTTCACCGATTTGCCCCCGATGGCCGATCTGCCCGCCTTTGCCGCCAAACTTGGCGAGGCCCTTTCGCAGCGCGCGCCGTTGCGCTAAGGGAAGCCGTCAATCCGACAGACCAAGGAGTTTTCCCCCGATGGGCTATAAAGTCGTCGTCGCGGGTGCCACGGGCAACGTGGGCCGCGAAATGCTGAACATCCTCGCCGAGCGCGAGTTTCCCGTGGATGAGATCGTGGCGCTTGCCTCGCGCAAATCGCTGGGCACAGAGATCAGCTTTGGCGACAAGACCCTGAAGACAAAAGACCTTGAGGCGTTTGATTTCACCGGCTGGGATATCGCTTTGTTTGCTATCGGGTCTGATGCAACCAAGATTTACGCGCCCCGCGCCACGGCGGCGGGTTGTGTCGTGATCGACAATTCGTCGCTTTACCGGTATGACCCCGCGATCCCGCTGGTGGTGCCCGAAGTGAACCCCGAGGCGGTGGATCAGTACAAGAACAAGATGATCATTGCGAACCCGAATTGTTCGACAGCACAAATGGTTGTGGCCCTGAAACCCCTGCACGACCGCGCGCGGATCAATCGGGTGGTGGTGTCGACCTATCAATCCGTGTCGGGTGCCGGCAAGGAAGGCATTGACGAGTTGTGGGATCAGACCAAGTCGATCTACAACCCCACCGATCACAAACCGCCACGGAAATTCACCAAGCAGATCGCCTTCAATGTGATCCCGCATATCGACGTGTTTCTGGACGACGGATCGACCAAGGAAGAATGGAAGATGGTCGCCGAGACCAAGAAAATTCTCGACAAATCGATCAAGGTTACGGCCACCTGCGTGCGTGTTCCGGTTTTCGTCGGTCATTCGGAATCGATCAATATCGAGTTTGAAGACTTCCTCGATGAACACGAGGCTCGCGATATCCTGCGTGAGGCACCGGGTGTGATGGTCGTCGATAAGCGCGAAGACGGCGGGTATATCACGCCCATCGAATGTGTGGGCGATTTTGCCACCTATGTCAGCCGTATTCGGCAGGACAGCACGATCGACAATGGCATCAACCTTTGGGTGGTCAGCGACAACCTGCGCAAAGGTGCCGCGCTGAACGCAGTGCAGATTGCGGAAGTGCTGGGCAACCGCTGCCTGAAAAAGGGCTGAAATTACGGTGAGGTGGGCCTGAAATCCCGCCTCACTATTTTTTCTGCGCGCCGTCTGAAACTTTCACTCAAATTGCACCGTTCCCTTTACGGGTGGCTAAAGAAGAGGAAAGACCATGGCGATTATCCTTCGGAGCGTGCCTTTTTTCTGGACAATCCTTGACCGCGCTGCCCGGAATCAAGCCGCGCGGCGGACGCCCCGCGCCAGACTGACGCGCGAAGAATTGGCCAGTGCATTCGCGCGCGAGCTCGGCTATTTGCGGCGATAATTTTTCCGCCAACCGGGCAGCTCAGAAAAAATCAACGCGCCTTGGAGTATTTCCCCAAGTAATCCCGTTCGGCTTGCGTCAAACTTTGGACAGCAACCCGAACCGGAGCGACCCCATGCGCCATTTCCTTCTGACTGCGGCCTTTTTCCCAAGTCTCGCTTTTGCCGATACGATTACTGCAACCAGCCATGTGACGGCGGTAACGATTTATGCCCAAGGAGCCGAGGTGACGCGCACGATCACCTTTACCGCCCCCAAAGGCGCGCATGATCTGCTGATCACCGACCTGCCTACCGAAACCCCCGCTGAATTCCTGCGGATGGAACCTGCGAATGGCATGCAGACTGGCGCATGGTCGCTGCGCCGTGACCGACTGCCGCCGCGCGAGGAACCCTTGTCGCCCGCCCGCGCCGACGCCAAGGCCGAGGTTGAACGGCAGGAGGTCGCCGCACAGGATGCACAAGCCGCCGTCGATGCGATTGCCGCGCGCGAAAATGCCGCTCAGGCGCGGATCGGGTTTCTGACCCGGATGGTCAGCGGGGATGGCACGCTGGATGCTTCATCCACCGAGACCCTGCGGTCTGTGGCGCAAATGGTCGGGGATGAAGTTCTGGCCGCCAACCAGACCATCCTTGCCGCCAGCAAAGACCGCCAGCCCGCGCAAAAGGCGCTGACGAAATCGCTTGAGGCGCTGGAAAAAGCCCGCGCCGCCTTTGACGCCCTTGCCCGCCCCGATGCGCAATACGCGGCCCTGTCGGTTGCGGTGAATGTGCCGCAGGATGGCGAGGTCAGCATGACTGTGATCAGCTATTCCAACTCTGCCTCGTGGTCGCCGGTTTACGATATGAACCTTGTGACCGAACCCGCCGCCCTGTCGATCCATCGCGGGGTGTTGGTCAGCCAGAGCAGCGGTGAAGACTGGTCTGACGTGGCACTGACCCTTTCAACCGCGCCGCTGGGCGAGAATTCCACGCCCAGCACCCTTTGGCCCGATCTGCGTTCGATCGCGCCGGACGTTCCCGCGGAAGATCTGAACCGGCTCAGACTCTCGGCGCCAGCAGGCGCTGCGCCCGTGATGATGGCCGAGGAACCGGCGCCAGTTGCCGACTACGCGCCCATGCAAGCCGCCTTCAACGGTGAAACGGTGATCTACTCCTATCCCAGCCCGGTCAGCATCCTGTCGGCGAACGACCAACTTCGGCTGGAACTGGATGAAATTGGTCTGGCACCCGAGGTGATGGCCTACGCCGTGCCGCGCTATGACCAGACCGCTTTCATGAACGCCCATTTCACCAACACCTCACCCGAAATTCTGCTGCCGGGCATGGCCATGCTGTCACGCGACGGGGTGTTGATCGGGCAGGTCGGTTTCAACGGCCTGACGCCGGGCGACAAGACCGATCTTTCCTTCGGCGCGATCCGCGGGCTGCGGCTGAAGCGCGAAATGCCGACACGGGCGACGGGCGATCGGGGGGTGTTCAGTAAATCGACGCAGACCGAGGAAACCGCAGTGTTGCAGGTCGAAAACCTGACTGACAAAAACTGGCCGGTGCGGGTGTTGGATCAGGTGCCCTATTCCGAACAGGAAGACCTGCAGATCACCTGGCAGGCAACACCACAGCCAAGTGAAACCGATGTTGATGGCAAGCGCGGCGTGCTGGCCTGGGATATCGAAGTGGCGCCGAAGGCTACGGCGAAGATCACGCTGACCCACACCCTGTCATGGCCCGAGGGGCAGGTGCTGCAATAAAGACCCCCGCACCAAACCGGATGGCGGCCCCGCGCTGCCATCCGGACCCCGCCTAAACCGCCACGAAGCCACCCTGCGCCGGGTCGAACTGCTCCAACTCGCCCGCGCCGGTGTTGGTCCACAACCCGTGCAGCGTCAGCCAGTCGTCCTTGACCGCCTCTTGCACAAAGGGAAACGTCATCAGGTTCTCCAAGCTGACCAGAACCGCCTCTTTTTCCAGCGCGCGCAGCCGGTCCGGCGTGTCACCCATCGCTTCCACCCTGTCAAAACCGGGGCGCAGGATATCCATCCAGCGGCCGACGAAACTTGATTTCTGCTCCAGTTCGGGTGCATGGCCTGAACACATGTCGTGGCATCCCTTGACACCGCCGCAGTTGGAATGGCCCAGCACCACCACATGCGCCACCTTCAGCGCCGTCACCGCATATTCGACCGCCGCCGAGGTGCCATGATATTCCCCATCGGGGTTATAGGGCGGCACCAGATTGGCGACATTGCGGTGAATGAAGAACTCGCCCTCATCCGCACCAAAGATCGACGTCACATGCACGCGGCTGTCGCAGCACGAAATCACCATCGCGCGCGGATGCTGGCCGCTTTCGGCAAGTCTACGATACCAGGCCTTGTTGTCCTGATAGGTTGTGGCGCGCCAGCCCTGAAAACGCTGGATCAGATAGCTGGGCAGCGGGCGTGCCAATTGCATGTTGCGTCCTTTTTCTGTCAGCCCTTGGTAGGCCCGCAATAGGAAGAATTCGAGCGTTTTCTTCCGCGCGTGGCAACCTTTTCTTCAACAAGCGGGCGCAATCTGGGCACGGGTGTTGAATGGAGTTGGGTGTCATGAATATTGAAATAGCGGTCCTTCGACCGCATGATCACGTTTGTCAGAATTCGGAACCGATAGCGACAATGTACCGCGAAATGGGCAGGGCCGCCGCTGAACAGGTTGTAAACCGCGCCTTGGGTGAGATTGCGCTGACCATGTCTGATCTGACGCACAAGGTGCGGGCGCATGATCTGGCGGACCTTGGTCGTCATCTGCGCCGTTTGCAGCGCATGTCGGCGCATCTGGGGCTGGTCAGTCTGGGTGCAGCGGCCGACCATGTGCAGGCCTGCCTTGCCAATGATGATTCAACCGCGTTTTCGGCGGTCTGGGCGCGCTTGATCCGGGTTGCCGAACGCTCGCTTGAACCCAGCAAAGACCGGCTTGACCGCACGGTCTGACCGCCTTTCCCCTTGCGGCGGGGCGTCAAGCGGCTAGGGTTCAGGGCGATCCCCTGACTGCCGGAGCGTTCATGACCCCCGCCTTTGCCGACCCCGCCACCGCGTCGCGCCCGCTGCATGTGGTGGGGGCCGAAGCCCTGACCAACTGGCTGGTCACGCAGCCCGAATTGACCCGCTCCTGGCTTGCCGCCACGGGGTTCGAGGGCAAGCTGGGCGATCATCGCCTGATCCCCGATGCGCAGGGTGGCGTTGTCGCTGCCGTGGTCGGGTTTGGCACGGCCAGGGCCCGAGCGCGGATGCGGTTCGGGATTGCGCGGGTCGCGACCGACCTGCCCGAAGGTGCATGGCATCTTGCGGGCGATCTTTCTGCGGCGCAAAGGGATGAGGTCGCGCTGGGCTGGCTTCTGGCGCAATATAGGTTCGACCGCTACCGCAAGCCTGCCAAATCCGCTGCGGCCCTGCTCAAAGCCCCCGAAGGCAGCGATGCCGCCCGCCTGCTGGCAATGGCTGCGGGCGAATATCTGACGCGTGATCTGGTCAACACCCCTGCTTCCGACATGGGGCCGGACGAATTGCAATCGGCCTTCACCGCCCTTGCCGACCGCTTTGGCGCGACGACCGAAATCATCACCGGCGACGAACTTCTGGCGCAGAACTTTCCAATGATCCACGCCGTCGGTCGCGCTTCGATCCGCGCGCCGCGTGTGATGTCGATGACCTGGGGCAACACCGGCCCGAGTTTGACGCTGGTCGGAAAGGGCGTGTGTTTCGATACCGGCGGGCTGGACCTGAAGCCGTCCGCCGGAATGCTTTTGATGAAAAAGGATATGGGCGGGGCGGCCACGGTCATGGGGCTTGCGCAGATGATCATGGCGCTGGGCCTGCCGGTTCGGTTGCGCGTCATTGTGCCGGCGGTGGAAAATGCGGTTGCGGGCAACGCCTTTCGCCCCGGCGATATCCTGACCTCTCGCAAGGGGCTGACGGTCGAGGTGAACAACACCGATGCCGAAGGTCGCCTTGTGCTGGCCGATGCGCTGGCCTGGGCCTGTGAAGACGCGCCCGACCTGCTGATCTCGATGGCGACGCTGACCGGGGCGGCGCGCGTTGCCGTCGGCCCTGATCTCGCCCCGTTCTACACCGATGATGACCCATTTGCCGCAGCACTTGCGACCGCCGCCCCTGCCGCCTGCGATCCGGTTTGGCGCCTGCCCTTCTGGGAGCCTTACGAATCGATGATCGAACCCGGCATCGCTGATCTGGACAATGCGCCGTCGGGTGGTTTTGCGGGCTCCATCACGGCGGCGCTGTTCCTGCGCCGCTTTGCAGATGCGCCGCGATATGCTCATTTCGATATCTATGCGCACACGCCAAGCGATGCGCCCGCCCGGCCGAAAGGCGCTGTGGGTCAGGGTGCGCGGGCCGTCCTGCACGCCCTGCCGCAGATCATGGGGCTTTGAATGGACCCGCGCCTGACCCCTGCCAACGCCCGCGCCGCCCTTGAAAGCCTGCGCGGTACGCTGGACGCATCCCGTTTCACCCAAGGTGAGCCTGCCACGCTGACCGCCCCCCTGACCGACCTATGCACCGCCCCGAACGGCCCCCGCGACCGCCAGCTTTTGCTGGGCGACGCGGTTACCGTGATTGACCGCCATCAGGGCTGGGCCTTCGTGCAATCGGTCAAGGACGGCCACTGCGGCTATGTCCCCGAAACCGCCTTGGGCACGGCGCAAACCGCCACCCACTGGGTCGCGGCCCCCGCCACGCATCTTTACCCCGAAGCAAAGCTGAAAATCCGCGAAACGGCGGCCCTCACCATGGGCGCGCGGCTCACCGTTCTGGGCGAGGATGGCAAATACAGCCACACCACGCGTGGCTATGTGCCGACATTGCACCTGCGCCCCATCGGCAACTGGCACGCCGACCCGGTCGCCGTGGCGCAAACCTTTCTGGGCGTGCCCTACCTCTGGGGCGGCAATTCCCGCGCCGGGCTGGATTGCTCGGGCCTCGTGCAGGCGGCTCTGCACGCCACGGGCAAGGATTGCCCCAGCGACAGCGACCTGCAACAGGATATCGGCAAAGCCATCGCCGACAAATCCCCCCTGAAACGTGGCGATCTGATCTTCTGGAAAGGCCATGTCGCCATGGCGATGAACGCAGATTTCATGATCCACGCCACCGCCGCCTTCATGGCCGTGGTGGTTGAAAACACGAAAACCGCAATCGCCCGCATCACCAAGCAAGACGGCAGCCCGGTCACCCACCGACGCCGCCCCTGACCTTGGTCTTGTGACTTCATTTTTGCAAAAATACTCCGGGGTCCGGGGCAGCGCCCCGGTCCGCGCTCGCGGCCCTAACCTTGGGTCGGATGAAACGTTCCAGCCGGTGACAGCGTGAAAATCTCGCACCCCGTCGCGGTCACCCCGATGGAATGTTCGAACTGCGCCGACAAGGATTTGTCCCGCGTCACCGCTGTCCAATCATCTGCCAGCACCTTGGTTTCGGGGCGGCCCAGATTGACCATCGGTTCGATGGTGAAGAACATGCCTTCCTCCAGCACGGCCCCGGACCCCGCGCGCCCATAGTGCAATACATTGGGCGGTGCGTGGAACACCCGGCCAAGGCCGTGGCCGCAGAAATCACGCACCACGCTCATCCGGTGCGCTTCGGCATAGGCCTGAATCGCGTGGCCGATATCGCCGAAGGTGTTGCCGGGGCGCACGGCCCCGATCCCCATCATCAGCGCGTCATGCGTCACCTGCACCAGACGTTCTGCCTTGCGGTTCATCACGCCCGCCGCATACATCCGGCTTGTGTCGCCATACCAGCCATCAACGATCACGGTGACGTCGATATTCAGAATATCGCCGTCGACCAGCACCTTGGGCCCGGGAATTCCATGGCAGACCACATGGTTCACGGAAATGCACGATGCATGCTTATAGCCGCGATACCCGATGGTGGCCGATGTCACGCCGCGCCGGTTCACCTCGGCGGTGATGAAATCGTCAATCGCGGCGGTTGTAACGCCGGGCACCACAAGGGGTGCTACCAGATCAAGGATATCTGCCGCGACACGCCCCGCCGCGCGCATGCCTGCGAAATCCGCATCGTCATAGATGCGGATGCCATCCCGGGTCGTGCGTCCTCTGATCTCGTCCACGCGTCGTTCCACAAAGCCATTTCGTCCTGAATAGTCAAAGCCACCGCAAATGGCTAGTCCCCGAGGTGCGGCAGGGTTTGAAAGCCGCCAAGCCCTGACCTATACCCAGTCCATGTCATAAGGAGAGCGCAGATGACGCAACCCACCGCCGCGATGCTGGTCATCGGGGATGAAATCCTGTCGGGCCGCACGCGTGATGGCAACACGCACCACCTTGCGGGCGAATTGACGGCGCACGGCATCCGTCTGGCCGAAGCGCGCGTCGTGGCCGACGATCAGGCAGCGATTGTCGAGGCGGTGAATGCCCTGCGTGCGCGCTATGACAGCGTTTTTACCTCGGGCGGCATTGGCCCTACCCATGATGACATCACCGCCGATGCAATGGCCGTGGCCTTTGGCGTGAAGATCACCCACCGCGCCGATGCGATGGCGCTGCTTGGCGCGCATTACGCCAGTCGGGGGATGGAGTTCAATGACGCCCGTCAGCGCATGGCGCGTATTCCCGACGGCGCGGACCTGATCGAAAACCCGGTGTCCATCGCTCCCGGTTTCCGCTTAGGCAATGTGCATGTCATGGCGGGGGTGCCGTCGGTGTTTCACGCGATGGTGGCCAGCATTCTGCCCACGCTGACCGGGGGCGCACCGTTGCAAAGCCGCTCGCTGCGGGTTGACCGGGGCGAGGGCGATGTGGCGGATCCCTTTGCCGCACTGGCCGCCGAATATCCCGATCTTTCGATGGGAAGTTATCCGTTTCAGCAAAACGGCGCATACGGCACCAATCTGGTGATCCGGGGCAGCGACGCGGCCCTGCTTGATGCAGCGATGGCCCGGCTTTCCGCCCTGTTCCCGGCATGACGGACCAGCTTTTTGCCGCGATGGAGGGCACATGGCCCGCCGCCAGCCAAAGCCGCATCGGCCCCTGGATCATCCGCGAAGGGCAGGGTGGCGGGCAGCGGGTTTCGGCAACCTCGCCCGCAGCCGATTGGCACCCTGACGATATTCCCACCGCCGAAGCGGCGATGTGCACGCTGGGCCAGACGCCGATTTTCGTGCTGCGCCCCGAAGATGCGGCGCTTGATGCCGAATTGAACCGGCGCGGCTACCGCTTGCACGACCCGGTGATGCTCTACGCCGGCGAAACCGATGCGCTGGCCGATCCCCCCGCACCGCCGATGACCACATTCCCGCATTGGCCGCCAATGGCGATTGCGCGGGATTTGTGGTCGGTGGCGGGCATTGGGGCGGCCCGTCTGGCGGTGATGGACCGTGCGCAGGGGGCCAAATCGGTGGTCCTTGGCCGCCAGAATGACCGCGCGGCCGGGGTCGCTTTTGTTGCCCTGCATCAGACCACCGCGATGATTCACGCAATCGAGGTGGTGCCCGCGTTTCGCCGCCTTGGCGTGGCACGCAACATCCTGCAACGCGCGGCAACTTTCGCGCAGGAGAGCGGGGCGCGTACTCTTGCCCTTGCTGTCACCACCGCCAATCAACCCGCCCGCGCGCTCTATGCTTCCCTCGGGATGCAAGCTGTGGGACAGTATCATTACCGCGTGCTGTAGACGAAAGAAGCCATGCCGTTGATCCGCACGACCGCCCTTTTCGCCGCCCTGATGGCCTTTGGTTGCGCTGAGGCGCATGCACTTACGCTGTCGTTTCCGGGCGAGGCGACGCAGACGTCGGCGCGGTCCGAACCGCTGGCCAGTTACCGCCTGCCGGTCGGGGCGTGGACGGATACGGCCTTTCCAACCCAACTGATCGAAGGGGCGCTGGATCAGACCGCGTGGCGGATCAATGCGCCAGAGATTTCAACGCTTTCGTTGATGCAACCCCTGCGCGCGCAGATCGCGCAAGACGGTTGGACCCCGATGTTCGAATGTGAAACCGACGCGTGTGGCGGCTTCGATTTCCGCTATGGCACCGAGGTTCTGCCCGAACCCGACATGCACATCGACCTTGGTGATTTCCGCTATCTTGCGGCCCGGAAAGACACCACCGCTGGCCCGGAATACCTGAGCCTTCTGGTCAGCCGGTCGGTTGCTTCGGGATTTGTGCAGTTGACGCGGATCGGGGTGGCGCAACCCGATGCGACGGAACTCACACCTGCGCCTGCCGCCGATCCGGCGACGGATGATCCGGTGGCCGATCAGACCGATCCCGCACCGGGTCCGGTCAGCGCATCAACGATTTCCGATATTGGAAAGCAGCTTGAAACGGGCGGCAGCATGGCGCTGGACGATCTGGTGTTCACCACCGGATCAGGGTCGCTGCAGGACGCGGATTATCCGTCGCTTGCGGCGCTTGCCGCCTATCTGAAAGCCAACCCCGCGCGTTCCGTCGCTTTGGTCGGGCATTCCGATGCGTCGGGCGGACTGGATGGCAACATCGCCCTGTCGCGCAAGCGGGCCGTATCCGTGCGGCAGCGGTTGATCGACAAATACGGCGTTGCGGCATCGCAGATGACGGCGGACGGGGTCGGCTATCTGGCCCCGCGCGACAGCAACCTGACCGACGCTGGCCGCAACCGGAACCGCAGGGTCGAGGTCATGCTGAACGCGACCGAGTGATCACCAGATGTCCGGCCCCTTGTCGGAATAGCGCCGCGCCAGAAAGTCGATGAAGGCACGCACTTTGGGCTGGGTAAAGCGTCCCGGCGGGTAAACCGCATAGATGCCAAGCGTTTCAAGCGGCAGGCCCGGAATGGCCTCTTCGACCTGACCCTGTTTCATCGCTTCGGCATAAAGAAAGCTGGGCAAATAGGCGATACCAAGCCCCGACACGGCGGCATTCAACAGTGATTGCCCGTCATTCACCGTCAACCAGCCAACCGAACGCACCTGCCGCTTTTCGCCCGACGGAGCCGTGACTTTCCAGACGTTGCCGTTGGCCTGATTGGAATAATGCAGCAGTTTGTGGTCGTTCAGATCGTCGATTTTCATCGGGCGACCGTATTTCTGGAAATAGCGCGGTGCGCCGATCATTCGTTTGGTGGTTTCGGTCAGTTTGCGGGCGCGCAGGCTGCTGTCTTCCAGATCGCCGACCCGGATCGCCATGTCGAACCCTTCGGAGATCAGTTCCACATAGCGGTTGTTCAAAACCATGTTGACGGTAATATCGGGATATTCGAGCAGGAAATCCCCGAGTATGGGCGACAACAGGTTCACGCCAAAATCGGTCGCAACCGAAATGCGCAACAACCCCGATGGAGCCGACTGCATGGATGTGACCAGCGCATCAGCCTCGCCTGCATCATTCAGAACGCGGCGGGCGCGGTCGTAGTAGGCAAGCCCGATCTCGGTGGGCGACACCCGGCGCGTGGTGCGGTTGAGCAGACGCGCGCCAAGGCGGGCCTCAAGGGCGGACACATGCTTTGACACCGCCGATTTGGAGATCCCCATCTTCTTGGCAGCGTCTGTGAAGCCGCCCTGGTCGACGACCATAGCAAAAGCTTCCATTTCCGTCAGTCGGTCCATTGTATTCCCCTTGCCACCATGTACGGGCAGTTAGGGTGTTATTGATCCCGAAATCGGGCAGGATCGGGGCGCTGGCGCGACAAGTCCGGGGTATTCCTGCGGATCGTTCATGGCAGGGAAACAGCTTTAACGGGTTTCCGCCGATGCCGTCTTACCCGCTCAGGCAGAGCAAAGTCGCCGGAATCACCTTTGGGCTTCGGCGGAAAAAGAGGGGATGACCGGGGTTGAGCGGGAAAATGTTTTACCAGATCGACGCATCCGGCGGGTTTCCGGCGCGATTTGTGGCAGAATCCGTGCGCCTCTGGAACGCTGTCCCAATGCGCCTTAGGTCGGTTGTCGAGGCGGCGCCAACCGGCCCGCTTCTGTTCACATGATCAAGGAGATCACAATGACCCGCACTTTCCTTATCGCCGCTGCAACGGCCGGACTTATGGGCGCGCAGGCCATGGCGCAGGATGCCCCGCAGATCGAAGATACCGACGGCAACGGCACATGGTCCCTTGCCGAGCTTCAAGTGGCCTATCCTGCGCTGACCGAAGAAACCTTCACCACGATCGACGCGAACGCTGACGGCGGCGTTGATCCGGCAGAGCTTTCGGCGGCCGTTGCCGACGGTGCCGTGTCCGCCAGCCAGTAACGACGGGGTCCGGGGGCGGTCTATGCCCTCCGGTCGCGCCGCGCGTGTCAATGCTCCGCATGCCATCCCCGACACGCGCGGCGCACATTTCAGAATGTAGCAGCCAGCCGTGCGCCCTGATCAATGGCGCGTTTGGCGTCCAGCTCGGCGGCCACATCGGCCCCGCCGATGATGTGATGGGCAATGCCCGCCTGCGCCAACGCATCGGCCAACCCGCGTTCGGGCACCTGGCCCGCACACAGAACGACTGAATCGACGGCCAGAAGTTGCGGATTCTCCCGCGCCGCGCCGTGGCTGATCTGCACACCCTCATCCGTGATCGCCTCGTAGTTCACGCCGCCCTCCATCTGCACGCCCTTCATGGCCAGTGCCGCGCGGTGAATCCAGCCCGTTGTCTTGCCCAATCCGCGCCCCGGCTTTTCCGCCTTGCGCTGCAACAGCCAGACCTCGCGCGCCCGGGCCTCGGGTTGCGGTCCCTGTTCGACCAGCCCGCCCGCCGTATCCGCCGGATCGCCGACCCCCCATTCGCGGCGCCAAAGCGCCAGATCGTTGGTCGGGCTTTCCCCTGAATGGACCAGATACTCGGCTACATCAAAGCCGATGCCCCCGGCCCCGATCACGGCCACGCGCTTGCCCACCGCTGCCCCGCGCAGCACGTCTATATAACGCAGCACATTGGCGCCATCCTGCCCCGGTATCCCCGGATCGCGCGGGGCAACGCCGGTGGCAACCACCACCTCGTCAAACCCGCGCAAGGTATCTACCCCCGCCTCGACCCCCAACCGAACCTCGATGCTCAACCCCGTGACCATGGTGCGGAACCACGCAACCAGCCCGTGAAACTCCTCTTTTCCCGGGACCTGTTTTGCCAGATTCAACTGCCCGCCCAACTCTGCCGCCCGCTCAAAGAGCGTCACCCGATGTCCGCGCCGTGCCGCCACCATTGCACACATCAATCCGGCAGGGCCCGCGCCGACAACCGCCACGGATTTCGCCAGTGCCGCAGGGGCATAGACCAGCTCTGTCTCATGGCAGGCCTGTGGGTTGACCAGACAGGATGACAGCTTGCCGCTGAACGTGTGATCCAGACAGGCCTGATTGCACGCGATGCAGGGCGCGATCTCGGTGGCCCGTCCCGCCGCTGCCTTGGCCACAAAGTCAGGGTCCGCCAGAAACGGCCGCGCCATGCTGACCATGTCGGCTAGCCCTTCGGCGAGTATCCCCTCGGCCACCTCAGGCGTGTTGATCCGGTTCGACGCGATCACCGGAACCGACACCTCGGCCCGCAGCCGCCCCGTCAACCACGCAAACGCCGCGCGGGGCACGCTTGTCGCAATCGTCGGCACGCGCGCTTCATGCCAGCCGATCCCGGTATTCAGGATGGTTGCCCCCGCCGCCTCAATCGCTTTCGCCAGCAGCACAACCTCGTCCCAGGTGGAGCCATCAGGCACCAGATCAATCAGGCTGATCCGGTAAATCAGAATGAACGCGGGCCCGACCGCCGCCCGCACCCGGCGCACCACCTCGACCGGCAGGCGCATCCGGTTGGCGTAATCACCGCCCCAGCGATCGGTCCGCTTGTTCACATGCCGGACAAGGAACTGGTTCAGGAAATACCCCTCGCTCCCCATGATCTCTGCGCCGTCATACCCCGCCTCCTGTGCACGAACCGCTGCTGTAACTATATTGGCGATCTGCTTTTCGATCCCGGCCTCATCCAATGCCTGCGGCACAAACGGCGATATCGGCGATTTCACCGCAGAGGCCGACACACAGCCCTTGCCATAGGCATACCGCCCGGCATGCAGGATCTGCATCGCGATCCGCCCGCCTGCCGCATGCACCCGGTCGGTCACAATCCGGTGGTGGGCTATGTCCTCCGCCGAAAAAAGCCCTGCCGCACCGGGAAATACGCCGCCCTCGGGATTGGGGGCCATGCCCCCCGTCACCATCAGGGCAACGCCGCCCTTCGCGCGCGCCTCGTAAAACGCGGCAACCCGGTTCCAGTCGCGCGTCTCTTCCAGCCCGGTGTGCATCGACCCCATCAGAACGCGGTTCGGCAAAGTAACAAAGCCCAGGTCAAGCGGTGTTAGCAAATGCGGATATAGTGCCATTCCATCCCCCGGATGCATCGACCTCATCCTGCCCGCGCAGGGCATCCAAGTCATCCCCAACGCCGCGTCACGGCTTTCATTTTGACCCAAATATCCTCTGGGGGGTGAATTGGCCAAAGGCCAAGAGGGGGGCAGACAGCCCTCCTAAAATTCTTCCTTCAAGAATTTTGACGGTCAGAGGGTCAGCCCATCGTATCCAGACAATGCCGCCGGAACGCACGTTTCAGCATGTCCAGTTCGGCCCGGATCAGATCGACCTCGGCGCGCAGGTCTTCTTCCATCGCAACGCCCGTGATGATCGAAAAATGCGCCAGCGTCGTTTCGCTACCGGTGCTGCGGATCAGAAAGGTCTGAACCCCCTCGCTCAGCAGGTCGGCGGGAATGGGCACCCGTACGGCCCAGCCCTCGGCCCCGACCATGGGCGCAACCGTCACACCGGCCAACGGTTTTTCCAGATGCAGCACCTCCAGCGCAGGCTCGCCCGCAGCGCCGGTCAGAACGCCTTCCCAGACGCCCCCGCGGATGCGCGTTTTGGTCAGTTGCATGTCAGACATCGCGGACCCCTTACAAATCGGCGCGCGGGCGGCGGCTGAAGGTCATGTCGCGCAGGATGACCTCATTCATTTCCGGGCCCTCGAAAATCAGATCGACCCAGATCCGCTCGACCCGCTTTTCGTTCAGCTTGGTATAGGCAAGGTCGAATTCGACCATCACCTCATCGTCGTTCAGCGGCAGTTCACGCACGATCTGTTCGACGTTGGGGCCGTGCTTCACGTTCAGACGGGCAAAGATTTCCAGCGGCTTTTCCATCTCGACGATCGCATCCAGCCGGATCAGATGGCGCAGGCGCAGGCCTTGCGACGCCGCTTCGGGCAGGTCGATGACCAACGACAGGAAACTTCCGTCAAACTGGAATACATCCATCCGCAGGCCATAAGGCGCCAGATCTTCCGCGCGGGTGTTGCGAACCTGGCGTAGGGTCAGTTCACTGCGGCGGCAATCGTGGAACAGTGTTGTTCCGTCGCAGATCGCGGCTTTCGGGGGTGCTGACGAAATCCCCGGAACCGAAATCGCACCGCGCCACAGATCGGGCCGCCACGTCCAGTCTGATCCAAGCGGGCGGCGGATGGCATTCGATCCGATCACCGGCAGCGCCAGACGATTGTCGGCAACGTGAATCACGCGGTCCAACTGACGGCGCAACTGGCGCGCCCGCCCCCGCAAACCTCGCAGATCCGACAGATCAGCCGCGTCGGCACCGTCGGCCAGTTGCGCCCAACGGTTTTGCAAGCGCTTGTGCACAAGGCGGTCGAAGAATGTTGTCAGACTGCTTGCCATACCGTCTTTTCTTTTGTCGCAATGAAGCACGGCCCGGCGGCCTTGCCATTGTATCTTTTCAGGAAACGATTCTCTTATTGCGCGATTATTGTAAAGATACCATTCTCAGGTATCCATATCCCCGGTCGTCCATGACGCTGCGTTCAGGGTGCAGAGCGGTTTGCCGCCAGTGTTGCCGCCATGAACGCCACCAGAACGGCGCGTCCGTCGGTGCTGCGCAGCGGGTTGGTGCGGGTGCCCGCTACGGTCAGTGTGACAAGCCGCCCCTTCACCGCCATCACGGCCCGCCAGCTTTCGCTGTCTATAAGCCCGTCCGGGGCAGGGCTGCGATCACGAAGCCGGATCAGCACCGTATCGCCCGCCCGCAGAACCTGCCGCACCTGCACCGTGTCAGACCGCCCCGACCGGCTGAGCACCGCCCGCCCGCGGGCCGAGGCAAAGAACGTGGCCAGCGCCCGTGTGTTGCCCGCAACGCCGGTGCCTGACCCCTCTGCGCCAACGGCCGCGGTCAGAACGGCATCGCTGCCAGTTGCCCCCGCGCAGCGCCCGATCAGAACTATGGCGCTGTTTTGCTGCTGCAACACGCCGTTCGGCGTGATGCAATAGCCTTGAGGCGCCGCAACCCGGACAGCGCCGCCAAGCACCGGCCATGACCGCGCGCCGACCGACGGATCGCAGGCAGCAAGCAGACCCGCGCAGACCAGAAGGGCAAGTGCCCTATTGATCCATATAAACATGGCGTTCGGCCTTGGCGCCCGGATGCGTCACCGCACCCCAGCGCGCGCCACCCACCAGCTTGGCGAATTTCCAGATCGCGCCGGTTTCATATTCCGTCCTGCGCGGGCCTTTCCATTCGGCCTTGCGGGCTGCAAGCTCATCTTCCGACACGGCCACCGACAATTCGCCTGACACGGCATCGACCGTGATGATATCGCCATTGCGCAGCAAGGCAATCGGCCCGCCATGCGCCGCTTCCGGCCCGACATGGCCCACACAGAACCCGCGCGTCGCACCCGAGAACCGCCCGTCGGTGATCAGCGCCACCTTCTTGCCCATGCCCTGCCCCGAAAGCGCGGCGGTTGTCGCCAGCATCTCGCGCATGCCCGGCCCACCGGCGGGGCCTTCGTTGCGGATGACGATGACCTCGCCCTCTTTGTATTCGCGGGCCTTTACGGCGGCAAAGGCGTCTTCCTCGCACTCGAAAACGCGGGCGGGGCCGACAAAGCGCTGGTGCTGCGTCTCGATGCCTGCGACCTTTACGATGGCGCCGTCAGGGGCAAGATTGCCCTTCAGGCCGACCACACCGCCGGTTTTGGTCAGTGGTGTCGCCACCGGATAGATCACGCGGCCATCCGCCTCGCCGGTGATTTCCTCAAGGCTTTCGCCAAGCGATTTGCCACTGGCGGTGATGCAATCCAGATGCATCAGGCCGGTTTTCGCAAGTTCCTTCATCACCACCGGCACGCCGCCGACTTCATAAAGGTCCTTGGCCACATATTTTCCACCGGGCCGCAGGTCGACGAAATAGGGCGTGTCGCGCATGATGTCGGCCACGTCGAACAGGTCGAAATCAATCCCCGCCTCATGCGCAATGGCGGGCAGGTGCAGGGCGGCATTGGTGCTGCCCCCGGTGCAGGCCACCACACGCGCAGCGTTTTCCAGCGATTTGCGCGTGACGACATCGCGGGCGCGGATGTTTTTCTCGATCAGGTTCATCACGGCGACGCCCGACGCCTCGCCATACTGATCGCGCGATTCGTAGGGGGCAGGCGCACCGCTGGAGTTCAGCAGCGCCAAACCGATCGCTTCTGACACGCAGGCCATCGTGTTGGCCGTATACTGCGCGCCACATGCGCCCGAGGACGGGCAGGCGACACGCTCCATGATCTCCAGCTCCGCATCCGACAATTCGCCAGCCTGATGCTTGCCCACGGCCTCGAACATGTCCTGCACGGTGATGTCCTGGCCCTTGTAGCGGCCCGGCAGGATCGACCCGCCATAGATGAACACCGACGGCACGTTCAGCCGCACCATCGCCATCATCATGCCCGGCAGCGATTTGTCGCAGCCCGCAAGGCCCACAATCGCGTCATAGCAATGCCCGCGCATCGTCAGCTCCACCGTGTCGGCAATCGCATCGCGTGACGCGAGGCTTGACCGCATCCCCTCATGCCCCATCGCGATGCCGTCGGTGACGGTGATCGTGGTGAATTCGCGCGGGGTGCCGCCGCCCTTCTTGACGCCGTGCTTGACGATCTGCGCCTGACGGTTCAGCGCGATGTTACACGGTGCCGCCTCGTTCCAGCAGGTGGCGACGCCGACCCATGGCTGGTGGATTTCTTCTTCCGTGATGCCCATCGCGTAGAAATAGCTGCGATGCGGCGCGCGCTCTGGGCCTTCGGTTACATGGCGCGAGGGCAGTTTGGATTTGTCGAAGCGCTGATTTGTGGACATGGGGTTTCCTCCGGCAATGGGCTTTGCGCAGGGATAATCGGGTGGGGGCAAAGGGGCAAGGCTGGAATCTTGTGGCTAAGCGCCTGTCGGTTGCGCCGCATAGGCGCTGCGTCCGGCCACAAGCGTCTGCCGCACCACTGGCACCCCGCCCGAGGGCCAGTCAAGCAGCACCAGATCGGCGCGCAGGCCGGGCTCAATGCGGCCGCGGTCGGCCAGCCCCATCGCCGCTGCAGGCCCGCCGGATACCAGCGGCCATAGCTGAGGCAGCGACCCCGCACCCGTCGCCATAAGCTGCGCTATTCCGGCCAGCATGGACGGGTAAAAGTAATCAGACGCAAGACCATCACACAGCCTCCGCGCCACCATATCGGCGGCGGAAGGTGATCCGAGGTGACTGCCGCCCCGTGTCGCATTGGGCGCGCCGAACAGGATCGCATCGCCGTTTGCGCGGGCGTGTTCGGCGACGGCAATGGTCATCGGAAATTCGGCGACCATAGCACCGTGGCCGCGGTAAAAATCGCGCGTCTCAAGCTGGCTGTCGTCATGCGACAGCATGGGCGCACCGGCCTTTCGGGCAAGGGCTGCCACGCGGGCAATGGCGTCTGGCACCTCGGCCCGCCGGTCCCACATGCGCTGCACCAAAGCGGTGAACGCGTCGGTGGACAGGTTCGATCTTGCCGCGCGCGGCGCGATCTTGGCAGCAAAGGCGGCACCGTTCAGATCAGTCACCGGAAAGGCCGGATCAAATTCGAACGGGCGGTCCTGCAGCCGCACCGATGGGTGCAGAACGGCCATCGATGTATGGTCATTGAACGCGACCGAAGGAGTCAGCGGCCCCTTCAACGCCGCAGCGATCAGGGGTTCGGCTTCAAGGCAGAACGTCTCCCACCGCAGTTGCACCCGATGCTCTACTGTCAGGCGGGGAGCAAGTTCGGTGATCGCCGAAATCACCTCGGTGCCGGTTTCAATGGAGCGCAGGCCCGGTTCCCACCCCAAAGTCAGCGCATGATACGCGGTGGCGATGCCGTTTGCGGCAAGCTGACGGTCGGCCTCAAGCAGCGCCGCATGGGTGCCAAAGCGCACACCGGGGCGCGGCATCATCGCATGTTCAAAGGCATCGCCATGCGCATCGACCAAGGCTGGGGCAAGGATCATCCCGCGCCCGTCGATCTTCCGTGCCCCGTCGCGCGCCACATCAAGCCCAGTGATCAGGCCGCCCTCAATCCGCACGTCAACCCGTGCGATCCGGTCTGCAAACACGACCCTTGTGCCCTGAATTGTAACTGCGTCCGTCATCAACCCGACCCTGCTGAACTGTCCACTCACCCGTTGATGCGACATCTTCGCAAAGGCTGCAATGGTTGCAACGCAAGCCCCGATCCGGGATTGGACAGACCCATTGCAAGCAGATACTGCCCTTGCGAAAAGGCTGTGGACGCGATGCTTGCAGAGGCGATTGCGGATCAGAACAAGGTGCTGGCGGATGACGCCAGCTTTCAGACAGTCTTTGCGGGTGCGGGTGCGGGTGCGGGTGCGGGTGCGGGTGCGGGTGCGGGTGCGGGGCATAGGGCTGGAGGCGGCGCTGGACGAGCAACTGGCGCTGGAGACGATTCCGACACGGATCGACGATCATGTGTCCTTGACCGCCGTATCGCGCGATGGCCTGCGCGTCTTTTATACATTCACCGCCGATCTGGACCAGACAATGGTTCTGAAATCCGAATACACACGGTACTGGCAGGGTGAATTGTGCCGCAGCTATTTGATCTGCTTTGAAAACGGCGCCAGCGGTATCGTGCGGTTTCAACGCAGGAACGGGTCGGAAATCGAGACGCTGCTGCTTACGCTGACCGATTGCACCGCCTGACCCGGCGTGGCGCTGATTGCAATTCCCACCCCCGCAGCCTATCTCTGGCCGCAACCCGAATTGCGCGAAGGCCAGCCCGCGATGAACTGGATCACCAACTACGTCCGCCCGACGATAAACTCGCTGTTCTCACGGCGCGAGGTGCCCGAGAATTTGTGGACCAAATGCCCCGAATGCGGGACGATGCTGTTTCACCGCGAATTGGCCGACAATCTGAATGTCTGCACCAATTGCGATCACCACATGGCGATCACCCCGCGTGACCGCTTCAAGGCTTTGTTCGATGCCGGCGTCTTTATCGAGATCAAAGTACCAGAACCTGTGGCCGACCCACTGCAATTCCGCGATCAGAAGAAATACCCGGAACGGATCAAGGCCAGCCAGAAGGCCACCGGCGAGAAAGACGCGATGCTGGTGGTCGAAGGCGATGTGCTGCGCACCCCCATTGTGGCCGTGGGGCAGGATTTTGCCTTCATGGCGGGGTCCATGGGCATGTATGTCGGCAATGCGATTATCGCGGCGGCGCAGCGCGCGGTGGCTTTGAAGCGCCCGCTCGTGCTTTTTGCGGCGGCGGGCGGTGCGCGGATGCAGGAAGGAATTCTGTCCCTGATGCAGATGCCGCGCAGCACGGTCGCGGTAGAGATGCTGAAAGAAGCGGGGCTGCCCTATATCGTCGTGCTGACTCATCCCACGACCGGGGGTGTTACCGCCAGCTATGCGATGCTGGGCGATGTGCAGATTGCCGAGCCGCAGGCGCTGATCTGCTTTGCCGGGCCACGGGTCATTGAACAGACGATCCGCGAAAAGCTGCCCGAAGGGTTTCAGCGCGCGGAATATCTGCTGGACCACGGCATGCTGGACCGTGTGACCCATCGCCGCGACATGCGGGACGAACTGGTGACGATCATCCGCCTGCTGACCAACCAGCCGCCGGCGGTGAAGGGCGATCTGCCCGCCCCGGATGTTGTGGCAGAACCTGCGGGTGCCGCCTCGAAATGACCACCGGATCGGACGCCGTTCTTGAGCGGATGATGACCCTGCACCCCAAGGTCATCGACCTGACGATGGACCGGGTCGAACGGTTGCTTGCGGCGCTTGGGCACCCCGAACGCAGCCTGCCCGCCGTGGTGCACATTGCGGGAACGAATGGAAAAGGCTCCACTCAAGCAATGATCCGGGCGGGGATGGAGGCTGCGGGGAAATCGGTGCATGCCTATACCTCGCCGCATCTGGCGCGGTTTCACGAACGCATCCGGCTGGCGGGGGAGTTGATCAGCGAATCTATGCTTACGGCTTTGCTGGACGAATGCGTGACTGCCAATGGCGCGGATACGATCACGTTTTTCGAGATCACAACCTGTGCGGCGTTCGTGGCCTTTGCCCGTACCCCTGCTGATTATACTTTGCTTGAGGTGGGCTTGGGCGGCAGGCTGGATGCGACCAATGTGGTTGACCGCCCGGCGCTGACGATCATCACGCCGGTCAGTCTGGACCATCAGCAATATCTGGGCGACACACTGCCGGAAATCGCAGGCGAAAAGGCCGGGATCATAAAGCGCGGCGTGCCCTGCGTCGTTGGCCCGCAAGCGCCCGAAGGCCTTGCGGTGATCGAGGCGCGGGCGCAGCGTCTGGGTGCGCCCCTATTGGTGCATGGCCAGCACTGGCACGCCTTTGCGGAACGTGGCCGGCTTATCTATCAGGATGAGACGGGGCTTCTTGACCTGCCCCTGCCCAACCTTCCCGGCCCGCATCAGATTGACAATGCAGGGGCGGCACTGGCGGCATTGCGGCATCTGGGGTTCGATGCTGCGGCCTGCGAGGCGGCCGTCAGCCGCGCGTTCTGGCCTGCCCGGATGCAGCGGTTGCGCAATGGCCCCCTGCCCGAAGCGGCGCCGGGGGTAGAGTTGTGGCTTGATGGTGGCCACAACCCAGCGGGGGGCGAAGCGGTGGCAGCAACGCTGGCGGGTATGCCAGAGCGTCCAATCTATCTGATTTGCGGCATGCTTAATACCAAGGACATCGCGGGGTATCTGCGCCCGATGGCGGCGCAGGTGGTGCAGCTTTATGCGGTGTCGATCCCCGGCGAGGCAAACACGCTTCCGGCGGCAGCGACCGAAGCGGCAGCGCTAAGTGTCGGGATGAACGCCACAACCGCCGGATCGGTGGCCGAGGCTCTGGCGCGGATTGCGGCAGGCGATCCGGCAGCGCGGGTTCTGATCTGCGGGTCGTTGTATCTGGCTGGAGCCGTGCTTCGCGAAAACGGCTGAACGGGCCGCTCTTCAAGCCTTGTGGCTTTCATCGCTGTGCCGAAGAGCAACCGAAGGGCGCGATGAGGTGCCGGTTACGTCAGATACGGTCGGAACGCCGTGATCACAGAAGCATAGACATCGCGCTTGAAGGGTACGATGCCCGCCAGCATCTCATCCGCGCCGATCCAACGCCAGCGCGCGAATTCGGGATGGTCGCTGTCGATCCTGATCTGGTCATCGGTGCCGGTAAAGCGGAACAGGAACCATTTCTGCCGCTGCCCGCGATACTTGCCGCCCCAGACCTTGCCCAGCAGTTCGGGCGGCAGGTCATAGGTTAGCCAGTCGTCGGTCTTGGCGACAAAACGGGCGAAATCAGCTGTAACCCCGGTTTCTTCCCACAACTCGCGCAGTGCTGCCGCACGCGGTTTTTCACCGTCGTCTATTCCGCCTTGCGGCATCTGCCAGGCGGGCACAGTGCTATCCAGCCGCTGGCCCGCAAAGATCAGGCCTGAGGGGTTGATCAGAACGACGCCGACACAGGGGCGATAGGGCAAATCCTTGGCGGGGGTCATCATATCCTCAGGCGGGGCGTCCGGGGGGCCGCAAAGCCCCCCGGGTCCCTTACGGGTTCGGCGTCGTTTCAATGACTGATACGCCCTTCAGGATATCAACGGCATAGGCCAGTTGATAATCCTCATCCCGCAGCTTGGCGGTTTCTTCGGCGCGGGCGCGATCTTCCTCAAGCTGGCGCTTTTCGTCGTCGGTCATCGAATCGTTCGACAAGATGCCTTTCAGATCCGCCTCGAACCGGGGCTTGGGCGCATCTTTGGCGGCGGCTTCGGTGCCAGCGGCTTCGGGGGCCTTCACCGGCTGGTTCACGATGATTTCCGGTGCCACACCCAGCGCCTGAATCGACCGGCCCGAGGGTGTGTAATAGCGCGCTGTAGTCAGGCGCATGGCACCATCACCGCGCAACGGGATCACCGTCTGGACCGAGCCTTTGCCGAAGGATTTCGTACCCACGACAATCGCGCGGTGATGGTCCTGCAACGCCCCTGCCACGATCTCGGAGGCCGAGGCCGACCCGCCGTTGATCAGCACGACAATTGGTTTGCCTTGTGCCATGTCGCCCGGCGTTGCGTTGAACCGCTCACCGTCGGACGCACTGCGGCCGCGGGTCGATACGATCTCGCCCTTGTCCAGAAACGCATCCGACACTTTGATCGCCTGTGTCAAAAGCCCGCCAGGGTTGTTGCGCAGGTCGATGATAAAGCCGTTGACCTTGTCGATCCCGCCCGCCTCAGCGACCGATTTCTTGAAACCCGCCTCAAGGCCGGGGAAGGTCTGGTCGTTGAACGCGGTGATCCGCAGAACCACCGTGTCGCCAACAACGCGGCTGCGCACCGCCGTCACCTTGATGGTATCGCGGATAATCGACACGTCGAACGGATCGGCCACGCCGTCGCGCACCACCGTCACCACAATTTCTGACCCGATTTCGCCGCGCATCAGATCGACCGCCTGATCCAGCGTCAGCCCCGAGACTGATTGCCCGTCAACCTGTGTGATGAAATCGCCGGCCATGATGCCCGCTTTCGCGGCTGGGGTGTCATCCATCGGCGAGATCACCTTGATGAAGCCTTCTTCCTGCGTCACCTCGATGCCAAGACCGCCGAATTCGCCCTTGGTCTGCACCTGCATGTCGCTGAACGCATCGGGTGGCAGATAGCTTGAATGCGGATCAAGCGATGTCAGCATGCCGTTGATGGCCGCCTCGATCAGCTTGTTGGTGTCAACGGGTTCGACATACTGACCGCGGATGCGTTCAAAGATGTCGCCAAACAGGTCAAGCTGCTCATAGACCGTCGCTTCCTTTTTGGCTTCCTGTGCGACCAGCGGACCCGCGACCTGCGTGGTCAGGATGACCCCAGCAACGGTGCCGCCCAATGCGGCCATCAAGAATTTCTTCATTGCGTCATTCTTCTCCTGTTGTAGCGAACCAGTCCGACGGATCAACCGGCGTGGCCTCTGCCCTTAATTCCATATAAAGCGTTTCCGTATCTTGAGCGCCACCGCCATCTTGCATTGACACCATAAACTCGTCGACGCTGGGTGCCGCACCGCCCATCAGGCCCAAAGGCGCCCCGGCGGCGACAACTTCGCCAACTTCCCCATATACGGTATCCAGACCCGAGAGGATCAGAAGATAGCCCTGACCCGGTTCAAGAACGATCACGTTTCCGTAGTCCAGCAGCGGCCCAAGATAGCGGATCGTGGCAGGCCAGGGGGAAGTGACCAGCGCGCGGGGGCGTGTGGCCAGCAAAAGACCGGGGCGGCGCACTCCGGCGGCATCGGCCTCGTTGGAGCGGCGCAGCACCGACCCCAGCACCGGCAGCGGCAGTTTGCCTTTGGCGGCCGCGAAATCCAGTAATCCGGTCTGCTCGTTTTCATTCAGGGAAAGGCCGCTGGCAAAGGCATCCATCGTGTCGGCGCTTTCCAGAAGGCCGCGCAGAACCTCGGGGTCTTCGGTAAATCGTTTGGGCAGAGTCGTGCGGTCGGAAATGGCCTTGCTCAGATCGGTGCGGGCGCTTTGTGCCACGGCCAGCCCGGTTTCCAGCGTTTTTCCGGCGGCGGCTTGCAGCGCACGCAGATCGCGCATTTCCGCAAGATCAGCGCGCAGGGTTTCCGCCTCGGCCTGCAGGGCGGGGGTTACATCGGCAAGCATCATGCCAGACCGCACCGTGCCCAGGGGACCATCTGGGTGAAGGAACAGCATCGGTGCCGGGTCGGATTCGATCCGGCTGAGCACGCCCACCAGTTGGGCGATGCGTTCGCGCTTGGCCTCGAACTGCAACGCAATTGCGGCCTCGCGCAGCCGCGCCTGCCGCAGGCTTTCGCGCAAGGCCCCCAGACCAGCCTCATAGGCCGAGATCGTCCTGGTCAGTGCCGCCACCCTGTCGCGTGCGCGCGTCGCCTCTTGCAGGGCGGCGACCGAGGCCTGCAGATCGGCGGCGGCTTTGGTGGCCTGACCGGCCACGCTTTCGTCCGCCCCTGCGGTGCCCGACAGCGCCAATAGGGCCGCAAGGATCACCGCGCAAAACCTCATCCAATCAGGCTTTCGCCGGTCATTTCAGGGGGTTGGGGAAGCTGCATCAGCGCCAGAAGCGTTGGGGCAAGGTCTGCCAGACGGCCCTTGCGCAAGGTGGCACCCTTTGCCCCGCCAAACAGGATCACCGGCACCGGGTTGGTGGTGTGCGAGGTGTGCGGGCCACCCGTGACGGGATCAACCATGGTTTCGCAATTGCCGTGGTCAGCGGTCACGATCATCGCCCCGCCCACCTTTTCCAGCGCGGCCAGCGCGCGGCCCAGACATGCGTCGACCGCCTCACACGCCTTGATCGCGGCGGCGAGATCGCCGGTATGGCCGACCATGTCGGGGTTGGCATAGTTGACCACGATCAGATCATAGCGGGCCTCGATCGCCTCAACGAAATAATCCGTCACCTCGGCGGCGCTCATCTCGGGTTGCAGATCATAGGTCGCGACCTTGGGCGAGGGCGCCATCTTGCGGTCTTCGCCGACTTCGGGAGCCTCGCGCCCGCCGTTCAGAAAAAAGGTGACATGCGGATATTTCTCGGTTTCGGCCACGCGGAATTGCCGCTTGCCGTGGCTGGCCACCCACGACCCCAAGGTGTTGGTGATCGTCTGCTTGGGGTAGGCGGCGGCCATGTAGGCGTTGTGCGCGGTGGAGTAATCGACCATCCCCAGCATCGCCGCCCATCTGGGGCGCGCGCCCGCATCAAAGCCCGTGAACCCCGGATCGCCCAGAGCCGCCAGAATTTCCCGCGCCCGGTCGGCCCGGAAGTTGAGGCAGAAGACCCCGTCACCATCCCTGGCACCCGCGTAACCACCGATCACCGTGGGCGCGATGAACTCGTCCGTTTCGCCGCGCGCATAGGCCGACATGATCGCATCCATCGCGGTCGCCGCATGTTCGCCCTTGCCGGTCAGGATGGCCCGTGCCGCACGTTCAACGCGGTCCCAACGGGTGTCACGGTCCAGCGCGTAGTAGCGCCCTGAAACGGTGCCAATGGTGCAGCCGGGGCCGATGCCCTGCAGTGCTGCCTTCAGAAAATCCAGAGCCGACTTCGGGGCCACATCGCGCCCGTCCGTTATCGCATGGATCACGACAGGAACGCCCGATTGAGCAAAAAACCGGACGGCGGCAAGCAGATGCAATACATGGCCGTGTACGCCGCCATCCGAGATGACCCCCATCAGATGCGCCCTGCCGCCACTCGCTTTCAGCTTTTCCACAAACTCCAGCAAAGCCGCGTTCTGCTGAAACGAGCCATCCTCGATCGCCAGATCAATCGCACCAAGATCCATCGCCACCACCCGGCCCGCGCCGATGTTGGTGTGCCCCACCTCGGAATTGCCCATCTGCCCGGTCGGCAGGCCGACGTCGCGGCCATGCGTGATCAGGGTGGCATTGGGGCAGGTTGCCATAAGGCGGTCGAAATTGGGGGTGTTGGCCAGAACGGGAGCGTTGGCCTCGCGCGTATCGCGCAGGCCCCAGCCATCCAGAATGCACAATACGACTGGTCTTGGCGCGCTCATGTCGGGGCCTTTCCCTGCTTTGTCGCCGTTTTACGCTGGTGCGGGGATGGGGGCAACTGTTGAGGCGAGAGCCAAGAATTTTCGAAAATTCTTGCAAAATTCTTCGAAGAATTTTGGTCACACCCGGTGATAGGGCGCGCCCGAAAGGATAGAGGCGGCGCGGTAAAGCTGTTCTGCCAGCATCACCCGCACCAGCATATGCGGCCAGACCATCGCGCCGAAGGACAGCGCGAAATCGGCTTTTGCACGCAGGGCGGGGTCGATGCCATCCGCGCCGCCGATGACAAAGGCCGCGTCCTGACGCCCGCCATCGCGCCAGCCCGCCAGTTTCGCCGCGAAATCGGGGCTTGGCATGATCTGGCCGCGTTCATCCATCACGACGATCAGCGCGCCCGGCGGAACTGCACGGGCAAGAAGTTCTGCCTCGGCAGGCATGCCGCCGCTGCGCTTGTCTTCCACTTCGACCACTGCGGCAGGGCCAAGGCCCAGCGCGCGGCCAGTGCGGTCAAATCGTTGCAGGTAGTCGTCGATCAACGCGCGTTCGGGGCCGGCACGCAGGCGGCCCACGGCGCAGATGTGCACACGCATCGTGGCGTGCCTTAAAGGCTGTCGATCTGGTGCTGCCCGCCGGGAAGCCACATCTTTTCAAGCTGATAGAACTCGCGCACTTCGGGGCGAAAGACATGGACGATGACATCGCCCGCGTCAATCAGCACCCAATCGCCGGTGTCCTTGCCCTCTATCTTGCACAGGCGGCCGAAGCGTTGCTTGATCCGGTCGACCAGCTTTTCAGAGATCGAGGCCACCTGACGCGACGACCGGCCCGAACAGATGACCATGTAATCGGCCATGTCAGAGCGCCCGCGCAGATCAATCTGCACAAGGTCTTCGGCTTTGTCATCGTCAAGCGAGGCCAGAACTTCGGTCAGAAGCGCATCACTTTCCACGGCATCGGCGGCTGTGGTCGCGGCGGTCATACGATCCGCTCGCGGGCCGACGGGCAATCCCGTCGCAGGGTCAGAATGAGACAGGACATCGTCCTCCGGTTGTTGCGCGCCGATCGGGCCCCGGCGCGAGGCATCCCCAATCGTAACATCGCAAGGGCAATACCTCAATCACGGGGAAGCGGGTTCGTTACTAGCGGGCGGGCATCAGCGCAAGGGGCAATGGCGCGGAAAATCGGTCTGCATCGTGTTTGCGTGCAGACACAGGATCATTGTCCTTGCATTGCCGACCTGCGCGAACCGGTCCAAAGGCGCCCTTACCTCACCGTGAATGCCACCTCGTTGCGGCGGTTCCACGGCAGGGTCATCGGGCCGTCATAAAAGTAATAGTGTGGACCCGCTGTGATAGACAGCCCCTTTGCTGCTGCCCAACTCCGCAGGCGGGCCGCCTGTTCGGCCAGAACTCCGTCACTCCGCAGACCGGAAAACTGGATTGCAATCTGGCGGTCCCCCGGCACCTTGCGCAGATGGATTGTGCCGTCTTTTGGCTGCGGCAGGGTCGCAAGATCGAACGCCTCCGGCATCGTGAAACGCACGGTCCAGCCAGCGCCATCTGGGCTTTGCGCGACGGGCGTGGTCATCGCGACCTTTTCACGGGTTGCATTGCCGCCGAAAATATAACCGGCAAGGCTGCGAAAGCCGCGTCCGATGGCCGCATCGCGGCTGCCTGACACGCGCACTTCGGCCACGATATGCGGGGCATAGTTGCGCAGTTCGATCGTCCCGTCGGTCTGTGCGACGGTATAGGGGGGTGTCTCATAGCCTTTGTAGGTGTCTGCTGACGCCATCATTCCCGCTCCTGTCAGCGCCAAAGCCAGAAGTGTCGGGCGTAAGGTCTGTCCCGTTATCATAGCGCGTCGGTCCCCTTTGACAGCGGCGCATCACCCATAATCCGCACCTCGCGCTGCGGGAAGGGAATGGAGATGCCGTTCGCCTTGAACGCATCCCAGAGTGCCAGATAAACATTGCCGCGAATGTTGGTCAGCCCTTCGGTCGGGTCCCTTATCCAGAAGCGCAGGATGTAGTCCACCGAACTGTCGCCAAAGCCCACGATATGACAGACCGCCGGGTGGTCATTCAGCACCCGGTTCACGGCACCCGCCGCCTCGACCGCCAGTTTTCGCACCAGATGCGGGTCGGCGTCATATGACGCGCCGAAAAACAGATCGAGCCGCACATATTCGTTGGAATGTGACCAGTTGACCACCTGCCCGGTGATCAAATCTTCGTTCGGAATCAGGTATTCCTTGCCGTCGCGGGTGACGACTGACACATAGCGCGCGCCCAGACTTTCGATCCAGCCGAACGTCTCGCCCAGGCTGATCACGTCGCCGGGCTTGATCGACTTGTCCAGTAGGATGATCACGCCCGAAACAAGGTTCGACACCACCTTTTGCAGGCCGAAGCCAAGGCCCACACCCACCGCACCCGACAACACCGCAAGGCCCGTCAGATCAAACCCCACCGCCTTAAGCCCGATAAAGATCGCGGCACCGTAAAGCGTGATCTGCAGGAACTTGCCCGCCAGAACCCGCATTGACGGGCTGATATCCTCATTTCTTGCGATGCGGCTGGTGATCGTGCCAGCCACCATCCGCGCACCGGTGAACAAAAACCCGGTCACGACCAGAGCCTTGAGAACCGCCAATATCGACAGCCGGAATGTGCCAAAGCTGACCGCGGCCGAGTCCAGAAATTCCGTCGCGGGCTCAACGAATCCCAAAAAGTAAAGTGTGGCGAAAAGCCACCCGCCCCAGCGCACCAGCCGCCGCAATGAGCGGTTGCGGATCACACTGACCAGAATTCCGATCAGCACCCAGGCGGCGGCTATGGTGCCCGCAAGCTCTACCAGATAGCGGCGCGACGGAAACGGCGACATCTGAGCAATCGCCAGCACCGCGATCCAGAGCAAAACCACATAGATCAGCCCGAACACGCGCCGTCTTGCGGTGGCAAGAAACCGCATCTGCCAGATCGGCAATCCTTCAAGCCTGCGCAGCCACGCCTCGATCCGCGGGCCGATCGCCCGGTTGATCAGGGCGGCGACGACCATAAGCCCGATGACCAAAGCCACCTGCCAAAGCCGATACGGCACCAGAAGCGACAAAAGCAGCGCCTGCACCTCGGCCCAGAATTTCAGCGCGCCTTGGGCGGGGCCGGAATTGAGAAAATCCATGGATATCCTTTTGCGGTCAGTCTGGCATGGATCGGGGCGGGTCGCAAACGCAGCGGGTTATTGCGTGGCCACACCGTTCAGCGTAAAAGACGGGTCATGATCCGCTTTTTCAACATCGGCGACCACGTCCGCCTGACTGAACGCTTTTTCGGTGCGCGCCGTTCCGTGCTGGCTCGCGGGTAGGCGGCCTGCCTGCCTTCGCCTTTCCCCGTTTCCCAATTGAAAGACCCGAGCCATGACCGCTCTGCGCACGCTTTATGACAAGATCTGGGATGACCATGTCGCCCATCAGGCCGATGACGGCACCTGCCTTTTGTATATAGACCGCCATCTGGTGCATGAAGTCACCAGCCCGCAGGCGTTTGAGGGCCTGCGCATGACCGGCCGCAAAGTTCGCGCGCCGGAAAAGACCATCGCTGTGCCCGACCACAACGTGCCAACCACGCTGGACCGCGCCGATGCGGCGACAATGACCGAGGACAGCCGGGTTCAGGTTGAGGCGTTGGATACCAATGCCAAGGACTTCGGTATCCATTATTATCCGGTGTCGGATGTGCGCCAGGGCATCGTGCATATCGTAGGCCCCGAACAGGGCTGGACGCTGCCCGGCATGACCGTTGTATGCGGTGACAGTCACACCGCCACGCATGGCGCGTTTGGCGCACTTGCACACGGCATCGGCACGTCAGAGGTGGAACATGTGCTGGCCACCCAGACCCTGATCCAGCGCAAGGCCAAAAACTTCCGCGTCGAAATCACCGGATCGTTGCGCCCCGGTGTCACCGCCAAGGACATCACGCTTTCGGTCATTGGCGCCACCGGCACCGCAGGCGGCACCGGCTATGTGATCGAATACTGCGGGCAGGCGATCCGCGAATTGTCGATGGAAGGCCGCATGACGGTCTGCAACATGGCCATCGAAGGTGGCGCGCGCGCAGGCCTGATCGCGCCGGATGAGAAAACCTACGCGTATTGCATGGGCCGCCCACATGCGCCCAAGGGTGCGGCATGGGAGGCGGCGCTGACCTACTGGAAAACGCTGTTCTCGGATGACGGCGCGCATTGGGACAAGGTGATCACGCTCAGGGCCGAGGATATCGCGCCGGTCGTGACATGGGGCACCAGCCCCGAAGATGTGCTGCCAATCACCGGCGTTGTGCCTAGCCCCTCGGATTTTGAAGGCGGCAAGGTTGAGGCCGTGCAGCGCAGTCTGGATTACATGGGCCTGACGCCGGGTCAGAAACTGTCGGACATCGCGATTGATACGGTCTTTATCGGGTCCTGCACCAATGGCCGGATCGAAGACCTGCGCGCGGCGGCGGCTATTCTGAAGGGCAAGAAGAAAAAGGACGGGTTGCGCGCAATGGTGGTGCCGGGTTCCGGCCTTGTGCGCGCGCAGGCCGAGGAGGAGGGGCTGGCGCAGATCTTTATCGACGCCGGTTTCGAATGGCGTCTGGCGGGCTGTTCGATGTGTTTGGCGATGAACCCCGACCAGCTTGCACCGGGTGAACGGTGTGCGGCGACTTCAAACCGCAACTTCGAGGGCCGTCAGGGCCGCGGTGGACGCACGCATCTGTTGTCGCCCGCGATGGCGGCCGCTGCGGCGATCACCGGTCGGCTGACAGATGTGCGCGAGATGATGGGCGAGAAGGTTTAAGGAGCGGATCATGGATAAATTCACCACCCTCACCGGCATCGCCGCCCCCATGCCCTTGGTCAACATCGACACCGATATGATCATCCCCAAGCAGTTCCTGAAAACCATCAAGCGCACCGGGCTTGGTGTGAACCTGTTTGACGAGATGCGCTATACGCTGGACGGTGCGGAAATTCCGGACTTTGTTCTGAATCAGCCCGCCTACCGCAACGCGGAGATCCTGATCGCCGGCGACAACTTCGGCTGCGGGTCTTCACGCGAACACGCGCCTTGGGCGCTGTTGGATTTCGGCATCCGCTGTGTGATCTCGACCAGCTTTGCCGACATCTTCTTCAACAACTGTTTCAAGAACGGCATCCTGCCGATCGTGTTGCCCAAAGAGCAGGTCGATGCTTTGATGGAGGGGGCAAAGCGCGGCGCCAATGCCCGCGTGAGTGTCGATCTTGAGACGCAGACCGTCACGTCGTCGGACGGCCAGAGTTTCCCGTTCGAGGTGGATGCCTTCAGAAAACACTGTTTGTTGAACGGATTGGATGACATTGGGCTGACAATGGAAAAAGCCAAGTCCATCGAATTGTTCGAAATGGCTGCATCGCAAGCGCGGCCCTGGGTCTGAAAACTTCGCCGTATCAACCAAAATTACAACATCTTGTGCCACCCTTCGCCAAAAGCGGAGGGTGGCCGCGTTTTGGCCCTGATTTTGATGCAAAGCGGCGACACCTTTTCCGTTAAAGTGCCATAAACATTGCGTCTTCTGACAGGACAGTTGCAGCGGCTGGCGAAAGAAGGCAAAAATTGGGCAAGATTGAGGCAACCCGCCACAAAGTGCGGACGATGATCGGGCCAATGGCATCGGACAAAGCGATGTCGGACCTGATTGAGGAAGGCAAGGCAGTGATTTCGCGAATTGGCGGCTCGCTTATGCGCGCATTTTTCGTGGTGCTTCTGGTTGCGACGCCGTCGGTGTTGTTGCCGGGCATCGGCTCTGACGGCAAGCAGATGGTGGCACTTGTGGCCCTTTTTGCGGGCATGCTGACCTTTGCCGAATATAATGCCACCTATCCCGGCCTGATCGAGTTTCGCGACGCCCCGCCATTCAACCGCGTGCGGTTTCTGATACTGTTTTTCACGGTCGTGACTCTGACCGTCATTGCCAAACACGGCATTGATCCGACCTCGGTGAATACGATCGTGCATGCCATCGGCGCGCTGATCAGCAACGCCATGGATTTTCCCTACAGCCCTGTCCGTCTGGCAACACTGATGCTGGCGGATGATGCCACCGACGCCCAGATCGAGGCGGTGCGGACGGCGGCGGGCATGGCTTACCTGATCTCGCTGATCGGGTTGTGCATCTTTGTCGTTCTGCTGAAGCTGAACCGCTGGCCGACGCAGAACGGGTCGTTCAACGTCTGGATCAACCTGCCGACGTTTGACCCGACAGCGGGTGGCGATGTGATCGCCAGGATCGAGCGCGATGCGCGCGTTAACATTGCGTTAGGGTTTTTGCTGCCATTCCTGACACCAGCCGTGGTGAAACTGGGCAGTGTGGGGTTCGAGCCGTTGCTTCTGACCTCGCCGCAAACGCTTATATGGACGATGACCGCATGGGCCTTTCTTCCCGCCAGCTTGTTCATGCGCGGCATTGCGATGGGCAAGATTGCCGATCTGATCCGCGAAAAGCGCCGCATCAACGGCCCGCAGGAAAGCAACGGGCTTATACCGGCCTGATTGCAGTACTCGCGGTTCTGGCGGTTTTGTCCGGACCAGCGGCGGCAGAGAGTCTGCGCATTGCCACCTATAACCCTGATCTGAACCGGGCCGGTCCTGGGCTTTTGTTGCGAGACATCCTGCGGGGTGACTCGCAGGTAAAGGCCAGCGTTTCGATGATGGTGGCGCTGGATGCCGATGTGGTCGTGCTGACCGGGGTAGACTGGGATCTGGATGGTATCGCGCTGGGCGCGCTGGCCGATGCGCTGGAAAAGGCGGGGCGGCCCTATCCCCATCGCTTTGCGCTGCAGCCCAATACCGGCGTTCCAACGGGCTTTGATGTCGATGGCAACGGCTATTTCGGCGATGCGCGCGATGCGCAGGGCTATGGCCGCTTCCGGGGGGAGGAGGGCATGGCGATTCTCTCGCGCCTGCCGATCCGTGCGGCGGACGTGGTGGATTTCTCGGGCTATCTGTGGCGCGATCTGCCCGGCGCACTTGTGCCGCCCGGCATCGACCCCGGATTGCTTGCCATTCAGCGCCTGTCCACAACCGGGCACTGGCAGGTGCCGGTTGAACTGCCCGACAGGCGGGTTCTGACGCTGCTGGCATGGCACGCCACGCCGCCGGTGTTTGACGGCCCCGAAGACCGCAATGGGCGGCGCAACCATGACGAGGCGGCGTTCTGGCTGCGGCTTCTGGCGGGCGATCTGCCCTTTGCGACGCCGCAAGCCCCGTTTGTGATTCTGGGTCAGTCTGACCTTGATCCGGTCGATGGCGATGGCCGCGCGGGTGCGATGCGGGCCCTGCTGACCAGCCCGCTTTTGCAAGACCCTTCCGCCCGTGGCGCGGACCCGCAGCAGGGCGCGCGTCAGAAAGGCGACCCCGCGCTGGATACGGCGGATTATTCGGCCAATAACGGGCCGGGGCGGCTGCGGGTGGATTATGTTCTGCCCTCGACCGATCTGCGCGTGACAGGCGCGGGCGTTCTGTGGCCCGCACCGTCTGATCCGCTGGCTGCGACCGCCGCGACGGCCTCAAGGCATCGCCCGGTCTGGGTGGATATCGAGACCCCCTGAGGCCCCGCTTGACCTTGCACCCCCCAACGGCTACGCCGCTTGCGACCCGTTTTCCGCAGCCTCAAGGACGCATATCATGGCCAACCCGACCCTTCTTATCCTCGCCGGTGACGGCATCGGCCCCGAGGTTATGGCCGAGGTGAAGAGGATTATCGGTTGGTTCGGCACCAAGCGCGGCATCATCTTTGATGTGACCGAAGATCTGGTCGGGGGTGCTGCCTATGATGCGCATGGCACGCCCCTTACCGATGCGACGATGGCCAAGGCGCAGGCGGCGGATGCTGTTCTGCTGGGGGCCGTGGGTGGCCCGAAATACGATGTTCTGGATTTCAGCGTGAAGCCCGAGCGCGGGCTTTTGCGTCTGCGCAAAGAGATGGACCTGTTTTCCAACCTGCGCCCGGCGCAATGCTTTGACGCGCTGGCCGATTTCTCCAGCCTCAAGCGTGATATCGTGGCCGGGCTGGATATCGTGATCGTGCGCGAACTGACGAGCGGCGTCTATTTCGGCGAGCCGCGCGGGATTTTCGTTGAAGGCAACGAACGCGTGGGCATCAACACCCAGCGCTACACGGAATCCGAGATTGCGCGCGTGGCCCGGTCGGCGTTCGAGCTGGCAAAGCGGCGGTCGAACAAGGTCTGTTCGATGGAAAAGGCCAACGTCATGGAATCGGGCATCCTGTGGCGTGAGGTCGTGCAGGAAGTGCATGACAAGGAATACCCCGAGGTCCAGCTTTCGCACATGTATGCTGACAACGGTGCGATGCAGCTTGTCCGCGCGCCCAAGCAGTTTGATGTGATCGTGACTGACAACCTGTTCGGCGACGTGCTGTCGGATTGTGCCGCCATGCTGACCGGATCGCTTGGTATGCTGCCGTCGGCCAGCCTAGGCGCGCCGATGGCGAATGGCCGGCCCAAGGCGCTTTATGAGCCCGTGCATGGCTCTGCCCCCGATATTGCGGGGCAGGGCAAGGCGAACCCGATTGCCTGCATCCTGTCGTTTGCGATGGCGCTGCGCTATTCGTTCGATCTGGGGGATGAGGCCGAGCGGGTCGAGGCGGCGGTCGAAAAGGTGCTGGCCGACGGTCTGCGCACCGCCGATCTGATGGGCCCCGAAGGCGGCACCCCGATTAGCACCACTGGCATGGGTGACGCGGTTCTGGCAGCGCTGGACTCGTCCCTCTGACACAGCGGACGCGCTGCCGATGACCCATTCGTGACTTGTCGCAATGGGACGCGGTCTGGAACCTTTTTGCATTGTTTGGCATAGTAAGCAGAACAAAAAAAGGATCGGCAGTATGCAAAACGCTTCGCCCTCGCGTCGTAATTTGATCATTGGCGGCATGGCCGCGCTTGTTCCCCTTGCGGTGCCAGCCGTTTTGCGGGCACAGGGCCGCGCGCCCGACGTCGTGAGCCCGTCAGGCACCCGCGCGAACATTTCCGCCTTTGTAACGCAGGATTGGCAGGATCATTTCGAGACGTTGGGCAAGGGCGCAATCGTCGCCGATCTGGTGTCGCGCGCGCTGCATTTCTGGTCCGCAGACGGTCAGGATTACCGGCTTTATCCAAGCTCGGTTCCCCTGACCGAAGAGCTGACCCGCCGTGGCTATACCGAGATTGTACGCAAGAAGGTCGGTCCCGACTGGACACCGACGCCGTCGATGATGGAACGCGATCCGACGCTGCACTACACCCCGCCCGGCCCGACCAACCCCTTGGGCACGCATGCGATGTATTTGGATTGGCCCGCCTATATCATTCACGGCACGCATGACACGCGCAAGATCGGGCGCCGGTCATCGTCGGGCTGTGTCGGGCTTTACAACGAACACATCGAAGCGCTCTTTGCGGTGGCCCCAATCGGTACGCAAGTGCGGCTGATCTAGAACCTTCGCCCTCATTGGCCTTGCACTTTTGCGGATCGGTTGAAAGAAGAGGGTTCATTCAGTCCGGCTGCAAGCGTGTGAACCTTTTATGGCGATCCAGAATTCCAACATGCGTGGTGCGCTTCTGGCGCTTTTGTCTTTTGCGATATTTGCCACGCATGATGTGGTTGTTAAAATTCTGGGCGGCATCTATTCGCCGGTGCAGATCATCTTTTTCTCGGTGCTGCTGGGGTTTCCGCTGGTTACGCTGATGCTGATGAATGACCGCGCAGATGGCCATCTGCGCCCGGTTCATCCGTGGTGGACGGCCCTGCGCACGGTGTCGACGGTGATCACCGGACTGTCAGCGTTCTATGCGTTTTCCGTGCTGCCTTTGGCTCAGACCTATGCAATCCTGTTCGCGGCACCATTGCTGATCACGATTCTGGCAATTCCAATTCTGGGCGAAAGGGTCGGTATCCGGCGCGGGCTGGCGGTGGTGGTGGGCCTGATCGGGGTTCTTACCGTGCTGCGTCCGGGGGCAGAGCCTTTGGCGCTGGGGCACGCGGCGGCACTGGCGGCGGCGGTGTTTTCATCGCTTGCGTCCGTGATCGTGCGCAAGATCGGGCAGGATGAACGGCCTGTCGTTCTGATCCTGTATCCGATGGCCGCGAACTTCATCGTTTTGGGCTGCGCGCTGCCCTTTGTCTACAAGCCCATGCCGATTCAACATCTGGGTATGCTGGGCATAATCGCGTCATTCGGATTCGTAGCCACGCTCTTGATTATTCTGGCCTATCGCAGCGGCTCTGCCATTATCGTGGCACCGATGCAGTATTCGCAAATGATCTGGGCCACGATCTTTGGCGCGCTGATCTTCAACGAATCTCCCGACGGGCTGACACTTGTGGGCGCGGCGATCATCATTGCCAGCGGCATCTATATTGTTCTGCGTGAGGGCAAGGCCAGCGTCTCGGAAAATACGCCGGTGCTGGAATCGCGCTCTCGCCCCGAAACGGGCTTGATGCCACGCATTTCGCTGCTGTTGAAACGGCGCGAGTCGCGCGACGTGCCGCGTTGATTCCCCGTGACACCCTCTTGCAAACGCGCTCGCTTCGGTTTACCCCCGCGCCATCGGTCGGAGCGTAGCGCAGCCTGGTAGCGCACCTGCTTCGGGAGCAGGGGGTCGGAGGTTCGAATCCTCTCGCTCCGACCAAATTCCCGACATTCAGCGATTGCGCCAGGCGTTCAGGATGTACGTCGCTGTCATCAGGTCCAGATGTGCTCCGCCGCCGTTCTTGGCAATCGTGATCTCATCTTCGGACTGGCGGGCAAAAAGCGACGGATCGTCATAGAAATCAGCGGCAATATCGGCCTCGGTAATGGCACCCGATGCCAATGGCTCCATCAACTCACCGATGTGGTGCAGGGTTGTGGCGCGAGAGTCGACAAAAACGCGGGCGCGTTGCATGGCGGCGTCATCGACCTCGCGCATGGCGGGGGTATATGCGCCGATCAGGTCAAGATGCTGGCCGGGGCGCAGCCACTCGCCCTTGATCAGCGGGCTTTTCGACATGGTGGCGGTGCAGATGATATCTGCGTCAGCCACAGCCCTTTGCAAATCATCCGTGGCCGTGACGCGGGGGTCGGTGGCCAGTGCTTGCGCGGCCTCTGGGCTGCGGTTCCAGACGGTGAACGCCGCCCGTGGAAAGGCGCTGGAATATGCATCAACCATTGATCGCGCGACGGTGCCGGCACCCACGAGCAAAATCTTGCGACTGTCTACAGGGGCCAGCCGCTTGGCGGACAACAGGCTGTCGCCAGCCGTTTTCCATTTCGTCACCAGATGGAAATCAACGACAGCGTCCAACGCGCCCGTCTGGTCGGTAAAAAGCGTGACCACTCCGTTGACCGCCGGTTTGCCCAAAGCCGCGTTGCCCGGAAAGATCGTGGCGCATTTGACCAACTGCCCGAGTCCGTCGATCCACGCCGCGCGGTTCAGCAGGGTATCGGGGCCGCGGTACAACAGCATATCCTTGATCTGGGCCCGGGGCAGGCGATGCCCGGCCTCCAGCGCCGCTGTCAGGCCCGCCCATGTCAGGTGCGCTTCGGCCTCGGGCCCGATGATCTGAACGGTCATAATCCCGCCTCCTCTTTGGTCAGCAATCCGGCGGATACAAGCGTCCCGGCCCATCCCTGCCATCCGGTGAATTGATGTACCTGCCAGCCGCGCGCAGCTGCTGCCGCGATGTTGTCGGCGCGGTCGTCGGTGAACAAAAGTTGCTCTGGCGCGAGGCCCGAATGCGCCTCGACCATCGCGTAGATGCGGGCGTCGGGTTTGATCACTCCCATTCGCCCGCTGACATAGGCATGATCGAACGCATCCAGAAAATCGTATTGCGTGCGGGCATAGGCAAAGCTGTGGATGCCGAAATTCGTCAGCGCAAAGACCGGAACGCCCTTGGTCTGCAAGGCGCGCATCAGCGCGATGGAGCCCTCGATGCGGGGCGAAGCCATGTCGATCCAGCGGTCATACCACAGCCGGATTTCGGGGCTCCAATCGGGGTGTGCATCGGCCCAGTCGTAGATCGTTTCGCGAAACAACGCGCCTTCGTCGATCAGGTCGTTCATGCGGTGCAGATCAACCTCGGCGAACAGGGCACGCCTGCGCGCCTCGCCGATGGTGGCGTCATAGAACCGCTCCGGGTTCCATTCGATCAGCACATTGCCGATGTCGAAAATCACGGCCTTGGGTATCATGCCTGCCCTTCCCTGATCCGTCGTTCGCGCCAGAACACATAAAGCCCCGCGCCGCAGATTAGCGCAATCCCCACCCAGGCCACGCCATCGGGCCAGCGTCCAAAGATGACGACACCCCAGAAGATCGCCATCGGCATTCCGACATATTCGAACGGCGCAATCAGCCCGGCCTCGCCAGTGCGGTAAGCCTGCGAGATCATCAGCCCGCCGACCGCCACTGCCAACCCCGTTGCCAGAAAAAACGGCACATCGCCAAGTGGCGGCCAGACCCATGCCCGCAGCAGGAACGCCAGGGACGGATCGCCCGATCCTGCCAGATGCCCGTCACCTACGCTAATGCCCATGGTCATACTGACGACTATAAACCCGACCTGGACATAGAAATTGAGCGTTACCGCCGCCTCGGTATCCTTCATCCGCCGGGTCATGATGTTGCCGCTGGCATAGCAAAACGCCGACAGCATGACCATCAGCGCGGGCAGGTGCAGGCCACCTTCGCCCGGCCGCATCATCACCAGAACGCCCAGCATCCCTGCCGCCACCGCTGCCCAGCGCCGGGGCCCGACCTTTTCGCCCAGCACCACGATCGACAAAAGCGTCACGAAAATCGGGCTGACATAACCAATAGCCACCGCATCAGCCAAGGGCAGCGCCGCCAGCCCCAGAAAATAGGCGACGTTCGACACCATGATGATCCCGACGCGCAAAAGATGCTCGCGCCAGCGGGTCGTGCGCAACTGGCGGTATCCGGTGCCCGTTGCCCCCATGAAACACAGAATGACCGTGATCGCGATCAGCGAGCGCGTCAGGATCACCTGATGCAAGGGGTAGCCGCCCGACAGGAACTTGATCGCCATGTCGTTCAACGACAGTATCGCAGCACCGCCCAGTGCAAACAGGATCGGCGTAGAGGCTGCAACAGGTTCGGACTGGCTCATGCGAATGTTGTGCCGCCCTGAACTGGGCGCGTCTTGCCCGCCCGCGACATCACGCGTCTTTTGCTGCCCGGATCATCCGCTCCAACCGCTCCAGAAAGCGCGAGCGGTCGGCTTTCGCAAAAGGCTTGCCGCCGCCCTGCCGGAACGGATCGGCGCTGCGCAGATCTGCCATCAGATCACGCGTGGCCAGCACGTTGCCGATGTTGGCCGCCGTCAGCGCCTCGCCATTGTGGCGCAAAACCTGCGCGCCCGCCGCCACACATTTCGCGGCCAAGGGGATATCGCCCGTCACCACGATGTCGCCAATGCCTGCGCGGTCGGCGATCCACTTGTCGGCCTCATCCGGGCCATCGGGTACGAAAACACTGTCGATCAGCGGGTTGGCCGACGGGCGGATGCCGCCGTTCGACACCAGCACCATCCTTATCCCGTGGCGCACCGCCACCCGTTCTGCCTCGGTCTTGACCGGGCAGGCATCGGCGTCGATGTAGATGGTGGGGTCAGCCATAGATCGCGTCGGCGTGAAAGCGCAGGTGATCCTCGATAAAGGACGCGACGAAGAAATAGCTGTGGTCATAGCCCTTTTGCATTCGGAAAACGCCGTTCTGCCGCCGTGCCATCATCGCCTTGGCCAAGGCCTCGGGCTGCAACAGGTCCAGAAACTGATCTTGCGCGCCCTGATCAATCAGCATCGGGCCATCAAAGCCGCGTTTTTTCATCAACAGCGTGGCGTCATGCGCCGCCCATTTCGTCTGATCCACACCCAGATAGGCGCTGAACTGCTTGCGGCCCCAATCGCTGGCCGTTGGGTGCGCGATGGGCGCAAAGGCAGAAACCGATTTGAACCGCCCCGGAAAGCTCATCGCGATGGTCAGCGCGCCGTGACCGCCCATCGAATGCCCGGTGATCGCCTGTTGCGCCTCATCCAGCGGGAAGGTGCCGAAAATCAGGCGTGGCAACTCGTCCGTCACATAATCCCACATCCGGAAATGTGGGGTCCATGGGCTTTCGGTCGCGTTCACATAGAACCCCGCCCCTTGCCCCAGATCATAGGCCGCGTCATCGGCCACACCTGGCCCGCGCGGGCTGGTGTCAGGAAACACCATTGCCATCCCTGCCTCGGCCGCCCATTTCTGCGCGCCCGATTTCACCATCGCATTCTCATGCGTGCAGGTCAGGCCCGACAGATACCAAAGCACCGGCACGGGGCCACGCTCGGCCTCCTCAGGCAGGAAAAGACCGAAGGTCATCTCGCCGCCTGTTGAGTCGGAGGCGTGGGAATAGACGCCCTGCACGCCACCAAATGCGCGGTTTTCCGATATGGTTTTCATAAGCCTCCCCCTTGCGTCACCCAGGCGATCACGCCCGTGACCGTCAGAATACTGACCGCCGTCGAAATCAGGATAGACGCAGAAACCCGCTGCGGTGCCACCCCGTAATGCTGCGCCAGAATGTAGACGTTGCCCGCCACCGGCAAGGCCGCGGCGGCGATCATCACACCCGCCGCAGCCCGATCGACATGAAACACCATCAGCGCCATCACCGCCACCGCCAAGGGATGCAGCACCAGCTTGCAAAAACTAAGCCAGACCGCAACGCTGACCCGCTCCGCCGATTTTGAGGCAAGCGAGGCCCCGATGGCAAACAGCGCCCCCGGCGTGGCAGCAGCCCCCAGAAGGCTAAGAAAATCATTCACCGGCGCGGGCACAGCAACCCCCGTGGCCGACCACGAAAGCCCCAGCACCATCGACACGATCATCGGGTTTTTCAAAAGCCCCATGCCCAGCACGCGCAGCACCGAAAGGCTCATCCTTCCCTGCTGAGCGCCTGTAATGATCAGCGTGATCAGGCTGGAAAACACAATCAGATCAATCGCAAGCACCATCAGCACCGGCCCCGCCGCCTGCGGCCCCAGCAGCACCACCAGCATCGGCACCCCGAGAAATCCGGTGTTGCCGATCACCGCACACTGCGCCTCGACCGCAGCCTCGGAAACGCTGATCCGGCGCGCAAAGGCCACGGCCATCGCCAGCGCGTAAACCACCAGACACCCCGACAGATAAGCCAGCACAAAGCGGGTGTCGTAAATCTCACCCAGGCTTAGGTTCGCCGAAAACCGGAACAGCATCGCTGACAGGGCAAAGTAGAAAACGAACTTGGTCAGATAGGCCGTCGCCTCGGGTGTAAAGAACCGCACCCGCCCGGCCCACCAGCCCAGCCCGATCAATGCAAAGAACGGAAGTGTTTTCAGAAGGATGGGCAGCATCGGGACTCTCTTGTGCCCGACCAAGGTTTCATGCGCGGGGGCGGGATGCAACCACGCGCGTGGACTTCATTTTTGAACAAATACTCATCTGCCGTTGCCCTCCGGTGCGCCGTCGGTTCAGGTACAGCCGACAACGGTTGCCCCCGGCGCTTGCCGTCAGCGAAACACCGACATGATCTGCTCCAGCGGTTTTTTCCGTTTCGCCACCGCAGGCACTGTCGCCGTATCGGACGGATAGCCCACCGGCAGGATCATCACCGCCTTTTCCGACGCGGGCCGACCGCACAATTCCGGCAGGAATTTCATCGGGTTGGGGGTATGCTCCAGACACACCAGCCCCGCGTGATGCAGCGCCGTGATCAGCATGCCGGTGGCGATGCCCACACTTTCGGGCACATAGTAATTCTTGTAGCGCGCGCCATCTTCGGTCACGCCGTAGCGCTGCGCAAAGACCACGATCAGCCAGGGCGCGTCGGTCAGATGCGGCTTTTCCGCCCCGGTGCCGATGGGTTCAAGGGCTGCCAGCCATTCATCGCCACCCCCGCCGGAATAGAATTCCCGCTCCTCGTCCTCGGCCGCCGCCCGGATGCGGGCCTTCATGGCGGGGTTACAAATCGCTGCGAAATGCCAGGGCTGGTGGTTGGCCCCGGAAGGTGCTGTGCCAGCAGCAGCAATGCAGGCAGCGATCACCGCCTCGGGCACCGCGCGGGGGGAATAATCGCGCACCGAATGGCGCTTGCGCATATAGGCAAGGAACGCCTCGGCGGCCGCAACCGCATCGGCGGCGTCGCGCTGCACCCGGTCGGGCAGCGGCAGGGGCTGGTAGGACACTTCGCCTTTTTTATACATGAACCGTCCCTCAACCGCCGCCGATCAACACCCCGGCGGCAAAGACCAAAGCACCGCCCAGCACCACTTGCAAGGCGGCGCGCAGGAAGGGCGTGTCCATGAAGCGGTTCTGGATCCACGCAATCGCCCACAACTCGATGAAAACAACCACCATCGCAATCGACGTTGCCGTCCAGAAATCCGGTATCAGATATGGCAGCGCGTGCCCCATGCCCCCCAGTGTGGTCATCACACCTGACGCAAGACCGCGCTTGAACGGACTGCCGCGCCCCGACAGAACACCGTCGTCATGTGCGGCCTCGGTAAACCCCATCGAGATGCCGGCACCCACCGATGCCGCCGTGCCCACCAGAAACGTCGTCCAGGTGTCTTGCGTGGCAAAGGCGGTGGCAAAGATCGGCGCCAGCGTCGACACTGACCCGTCCATCAACCCCGCGAGGCCTGGCTGCACCCAGGTCAGGATGAACTGGCGCTTGGCGGCCTGATCCTCGGCGTTCTTTTCGTCGTCGGGCAAGTGTTTGGCCTCCAGCGCGTCGGCGGTGCGCTGATGTCCCGCCTCGGCGGCGGCCAGATCGCCCAGCAGTTTTCGGGTTGCCGCATCAGTCGTGGATTGGGCCGCGCGCAGGTAAAATGTCTCCGCCTGCTTTTCCATCGCTGCGGCCTCGCCCCGGATCGTCTCAAGGCTCAGGTTCTTGACCAGCCAGACCGGGCGGCGTGCATAGTGCCCGGCCACATGTTCGCGCCGGATCAGGGGAATAACGTCACCAAACCGGGTGCGATGCAGGGCGATCAGGCGCTGACGATGGATGTCTTCTTCCTCCGCCATTCCGTCGAACACAGCCGCCGACGCGGGATATTCGCCGCGCAATTGTTCGGCATAGGTGCGGTAGATCTGGCCGTCGTCTTCTTCGGACGAGATGGCAAGCGCCAGAATCTCCTGCTCTGACAAATCGGAAAAGCGGCGGCGAGAGGTCATTCCGGGGATCATGTATCGCTCCAAGTTGGAATGATTCTAAGGTAGTTTGCGGCGGTCGAAAGGGAAAGGGAAAATAACTGAACCGTACGGTTCAATTTCTGCTTGACGAAGTGAACGACTCGGTTCAGTTTGTAAAAGCGAACCAAACAGTTCACTTATAGGAGCCTGTAATGACCCGTATTCTGATGGCCCTGATGGCCACCCTTGCCCTGACCACCGCCGCCCGCGCGGATTTCATGGTCTTTTCGCTGCCCAGCCTGACCTTTCCGACCGAAGCCGCACAGCCTGTCACCCGTGCCGCCCCCCTGCCGCAGGTGCAAACCCCTGTTGCGCCAAAGCAATAAGCGCGCAAGCCTTGCCGCTGGTGCGGTGATTGGTCTAGTCTGCCCATCAATCGAGGGACGATGACCGACACCGCACCAGAAATCCGCAAGGGCCGAAAATTCGATCAGGTGCTGCAAGGCGCCCGGACGGTGTTTCTGCGCGACGGGTTCGAGGGCGCGTCGGTTGATGATATCGCGCGCGAGGCGGGCGTGTCGAAGGCCACGCTTTACAGCTATTTCCCCGACAAACGGCTGTTGTTCATGGAAGTGGCCAAGACCGAATGCGCGCGTCAGGCTGAAGAAGCGGTTCAGACGATCAACATGAATGCCCCTGCGGCCGAAGTGATGGCCACCATCGGCCATCATATCCTGCGGATATCATTGTCTGATTTTGGCCGTCAGATGTACCGCATCAGTGTTGCCGAAAGCGACCGCTTTCCGGAACTGGGGCGGCAGTTCTATGCCTCGGGGCCGCAACTGATCCGCGAGCGGGTCGGGTATTACCTGCGCCACGCGGTGGCACAAGGTCAGTTCAGGATCGAGGATTTCGACATGGCCGCCGACCAGTTCGCCGCCCTGTGCAAATCCGATCTGCACAACCGCATGGTCTGCGGGTTGCACGATGGCTATTCCGACGCCGATATGTCGCGGTCCGTCAAGGCGGCTGTGGCGATGTTCATGGCGATGTATGGGGTGAAGGGTTAGGGCCGCGCTAAGCGGACTATGCGGGCATCTGATGGCCCGGACACGGCATACATCGAAGGTTTTGAGCTTAGATACCTGAACCAAGTTGAAAAGCCTGTGTTGAGCAGTAAAATCTTCAACTTCGACATCTCGCTACCTAGCGATTTGAGTGCGATGCCTCCTCCTGCGTCACCGTAGGCACAAATGATGGCTTTCAGTGCGGTATCAACCGGCGAAAGCGGCGTTTGTACGGCCTTAGCCGGTGCGGGTTTTGCCAAAGGCGTCTGCAAATCCGGCTCAACCTTCTGCGCCAACTGATAAAACCGCGAGCATGCCTCCCGGAACAGGATCGAAGTTTCCGCCCTCCCCACCCCGATCACCCACAAGCCCATCCGCCGCAGCGCATAGGCCAGCGGCGCGAAATCGCGGTCGGTTGACAGGATCACGAACCCATCCACCAGCTTATCATGCGCAATCTGCATCGCCTCGATCACCAGATGAATATCGGCGGAATTCTTGCCCGACAGCGTGTTCAGATAGGTCACGTCAAAACCGTGCGCGGCCTCCCACCCGTTCGCGTTCAGCCGGTTGCACCAGGCACGGTGGATCACTTCCGTCTGCCCGCGCCCCGAGTCCGACAAAAAACCCGATACCGTTGAAAACGGCAGGTTCTCCCCATCAGCCAACACCGCAACCCGGCCAACCTGCATCGAAAGCGGGGCGTCAAATCCGAAAGTCTGGTCGTTCACAAAAACCTCCGACGCCTGCAATTCGAAAATGATCCCATCGAATTGCGGCGTCAGTTTGGCCGCTTACGCCACATCCCGCGCCAATAGCTGCCCACCGGGGCCGGATTTCACCTCGAACCGGCTGATCTTGCGCACAAGGTCCGACAGTTTGGCGCTGCCATAGGTGCGGGTGTCAAAATCGGGGGCCCCTTGGGTGATATACTGGCCGATCTGGCCCAGCGAATACCACTCTCCCTCGGGATCAATCGCGCGCATCGCGGCGATGATCAGGGGGATGGCCTTGGCGGGGGCTTCCTTGGTGCCGCGCGGCACGTCTGACACCGTTTCAACCGCAGGTGCGCGGTCCGGCTTCACCTCGCGCACAGGCTCTTCAACTGCGGCGAGGTTTTCCACATAGATGAACCGCTTGCAGGCCATGCGGAACGCCTCGGGTGTCTTTTTCTCACCTATGCCGTACACATCCAGCCCCTGTTCGCGGATGCGGGCGGCAAGGCGGGTGAAATCGCTGTCGGAACTGACCAGCACAAAGCCGTCGAACAGGCCCGAATGCAGGAAATCAATCGCGGCGATGACAAGGCCAATGTCGCTGGCGTTCTTGCCCTTGGTGTTGGAAAACTGCTGATCCGCCACCAGACCCAAGGCCGCCACCTTGCGCGCCCAACCGGCCAGACGTTGCGCCGACCAGTCGCCATAGATGCGGCGTACGGACGCTTCGCCCAAGCCAGCGATTTCCTCGAAAATCGCTTCGGCATAGCTGGAGGGCACATTGTCGGCGTCAATCAGAACGGCGAGGCGGGGGGTGCGGGTATCGACCATGGTGGTTCCTTATTCAGTGCGGGCGGCGCAAAACGCGCCACCCCAAAATTCTTTGAAGAATTTTGCAAGAATTTTTCAAAATTCTTGTTTGCGGCGACGTCAGTAGATCACGACACCGCGGATGCTTTCGCCGCGTTTCATCAATTCGAACCCCTCGTTGATCTTTTCCAGCGGCATCGTGTGGGTGATCATCGCATCAATCTCGATTTTGCCGTTCATATACCAATCCACGATCGTCGGCACGTCCGTCCGCCCGCGCGCGCCGCCAAAAGCAGTGCCTTTCCAGATGCGCCCGGTCACAAGCTGGAACGGCCGCGTCTCGATCACCGCGCCTGCCGGTGCCACGCCAATGATGATCGACTGTCCCCAGCCGCGATGCGTACATTCGAGTGCTGCGCGCATCACCTTGACGTTGCCGGTGCAATCAAACGAATAATCCGCGCCGCCGATCTGGTCGAACGGCGTTTTCGTCATCCCGACCAGATGCGCCACGATATCGCCGTCGATTTTGGTCGGGTTGACGAAATGCGTCATCCCGAACTTCTCACCCCATGTCTTGCGGTCATCGTTGATATCCACCCCGATGATCATGTCGGCGCCCGCCATCCGCAGCCCCTGAATGACGTTCAGCCCGATGCCGCCCAGACCAAAGACCACGGCCTTGGCCCCGGCCTCGACATTCGCGGTGTTCAGAACTGCACCGACCCCGGTGGTAACGCCGCAGCCGATGTAGCAGATCTTGTCAAACGGTGCGTCGTCGCGCACCTTTGCCAGCGCAATCTCGGGCATCACTGTGTGGTTGGCGAAGGTGGAGCAGCCCATGTAGTGATAGATCGGCGTGCCATCCAGCATCGAAAACCGCGTCGTGCCATCCGGCATCAGCCCTTGCCCCTGAGTGGACCGGATCGCGGTGCACAGGTTCGTCTTGCGCGACAAACAACTTGGGCACTGGCGACATTCGGGAGTATACAGCGGGATAACATGATCACCGGGCTTCAGGCTGGTGACGCCTGCGCCGACCTCGATCACGATGCCGGCACCCTCGTGCCCTAGAATCGCGGGGAACAGGCCTTCGGGGTCGGCACCTGACAGGGTGAATTCATCGGTATGGCAGATGCCTGTGGCCTTCACTTCGATCAAAACCTCGCCGGCCTTCGGCCCTTCAAGGTTCACTTCCATGATTTCAAGCGGTTTTCCGGCGGCGACGGCAACGGCGGCACGGGTGCGCATGATGTGATCCTTCCCTCTGTGAATTTGCGCCAAGCTGTGCGAAACAGGGGGAAATTGCAACGCGGGAAACGCCATTCATGCCATCCTTTGCGACCCTGACACGCTTTGCCTTGATCCTGCCGCTTCTGGCTGCCTGTGCGTCCGCACCAGCGCCCGTGGTTCAGGCTGTGCCGGGGCTTGACCCTGTAACCGGTGCCCCGGTTGATCTGACGCCGGGGTTTGATGACCGCGAGCCCGATGTCTGCCATGCGTCCGAAGTGGCGGGATTGGTCGGGCAGCCGGGCGTTGCGATGAGAACTGCGACCACGCGCCCCTACCGCATCGTGCCGTTGGGCAGCCTTGTCACGCAGGAATATATTTCAGGGCGGATCGACGTCTATCTTGACGCCAACGGCAACATTGCCCGCATCACCTGCGGGTGAAAGTGGGGGCGCGCAAAGCAGAACCCTGCGCGCTGCCTGATCTTATTTCTTGACGCGATATTCGGAATGGCAGTCCTTGCAAGCGCCGCCAACGGCAGCCATGCCAGCGCCGATGCTTTCGGCCGAGGCGACATCAAGCGCTTCGGCTGCGGTTTTCAACGTGGCGCCGTCCTTGGCAAAATCGTCCCAGTTGGTCCAGATCTCGGGCTTGGCTTCGCTGTCGTCATCGGTGGCGTTCGCTTCGAACACAACGGGGATCTGACCCGCCGCCTCGACCAATGCAGCCTTTGCTGCCTCGGCCCCGGCGGCGTCAAAGGGCGTCTTGCCCGACGCCATTTCGCCCAGCGCTTTTACGTTCTTGCCGATCGTGCCCATTACACCCTGACGGGCGATCACGTTGGGATCGGTGGCCTCGGCTGCAACGAAGGATACGCCTGACGCAAGCAGTGTTACGGCAAGAAAAGTGGTGACGGCGAAACGCATATCAGGCTCCGGGTTGGATTAAGCTGTCTGATTATAGGCAGATTATTGGAAGCGTCCTGATCACGACCGCGTGATTTTTACCGGTCGGCTGGACTCGGCTTAGCTTCCGGCGATACAAGAACAAAAAGAGAACAATATGGCGCACCGACGGATTCTGTCGCTCTGGTTTCCGCGGTTGGCGGCGGAACGGCTGCTGCGCGGGCGCAAGGATGCGCTGCCGCTGGCCTTTGCGGTGGTCGCCGATCAGAGCGGCGCGCAGGTTCTTGCCTCGCTCAACCCCGAGGCGGAACGTGCGGGGCTGCGGCTGGGCCAGCCGCTGCGCGACGCAACCGCAATGTGCCCGGCGCTTGTAACGCGGCCTGCCGATCCGTTGCGCGACGCGGTTTTTCTGACGGTGCTGCGGCGCTGGGCGGGCAAATTCTCGCCCTGGGTGGCCGAGTTGCCGCCCGCCGCTTTGGTGATCGACCTGACGGGGTGTGCGCATCTGTTCGGCGGCGAGGCGGCCTTGCTGACCGAGGTAGAGGCCGATTGCGCCGCGCTTGGGCTGACCCTGCGCGCAGGCATCGCCGATACGCCGGGGGCCGCCTGGGCGCTGGCACGCTTTGCCGGGCAGGGGGTGGAACCCGCCCGCAACGGCGACGCGATCGAACAAGAGGCGCGTGCGACCCGGTCCCGCGCGGTAAAGCGGCGGCATTGGGAACGTGGCGGGGCGGCTCCTGCCCTGATGGTGCCGGGGGTGCTGCAAGGGGTGATTGCAGCGCCGGGGCAGATGCGGCAGGCGCTGGCGGCGCTGCCGGTGGCGGCGCTTCGGCTGCCGCCTGATACCGTGGCGGGGTTGGCGCGTCTTGGCCTGCGCCGCATCGAGGATATTATGGGCCTGCCCCGCGCAGCCCTTGCCCGGCGCTTTGGCACCGATACGCTGCGCAGGCTGGATCAGGCACTGGGGCTGGAGCCCGAACCCGTGACGCCCGCCCGCGCGCCCCTGCATTTTGCCGTGCGGCTGACCTTTCCCGACCCGATCGGTTTGCGCGCCGATGTCGAGGCGGCGCTGGACCGGCTGTTGCCGGTGATGTGTGCAGGGTTGCAGGCCAAGGCGCGGGGCGCGCGGCGGGTGCGGCTGCAGGCGTTCCGCTGTGATGGCGGCGTGGCGGTGGCCGAGGTCGGGCTTGCCCGCCCTGCCAATGCGCCGGGCAGCATCCGCCCGCTGCTGGCCCTGAAGCTTGACGGGATCGACGCAGGTTTCGGGATTGATTGCCTGCGGCTGGAGGCGGTGGAGACGGAACCGCTGGGTGCGCGGCAACATCTTGCCGCAGATGTTGCCGCGCCCGGTGCGGGCATCGCCCGAACTGGTGCGTATCAGACTGGTGCATATCAGGTTGGCATGTATCAGACTGGCGATACAGCGCTTGATGATCTGGTGGGCAAGCTTGTCGCAAAACTGGGAACCGAGGCGGTAACCCGGTTGCATCCGGCGCAAAGCCACATACCGGAAAAAGCGGCACTGGTTCTGACAGCGGCATGGTCTGACCCCGCGCCAATCCCTTGGCCTGCCCCGTCCGTCCCCCGTCCGCTGACCCTGTTCCACCCCGAAGCGGTGCAAGCCCCTGAAAGCTGCGATCTTCCGCTCAGCTTTCGCTGGCGAAAGGCGGAACGCAATGTGCGCCAAGCCTTCGGCCCTGAACGCATCACCCCCGAATGGTGGTTCGATGATGCCGTGTGGCGCAACGGCCCGCGGGACTACTGGCGAGTGGAAACCCAAAGCGGCGCCCGGCTTTGGATATATTTCGCACATGGTGCAGCCGTGTCCGCAGGATGGTTCTGCCACGCCACCTTCGCATGACTGCTTCTGCTCCTCGGGGGGCCGTCCTCAGGGCCATTGAGGCCCTTTGGACGGCGTCGTATTCACTCCCCGGCACCCAGACCGGAAAGGGGCTTCATTTTTGCATAAATACTTAACTTTGCCCTGCTTGCCAAAGGACAGGGATTGAGTATTTTTACAAAAGTGAAGTCCATCGAGTTCAAGCAGGATGGAGCGAAAGCGACGCCGTCCGAGGGGGCTCGATGCCCCTGAGGGCGGCTCCCCTGTTGCGATCAGGGGACGGCGAAAGCCTGTGGCGCAGGATCGCCATCGGGTGGCTGCGCAGGGTCAGGCGCAGGGCGACATAGTCTTCTACCACCGCCTCGCCTTCGGTCATTGCGCGAAAGGTGACGGCGGGTTCCACGATGCCTTCGCCGTCCATGTCGCCCGCGAACAGAGGCAGCGGTTTGGGGCCGGTGAGCGCGCGGGCGGCCCAGAGCGCATCACGCCGGGCAAGGCCAAGGGCGGCAAAGCAATCGGCTTCGGCCAACCGGGTCAGGGTGGCCGGGGGGATGCCCGCGCGGCGCCAGACATCCTCCAGCGCGCGGTAGCCGTTGCCGCGCGCGGCGGTGATCCACAGCGCTTCGTCTTCAGCGATGCCCTTGATCTGGCGAAACCCAAGCCGCAGGGCCAGATCGCCTTCGCCGGTTTCCTCCATCACATTGTCCCAGTGGCTTGTGTTGATGCAGGGTGGCAGCACGGCGACACCATGTTCGCGGGCATCGCGCACGATCTGGGCGGGGGCGTAGAATCCCATCGGTTGGGAATTCAGCAGCGCACAGGCAAAAAGCCCCGGATGGTGCCGCTTGATCCAGCTTGAGGCATAGACCAGAAGTGCAAAGGACGCTGCATGGCTTTCGGGAAAGCCGTAACTGCCGAACCCTTCAATCTGCGAAAAGCAGCGGTTCGCGAAATCGTCGTCATAGCCGTTGGCCTGCATGCCCTGCAGGAACCGGTCTTTCAGCGCTGTGACATTGCCGTGTTTCTTGAACGTCGCAAGCGCGCGGCGCAGACGATCTGCCTCCAGCGGTGTGAAGCCTGCACCAAGGATGGCGATCTGCATCGCCTGTTCCTGAAACAGCGGCACGCCAAGCGTTTTCTTCAGAACCCGGCCGAGCGCATCAGACGGGAAGCTGACAATCTCCTGTCCGTTGCGGCGGCGCAGGAACGGGTGGACCATATCGCCCTGAATGGGGCCGGGGCGGATGATTGCCACCTGAATCACCAGATCGTAAAACGTGCGGGGCCGCATCCGGGGCAGAAAGTTCATCTGGGCGCGGCTTTCCACCTGAAACACGCCCAGACTGTCAGCTTTGCACAGCATGTCATAGGTCGCGGCATCTTCGGGGGGCAGGGTGGCCAGACTGTAGCGGGTGTGGTGGTGTTTTTCCAGCAGATCGAACGCTTTGCGGATGCACGACAGCATCCCCAGCGCCAGAATATCGACCTTGAGGATGCCCAGCGTGTCGATATCATCCTTGTCCCAGCAGATGACGGTGCGATCTTCCATCGTGGCGTTCTCGATCGGCACCAGCTCGTCCAGCCGCCCTTCGGTGATGATGAAACCGCCGACATGCTGCGACAGATGCCGGGGGAAGCCTTGGATCTCATCGACCAGCGCAAGCGTCTGGCGCAGGCGTTTGTCGGCGGGATCAAGGCCGATTTCGCGCAGGCGGTCATCCTGAATGTCCTTGCGCCCGCCCCAGCCCCAGATCTGGCTGGACATGGCTGACAGCGTGTCTTCGGTCAGCCCCATCGCGCGGCCGACCTCGCGCACGGCGCGTTTGCCGCGATAATGGATCACGGTCGCACACAGGCCCGCGCGGTGGCGGCCGTAGTGCTGGTAGATGTGCTGGATCACCTCTTCCCGGCGTTCGTGTTCGAAATCGACGTCGATGTCGGGGGGCTCGTCGCGGGCCTCACTGACAAAGCGTTCAAACACCATCGTGCCGATTTCGGGGCTGACCGAGGTGATGCCAAGCGCGTAGCAGACTACCGAATTTGCTGCCGATCCGCGCCCTTGACACAGGATGCCACGGCTGCGGGCGAAGGCCACGATGTCATGCACAGTCAGGAAATATGGCTCATATTTCAGCTTGGCGATCAGGGCGAGTTCGTGGCCGACCTGAGTTTGCGCCGTATCGGGGATGCCTGCGGGATAGCGCCAGTTGAGCCCTGCCTGAGTCAGACGGGCAAGGCGTTGCGGAGCTGTCTCGGTGCCGGTGACTTCCGAGGGGTATTCGTAGCGCAGTTCGTCCAGACTGAAGGTCAGGCTTTGGGCGAGGGTGGCGGCGCGGTCGACGGCTGCGGCGTGGCCACAGAACAATCGCCGCATTTCGCCGTCACTGCGCAGGCGGGTTTCGGCATGAGGCATGGCGTTATGGCCCAGATCCTCGATCCGCACGCCAAGGCGGATGGCGGTCAGCACGTCGGCCAGGCGGCGGCGTTGGGCGCGGTGCATCATCGGCAGGGCCGAGGCGATGGTGGGGATGCCAAGGATTTTGGCCTGGGCGGTGAGGGTGCTTAAGCGGGCGCGGTCCTGCCCGTCATAGCGCGGCGCCATCAGCAGATATGTGTCCTGAGGGAAGCGGCGCGACAACCGCCCCGCTTGCGTCACCCACGCACCCGCGCCGCGGACAACCGCCTGCGCGGGTTTTGCCGGGGGCAAGGGGGCGGCGGGATGGATCAGCAGCGCCATGCCGTCGGCCCACTCCAGCAGGTCATCAAGATGAAGCTGGCAATCGCCCTTTTGAGCGCGGCCCGCACCAACGGTCAGCAGGCGGCACAGCCGACCCCAGGCGGCGCGGTCACGCGGCAGGGCGGTGACGGTAAAGCCATCCTGCAGCACGATGCGCGCGGCAGGGATCAGACGCGGGGACGCCCCTTCATCGCGCCGCATCTCGCGCGCGGCCTGATGCGCGCGCACGATGCCCGCCACCGAATTGCGGTCGGCAATGGCCAGCGCGGGCATGCCCAGATCGGCGGCGCGGCGCATCAGCTCTTCGGGGTGCGAAGCGCCGGTGAGAAAGGTGAAATTTGATGTGGCGGAAAGTTCGACGAAGGGCATGGATGAACCTGAACAAACAAGGAACAAGCCTAGCGTTGAATGAAATGGATTTCCAGTGGCGAATGGCAGGCGGGGGCTTCGCGCCCCCACAAGCCCCAAAGTTCCTTTGGGGCTTCCCCCGCGGGATATTTGGGCCGGAAAGAAGGGGCCAGACAGAGCGGAAAGGGGGGGCGTCCGGCACCCCGACGGGGGATTTCTCCAGCCGTGGGGTGCCTTCTCACCGGGCGGTCATCGGCTTCCCAGCCTGTTCCGCGGGGGCAGTGTGCCGAATCAGGATGAAGATCGGGTAAAGCGCGCGGCTCAGCGCAGGCGATTCAGAAGATCGAGGTTGGCATAGCCGTCGGGCACCAGCCCCGCGCTGCGCTGATAGGCGCGGATCGCGGTGATGGAGTTGGGGCCGATGATGCCATCCGCGCCGCTGGTATCAAAGCCCGCTTTCGTCAGCAGGCTTTGCAGTTCGCGGCGCTCCGCGCGCATCAGGGCACGGTCGGCACGCGGCCACTCGGTGACAAGCGGACCCGCACCGTGCAGGCGGTCGGACAAAAGGCTCACGGCGATCACATAGGCATCAGCGGCGTTGTAGCGGCTGATCGCCTTGAAATTGGCGGTGATTAGGAAGGCAGGCCCCTTTGCCCCGGCGGGCAGCAGCAGCGAGGCGCGGTCCAGCGCGGGCCAGGGCGTGCCATCCGCGCGGATCAGCCCAAGCGCCTGCCAGTCGGCCCCGCTGCGGGATTGGCTTTTGCCGGACAGGTCGTAATCAAAGCCAGCGGGCAGCGTCACCTCTACCCCCCAAGGCAGGCCCTTTTGCCAGCCCGAGGCCGCCAGATAGGCAGCGGTAGAGGCCAGCGCATCGGTGGGGTCATCCGACCAGATATCGCGCCGTCCGTCGCCGGTGAAATCGACCGCATGGGCCAGATAGCTGGTCGGCATGAACTGGGTGTGGCCCATAGCCCCCGCCCAACTTCCGGTCATCCGGTCGGGCGTTGTATCGCCGTTTTGCAGGATCTTCAGCACTGCGATCAGCTGATCCTCAAAGAACGCGCCGCGCCGGCCATCGGCGGCCAGCGTCGCCAGGGATGAGATCAGCGGGCGGTCGCCGCGAAACTTGCCATAGTTGCTTTCCATGCCCCAGATCGCCACAACCACCTCTTTGGGCGCGCCATACGCCGCCTCGATCCGGTTCAGCGCGATGCCATGCCGCAACAGCGCCGCGCGGCCGTTCTGGATGCGGGCGTCCGATACCGCGGTATCGAGATAGGCCCAGATCGTGCGGTTGAATTCGGCCTGATTACGGTCTTTGGCGATGGCGTCGGCGTCATGGGAAACGCCCGCAAAGGCCGCATCGAAGGTGGCGGGGTATATGCCTTTGGCCATGGCGCGGGGGCGGAAGGCTTTGGTCCAATCGGCGAAGGCGGCAAGGGTGGCCGCATCTTCGGCCACGATTTCGGACGCCGGATCAGACGACACAACCGCCTCGGCGCGCAGGTCCGTTGCCATGAGCGTTAACAGTCCTGCCAGAAGTGCCCGCATGAATGCCCCCTGTTTCCGGTGGGTCGTTGCGGACAATATAGCGCAACGGCGCAGGCGGGAAAAGAGAGCCGTCCCTAACCCCGCCGGTTGCGCGTCACTTTACGTTTGGCCTTGGCGTCACGCACGGCGTTCTTGCCGGGTTTGCGGGGGCCGCCACGCCCGCGTTTGGGTGGCCCCGCCGATGGCAGATTGCGGTCGTCAAGCTGCAACAGATCCAGCATCAGCCCGCCAGTCAGTGGCACCGCTTCGGCCAGACGCACCAGAACGCGCTGGCCGATGCCGATGGTGATGCCGGTATCAGCGCCCATCAGGGTGCTGGTGTCGGCATCGAAATGAAAGAACTCGCGCCCGACCGAGCGGATCGGCACCAGACCATCGGCCCCGGTTTCATCCAGCTTCACGAACAGACCAAAGCGCTGCACGCCGGAAATGCGCCCGGTAAATTCGGCCCCCACACGGTCGGCCAGATAGGCGGCAAGATAGCGGTCGGTCGTATCCCGTTCAGCCACCATGCTGCGGCGTTCGTTGTCGGAAATCAGCTTGGCGGTTTCGCCCAGATTTTCCACATCCCACACCGACAGCCCGTCATCGCCCCAACCGTGGCCCGCAATCAAAGCGCGATGCACGATCAGGTCGGAATATCGCCGGATGGGCGAGGTGAAATGCGCGTAAGACCGCAGTGCCAGCCCGAAATGGCCATAGTTTTCAAGATGGTAATAGGCCTGCGTCATTGACCGCAGGGTAGAGATGTTCATCAATTCGTCAAACTCGGTGCCCTCGGCCTGCGCCAGAAGCCGGTTCAGATGTGCGGTTTTCAGCACCTGCCCCTTGGCAAGGGTAAAGCCCGAGCCTTCGGCCACCTCTCGCAGGGCATCCATCTTTTCGGGGCTGGGTTCTTCGTGCACGCGGTACAGCAACGGGCGTTTCAGGCGGATCAGTTCCTCGGCGGCGGCGACGTTGGCAAGGATCATGAACTCTTCGATCAGGCGGTGCGCGTCCAGCCGGTCGCGAAAGGCCACTGACAGAACCTGACCGTCATCATCCAGCACGATCTTGCGTTCGGGCAGGTCAAGGTCAAGCGGCTGGCGTTCGGCGCGTGCGGTCTTGGTTGCCTCATACGCCGCATAAAGCGGGCGTAGCACGGGGTCGAGCAGGGGGGCGGTCTTGTCAGACGGCAGGCCGTCGATGGCCGATTGCACGGCGGCATAATCAAGCGAGGCTTTGGAGCGCATCATGCCGCGCGTGAAACGATGCGCAATCTTGTGGCCCTGCGCATCCAACACCATCCGCACCGCCAGACAGGCGCGGTCAACCTGTTCGTGCAGCGAACACAGATCACCCGACAGCACATCGGGCAGCATCGGCACCACACGGTCGGGGAAATAGGTGGAGTTGCTGCGGCGGCGCGCCTCGTGGTCCAAGGGGGAATTCGGGCGGACGTAGTGTGCGACATCGGCGATGGCGACCCAGACGATATGACCGCCGGGGTTTTGCGGGTTGTCGTCGGGGTGGGCGTAAACCGCATCGTCGCGGTCGCGGGCGTCAATCGGGTCGATCGTCACCAGATCAAGGTCGCGCAGGTCTTCGCGCTTGCCCATGGGTGCCGGAGTGGCGGCATCGGCGGCGGCGATCACGTCATCGGGGAACTGGTCGGGAATGCCGTGCTGGTGGATCGCGATCAGGCTGATCGCGCGCGGGCCGCTTGGGTCGCCCAGCCGCGCCACGATGCGGGCCGCAGGCAGGCCAAGGCGTTTGGGGCCGGCCTGTTCGGCCTCGACCAACTCACCATCCTTGGCCCCCATGGTCATGTCGGGCCGGACGGTCCATTCCTTGTCAGACCCCTTGTCGATGGGCAGGATGCGGCCACCGTCCGAGCCTGCGCGAAAGATACCCAGCAGTTTCAGCGGGTTGGAGCCGATCTTGCGGATCAGACGGCCCTCGTGGCTGTGGGTTTCATCGGTGACTTCGGTCAGGCGGGCAAGGATGCGGTCGCCGATCCCCAGGGCCGGATCAGAGGCGCGGGTGATCATCAGGATGCGGGGGGCGGCCCCTTCGCCATCCCATTCCAGCGGGCGGGCGAACAGATCGCCCTGCTGATCGGGGGCAAGGATCTGAAGGATCGACACCGGTGGCAGGCTGTCCGCGTCGCGGTAGCTGCGGCGTTTGCGGGCAAGCGCGCCGTCCGCCTCCAATTCGCGCAGGACGCGCTTGAGTTCGATGCGCAAGACGTCGCCCCGGATACCGAAGGCTTTCGCGATGTCACGCTTGGCGGTCAGCGTCGGATTGTCGGCGATCCATTGCAGGATCTGGGCTTTTGAGAGGATCTGGTCCATGGCCTTGCCCTAGCACGCGTGGTTTGGCGCGTCATCCCGAAAGGCAGCGCGCAGGGTGAGTGCGGAGCCTCCGGCGGGAGTATTTTTTGCAAAAATGAAGTCTGCAGGATGGGGGTCAGAGCGGCAGGGTCATGTCGCGGTGCGGGATGCCGGCATCGTCGTAGACCGGGCCTGTGGCAGTGAAGCCCAACTTTTCGTAGAATGCGATGGCATGGGTCTGCGCGCCGAGTTTGGCGGTGGTGAGGTGGGGGAGCGTGCGGAAATGTGCGATGGCGGCGCGGATCAGGGCAGCGCCAAGGCCCGCGCCACGATCTGCAGGTAACACGCAGACGCGGCCGATCTTGCCGGTCGGCCCTTCGGTCAAAAGGCGGGCGGAGCCGATAGGTTGGGCGTTGAGGGTGGCCAGAAGATGCGTCGCGGTATGGTCGAGGTCATCAAGCTCGTCCGCCTCGGGCACGCCCTGTTCTTGGATGAACACCACCCGGCGCAACTGAAGGCAAGTGGCGATATCATCGGTCACGGTGATCAGCAACGTCATGCGAAATACGCGGTCAGGATGCGGGTGTAGATGGCTTTGAGCGTGTGGATATCAGCCACAGCGACCCGTTCATCGACCTGGTGCATGGTCTTGCCGACCAGCCCGAATTCCACCACCGGGCAGTGGTTTTTGACAAACCGCGCATCCGATGTGCCGCCCGTGGTCGAGGCTTTGGGGGTGATGCCGGTTTCGGCGTTAACCGCATGGGCGATCAGGTCGGACAGCAGGCCGGGGGGTGTGAGGAAGCTTTCGCCGGAGATCCTGATGGTCATCGTGATGGTGACGCCGGTTTCATCCTGCACGCGGGCGGCCTCGGTGCGCAGCCAATTGCTGAGTGTGGCCCCGGTATGGGCATCGTTGAAGCGGATGTTCACGGTGCCGGTACAAGTGGCGGGGATCACGTTGTTCGCCGGGTTGCCGGTATCTATGGTCGTCAGCGCAAGGGTCGAGGCATCGAAATGGTCGGTGCCGCGGTCCAGTTCATGAGAGGCCAGGCGGTCCATCAGGCGGACAAGTGCCGTAACCGGATTTTTCGCGCGGTGCGGATAGGCGGAATGGCCTTGTACGCCTTTGGCGGTGATCAGGGCTGTCATGCTGCCGCGACGGCCGATCTTCATCATCTCGCCCATCACCTCGGGGCAGGTCGGCTCGCCGACAAGGCAATCGGTCATCGCCTCGCCGTTGGCCGCCATCCAGTCCAGCAGGGCCAGGGTGCCGTGATCGCCGTCGCCTTCCTCATCCCCGGTGATGGCGAGGATCACGGCACCATCGGGGGGTGTGTCGCGCACGAAATCAATCGCTGCGGCGGCAAAGGCGGCAACGCCCGACTTCATGTCGGTGGCGCCGCGTCCCCACAGCATGCCATCCTTGATCACGCCGCCGAACGGGTCATGCGTCCAAGCCGCCGCATCGCCGACGGGAACCACATCGGTATGGCCGTTGAAGCCGAAGCTGCGGTTCGCCCCGCGCATACCCCAGCGCGCATAAAGATTGGCGATGCCCGCGCGGTCAACGCGGGTGCAGGTAAACCCGGCACCCGTCAGAAGACGCTCCAGCAGCACCAGCGCGCCGCCTTCCACCGGCGTGACCGAGGCGCAGCGGATCAGATCGGCGGTCAGGGCAACGGGATCGGTGGATGTGGTGGCGGGCATGGCGAAATTTCCTGCGGGGTTGCAACAGACATAAAGCGCCCGGCCCGGCCCCGCAACCACCGCCGCTGCGCTGTGCAATCGGCAGTGGTGTGGCCCCCGCGCCACCGCATCGGGCGCTTCAGACGGAATGCGGCGATTTCGGGGATGACAGATGGCAAATCAATGGCTTATGATCAATTTTAATAAAAACGTCCTGAGGCAGGGCAAACGCGGGGCCAACGCGCCCCCACGAGCAGTGATCCTTTCGCGCAGACCGGGCCAATCCGGCGGTGAAAGGCGTTTGGCCTGCCCTTCACAACGGGGGCAGACATGGCGACAGGCGCCGAGCTAACCTATCAGACGAACGCCACGGCGTTGCAGATGGCGAATGCCATTTTCGGCACCGGCGTGACCGTGACGGGGGCAAGTTATTCCGGGCCTTCGAACTCGTCCGCGATCTATTCCAACGGGCAATTGTCGCCGGGCGTTGTGCCGTCGAACACCGGGGTGATCCTTTCAACCGGCAATGCCTCCAGCTTTACCCAATCAAGCGGCGATCCAAACCGGGTCGCGAATACATCGGCTGACACCTCTGGCACCAACAACAATGCTGATTTCAACGCTCTGGCCGGGACCAACACCTATGATGCGGTCTGGCTGAACGCCGACTTCATCCCGACCGGCAATGTGATGACGATGCGCTTTGTCTTTTCATCCGAGGAATACCCCGAATACATCAACACCCAGTTCAACGACGTGGTTGGCGTCTGGATCAATGGTACGTCAGTGCCGATCAGTGTCGGCAATGGCCGCACCAGCGTGAACAACATCAACCAGACCAATCAGGAAAACCTGACGATCAGCAACACCAACGATGCGTACAATACCGAGATGGACGGGTTCACGGTCACCCTGACGCTGACCATTCCGGTTAATCTGGGCGTCGTGAACTCGATCCGCATCGGCATCGCGGATGCGGCGGATGCGAACTACGATTCCAACCTGCTGATTGCAGGCGATTCAGTTCAGACCGTTCTGGTCGCGAACGACGACGTGGCGAACGTCTATGCGACGGGCGTGGCGCAGACGTTCAACATCCTTGGCAACGATATAAAACAGGCAGGGGCCACGCTGACCATCACCCAGATCAACGGGGTGAATGTTGTGGCGGGGCAGACTGTAACGCTACCGTCGGGCCAGCAGATCACATTGAATGCAAATGGCACGATCAGCCTTGTGCCAGATGGCCAGATCGAGACGAAGACCTTTACCTATACGGTCAAGGACAATCTGGGCAACACCGACACCGGATTTGTCACTATCAATTCGATCCCGTGTTTTGTGGCGGGCACTATGATTTCCACGCCAACGGGCGAGCGGAGGGTCGAAGATCTGGTCCCCGGTGATCTGGTTCTGACGCATGATGATGGCCCCCAACCCCTGCGCTGGATCGGTCAGCGCAGTGTGGCCGCGGTCGGGGCATTTGCGCCGATCCGCATCCGGGCGGGCACGTTCGGCGATCACCGCACGCTGATGCTGTCGCCGCAGCACCGGGTTCTGATCCGCGATGTTCTGGCGGAAATGCTGTTTGGCGAGGCCGAGGTTCTGATTGCCGCCAAGGATCTGGTCAATGACCGGTCCGTGACCGTGCAACGCGGCGGCGAAGTGACCTATGTTCATTTGCTGTTTGACCGGCATCAGGTTGTGTTTTCCGAAGGATTGGCGACCGAAAGCTTCCTGCCCGGCCCGCAGACCACCGCCAGTTTCGAAGCCGAGACTGTGGCCGAGATTTGTGCGCTGTTCCCCGAGATCGACCCTGACACCGGGCTTGGCTATTCGCCTGCCGCCCGCCGCACCCTGCGCGGGTACGAGGCGCAGGTTCTGTTTGCAGCACAGGCCGCGTGATGCAAAGCTGGGTTGCCCTGTCGGATCGCCGCGACCCCGCCGATCCGCGTGCAACCGGGGCTTTGGCGACGGGGGCTTTGGTAATTGAAATCGCCGTGCCCCTGAAAGGCGCGCAGGTTCTTCTGGATTATCGGCAAGTCGATGGTGGTCTGCGGGCGTTTTCGGTGTTTCATGACGCAAAGGAAGGCCTGGGCATCCTGCACCGTCGGGGTGACCGCGTGGTTCGCCACATGCTGCCGGGGGCGTTGCCCGAAACCGTGGGCACGGCGCGCATTGTTCTGCGCTGGTCAGTGGATGGGGCGTGGGTTCTGCGCTATGAACTGCCCGATGCGGGCCGCATTCTGAAGGCACGGGGTACGGGCGCGATGCCGCTGCTCTTGGCCGATATTGATGCGATGTGTCGCGGCGTGGGCGTCAATCAGCGCCACCCCGCCGTGATGTGGTATGGTGCCACGCAAGGGGTCGATCTGCCCGAACGCGCGCCGTGGCTGGGCTTGCGCACGCCGATTGCCGTTCCGGGCGGGTTTCAGATGGCGGGTTTTCTGCGCGCGGGCGACCGCGTGCTGACCCGCGATGGCAGCCCCCGCACCCTGCGTGCCGTGCGGCGGATGGATCTGCCGGGGCGCGGCACCTTTGCCCCCGTACTGCTGCGCGCACCGTATTTTGCCGCCGAAATCGATCTTTTGGTGTCATCCGACATGCTGGTGGTTCTGGGCGGGCCCGAGGTGGAATACCTGACCTCGGACGAAGAGGCGTTGGCCGAAGCGGGCCATCTGACCGATGGCACGTCCGCGGCCTTTGACCGGCGGCGGGCGGCCGTGACCTGTGTAGCGCTTGATCTGGGCGAACAGGCATTGGTGCAAAGCCTTGGCTGCATCTTTGCGCTGGGCGGTCTGCGCGAATCGTCAACGCTGCGCATTCTGCGCCAGTATGAGGCGACGCCGCTTCTGGCGCTGCTGGGCCGGGGGCATCGCAGCCGGGCGGCGTGATCAGTCGAAAAACGGCGTCATCTGCGCCACAACGACCGAGTTTTCGGCCAGCGCCCGGTCCATCAGCGCGCGTTCGTCCGCGTCAATCTCGTCGCCATTGGCCAGCCGTTCGTCCAGCGTGCCGTAACCCGACACATCCAGCGGCGCCATGTCGGCGGTTTTCAGAATCGCCACGGTTTCGCGCACCGCCTCGGCCTCATCCACGCCGGTGGCATAGATCATCAGCGCGGCCCCGGTTGCCTTGTCGGGCAGGCCATCACCGGACTTGCGGCCAAGCTCTACCACCAAGGTGAAAACCTGCTGCTTGCGTTTTTCGGGTGCATCTTCCATCGCGTTCTCCTGCGGCGGTGCGAACGCCAAGTCAAGCCCGCCTCACAGATTGCGGATCATCCGCACTTCCATGTCGCCAGCACCTGTATCGGCAAGCGAGGTGTCTTCGACAAATCCCGTGCGCGTGTAAAGCGCGCGCGCCTCATGGTGCAGAAAGCCTGCCGACAGCACCATCTGGCGGTATCCCAGCGCGTGGGCAGACTCCACGATGCCCGCCACAAGCGCGCGGCCCACGCCGTGACCCCGCGCCGCGTCATCGACGAAAAGCCGGTTCATTTCGCAACGCTCGGCGGTTTGCGGTTTCAACATCACGACCCCCACGGCGCGGTTATCCAGCCACGCCAGCAGACATTCCGCCGTTGGCGGGCAGAACAGCGTCAGCAGGTTGTCCAGCTGATGCTCCAACCCCTGCGCCTTGAAATAGGCGGCGATCTGGGCGCGATGGTCGGGATACCTGATGTCGAGCCACGCCAGAAAACCCACCACCAGACGACGCACCTCGGCGACGTCAGCCGTCGTGCGGGCGGGGGTGATCAGCAAAACCATTCCCAAAACCTTTCGAACGGAGTGCGGATCAGCCGCTCCGATGGGATCAGTCGCGCAGCAACTCGTTAATGCTGGTCTTGCTGCGGGTCTGCGCATCGACCTTTTTCACGATCACAGCGCAGTAAAGGTTGATCCCGTTCTTTGACGGCATTGAGCCTGCCACGACGACCGATCCTGCAGGCACCTCGCCATAGGTCACGCTGCCGGTTTCACGGTCCACGATCTTGGTGGACTGGCCGATGAACACCCCCATCCCCAGAACCGATCCTTCGCGGATGATGCAGCCTTCAACGACTTCGGACCGCGCGCCGATAAAGCAGTTGTCCTCGATGATCGTGGGGCCGGCCTGCATGGGTTCAAGCACGCCGCCGATGCCGACGCCGCCCGACAGATGCACGTTCTTGCCGATCTGCGCGCAAGAGCCCACCGTGGCCCAGCCGTCCACCATCGAGCCTTCGTCAACATATGCCCCAAGGTTCACGAACGATGGCATCAGCACCACGCCCTTGCCGATGAAGGCCGACCGCCGAACGATAGACCCCGGAACCGCCCGGAACCCCGCCGCGCGCCATTGGTTCTCGCCCCAGCCGTCGAATTTCGACGGCACCTTGTCCCACCAGCTTGACCCGCCATTGCCGCCCGAAATCGGGGCCATGTCGTTCAGGCGGAACGACAGCAAAACCGCCTTCTTGGCCCATTGATGCACCAGCCATTGCCCGTCGGCCTGCCGTTCCGCCACCCGAAGCTTGCCGGAATCCAGCGCCGTCAAAGTGGCTTCGATAGCGTCGCGCGTCTCGCCCTTGGTGGCGGGGGTGATCGTGTCGCGCATGTCCCATGCGGCGTCGATGGCGGTCTGCATAGCGGCGTTGGACAAGGGCTCTCTCCATTTTCGGTTGGTCTTGCGCGGCTTCAGCCTATAAGGCTTGGCCCGTCCCCATGCAATCGCAAGGCTCTGCCCCATGAAAGACGACCGCCGCCGCCACCCGCTTCGTGACAGCTCGCAGGATATCGCGGCGACGCACCGCATTCCCGATACGCCGCAAACGCGCGCGCCGGCCTACCGGCTTGCCTTCACCGATACCGATTTCATGACGCGTGAAGAACTGCGCCCGGTGCGGCTGCAACTGGAACTGCTGAAGGTGCAGATGCTGCTGGACGAACGCGGCATCACCTCGACCGTGGTGCTGTTTGGCGGCGCGCGCATTCCCGAACCGGCGCGCAAGGATACGGCGCGCACGAAAGCGCTGGCCGATCTATCGCATTATTATGACGAGGCACGCCGCTTTGCCCGCCTGATGACGCAACGCAGTATGACAACCGGCGGCACATCGGATGTGATCGTCACGGGCGGTGGGCCGGGCGTGATGGAGGCGGGAAATCGCGGTGCAGCCGAGGCGGGCGGGGAATCCATCGGCCTGAACATCGTATTGCCGCATGAACAGGCGCCGAATGCATACGTGACGCCGGATCTGTCATTCAACTTTCACTATTTCGCGATCCGCAAGATGCATTTCCTGATGCGCGCCCGCGCGGTCTGCGTCTTTCCCGGCGGATTTGGTACGCTGGACGAGATGTTCGAAAGCCTGACCCTGATCCAGACCGGGCGGATGAAACCGATCCCGTTTCTGCTGTTTGGCCGGGCGTTCTGGGAAAGGATCATCAACTGGCAGGCGCTGGCCGAGGCTGGCACGATTTCAGCCGATGATCTGAACCTGTTCAAGTTCGTGGAAACCGCCGAAGAGGCTGTTGCCGCGATTGATGGCTGGGCCGCTCCGGTCTAAGGCGGCGTAATCTTCAGACTAACGGCTGCATACCAATCGGCCACATCGCGAATTTCGGCGTCGCTCAGGCCAGCGGCAACGTCGTTCATCACCGGATCCACGCGCTTGCCGCTGCGAAAGGCGTGCAGTTGCGTGTCGATGTAGATATTCGTTTCCCCCGCCAGATTGGGCGCATCCTCGATCACCGCAATCCCATTTGCACCGTGGCAGGCGACGCAAACCTGCGGCGCATCTGCCGGATCGGCGGTCAGGGTCGCCGTGGCCTGCTGGCTGGAATACCATGCCGCAAGGTCTGCGATTTGCGTATCGGAAAGCTGCTTGGCGACAACCGTCATCATTTCCTGTTCGCGGGTGCCGTTGCGAAAGGCGGTCAACTGTCGGGTGATATACCCCGCAGTCTCGCCTCCGATATGGGGCGCGATGGGGATTTTGGCATAGCCGTCAATGCCGTGGCAGGTGCGGCATTGCCCGGCCAGCTTTTTGCCCGCCGCAGGATCACCCGCATCCTGTGCGAACCCGACCCCGGCAAGGAAAACCCCGCCGAGGCCCAGAAGAATTACCCGGATCATTGGCTGTAGCTGATCCGGTAAAGCGCGCCTGCCAGATCATCCGACACCAGCAGTGATCCATCACGCAACTGCGCCACATCGACCGGGCGGCCCAGATATTCGCCGTTGGCATCAATCCAGCCTTCGGCAAAAGGCTCGGTCGTGGCGGTGCCGTCTTCGGCCAAATAAGTCACCATGACCCGCGCGCCGACAGGATCGGTCCGGTTCCACGACCCGTGCTGTGCCGAAAAGATGGCACCGTTGTATTTTGCCGGGAATTGCGACCCGGAATAGAACATCATGCCCAGATCGGCGGCATGGGCGATTGTGGTCGACACAGGCATCGTCACTTCTACCGGCACCTCCTGATCCTTGTATTGATTGGTGCGGGTATCGCCGCCGCCATACCAGGGGTGCCCGAAATTCAGCCCGACCGATGTCATGTGGTTGATCTCGCCCGGCGGAATGTCATCGCCCATGCCATCGACCTGATTGTCGGTGAACCACAGATCGCCGGTCTTGGGATCGAAATCCTGCCCGACCGAGTTGCGGACCCCCCGCGCGATGATCTCGCGTTCGGTGCCATCCTGATTCATCCGAATGATGCCACCGATGCCGGCATCCATGTATTTCTGGATCTTGTCGGGCGGCGTCACGTTGTGCGGCTGGCCCAGCGAGATATAAAGTTTCTTGTCCGGCCCGATGTCGCAGACCCGCGCGGTGTGGTTGAATGATTCCTCATCCGCCGGGATCAGTTCGCCCTGTTTGACAACCTGCCCCACGGCCACATCGGGGGATTCGTAAAAGAATTCGGCAGCTGGAAAGACCAGAACCCGGTTCTGTTCGGCGATATACAAAAACCCGTCGGGCGAGAAGCAGACCCCGTTGGGAATTGTAAAGGTCAGCGACGGCGCGAAATCCTTGACCTCATCCGCCACGCGATCCTTGTTGCGGTCGGTGACGACCCAGACCTTGTCCTTGCGCGTGCCGACAAAGGTGGCCACACCCTGCGGACCAACCGCGATATGGCGGGCATCGGGCACAATGGCGTAAAGTTCGATCTTGAATCCGGGCGGCATCTTGATGCCTTCCAGCGTTTTCCTGATGGCGTCGGCATATTCGCCGGTTTGGGCAACGGTGGTGAAATCCTTGACGCCGGTGGACTGCATACTTTGCAGCTTCTCGATATTCGCGGGCAGGTCCGCACTTTGTGCATGGGCCATTCCTGCGGCCATGCACAGCGTTGCTGCCGAAGTCAGAAGACCTCTCATTTCCATTCCTCCCAGAATTGTCTTGTTAAGAAACACAATCCTGGGCTGAATGAAACGTTGAGTCAATCGTGCTGATTGAACGCATCAAATCAGCGTTTCGCACTGCCAACCCGCCAGAAACTCCACCCGGTCGCAGCCCGAAAAGACCGCCAGCCTGTGCAGCGCCGAGTCCAGTTGTGCCAACCGCCCGGTTCCGGTCCGCACCCCGGCTTCGGGCCAGAAAGCACGGACCCGCAGCACGTTCTGATCACGGTGGGCCTTCGCGTCAAGCCGCCCGATCAGGTGGTCGCCCTGCAGCACCGGAAAGACGTAATAGCCATATTGACGCTGAGGTTCGGGAACGAACACCTCGATCCGGTAGCGAAAGCCGAACAGCCGCTCGGCCCGGTTGCGGTCGCGCAGGGCCGGGTCAAAGGGCGACAGTATGCGGATCCGGGCGGGTGGGTCGGGGGCATCGGCGGCGGCGCGCAGCACATCAGGGCGGGCGAGGGAACGGCGCAAGGTGCCGTCGGCGCTTTGCACGTCAACCTCGATCAGCGTGCCTTCTTTCAGAGCGGCCGCGCACCAATCCTTTGCCTGTGCTGGTGTTGCGGCGGCCCAATAGGCCGCAATTTCGCCCGACGTCGCAAAGCCCAGGTGATCCATCGCCGAGGCGCAAGCCCAATCGACGCTGGCGGCCTGATCCGGGGGAGGGCACAGATGGATGGCCGGGATAACCCGGTGCGTCAGATCGTACACCTTCTGAAATCCGTCACGCCGCGCGATGGAGAGTTGCCCGGTGCGCCACAGCCATTCGAGTGCAGTTTTCGACGGATGCCAATCCCACCAGCCACCTTTGCCGCGCACCTCGCCCTGACCGACGTCGGTGGTGGTGACGGGGCCATGGTCGTCGATCCGGCGCAGGATCGTGTCAAATTGCGCCTCGTATCCGTCGCGGAACCAGTTTTGCCAGCGGGTGCGCAGGCGTTCGGCATCGCGGGCAAAGCGGTGCTGCCAATGCGGGAACAGGGCAATCGGCAGGATCGAGGCGTCATGCGTCCAGTGCTCGAACAACGCACGGTCGCGTTCAAGCAGGGGTTTGAGGTTGGCGGGGCGATAACCTTGGCGGCGCGCGAACAGGATCATGTGATGCGCGCGTTCGACCGTATTGATGCTGTCGACCTGAACAAAGCCGATGCGGCCGATCAGGGCGGCAAGGTCCGCGCCTTTGGCAGGGCCGCTTGGTGGTTCTGACAAGGCATGCCTGTGCAGGAACAGGTGGCGGGCAAGGGAATTGGACAGAACAAGAACATTCATACCGTAGGGGTAGCAGGTCCGTGGTTTTGGTCAATGGTTTTGCGTCGCGTGCAACGTTCGATCCACCAGCCAGGTGTGGCTGTGGCCGGGGAACGGCGCGTTGAACTTGCGCAGCAATTGCGCATAGCCGTGGCCGAGTTCCGATCCTTTGCATATGCGAGTGCCCGAGCCTGCCTCGCACAGGATCAGACCACCCCCCGCTTCGGCCAGATGATACCCCTTGCGGTGAAGGCGCGACTGTAGATCGGCCCAGCTTGTTGCATAAGCGAAATCATCGGCGAGAAGCGCCCGCAAGGGAGCGACGAGCCGCTCATCCGCCCTGACAGGCGTCTTCGCTTTTTCGCGGCGCACAAGATCGCGGTTGATCGCATCGCGAATGATCTGGCCGATGCTCACATCCTCGTGCGCAGCAATTGCGTGCAGGGCCAGCACAGTCGCATTGGGAAGTTTCAGGGTGACGGTCTCGTTGTCCATAGCCGACCATCGCCGGAACAGCTTAATGCAAGGCTAATGCCCGATCAGTTTCGCGCCGGCACAGGCATGGCGGTGGCATTCCAATTCCAGCGTTATGTGCCCCACGCCCATCCGCGCCAGCCTTGCGCGCAGATCATCCTTGATTGCGTCGGCTTGGCCCCATCGGCCTTCTGCGACGACGACATGCGCCTGAACCGAAGTCCGGTTTTCCTCCATCTGCCACAAATGCAGGTGGTGAATATCGGCCACGCCGTCGGCTTCGCGCATTGCATCAAGGACGGCATCGGTCGATGTCTGGCCGGGCGCACCCAGCATCAGCACGCGGATCACCCCGCCCACCTCGGTTCCCGCATGCCACAGGATGTAGGCCGAGATCAGTAGGGTCACCAATGGGTCAACGAAGGTCCAGCCAAACAGGATCACCAGCGTTCCGGCCACGATCACCCCGACCGACGCCATCGCATCGGCCAGATTGTGCAGGAACGCCGCGCGGATGTTCATCGAGTCTTTCGACATCGAATAGGTCAGCGCCGCCGTTGCCAGATCAATCGCCAGCGCGATCCCTGCCAGAATGACAACGATCCAGCCATCAATCGGTGCGGGCTCGAAGAATCGCGCAATCGCCTCATACCCCAGCCAAAGTCCGATCAGGATCAGCGTTGTGTAATTGATCAGCGCCGCCACGGTTTCAGCGCGGGCATAGCCGAAGGTCATGTCTGCGTCAGCGGGTTTGCGGGCAATGCGGCGGGCGGCAAAGGCGATGACCAGCGACATCGCATCCGACAGGTTGTGGATCGCATCTGCAATCAGGGCCAGACTGCCCGACAGCACGCCGCCGATGATCTGCGCGACCGTCAGCGCAAGATTGACCACCACCGCGAGCGCCAGCTTGCCGTCACCCATATCGGCGCCATGGCTGTGACCGTGGTGCCCGTTATCATGGCCCGAGTGATCACGGCCCGGATGATCGTGGCCCGAATGATCGTCGTTGTGATCTGCCACCGGTCAGCCCAACCCGGCTTCGGCCGCAATCGCCTTGGCCGATTTGCGCGCGCGTTCCGTCGCCGATTTCAACTGACCACACGCTGCCATGATATCTTCGCCGCGCGGCTTGCGGATCGGGCTGGCGTAGCCTGCGTTGTGGATGATGTCGGCAAAGGCGTGGATGCGGTTGCCCGATGAGCGTTTGTAGGGCGCGCCGGGCCATTCGTTGAACGGAATGAGGTTCACTTTGGCCGGAATCCCACGCAGCAGTTCGACCAGACGGTGCGCGTCTTCCTTGGAGTCATTCACGCCATCCAGCATCACATATTCAAACGTGATCCGTTCGGAATTCGACAGGCCGGGGTAGGCGCGCAGCGCATCGAGCAGCGTCGCTATGTTCCAGCGCTTGTTGATCGGCACCAACTGGTCGCGCACAGCGTCGGTTGTGGCGTGAAAGCTGACCGCCAGCAGGCAGCCGATTTCGGTGGCGGTGCGGGCAATTTCGGGCACCACGCCGCTGGTGGACAGGGTGATGCGGCGGCGACCAAGGGCGATGCCTTCGTTATCCATCACGATCTTCATCGCGTCGCGGACATTTTCAAAGTTATACAAAGGCTCGCCCATGCCCATCAGCACGACGTTGGAAATCAGCCGGGTTTCCACCCGTGGCGCGCCCGGAACTGGCCATTCATCCAGATCGTCGCGCGCCAGCATGACCTGACCCACAATCTCGGCCGCCGTCAGGTTGCGCACCAGCTTTTGCGTGCCGGTGTGGCAGAACGAACAGGTCAGCGTGCAGCCGACCTGAGACGAGATGCACAGCGTCCCGCGGTCGGTTTCGGGAATATAGACCACCTCGACCTCGTGCCCGCCGGCGATGCGGACCAGATATTTGCGGGTGCCATCGGTGCTGATCTGGCGCGTTACGACCTGCGGCAGTTCAATCGTGAAATGCTGCGCCAGAAAGGCGCGATAGTCCTTGGCTAGGTTCGTCATCACCGCAAAATCGCGCTTGCCCCAATGATAAACCCATTGCCAAAGCTGGTTCAGCCGCATCTTCGCCTGCCGTTCCGGCGTGCCCTTTTCAAGCAGCGCCGCCAGAAGCTGATCCCGCGTCAGGCCGATGATGTTGACCAGCCCACCCTCGGGCAGTTTACGGGGTAGGGTCAGCACGTCTTGCGTGATGGGGGCGGTCATGGCGGGCCTCGGGGTTCTGCGGATCAGGGGGATATAGGGGATTCGGTGCCCGATTGCAAAAGCGTGTCAGAGGGTGACCGGACACACCGTCGTTGGCATGGTAAACGTGATTCTGCCATTGTTTACCATTCGTGGCGCAGACTTCTGCTGCGCCGCCCATAAGCCGCCCGAAACCGGAACGTGTTCATGCCAAATTCGCCTGCCAAATCGAAAAGAACCGCCCTTGTGCTGCAGGGTGGTGGCGCACGCGGGGCCTATCATGTGGGCGTGCTGAAAGCGGTGGCGCAGATCACGGGCAAGCGGCGCTCGCCGTTTCAGATTGTCTGCGGATCGTCCGTGGGGGCGATCAACGCGGCGTCGATTGCGGTTGCGTCGAACGATTTTCAGCGCGGTGCAAAGCATTTGGAAACGCTGTGGCGGTCACTTACCTGTGCGTCGATCTATGACACGCGCGCGCTGCCGTTGTTGATGACCAGTTCGCGCTGGGCGATGTCTTTGATGTTCGGGCATCTGGGGTTCAAGGCGACGGGCGGTCTTTTGAACTACGATGCCCTGTTCCAGATGTTGCAACGCGAATTCAATGCCGATTACCTGACCCGCGCGATCCGGTCGGGGGCGCTGCATGCGCTGTGCATCACGGCGTCCAGCTATAACGAAGGCAAGGCGGTCACTTTCTTTCAGGGCCGCAGGGAGATTGAGGGTTGGTCCCGCGCGCGCCGCCGGGGCGAGGCGACGGAGCTTTCGCCCGAACATCTTCTGGCGTCGGCGGCGCTGCCCTTTGCCTTTGCGCCCGTGCGGCTGGCCGATGGATATTTCGGCGATGGCGCTTTGCGGTCAACCTCGCCCCTGTCGCCCGCCATTCACACGGGGGCGGAAAGGATACTGGTGATCGCCACGCGGGATGATGTGCCTGATCCCAAACCACTTCATCCGTCCGACAAGGGGCCGGGCATCGGGGCCATGGCCGGGCATGCGCTGGACATCCTGTTCAACGACAGTCTGGAGGCTGATCACGAACGCATGACGCGGATCAACCAGACGATCCGGCTTCTGACGCCGGACGCACTGGCGAAAACGCCGCTCAAGGTGATCGACACGATCCTGTTGTCGCCGTCGCAGGATGTGCGGGGGATTGCCAAGGCGCATGCCGATGAATTGCCGCCCGCGATCCGCATCCTGATGCGCAGTATCGGCTCGCGCGGAGGTGACGGGCGGATGGAAAGCTATCTGATGTTCGAACCGGGCTATACCGGCGCGCTGATTGATCTGGGGTATGCTGACACGATGGGCCGCGCTGCCGAAATCACCGAATTTCTGGCTGATTGACGTGGCCCAGAGCCGACTTCTTTGATCAGATTGAGATTGAATGAAATCCAGGACATGCAAGCAATTGGGAATGTTGCGTGTTGCGCTTGATCTGCTGAACACGATCAAACGCAACTCGTTCTAGGGGCAGCGTTTGCCCGCATCTTCCATCGCTGCCGTGAACCCGCGCAGCGAGAAGCTGTCCTTGGTCTGCGTGCCGCGCGCCGAACGTGCGGTCAAAACCGCCGAGGTGCCCTTTTTCATTGCGGCCAGAATGCCTGCATCATCGGTCGTGCTTGCGGGCCAGGCCCATTCGCCTTCTGTGAACAACTCGAACGTCGATCCGTCGATGTTGACGTTCACGGTTGAACCCGGCGCAAAGGGATAGCCGCCGGTGAACGAAACCTCGCCCTTCGTGCCATTGCCGGGACGGAAGGTCACAAACAGCAAAATCTCGGACCGCTGCGCCTGCACGGGCTTGCCGTCGCGGGTGTTCACGGTTTCCTTTGGTTTGGAGACGCCCCAGCATTCGGTTGCCTTGGCCTCACCCTTGGGTTCGGTGAACACGCTCCAGTCGGTCAGAACCGCCACCTGATTGGTGCTTTCCTGCGCAAAGGTGGGGGTCATTGCCCCGGTCGTTGCGACTGCAATCGCCGCCCCTGCAAGAAAGCGTCCAAGAATGGATGTCATGTCAACAGCCTCCAGCCGTATGTTGCCTCTTGGCCCTGCCACGCCGCGTTTTCTGCGGCCTTTTCCGGTGGCGAAGGCACTTTCAACCCGATATGACCTGCATACCGCAAAAAGGGCAGGCGGTAAAAGCCCCTTGGGCAGAAAATCGCGCATGTGTGAGGGGGAATTTCCATGACAGACCCGGTTCCGATGGTTGATGTCTTTCGAGGCGGGCGGTTGGAAAGCCGCCATCTGGGGCATGCAGTTGTGTGCGACGAACGCGGCCAGATTGTCGAGGCGTGGGGAAACCCGGAGCAGATCATTTACTCCCGTTCGTCGTGCAAGATGATTCAGGCCTTGCCTTTGGTTGAAAGCGGCGCTGCCGATGCGGTGGGTCTGACGCCCGCGCAACTGGCGCTGTCGTGTGCCAGCCATCAGGGCGCGGCGCTGCATGTGGGTATGGTCACCGACTGGCTGGCGGGGCTTGGGCTGGGCGAGGCCGATCTGCGCTGCGGCGCGCATGAACCCTATGACCGGGTCGAGCGGGACCACCTGATCAAGACAGACTCCAGCCCCTGTCAGTATCACAACAACTGTTCGGGCAAACATTCGGGCTTTCTGACGCTGAACCGGCATCTGAAAGGCCACGCCGATTATATCGAGCTTGACCATCCGGTGCAAAAAGCCGTCCGCGAGGCGTTCGAGGATGTGACGGGCGAGGTCAGCCCCGGTTACGGCATCGACGGCTGTTCCGCGCCCAACTTTGCCGGTTCCTTGCACGGCCTTGCCCGCGCAATGGCGTTTTTCGCAACCGCACCCGAGGGCGGCAACGCGCGCGAACGCGCCGCTTATCGTTTGTCACGCGCAATGGCCGCACATCCCGAACAGGTCGCGGGCGAGGGGCGGTCTTGCACCGAACTGATGCGCGCGATGGGGGGCCGGGTTGCGATCAAGACCGGGGCCGAGGCGGTGTTTGTGGCGATCATTCCGGAAAAGCGGCTGGGCGTGGCACTGAAGATCGCTGATGGCACCACGCGCGCCTCTGAGGCCGCGATTGCGGGTCTGCTGGTGCGGCTGGGCGTGCTGGAGGCCGAACATCCTGCCACCCGCAAACGCCTGAATGCTGTGCAACGCAACTGTCGCGGGTTCGAGACGGGCGAAATCAGGCTGGCACCGGGATTCTGCTGACCCTTACCTTTGGCTGATCGGGTTTGTCGAAAGTGGTCCGGAGCGTAGCAAACCGCGCTGCCGGACCTGAACTCGTAACTGCACGCACCGCAGATGCCCGATCAGTCGGGCAAGTTCAAGGTGACGCGGCGCCACACCTGCGGCTCTTTCACGGCGCAAATGCGGCGTGTGCATCGGGCTGACGACGGGGGTTGATTTCGGACCCCGTGCCGATAAACTTTGCCGCATGACGGCACCGACGCCCTTTCCAACCTCGCACAGTGTGCCCGAACAGGTCAGCTTTGACCGGCGCGAGTTGAATGCGATCCTGTCTTTGTATGGCCGCATGGTGGCCAGTGGCGAATGGCGCGACTACGGCATTTCCTGCCTGCGCGACCTTGCGGTGTTTTCGGTGTTCCGCCGAACCGCCGAGAACCCTTTGTATCGCATCGAAAAGCGCCCGAAACTGCGGGCACGGCAGGGGATGTATGCCGTAGTGGGCATGGACGGGCAGATTTTACGGCGCGGGCACGATCTGGCGGCGGTGCTGCGGTTGCTGGAAACGAAACTGATCCGTCCGGTGGACTAAAGCCCCAACAGCCCCGGCAGATCCTTCATATCGGCGAACAAAACCGCCCCTTCCGCCGCAAGTCGGGCATTGGGCCCATGTGGCGCATAGCCGATGCACCGCATCCCGGCGGCGCGGGCAGCGGCGGCCCCGGTCGGGCTGTCCTCGATCACCACGCAATCTGCGGGCGGGCATCCCAAAGCGCGGGCTGCGTGCAGATAGACGTCGGGTGCCGGTTTTGGCGCGCCAAGCGCCTGTCCGGAAAAAAGTCCCCGGAACCGTCCGATCACCCCCGGATGCTGGCCCAGCGTGATCTTCATCTTTTCAACCGTGCCGTTGGATCCGATGGCATAGGGAATGTTGGCCGCATCCAGCGCATCAAGCACGCCCGTAATTCCCGGCACCAGCGGCGTGCCCTTGGCCAGATGCGCATAAAGCCGGGCGTAAAATCCCGCCACCCAATCGTCGGGCAGCGTCGCCCCCATCGCGCGGGCTTTGTGCCAGACCCCTTCGATGGTGCCGCCGATAAGCTCTACCTCGATCACGTCGCGGGGCAGGGGCAGGCCATGTGCGGCCAGATCATCCGCGATAAGGTCAAAGGACATCGGTTCACTGTCCACGACCACGCCGTCGCAATCGAAGATCACGGCCTTGGGTATCATGCGGGGGCCCTTAGAATGGTGACGGTGGTATCGCCGTATTTGCGTTGATCGACCTGCGCAAAGCCGGGTGGCGGCAGGGGCGCGACGCTTTCCTCCCACACCACCAGCGCCTCGGGGGCCAGCCAGCCTGCGGCGTGAACCGCCGTCAGCGCTGCTTCGCCCAACCCCTTGGCATAGGGTGGATCAAGAAAGATCAGCGCGAAGGGCGCTCCCGGTGCAACGCCCGGCTTGCGCAGATCGCGGCGCAGGATCAACGCGCGGTCGGTCGCGCGCATCAGGTCGACATTGCGCCGCATCAGCGCCAAAGCGGTGGGGCCATCATCGACCAGCACCGCCGTTGCGGCCCCCCGCGACAACGCCTCAAGCCCCATGGCGCCGGTGCCTGCGAACAGATCGAGCACCCGCGCGCCCTGCACAGGGTTGTCGTAGCCGCCATTGATCAGCAGGTTGAAGATCGCCTCGCGCACCCGGTCTGACGTGGGGCGCAGATGTGCTGCCGCATCACCATCGCCCACCGGGGCCAGATGCAACCCGCGCGATGTGCCACCGATGATGCGCATCAGGCCAGCAACGATTTCAGCGGTGTTGCGGGGTTTGCGACCAAGGCAGGATCGGCGGTCCGGCCCGCCTCAATCAGCCGCTTGCCGACCATAAAGGCGCGGGGGTCGTTCATCGCATCAACCGCCAGCAGACGGTCGCCCGCGTAATACCAGAACGACGCAGCCTCCCCCTCGGGTCCGCGTGTGATGATCCGGTCATATCCGGTGTTCAGCCCCGCAATCTGCAGTTTGCAATCGTATTGATCCGACCAGAACCACGGCATCGGCGCGTAATCACGCGCAGCCCCCAGCATGTTGTCAGCCACCAGTTCCGCCTGATCAATGGCGTTCTGCACCGATTCCAGCCGCAGCCGCCCACCCTGCCACGGAAACGACGCGCAATCGCCTGCGGCCCAGATGGCGGGATCTGACGTGCGGCCTTGGGCATCGGTGCGGATGCCATTTTCAATCGTCAGACCTGCCGCTTCGGCCAAGGCCGTGCCCGGCAAGATACCCACGCCCGCAATCACGAAATCCGCCGCCAGTTCGCGCCCGTCCGTCAGTCGAGCGGCTGTCACCCGCGTATCGCCCAGCAACCGATCCAACCCCACGCCCTCGATGATCTCGACCCCGTGCGTGCGGTGCAGGGCACGGAAATAGTCCGAGGTTTCGGGTGCCGCGACCCGTTGCAAGATGCGCGGCGCCATTTCCACCACGCTGACCTGCAAGCCCAGCTTTGACGCCACCGCGGCCGCCTCAAGCCCGATATAGCCGCCACCGATGATCACAACCCGCCGCCCGGCGACACATTCGGCGCGCATCGCATCCACATCGTCCAGCGTGCGCACGGTGTAGATGCCGACCAGATCGCCACCAATGGCGACTGGCAGGCGGCGCGCATGTGATCCGGTGGTCAGGGCAAGCTGGTCATACCCAATAACCTCCGCCCCCACCGTCACCGTTTTCGCCGCCGGGTCAATCGCGGACACGGGCGTGCCAAGGCGCAGGGTGATATCATTCTCGGCGTAAAAGGCCGCGTTGCGCAGCCACAAACGCTCTTCTTCCATCTCACCCATGAGGTAGCCTTTTGACAGCGGCGGGCGCTGATAGGGTGGCGCGCTTTCTGCGCCAATCAGGGTAATTGCGCCCGAATGACCCGCGCTGCGCAGGCGTGCCACCAGTGCCACCCCGGCCTGCCCGGCGCCGATTGCCACGATATGCGTCATGCGCTTTTCCCCGATCCTGCCGAAACTTCTGGTCCCGTGTCGGGGCAGACCCTATATCTGCCCCAACCGACAACGCAACGCATGAGGGATGATCCGATGACAATTTCCGTAGGCGACACGCTTCCCGCCGCAACTTTGGTCAAGATGGGCGAAAATGGCCCGGAGCAGGTAGAGCTCTCAACGCTGACCAAAGGCCGCAACGTGGTAATCTTTGCCGTGCCGGGGGCATTTACGCCGACCTGCCATTCCGCGCATGTGCCCAGCTTTATCCGCACCAAGGGCAAGTTCGATGCCAAGGGCGTGGACGAAATCATCTGCGTATCCGTGAATGACCCCTTCGTGATGAAGGCGTGGGGCGAAGCGACGGGTGCTACCGAGGCCGGCATCACCATGCTGGCCGATGCGCAAAGTGCGCTTACCGGTGCTTTGGGGCTGGCGTTTGACGCACCGCCTGCGGGCCTGATGGCGCGGTCCAAGCGCTATGCGATGCAGGTCAAGGACGGCAAGGTCGCCGTGCTGCATCTGGAAGAAAGCCCCGGCGTCTGCGAGATTTCGGGTGGCGAGGCATTGCTGGCCGCAATCTGAACGGTCTGAACTGACAAGACGGAACAGGGCGGCCTTCGTGCCGCCCTTACTTTTTCGCGCGTGTCTGGCAAAGCGATTCGACCGGGGCCGAATGATCGGTCTGCACCTTTGCATCGCCTGCGATGGCATCCATCTTTGCCGCCAGATCAAGATCAAGCTGGCTTAGCCCGTCGCAATCATGGGTCGTCAGAGTCACATCGACGGTGTTGTAGACGTTGGACCATTCCGGGTGATGGTTCAGCTTTTCCGCCGCCATGGCCGCGCGCGACATGAAGCCCCATGCCTCTGAGAAATCGCGGAATTTCCAGATCTTGCGGATCGCATCGCGGTCCGGCACGGCGCGCCAGCCGACTTGTCCCAGTGCGGGCAGTGCTGCGGTACGAGCGGCGTCTGTCAGGCAATCGGCCATGTCTTTATCCATAACTCGGGGGCATTGCGGCATCGTCGGCGGCCTTGGCGCGCATATAAGCATCGCGCGCTGACAGCCGCTTCCAGTAATCCTTGAACGCCGGGCGCTCGGGGATGGTTCCGAACTGCATCCCCCAGCCAAGCTGCATGCCGATCGCGACATCTGCGGCGGAAAACGCATCGCCCGCGATATAGGCGTGTGCTGCCAGCCACGCTTCCACTGCATCCAGCATCACATTGACCGGGCGATAGCCGACCTGCACCAACATCGAATCGGGCTCTTTCACGCCAAGGGCTGCGTTCATCACGCCCGCTTCCAGCGGGCCTGCGCCATAGAACAGCCAGCGGTAATAGGCACCCCGGTTCGCGGGGGCGAGGCCCGCCTCGGGGAAAGCATCTGCCAGATAGGCGCAGATCGCCGAGACTTCGGTCACGATCACGTCGCCATGTTTCAGCGCGGGCACCTTGCCCATCGGGTTGATGGCCAGATAATCGGGCTGCTGCATCGTCGTCTCAAACTCCAGCAGAACGGTATCATAGGGTTGCCCGATCTCTTCCAGCATCCATCGCGCGGTGCGACCGCGTGAAACAGGGTTGGTGTACAGGATCAGGTCTGGCATGCGGCCTCCGCTGGTGGTTTGGAGCAGGTTAGCGCGTTTTGGCGGGCGCGTCAGTCCTGTTGATCCGCCGTTGCGTCGGCATGGCGGAAGGGACCATAGGCAGTCAGCACCTCGATCTCGTCATCAATCGCGCGGCGTTCGGATTGCAGGTATTGGCCGACGGCCTTGGCGAAATTCGGATCGGCGATCCAGTGCAGCGAATGCACGGGCGTCGGCAGATAGCCGCGCGCCAGTTTGTGTTCACCCTGAGCGCCTGCTTCTACGCGGGATAGGTCGTGGCGGATGGCCCAGTCAATGGCCTGATAATAGCACAACTCGAAGTGCAGGCAGGGGTGATCCTCGACACAGCCCCAATAGCGGCCGTAGAGCGTGTCGCGGCCAATGAAGTTGAGCGCGCCGGCCACGGGACGCCCGTCATCCTCGGCGAGGATCAGCAGGACGTCATCGCGCATTGTCGCGTGAATCTCGTTGAAAAATGCGCGGGTAAGGTAAGGCGTGCCCCATTTGCGGGCACCCGTGTCCTGATAGAACCGCCAGAACGCATCCCAATGCGCGGGTTCGATCTGATCACCCGTCAGACACCGGATCGTGCCCCCGAACCCCTGCGCCTGCGCGCGTTCCTTGCGGATGGCCTTGCGTTTGCGCGAGGTGAGCGAGGTCAGGAAATCGTCAAACGTGCTGTAGCCCCGGTTTTCCCAATGGAACTGTTGCGTCGTGCGGCGCATCATGCCCTGAACCTCGCCGGCCTCGGCCTCGGCCTCGGTGCAGAAGGTGACGTGCAGCGAGGACAGGCGGTTTTGTTCGGCGATCTGGATGGCACCTGCGATCAGGGCCGCGCGGCCCGTATCCTCCAACCCCGGCAGGGTCAGGAAACGCGGGCCGGTGGCGGGGGTGAAGGGCACCGCGATCTGCAGTTTGGGGTAATAGCGCCCGCCCGCGCGTTGGTAGGCATCCGCCCAGTTGTGATCGAAGATATATTCGCCCTGACTGTGCGCCTTTGCGTAAAGCGGGGCTGCGGCGATGATCTGGCAGTTCAGCCGGGCGACCAGGGGGCGCGGCTGCCAGCCCGAACCGGTGCCCACGGATTTGGAGCGTTCAAGCGCCGTCAGAAACCGGTGCGTTGTGAACGGATCAAGGGGCCGCCCGCCCGCCGGATTGGCCAGCGCGTCCCAATCAGCGGCAGAGATTTCCGAGACGGCGTCGTGCAGGGTGATGTCGATATTGTCCGTCATAAGCCGTTTCATGGATTGAGAGCGCCGGGGAGGGCGGTCTGCCCTCCCCGGACCCCTCCCGAGGATATTTGTGAACAGAAAAAGCGGAAGATCGTTGCAGAAGATGATCTGCAGGCCGCGCGGGTCAAGTAGAGAGTTTGGCGGGAATGGCGGCGGGGAAACGCTCGAAGGTTATATTGTCGGCGTACTGGCGGGCGGTGGCTTCTTCTGCCGCGGATTTGATCGTCCAGCAAAGGATGGCAGCACCTTGCAATTTCAGATCGGCGACGCGTTGGCGGGCAAGATCTTTCCATTCGTGGCTGATGAAGCTGGCTTGGGTGCGGTCGTAATCGGGGATCTGGCGCAAATGGGCGCAGGTTTCGGCGGGCAAGGGGGCCCAGTCGGCGGGGTCGTAGGCCGAGGTTATGATCCCGCGCGGGATGGCAGGAACAAGGCGGGCCATGGCCGCGACACTGTGCGGGTTGAAGGACATGACGGCGACTGGGCCGGTGTAGGCAGCGAGGAGGGTGGCGGTTGCGGCCTCAAGTGCGCCGGTGTCGGCTGACATTGACCCGGTCTGATCCTTGATTTCGATCAGCAGGGGGGATTTGCCTGCGACGAGGGCCAGAATTTTGGTCAGGGTCGGGATGCCATCTTCGACGTTTTTCAGCGGGATGCGGCCAAGTTCGGCAGCGGTGCGTGCGTTGACAGCGCCTGTCTCGCCCGTCAGGCGGTCCAGCGTTTCGTCGTGAAAGACCATCGGTATGCCATCGGATGACAGTTGCAGGTCAATCTCGATGCCATAACCGGCCTCGACGGCTGCCCGAACGGCGGCGGGGGAGTTTTCGGGGCGGCGCGCCGCGCGGTCATGATACCCGCGATGCGCGATCGGCAGCCGCAGGAAATCGGGCGGAAGGGGCACTGGCGACGGGGAGGCGGGCATCATTCGATCTCGAATATGCCTTCGATTTCAACGGCAACCCCAAGCGGCAGGGATGCGGCAGACACGGCAGACCGCGCATGGCGGCCCTTGTCACCCAGCACCAGCACCAGAAAATCGGACGCGCCGTTGATGACTTTGGGCTGATCGGTGAAATCGGGGGTGGAGTTTACAAAACCCGTCAGTTTGACCACACGCTTGAGCCGCTGCAAATCACCGTCGCAGGCCTTTTTTACCTGCGCCAGAAGACTGATTGCGCAGCGCCGCGCGGCCTCGGCCCCTTCGACCACATCCATATCCGCCCCAAGACGGCCTTTGATCAGGCCCTCGCTGGATTGGCTGATCTGGCCCGAGACATAGACCGTGCTGCCTGCCACGACAAAGGGCACATAGTTGGCCGCAGGGGCGGGCGCGTCGGGCAGGGTGACGCCCAGTTCGGCCAGACGTGCTTCGACAGTGCTGACGGGCAGCGGGTCAATCATGGATTGTCCTTTCAGGTTTCGCGGAACGCGCGCGAGAAGTAATCGGTAAACGGTTTGATCAGATAGCCCAAGGGTGTTCTGTCATCGGTCTTGATGAACGCCTCGACCGGCATGCCGGGCACAAGGGTCAGGCCCACCAGCTTTTCCTGCTCACCCGGTTCCAGCACGATTTCGGCCCGGTAGAAGGATGCGCCCGATTTCTGGTCGGAAAACGCATCCGCCGACACAACAGCAACCCGCCCGTTGAGTTCGGGCGTGGTGCGGGATGAAAAGGCCGAGAAGTGTAGTTTTACCTCTTGCCCGACATGCACCTGATCAATGTGGATCGTGGGCACCTGACTGGTGATCACAAGAGGGCGGTCTTGCGGGATCAGATACAGCACCGGATCGGCCGGGCGGATGACCGAACGCGGGGTGGTCACGGTCAGCCCCAGAACGATGCCGCCCACAGGCGCGCGGATATCCAGGCGCTGGATTCGTTCGGTCAGGGCGCGGCGACGCTCGATCAGCTCCAGCTCCTGGCTGCCGATGTCGCGCAACTGGGTACTTGCCTCTTCGCGGCGGGTGGCGGCGCGGCGCAGAGAGTCGATCTCGATTTCGGTGATGCGTTCTTCGGCCTGCCCCAACGAGGCGGTGAATTCGCCGACCTGCCCGCGCATCCGCGCTTCTTCGCGCTGCAGGGCCAGAACGCGACCTGCCTGTGCCAGACCCTTGTCCAGAAGCACCTGCTGATCGTTCAGCTCTTTTTTGATCAGATCGACCTGTTCGACCATCGCCGCACTTTGCGCGTTGATACCCTGTACCTGACTTTCGATCTGCTTGCGCTGTTCGGCGGTCTGTTCAATTTCACGCTGTGCGGTATCACGCCGCGCGATGAACAGGCGTTTCTGACCATCCATCTGTTCGGCCACATCGGCGCGGGTTTTCGCAAGCTCAACCAGCTCCGGCGGAAAGGTGAAATCAGTCTGATCGTCCCGCTCTGCCGTCAGGCGGGCGCGGCGGACCATCAGTTCAAAAAGGTTGCCTTCGACAATTGCGAGTTCCGATTGCAGGGTCGAGCCGTCAAGCCGGATCAGAAGATCGCCGGCCTTGACGATGCTGCCTTCCTTGACCGCAATTTCGGCCACGACGCCGCCATCGGGATGCTGCACGATCTGGCGGTTCTGTTCCACCTCTAGCTGGCCCGAGGTGACGATTGCGCCTGCCAGCTGGGTCGTGACGCTCCACACGCCAAAGCCGCCGACAAGGGCAAAAAGGGTCAGAAATCCGGTGATCAACTGGCCGCGGCTGGACCAGACGGGCTTGGGGGCGGGGGCGTTCATACCACACCCCCCGGCCCGGCACTTTTGACTATTTCGGTGTGGTTTTTCACCATGTCACGCAGCACCTGATCGCGCGGGCCAAAGGCGCGGCGGGTGCCGTCCTCCATCACCATCAACAGATCACATTCCTGAATCGCGGCAGGGCGGTGCGCCATGATCAGCACGATACGGCCTGCATCCTTCATCGAGCGGATCGCAAGGTTCAACGCCATGGAGCCTTCGTTATCGAGGTTCGAGTTCGGCTCGTCCAGCACCAGAAACACCGGGTCGCCGTACATCGCACGGGCAAGGCCGATGCGCTGGATCTGGCCGCCGGACAGCCGCCCACCCAGCGACGACACGCGGGTGTCATAGCCTTCGGGAAGTTTGATGATCATGTCATGCGCGGCGGCTTTTCGTGCCGCCTCGACCACCTTTTCGCCGTCGGGGTTTTGCTGCAGGCGGGCGATGTTTTCGGCAATCGTGCCGTCAAACAACGACACCCTCTGTGGCAGGTAGCCGACATAGCTGCCCAGAATATCGGGGTCGTATTGTTCCAGCGAGGCACCGTCCAGACGGACCTTGCCGCCCGCCGGACGCCAAGCGCCGATCAACGCGCGCGCCAGTGTCGATTTGCCCGACCCCGACGGCCCGATCACGCCCAGAGCCTGCCCCGGTTCCAGCCGGAAGTTGACCATCCGCAGCACGGCCTGGCTTTCGCCGGGGGGCACGACGGTCAGGTTCTGCGCCTCAAGAATGGCGCGGGGGCGGGGAAGTTGGGTGCGCGGAGCCTCGATCGGCTGGCGGGTGAACAGATCGGCCAGACGGCCCCAGCCTTCCTGCGCGCGCTGCACCACAGACCATTGCCCGACCGCCATTTCAATGGGGGCCAAGGCGCGGCCCATCAGGATCGACCCTGCAATCATCGCGCCCGCGCTCAGTTGCTGATGCAGCACCAGCCACGCACCAAGGCCCAGCATCGCCGATTGCAGAAACTGGCGAAAGGTCTTGGAAAAGGTCGAGAATGATCCGCCCAGATCGGCAGTGCTGATTGATTCCGCCAGCGCCCGGCTACGCGCCTTTTGCCAACGGTCAAAGCCTGCGCCCATCATGCCCAAAGATTGCACAACCTCGGATTCCGCTTTCAGGTTTTCCGACATCCGTTCTGCCTGCATCGATGCCATATTGGCGTTTTGCATCGGCGCTTTGGTCAGGCGCTGGTTCAGGATGGTGATGCCGACAAGAATGCAGCCGCCGGCAATGGCGAGCCATCCCATTGTGGGGTGAAAGACAAAGATCGCCGCCAGAAAAACTGGTGTCCACGGAAGGTCGAACAGCGACAGAAGGACGGGCGATGACCAGAGCCGCTGCACCGCCTCTAGATCACGCTGGGCGGCGACGGCAACCGGATCGTTGGGCGACAGGGACATGCGTCGGACCGAGGCCTGAAACACCCGCCGATCCAGTCGATCCTGAAACCGCGCACCGATGCGGGCCATGATGCGGCCGCGCACATGATCCAGAATACCCATAACCAGAAACAGGAACGTGACCAGCACCGACAATGCGATCAGCGTTTCCTGCGACCGGCTGCCCAAAACCCGGTCATAGACCTGCAGCATGTAAAGCGGGCTCGTCAGCATCAGGATGTTGACGAAGGTGCTGAAAATCAGGACTGCAACCAGCGAGCCGTAAGATTCCCGTCTGGCCGCCTTCAGTTCTGCAAGGCCCGCTGCGTGATCTGCTCGCATTACAATTCTTCCATCTTGTGGGTCGCCCCTTGTTTCGGGTGCGTTGGCGGAATAGTTCCGGTAGTCAAATCGTGTTCGCTTCGCTGTTGTCATCGCCGCAAGGGCATCTTATCCCTTGCGAAACCTTATGAAAAGCGCTGCTTTTTGCAAAAAGCGTGCCGGAAGATAGGAATATGAATGTGACGTTTCCGTTTCTTTTTTCAGGCCAATCCAAGGAAATCATCCGGATTGGTGCGTTTTCGGCAGCAATTGCAGGGGTTCTTAGCGGTTGCGCTTCGCAGCAGCCGTCGCGGGGGATCAACGATCCGAACGAGCCTTTCAACCGCAAAGTTCACGGCTTCAACGTCGGGCTTGACCGCAATTTTGTGCGCCCGGTGTCAAAAGGCTATGCAGCGGTGGTGCCCGGCCCGGTGCGGCAGGGCGTGTCGAACTTTGCGGACAACATCGAAGTGCCGACCACAATCGTGAACAACGTGCTTCAAGGCCGCATCGGGCGGGCGTCGGAAAACACGCTGCGCTTCGCCGTGAACACGCTGTTCGGGCTGGCCGGATTTGTCGATGTGGCTTCCGTGCTGACCATTCCCGATAACAAATCCGGCTTTGGTGAGACGCTTGCAGTCTGGGGGGTGGGCGAAGGCGCCTATGTGGAACAGCCGCTTCTTGGCCCTTCAACAACGCGCGATGCCGTTGGCGGGATCGTCGATATCTTTACCGATCCGCTGAGTGCAGTCGTCAAAGCGCCCGACAGCTATTACGGAACGGCGGCGAATGTCGGGTCCAAGCTGAACGACCGGGCGCGGTTCTCCAACACGATTGACGGAATTTTGTACGACAGTGCGGATGGATATGCGCAGGCGCGGCTCCTATATCTGCAAAAGCGGCGGTATGATCTGGGCCAGACAAATGACACAGACACCCCGTTCCTGGACCCTTACGAGGATGCAAATGGCCAATAACTTCCGTAAGCCCCCGATGATCAACCGGCGTGCCCTTGGTGCTTTTGCCCTTGGCGGCGTTGCGATCAGCCTGCTTCCGCGTGCCGCCGTGGCGCTGGATGTGAATTCCGCCCGCGCGCTGATCGACAAAGCCATCGGCGAAGTCAACGCGACGATCAGTTCGGGAAAATCCGAAACCGCGATGTTCGGTGATTTTGAACGGATTTTTGCGAAGTACTCAGACGTGGCGATCATCGCACGGTCGGCGTTGGGCGTTGCGTCCAAATCGGCAAGTGCTGCGCAGATGTCGGCGTTCACCAGAGCGTATCAGGGCTATATCAGCCGCAAATACGGCCGCCGTTTTCGCGAATTCATCGGCGGACGGATCGAGGTCAACGACGCGCGGCCGCTGAAAAGTTATTATGAGGTGATCTCGACCGCGTATCTGTCGGGCGAGTCACCGTTCGAACTGCGTTGGCATGTGTCGGACAAATCGGGCCGGGATCAGTTCTTCAACATCATCATCGAGGGTGTGAACATGCTGGCGTCCGAACGCACCGAAATCGGCGCGCTTCTGGATCAGCGCAAGGGCAACCTTGATCAGCTGATCGCTGACATCAAGAAAATCTGACCTGCCCAAAGGTCCGAATAAGGCGAGGTTCCGCAACGGACCGCGCCTTTATCAATTCCTGCCCAACACATCGCGCAACAGCTGTTCCACCGGGTCGGCCTGTGGCTGCCGCTGCTGGCCGGGCGGTGTGCGGGCCTCAGGAATGATCATTGGCAGCGGGCGCGCGGGCAGGTCCTTGTTGATGCGCACCATCACCTCGTGCCAGATTTCTGCAGGAAGGCCGCCGCCGGTGACGCCGGTCAGGGGTGTGTTGTCATCGTTCCCCATCCAGACGCCCACGACATAATCGGCGGTGAAGCCCACAAACCAAGCATCGCGTGCGGCTTGGGTAGTGCCGGTCTTTCCTGCGGCCTGCCGGTCAAGTCTGGCGCGTTTTCCGGTGCCGTTGTCGATCACTTCGGTCATCATGTAGGTCAGCAATTGCGCCGCCTGTTCCGAAATTACGCGCTCGCCGATTCCGCCTTCCTTGCCGATCAGAGGGGTTGCGTCTCCCTGCAGCTTCAGCTCGGTCATACCGTAAGGGCGCACCGATGAGCCGCCGTTCAGGATGCCTGCATAGGCCCCGGTCATCTCCAGCAGGCTGCTTTCAGACACCCCCAGCGCCAGTGCAGGCCCCGCAGCCAGATCGCTTTGGATGCCGAATTCGGTGGCGACCTTGCGCACGGCGTCACGGCCCATCGCCTCGGATATCCGCACGGTCGGGATGTTGCGGCTTTCGCGCAGAGCTTGTGTCAGGGTGATCAGGCCCTCGAACTTGTGGTCATAATTGTCGGGCGACCAGTTGCCAGAGCCGGGAATATGAACGGTCAGGGGCGTGTCATAAACATAGTCCGACGGGGAATATCCCCGGTCCATCGCAGCGGCATAGACAAAGGGCTTGAAGGCTGAGCCGGTTTGCCGGAACGCGCCTGTTGCACGGTTGAACGACCCCGCAGCGGCGATCTTGCGCCCGCCCACCATCGCACGCACAGCGCCGTCGGCATCCATAACCACAATCGCGGCCTGCGCCTTGGAACCTTCTTTCAGCTTGGAGAACACGGCATCAAGCGCGGCTTCGGAACTGGCCTGCACGCCCTGATCCAGCGTGGTCGAAAGGATCACATCTTCGGTCGTGTCCTTTGACAGGAACGAAGGCACCGTATCCATCACCCAGTCGGCAAAATACCCGCCCGACTGGGTGGAGGCTGCGGCTGACAGGGTGGCGGGATGGGCGCGGGCGTCGTCAGCCTCGGACTTGGTCAGATAGCCCTGCTCCTCCATCAGGCCGATCACTACGCTGGCGCGACCCTGTGCGCGGGCAAGATTGCCGGTGGGTGCATAGCGCGACGGCGCCTTGAGAAGACCAGCCAGCATTGCGGCCTCGGCAGGGGTCACATCCTTGGCCGATTTACCAAAATAGCGTTGCGCCGCAGCTTCGAACCCGCGCGCGCCCGCGCCCAGATAGGCGCGGTTGAAATAGATCGTCAGAATGTCGGCCTTGGAATATTTCAGCTCCATCGCCATGGCATAGGGAATTTCCTTGAGCTTGCGGTTCAGGCCCCCGGCGCGGCAGTCGTCCTCATACGCGCCTTCGGATTTCCACTGGGTCGGATCATAGGCCACACCAAGGCACAGAAGTTTCGCCACCTGCTGCGTGATGGTAGACCCGCCGTTGCCTTCCAGCGGGCCACGGCCTTCGGCCATGTTGATCCTGATGGCCGACGCAATGCCGCGCGGGCTGATCCCCAGATGGCGGTAAAAGCGTTTATCCTCGGTCGCGATGACGGCGCTGCGCAGATAGGGCGACACGCTGTCCGATGTGACATTGGCAAAATACGTCTCACCCCGCCAGGCATAGGTCTTTCCATCACGGTCTAACATGGTGACAGACCCGCGCGCGCGGGCATCCAAAAGGTCAGCCAATGGTGGAAGCTGTTGGTGGAAATAGAAGATGATCCCGCCCAGAACCAGCGCCACCAGAAACGTCACCCGCCAGCCGATGCCCCAGACAACGCGCCAGATCGCGCCGAAAAAGCCAAGGATCAATCCTGCAATCAGGCCGTGTTTGCGCGGCGTGCGCTTCGGGGCCGATTTGCGTGGCGCGGGCTTGTGAGGTGGTGGCTTGCCGCCGCCGCCTGACGACGCGCCATACCGTCGATCCGCGACAAGCGTCTTGCGCCCCTTGTTTGTTCCAACCATGCCCGATGCCCGTTTCTGTGACGACTGCTTGGAACGGATATTACTGCCGGCGAGCGGAAATGTAGAGAGGCCGTCTTTCCGATTCGAGACTCAGTTTTGCTTAAAAAAGGTGCAAGTCGCACAAAAAGTATAAAATTTGTGCAATGCGGCGCAAAAGGTGGCAAGTCCCCGCCGCCCTCGGCTTGTGCTGCACCTGCGAAGGCGTCCTTTCTTTTCGCGAGGCCCGGAGCCACGGGTCAAAGCAAAAAAGAGGGGAAGCGCGTGAAACTCATCATAGCTGCCATCAAGCCGTTCAAACTGGAAGAGGTGCGCGAGGCACTGACCACGATTGGCGTGCGGGGAATGATGGTGACCGAGATCAAGGGCTTTGGCTCACAATCCGGACACACCGAAATTTACCGCGGCGCAGAATACGCCGTGAATTTCGTGCCGAAAGTGCGGCTGGAGATCGTGGTGGCCGATGCGATGTCGGATTCGGTCGTCGAAACGATCGCCCGCGTTGCCAAGACCGACAAGATCGGTGACGGCAAGATTTTCGTGCTGGATGTCGAACACGCTGTGCGTGTGCGCACCGGTGAAACCAACGACGACGCGCTGTGAACGCGGACGGTAGGGGATAACAAAGTGATGAAAAACATGATGAAATATGCGGGTCTGGGCGGTATTGCCAGCCTTGCCGCACTTCCCGTCTGGGCGCAGGAGGCAACCGACGCCACCGCCGCCGCCGTGATCGAGGCGGCCCCCGTCATGGACAAGGGCGATGTGTCCTGGATGATGACCTCTACGGTGCTCGTTCTGTTCATGACGCTGCCCGGCCTTGCGCTGTTTTACGGCGGTCTGGTGCGTTCGAAAAACATGCTATCGGTACTGATGCAGACCACACTGATTGCCTGTGCGGTGATGTTGGTTTGGGTGGTCTATGGCTATTCAATGGCTTTCGGCGGCGGCACCAGCCCCTACTGGGGCGGGTTCGGCAAGCTGTTCCTTGCAGGCGTGAACGCAGACAGCATGTCGGCCACGTTCAGCGCGGGCTACGTGATCCCGGAATATCTGTTCATCGCGTTCCAGATGACCTTTGCCGCGATCACTCCAGCGCTGATCATCGGAGCCTTTGCCGAGCGGGTGAAGTTCATGGCGGTGCTGGTGTTCAGCCTGATCTGGGTGACGTTCGCCTATTTCCCGATCGCGCACATGGTCTGGGATGCGGCGGGTCTGATCTTCGTCATGGGCGCTATCGACTTCGCCGGTGGAACGGTTGTTCACATCAACGCAGGTGTTGCGGCGCTGGTCGGCTGTCTGGTGATCGGCAAGCGCGTGGGTCTGGGCAAGGAAAACATGGCCCCCCATTCGATGGTCATGACCATGATCGGGGCATCGATGCTGTGGGTCGGCTGGTTTGGTTTCAACGTCGGCTCCAACCTTGAGGCGAATGGCGGCGCGACCCTTGCGATGATCAACACCTTCCTTGCGACGGCTGCGGCGGTTGTGGCCTGGTGCGTGCTGGAAGGTGCGCAGCGTGGCAAGGCGTCGATGCTGGGTGCGGCGTCTGGCATGGTGACGGGTCTTGTGGCCATCACCCCGGCCTGCGGCACGGTTGGCCCGATGGGGGCGATTGCGCTGGGTATCATTGCGGTTGTGGGCTGCTATTTCTTTGTCACCGTTGTGAAAAATGCGCTGGGCTATGATGACAGCCTTGATGTGTTCGGCATCCACGGGATTGGCGGCATCATCGGTGCGATCGGGACCGGCATCTTTTCGGCGGGCAGCCTTGGCGGTGTGAAGGACGAAACCTATTCGATCGGCGCGCAGACCTTCATTCAGATCGAGGCGGTGGGGATCACCATCGTCTGGACGGCTGTGGTGGCTTTTGTTGCTTTCAAGCTGGTGGACCTTGTGATCGGTCTGCGGGTAAGCGGGGATGCCGAGCGTGAAGGTCTGGATCAGACCTCGCATGGCGAGGCTGCCTATCACGGCTGATCTGATGTGATCATGTTGAAAGGCCCGGACTTTGTTCCGGGCCTTTTGCGTTTCTGACCGGGGGTGCCGTCCTCGGGGGCATCGAGCCCCCTTGGGCGGCGCTGACGCGGGACTGACCCTCGGGCGGGCTTGCCGCGAGGGCGGATGCCTTCGGCGAGGATATTTGGATCAAAATGAAAGCCGGGCGTGCAGGCTTTGTCTGCGCGTGTGGTTCAGGCTATATGCGGCGGGTCCGGGTCAGGTGCGCAGGGTTTGTGCCACGGCGCGGGCAAGGATCGGGACCGTGCTGGCGTTGAGGCCCGCGATGTTGAGGCGGCTGTCGCTGACCATGTAGATGCCGTGGTCCTTTTGCAGGGCGGTGACCTGATCTTCGGGGATGCCAAGGCGCGAGAACATGCCGCGGTGATGGGCTATGAAATCGAAGCGGTCTGAATTGGTTTCCGCGCGCAGGGCTTCGGCAAGGCTCTGGCGCAGGGTCAGCATGTTGAGGCGGACATCTTCGAGTTCGGCCTTCCAGTCGGCGGTCAGCGTGGCGTCTTCCAGGATCATCGTGACAAGGCGCGCGCCGTGGTCGGGGGGGAAGCTGAAGTTCTGGCGGTTGAGGAAGGCGAGGTTGGCCTGCACCGTCGCGCGCATCGCGGGGTCGGGTGAAAGCGCCATCAGAACCCCGGTCCGTTCGCGGTAGATGCCGAAATTCTTGGAGCAGGAGGCGGCGATCAGCACTTCGGGGCAGGTGGCAGCGATCAGGCGGGTGGCGGCGGCATCTTCGTCTAGACCATCGCCGAAGCCCTGATACGCGAGATCAACGAGGGGGATGGCGTGCCGGTCATTCAGCAAGGCCGCGATTGCAGACCAATCGGCGGCCGTCGGGTTGGCGCCGGTGGGATTATGGCAGCAGCCATGCAGCAGGACCACATCGCCGGGGGCGACCAGCGCCAGATCCTCCATCATACCCGCGCGGTCGATGCCGCCGGTTGCCGCATCGAAATAGCGGTATTCGCGCGAGGGAATTCCGAGGTAGCGGATGATCGACGGGTGATTGGGCCAGGTCGGGTTTGACAGCCAGACGGTGGCTTTGGGCGACGCCAGACGGATCAGCTCCAGCGCCTGGCGGATCGCACCGGTGCCGCCGGGGGTGGCGGCGGCTGCAATGCGGTCGGCGGGGGCCGCATCACCCAGGATCAGGCGGGCCATCGCGGCACTGAAGGCCGGATCGCCCGCAAGACCGGTATAGGTTTTGGTAAGCTCGGTTTCCCACAGTTGCTTTTCGGCGGCTTTGACGGCGCGCATCACCGGGGTCAGGCCGGTTGCGTCCTTGTAGACGCCGACACCAAGGTCGATCTTGCCAAAGCGGGTATCGTCCCTGAACATCTGGATCAGGGCAAGGATCTTGTCTTGCGGTTGGGGTTTGAGCGCCTCGAGCATGCGCTATCCTTTCGCGACCCGGAGGTCGTCATACATGCCCCATTCTGCCCATGAGCCATCGTAAAGCGCGTGTTTGCGGTGGCCGATGCGTTCCAGCGCAAGGCTGAGAATTGCGGCCGTGATCCCCGAGCCACAGGTGGTGATCACGGGGCGGTTCAGATCAATGCCCGCTGCATGGAATACTTCGCGCAGTAATTGAGGCGATTTCAGCGTGCCGTCAGGATTTTGCAGATCAGTGTAGGGCAGGTTTTTCGAGCCCGGAATATGGCCCGCGCGCAGGCCGGGGCGGGGTTCGGGCGCCTCACCTCGAAAGCGGGCCGGGGCGCGGGCGTCAACAATCTGCGCTTCGCCCAGTTTTGCAGCATGGGCGACTTGCGTCACATCCTTGACCAGCGCCGCCTGCCGCTGCACCGTCATATGGCGGTCGCGCACAACGGGGAGCAGATCTTCGATCTCGCGCCCCTCAGCCCGCCACTTCGGCAAGCCGCCGTCCAGCACAGCGACATCGGTCTTGCCCATCAGGCGGAAGGTCCACCACACGCGGGCCGCCGACAGAAGACCCGCGCCATCATAAACCACCACCTGATGCCCGTCGCCCACCCCCATCGCACGCATCCGGCTGATGAACTTTTCGGGCGGCGGGGCCATGTGGGGCAGGGATGAGCGGTGGTCTGCAATCGCGTCTATGTCGAAAAACCGCGCACCGGGAATGTGGGCGGCAGTGTATTCGGCCTTTGCGTCGCGGGCCACGGTGGGCAGATACCACGATGCATCCAGAACCCGCAGATCAGGGTCTTTCAGGTGGTCGGATAGCCACTGGGTCGAGACAAGCGTCTTTGGGTCGTTGATCGGGGCGGGGGTCATCGCGGCATTCCTTGGGGGATATGATGCGGGGCAGCAGATGATCCGGGCTTAATCCCACGCGCCGTGGCTGGCAAGCCCCGAGCCCGTTCCGAAAGCAGGTTCGGCGCGAGGGCTGTCCCTCGCGCCGCGCCGATCATTTTGCCATTGCGCTGCGGATCGCACCGACGATTGCCAGCAAAGCTCCGCCGCCGACACCTCCCGAGACGAGCTGGCCGATGATCGCGCCGATATCCATGCCACCGGCGGCCCCGGCTGCATCTGCAACGCCTCCTGCGCCCATCATGCCAAGGATTTGGCCGCCCAAGCCGCCGCCGATGATCCCGATGATCGAGTTCAGAAGCGGCCCCTGGCTAAGTTTCTTCATAATCGCGCCTGCACCGTTGCCGCCGATGGCTCCGGCGATCAGGCTGATGATCAATTCCATGACACTCTTTCCTTCCCTTCGGGTTTGAACCCGGTTCCCTCATACCGGGATCATTGTCCCGGCTGAGGCGACAATCGCAGAGGAATTACGATCCGGCAAGGATGTCATGCGACATAGGGGAAAGGGGTCAGCGCGGAACCAGAACCGGTTCCGTCGCGCGGAAAGCGGGGCGCTGGCGCAGGGCTGCAATGCGGGCGGTCAGGGCGGGGAAGTCCGCCAGCATCTGCGCGCCCTCTTTGGCCAGTGCGAAATAGGCCAGCATCGGCCCCAGATGCAGGTCGGCCAGGGTTACATCACCAGCCAGAACTTGCCCCTCGGCCGCAATCGTTTCAAGCGCGCGAAGCACGCGGGGGGCGGCGGCAAGGCCAGCGGCCAGTTCGGCGGGCACCGGGTCTTCGCCTTCCAGGGGGCGAAACACGCTGTGCGCAAAGACCTGCCGTATCAGCGGCCAGTAGCCATAATTGTCGAAGATCGAGATCACCTGCACCATCCGCGCCGCCGCTTGCGGGTCTTTGGGTGTCAGGCAGGGGTCGGGGAATTGCGCATCCAGATAGCGCAGGATCGCGGCGGTTTCGTAAAGCACGAAGCCATCGTGATCCAGCACCGGCACGCGGGCAAAAGGGTGCAGCCGCGTCAGGCTTTCGGGCGGCGGGTTGGAATAGGGGTCGGCCTCTCGGTAGCCATGCTCCAGCCCCTTTTCGGCCAAAGCCATGCGCGCGATCCAAGTGTAGACGCTGTAGCGGTAGCCCGTCAGCATCAGGTCGGGGCGAAAGGCGTCAGCCATTCAGCTTCAGCAGCCGGCTTTTCTGCCGGTCCCAATCGCGTTTGGCCTCAGTTGCGCGTTTGTCGGCCTGTTTCTTGCCCTTGGCGATGCCGAGTTTCAGCTTCACGATGCCGCGGTCGTTGAAATACATCTTCATCGGCACGATGGTCATGCCTTCGCGCGCGGTGGCGTTCCAAAGCCGGGCCAGTTCCTTTTTCGATACCAGAAGCTTGCGTTTGCGGCGTTCGTCGTGGCCAAAGGTTTTCGCCTGCACATAGGGGGCGACATAGCCGTTGATCAGCCACAACTCGCCATTCTCGACCGAGGCATAGCTTTCGGCGATGTTCGACCCGCCCTTGCGCAGCGATTTCACTTCCGATCCGAACAGCATGATCCCAGCCTCCAGATCGCTTTCGATAAAGAAATCGAAGCGCGCACGCCGGTTTTCGGCGATCAGTTTGGAGTTTGGATCAGATTTTTCGACCATGATCTGGTTCAGATAAGGTCTGGCGGGGGTGAAGTCCAGATCACGGGCGGTGGCGTTCGGGCGGCGCGGGCTGCATGATGTGGCAACAGACGGGGGATAACGGCGGTGTTGGTGCAAATTCTTTTGGGGTCGGGGCTGTTGCTGGTGTCGATTCTGATAGCTGGGGCAAGTGCTGTTGCGATGGAGGTTGCGTTGTCGCGCAGCCACACTTGGCTGATGCGCGAGCCGCACCGACCCAAGCTGATGCTGGTTATCGCGGGCGTGTCGCTGTGGGTGCTGGGGGTGATCACGGCGGGCGTCTGGGTCTGGGCGTTTGCGTTCCGGTTTCTGGGTGTGTTCGCCACGATGGAGGAGTCGGTCTATTTCTCGTTGGTCAGTTTCACCACTCTGGGGTTCGGCGATATCCTGCTGCCGCATCAGTGGCGGCTACTGGGCGGGATGGCTGCGGCGAACGGGCTTTTGAACTTTGGCCTGCTGACGGCGCTGCTGGTGGAGGCGCTGCGCCATGTTCGGCTGGGTCAGGTGGAATCGCGCCGCAAACGCGGACCTTAGGTGCGGTGGGCAACCAGAGTGAAGCTCATCGGGATTTGCGCTGTGCGGTTTTCATATTGGTCATATTCGACCTCGCGGTTCGAATGGGGGTGTTCGGTCAGGCGGTCCAGCGTGAACCCGGCGTTTATGCAGTCCGTCACGATCTGGCCGAGCGTATGGCTGAACCAATAGGACGCGGCCACTTCGCCGCCGTCTGATCCGTCATAGGTTATGGCATCGGTGTCGATATGGGGTTCGGTTGAAAAATAGCTGAGGGTGGGGGTGTGGGGCGTGTCGCCGCCCGGCTCGAACATCTCCAGAAACGGGTGGGTTTCATAGATCACCAGGGGCGCGCCGGGTTTCAGAAGCCCTGCCACGGCGGCAAAGAAGCCGGGCAGATCGGGCATCCAGTTCAGAACGCCGATGGTGATCAGGCCAAGGTCGTGATCGGTGGGCGTGTCAGGGGGCAGGTCGTAGATGTTGGCGCATAGGAACTGAGGCGAAAAGCCTGCAATCTGCGCCAGCGTTTCGGCCTGTTCCAAAAACCCCGCCGACTGGTCGATGCCCAGGGCGGGCACGGCACCAAGCGAGGCCAGAGACAACAACTCCCGCCCGTTGTTGCAGCCGATCTGCACGGCGCGGCGGTTTGCGGGGTGCAGCGCGGTCAGCGTTTCGGTCAGTGTCGGGTCCAGCGTCGAAAAACCCGGTTTCGTAAAGCCCGCCGTCAACCGCTCCCATTCGGCCCCCGCGCCGTGCAGGGGGGCCGAGGCATCCCATGCGGCGCGGTTGGCGGCGGTGATGGCGAGGGTGTCGGTCATCGGGTTTTCCGGTCTTGCAGGTGGCAAACCTAAGCCACCGCCGCCAGACCGTCCACCCGCATTGCAATCCGGCGCAACAGGGCGCGGGCTTGCGGCAGATCAAGGCGGGTGAAGTCGGCCCCCGGAAGCCGCCCCGCACCCTGCCGCACAGACGGAGCGTGCAGGCGCAGGCCCGAATTGGCCCACAAAACCTCTTCCCCCTCGAACACCGGGGTGATCACCTCTGTAGCCTCATGCGGGGTGATCCGGCGCGCGCCGTGGTGCCCGGCAAGGGCCGCGGCGGGGATCAGCACATCCATCGCATCGGGCAGGCTGGCGTCGTGCAGCGTGTTAACAAGCAGATGCTGATCCTCGGCCAGAAGCACGTCCGAGCAGCAATCGAACGCGCCGCCCGGCACATGGATCAGGCTTGACCGCCCCCCCGGTTGCAGCCAGCGGCGATCCAGCGCCACGATGCGGACCAACCCGCCGTCAAAGCTGTGCAGAAGGTCGCCCCGGCGCAGGGTTTCGGCGGTGCGCCAGCCCTGTGCGGTTTCGACCATCGTGCCCGCCACAAGGCCCGCGTTGACGCGCTGTGCAGGGATGACATGAACGGAAGCGGTGCGGGTGATGTCTTGCATGAACATGGGTCTGATCCTTTGGGTTTATCGGGGGTCGCCTTGACCTTGTGCCTAACAAGCACCCGAAATTTGCCGTTTTCTGGACACCTTCACGGCACATCTGTGGCACTGGTGTGGCAGCGGAAACGGTCCTGACCCCGCACGCCCGATAGCGGACAAATCTTTCGCGCGTTAACCGCAGGTTAAGCAAAAAATAACGTAATCTCAATGTGTTGATGGATTGCTTAGCGGAGTGATTCGCCGTTTTTCGCGGCCTGCGCCACCTTGCGTGACCGCAAAAGCGTGTAAATCCCCGACACTACGATGATGGCAGAGCCGATCAGCGTTGCCGCGTCGGGGCGTTCTGCGAACACAGTTATCCCGAAGATCAGCGCGAACACCAGTCGCGTATAGCGGAAGGGGGCTATCACCGAGATTTCACCCATCCGCATCGCGGCGGTCAGCGCGTAATAGGCGGCAACGCCGACCACCGACGCCAGTCCCAGATCCAGTGCGGCATCCGGTCCGGGCACCATTGCCCCGCCGGAAAACGCAAGCAATCCTGCCCCGGTCGGCACCATCATCGCAAAGCCGTAGACGCCCAGTTGCAGGTTCGACAGAACCGGAGGAGCCGCCCGCGTTGCCAGATCGCGACCGGCAAAGCCGATCATTCCGGCCACCGCCAGCAGTGACAAGGGCGTGAACCCCGCAAGGCCGGGCCGCAGGATGATCAGCACGCCCGCGAAACCCACACAGATTGCGGCCCAACGGCGCCAGCCGACCGTTTCACCAAAGATCAGCGCGGCGCCCGCCACCACGACCAGCGGGGTGGCCTGCAAAATGGCCGAGGCGCTGGACAGCGCGGTCAGCGCGATGGCAAGGGTGTAGAACAGCCGCCCCATCACCTCGAACGCCGCACGGATCAGAACGGGCCGTGTCAGGATGGCGGGGTGCAACACGCGCTCGCCCCGCCGCAAAGTCAGCGCTGCAAACCCCAGCGTGCCCAGAGCGCCGAAAATCATCAGGATCTGACCCACCGGAACCGTCACGGCGGCGCGTTTGAGGAACATATCCTCGACTGCAAACCCCGCCATCGCGGCGACCATCAGAAGGCTGCCGCGCAGGTTGCCTTGCGCGGCGGGGGCGGCGGTCAGTTGATCAGCCCGGCGTGGCGCATTCCGGCGCGGATGCGGTCTTTGGTGCCATCTGTCAGGCCGACCAGAGGCAGGCGCACCTCGTCGCTGCACAGGCCCAGAACGGACAGACCGTATTTCGCGCCCACTAGGCCCGGCTCGATGAAGATCGCCTCGTGCAATGGCATCAGGCGGTCTTGCAGGAGCAGCGCGCGGGCATAGTCACCCGCCAGCGTCGCCTCCTGGAATTCGGCGCAGAGTTTCGGGGCGACGTTGGCTGTTACCGAAATGCAGCCGGTGCCGCCATGTGCGTTGAAACCCAGGGCGGTTGCGTCTTCGCCCGACAACTGGATGAAATCGGGGCCGCAGGTGATGCGTTGCTGGCTGACACGCTCCAGCTTGCCGGTGGCATCTTTCACGCCGACGATCCGGGGCAGTTTGGCAAGCTGGCCCATCGTGTCGGGTGACATGTCCACGACCGACCGGCCCGGAATGTTGTAGATGATGATCGGTAGATCGCAGGCATCGTGCAACGCCGTGTAATGCGCGATCAGCCCGGCTTGCGTCGGCCTGTTGTAATAGGGTGTGACAACAAGCACCGCATCGGCGCCCACCGATTGTGCATGGCGCACAAGGTCGATGCCTTCGGCGGTGTTGTTGGACCCCGCGCCGGCGATCACCGGCACGCGGCCCGCTGCGGCCTTGACGACCTCGGCGATGACCTGCCCGTGTTCCGCATGGGAAAGCGTCGGGCTTTCGCCGGTGGTGCCCACGGGTACGAGGCCGTGCGAGCCCTCGGCAATGTGCCACTCCACCAGCTTTTTGAGCGTCACCAGATCCAGAGCGCCGTTCTTGAACGGCGTCACGAGTGCGGGCATGGACCCTCTGATCATGTGACGTCTCCTTAAGTGGTGGGGGCTTTGGCCCCGGTGCAACCGCGCCTTCCTAGCGCCCGCCTTCCTAGCGCCGCGCACGCGCCTTGCCAAGCACCCGCGCGCAAAGCCGCTTCATTGCAAGGTTGTGAGTTGCGCCTGCCGGGGGGGTCTGGCAGATTCCGGCGCATGAACATCCCCTATCCCTTTCGCTACTTTGTGGTTTTGCGTGCTTTGGCACTTGCGCTGTGTCTTGGTTTTCCGGCGCATGCCGATGATGTGTCGGCCCTGCGCGATGCGATGGCCCTTGCGGATGCCCGCGATTGGGATGGCGCGGCAGCAGCGGCGCAGGGCACGTCTGCCGTGGGCCAGGATGTCGTGACCTGGACGCGCCTGCGCGAGGGTGAGGGGTTTCTGGGCGAATATGAGGCGTTTCTGATACGTCGCCCCGATTGGCCGGGGCTGGACCTGCTGCGCCAGAAGGGCGAGGCGGCGGTGGCGCGGTCCACCACGCCGGGCCGGGTGATCGTGTATTTCGGCGGAGATCTGCCGCGCACCGGCGGCGGGGCGGTGGCTCTGGCCCAATCCTATGCCACGTCAGGCGAAACCGAAAAGGCCGAGGCCGAGGCGGCGCGTGCGTGGCGTGATCTGACCCTTTCGCCGGATCAGGAAGACGCGCTGCTGACGCTGGCCCCCAAGGCTGTGGCGGCGCAGAACTCTGCCCGGACCGAGCGGCTGTTGTGGGACGGCGATTTGGTGCAGGCGCGCCGGATGCTGCCTCGGATTTCCGGGGATGCGCGGGCCGTGGCCGCCGCGCGGATCGGGTTGCAAACCGGCGCCGACGGGGTGACGTCCCTGATCAATGCTGTGCCCAAAGCCCGCGGGGGTGATGCGGGTCTGGCCTACGACCGGTTCATCTGGCGCATGAAGCGCGATCTCTACGACGACGCCGCAACGCTGATACAGGAGCGGTCGGATTCGGTGGCGGGCCTTGGCCACCCTGAGGCATGGGCCCCGCGCCGCGCATTATTGGCGCGATGGCTCTTGCGCAATGGGCAGCCCAAGACGGCCTACCGCGTGGCCTCGCGCCACTTTCTGACCGAAGGCGGGAATTTCGCCGATCTGGAGTTTCTGTCGGGCTTTATCGCGCTGCGCAGCCTGAGCGACGCCGATGCCGCGCTGGCGCATTTCAAGCATCTGGAAAGCGGCGTTGCAACGCCCATCAGCCTGTCGCGCGCTCTTTACTGGCAGGCGCGGGCCTATGAGGCGAAAGGCGCGCGGGATGCGGCGACCAAGGAATATCGGGCGGCGGCGCAGTATCAGACGGCCTATTATGGTTTGCTCGCTGCAGAGCATCTGGGGCAAACGCTTGACGTAAGCCTGATCGCCGATGCCCGCCCCGTAGACTGGCGGCAGGCACGCTTTGCCGGATCAAGCACGCTGGAAGCGGCGCTGTTGCTGTTGCGGACCGGCGATGTCACGCTGGCAAAACGGTTCATCCTGCATCTGGCAGAAGGTCTGAACGGCGCAGAGCTGGACCAGCTGGCCGATCTGGCCCTGCAGGTCAAGCAACCGCATATCGCCGTGCTGGTTGCCAAACAGGCGGCGGAACGTGGAGTGATTTTGCCGCGCGCCTATTTCCCGCTAACCGACATGGTGCCGGAAGGTCTGGCCGTCAGCCGCGCCCTTGCTTTGTCGATCGCGCGGCGGGAAAGCGAGTTCAATCCGGCAGCGCAAAGCCATGTCGGTGCGCGCGGGCTGATGCAGGTGATGCCGGGCACCGCCAAGTTGATGGCGGCCAAGCTGGGGCGGGAGTACGAGTTGGGCAAGCTGACCAGCGACCCCGGCTATAACGCGGCGATGGGCAGCGAATATCTGGCGGGTCTGGTTGAAGAGTTCGGCCCGTCCATCGCGCTGGTTGCGTCGGGGTACAATGCGGGTCCGGGGCGGCCCCGGCGCTGGATCACGGAACTGGGCGATCCGCGCCGCCCGGACGTAGATGTCGTCGACTGGGTCGAGACGATCCCGTTTTCGGAAACCCGTACCTATGTGATGCGTGTGGTGGAATCTCTGGTCATCTACCGCGCGAAACTGCGCGGCACAGTTGGTCCGGTCCGGGTGACGGCGGAGTTGAAGGGCTAGTGCCGCTCATCCGCCCTAGCAGGCGTTTTCGCTGCGGCCAGCGAAGACCGACCGTCAGGAAGGGATGAGCGCCCGGATTCATGCTCCAACAGCCACTGTTTGCGCCACAGCCCACCGCCATAGCCCGTAAGGCTGCCATCCGCGCCGATGACGCGATGGCAGGGGATGACAATGGCAAAGATATTCGCGCCGTTCGCCTGCGCCACAGCACGCACTGCCGAAGGCCGAGAAATGGCCGCCGCGAGTTGCGCATAGCTGCGGGTTTCGCCGGGTTTGATCCGGCGCAGTTCGGTCCAGACGCTGCGCGAAAAGGGCGTTCCAGCCAGAGCGAGCGGGGTTTTGAACGCCATGTCATCCCCGGCAAAGAACGCGGCAAGCTCGGCCGCGATCTGATCGGCCGGGGCGAAACGGCCGATGCCGATAGCGGCGTTGCAGCGGGTGGACAGGCGCTTCAATTCCGCGGGCAGGGCCTTGCGGTCAAAGAACTCCAGCAGGTGCAGGGCGTGCTGGTCTGCCACAGCAATCATCGCACCGATGGGAGTGTCGATGAAATCGGCACGCAGAGCCTCGCCGCCCGTAAATGAGGCCGGCGCGCGGCCCATGATCCGCGCGAAGGCGGCACGAAAGCCAGACCCCGATTCGAACCCGGCATCCAGTTGCGCATCTATCACGCGGGCCTCGCCCCGCAAAGCTTCGGCCCCCGACCGGATGCGCGACAGACGCGCCATTTCCAGAAAGGTGATCCCGAAATGCCGTTTGAACATGCGCCGTACGGTGGACGGGTCATGGCCCATTGCGGCCACATCTCCTTCGGTCCAGCGCCGCGACGGATCGGCCTGCAAGGCCTGCGTCAGCGCCACCACCGCCGGATCAGCCTTCGCCAAAGTCTCCAGCGGTTTGCAGCGTTTGCAGGGGCGGAACCCCGCCTCGATACAGGCGGCGACGCTATCGTGGAACACGCAGTTCCGCGTCAGGGGTTTGCGTGCCGGGCAGGTCAAGCGACAGAAGATGTCGGTTGAGGTAACGCCGACCCAGGCCCGCCCCTCATAGGCCGCGTCGCGGTCCAGAAGGGCCTGATACAGAACGTCGGACTGAGGCAGGGCAAACAGCATGTCTTATCCTAGCAGCGCCAAAGCCTGCGTGCGCCGAAAATCGGGCGGCTATTTAGCGGCCTTGATCCGAGCGCGCCACAGGGTGAACAGTCCCGATGCCACCACCAGAACAATGCCCAATGCCACATTCACCCGCAACGTTTCGCCAAAGACGAATATCCCGATCAGCGACGCGATCACCAGTTGCAGATAGGCGATGGGCTGAATGGCCGAGGCCTCGGCGGCCTCATACGCCCGGATCAGCAGGTAATGCCCGATCGACGACGTGCAGCACAACGCCGCCATGAAACCCCAGTCGCCGGGCGTCATCGGTTGCCAGTACCACACGCCGATGCAGGTCATCGCCGCAGCCCCGGCAACGCCGGTCCAGAAAAAGCTGACCAACGCCGGATCGCCGCGCGCGACATAGCGGGTGGTCAGGCTGTAGACCGCGAACATCACTGTCCCCAGCACAGCCACCAGCGAGGCCGAGGAAAAGACCGCAACCCCCGGCTCCAGTATGATCAGAACACCCGCAAAGCCGACGCCAATCGCCGTCCAGCGCCGCCAGCCGACTTTTTCGCCAAGGATCGGGCCAGACAGGGCCGCGACCATCAGTGGATAGCAGGCAAAGATCGCGTGGGTTTCCACAAGGCCAAGCGCGACAAAGCTGAGCACCAGAATACAGATCTGCGCCACCAGCAGCACGCCGCGAAACGGCTGCAAAACCGGGTGCCGGGGCCTGATCGCACGGGCAAGGCCGCCGGGTTGGCGCGCGGTCAGCGCGACGGCGAATGCGGCAAAGAACCAATAGCGGATCATCACCACCATGAAGACATTGTATTCCCCGGCAAGATGACGCGAGATGCCGTCCTGCACTGCGAAAACGACCATCGTGGCGATCATCAGGCCGATGCCAAGGCGGGTGTTCTGGCCCTGTGCCGGTGGGCTGTTCATGTCCGGAACAGCGCGCGTTTGCGGGCGCGGCCGTGCAGCAGGGTGAACAGCCCCGCCATGATCACGACTGCCGCGCCAATGGCAACCGACGGGCGCAGAACCTCGTCGTAGACCACGCTCCCGATCAGGGTGACCAGCACGATCTGAAGATAGGCAAAGGGCTGCACCGAGGCCGCCTCGGCCACCTCATAGCAGCGGATCAGCAGCCAGTTCCCCACCAGGGCCAGCAGCGAATAAAGAACCATATAGCCCCAATCGGGCGCCGACATCGGCTGCCAATGGGTCAGACCCAGAACCGACACCAGCGCGGCCCCGATCACGCCCGACCAGAACAGGCTGAGGAATGCAGGCTCGTCCCGTGTCGTCAGGCGGGTGAGCAGGCTGTAAAGCGCAAACATCGTGGCCGCCGACAAAGGCAGCAGCGAGGCCAGCGTGAACACCCCCGACCCCGGTTGCAGGATGATCAGCACCCCGACCATTCCGGCACCAATCGCGGCCCATGTGGCCAGCGGCACCGTTTCGCGCAGGATCGGCACCGCCAGCCCCGCCACCAGCAGCGGGCACACCGCAAAGACCGCGTGCGAGTTGATCAGGCCGATCTGCGTGTAGCCATAGACGATCACGCAGACCTCGGCGATCAGCAGACTGGCGCGGATCAGGTGCAGACCCGGGTGGCGGGTTCGCATTGCCGCAATGCCGCCCAGCTGGCGCAGGGCCAGCAGGATCACGAAGCCCGCAAAGAACCAGTAGCGGATCATGATCACCATGAAGGTGTTGTAGGTTTCCGCCAGATGGCGCGAGAAACCGTCCTGTGCCGCGAACACCGTGACCGCTGCCAGCATCAGGAAGATGCCGCGCTGATTGTCTTTCAGGGTCATGGGGCAAGAATTCCTGCGGTCATGTGCCGTTTGCGGCCATGACCTGCCCGACGCTCTACCAAAAAGCCCGCCGCCTGCAAGCCCCGCCGGACATTGCCTGCGGCGGTATAGGTGGCGAATGTGCCGCCGGGTGCGGCGTGGGTTGCCACCTCGGCCAGCAGCGGTTCGGACCAAAGCTCGGGGTTTTTGGCGGGGGAAAAGCCGTCAAGATACCACGCATCCGCGCGCGCGCCCCATGCAGGAAGGGAGATGCGAGCATCGCCTTCGATGATTTCAGCGGTCATGCCGCCAAGGGTCAGCACGCGATGGCCGGCCGCCCACTGCGCGAGGAACGGTTCTGCCACCGCCTGCGCCTCGGGGAAGTGGTTCAGGGCGCGGGCGATGTCGGGGGCGGTAAGGGGGAACGCCTCAAAACTGGTGTAGTGAAGCGTGCCGGTGCAGCCGCTGGCATTCCACGCGATCAGGGTTGCCAGCATGTTCAACCCGGTGCCGAACCCAAGTTCTGCAATGTGAAAACCGGGGCGGAAGCGCGCGGGAAGATCATTGCCCGCCAGAAACACATGCCGGGTTTCCGCAAGCCCGTCGTGAATTGAGAAATAAGGGTCGTCAAACCGGGTTGAAACCGGGATCACGCCGTCTTTCCATTCCACGCCGCTCTGGTCGGTTGCCGTCATTTGCCCTACAGCCTTTGGCGGCGACACTGCGCGAGGGGGCGGGGAATGGCAACGGCTGACCTGACGGTGCGCGGCGCGGGGATATTCGGGCTGTCGGTCGCATGGGCGGCGATCCAACGCGGTGCGCGGGTGCGGGTGATAGATACGGTCGGTGTGGGTGCGGGGGCCAGCGGCGGTATTGTCGGCGCGCTGTCGCCGCATGTGCCGGAACAGTGGAACGAAAGGAAGGCGTTTCAGCTGGACGCGCTGCTGATGGCGGCCGATTGGTGGGCGGCGGTTGATGCGGCCTCGGGGCTGGCTTCGGGCTACGGGCGCTGCGGGCGGCTGCAACCGTTGGAGGATGCGCGGGCGGTGGATATGGCGCGCGCGCGGGTGGTTTCGGCGGCAGAGCTTTGGGGCGATGCGGCGGAATGGCGGGTGGTGGCAGTGACGGGTGCTGCATGGGAACCTGCCTCACCCTCTGGCCTTCTGGTCCATGATACGCTGAGCGCGCGGTTGCATCCACGGCAGGCGTCGGCGTCGCTCGCACAAGCGATCCGTTCGCAGGGGGGTGAAGTTCTGGTAGGCGATCATCCGGCGGAGGGGCCGGTTGTCTGGGCCACGGGCGCTGCGGGGCTGGCCGATCTTTCGGCGCGTCTGGGGCGCGAGGTGGGCGGTGCAGTGAAGGGGCAGGCGCTTTTGCTGCGCCATGACGCCGGGTGCGCACCGCAGCTTTTCGTCGACGGGCTGCACATCATTCCCCACGCTGACGGCACGGTTGCCATCGGGTCCACCAGCGAGCGGGTCTGGGATGACCCGACCGGCACCGATGCGCAGCTTGACGTGCTGCACGCCCGTGCGGTTGCGGCGTTGCCGGTGCTGGAGGATGCGCCGGTGATCCAGCGCTGGGCGGGCCTGCGCCCCCGCGCCAAAAGCCGCGCGCCGATGCTGGGCGAATGGCCGGGGCGAGCGGGGGAGTATATCGCGAACGGCGGGTTCAAGATCGGCTTTGGCATGGCCCCAAAGGTCGGGCAGGTGATGGCCGATCTGGTGCTGGAGGGGCGCGACAGCATTCCGGCTGGCTTCCGGGTGGCGGCGTCCTTGACCTAGGCGCACAAGGCGGGCGGCCCGTGTGGTCGGCGGACCGGAACCTTTGCCCCCGAACATTGGTCAATTCAGAAATTCTGACCTGCCGCCGCGTCACACAGAAGATTTATTCCTTGAAACCGCGCCCGTCCCCGCGTCTTATGGCGGGCAGTTGTGGGCCGCAGAGCCCGCGCACTACAACATGGAGAGACCAATGTTCCAATTGAAAAACCGGCTTCTTGCCGCAACCGCGATTGGCCTTCTGGCCGCCGGTGCCGCACAGGCCAAAACGCTTGTCTATTGCTCGGAAGGTTCACCCGAGGGGTTTGACCCGGCGCCCTACACTGCCGGCACGACCTTTGATGCCTCCAGCCGCCCGATCTATAACCGTCTGGTGGAATTCGAAAAAGGCACCACAGCCGTGCAGCCCGGCCTTGCCGAAAGCTGGGAGGTTTCGGCCGACGGTCTGGAATACACCTTCAAGCTGCGCCCGGGTGTGAAATTCCACACGACCGATTATTTCACGCCGACGCGTGATTTCAACGCCGATGACGTGGTGTTCTCGTTCGACCGCCAGCAGAACAAAGAAAACCCGTGGAACCAGTATACGGCTGGCATCGCCTACGAATATTTCGACTCAATGGAAATGGGCACGCTGATCTCCTCGGTCGAAAAGGTCGATGATCTGACTGTGAAGTTCGTGCTGTCGCGCCCCGAAGCGCCGTTCATCGCCAACCTCGGCATGGATTTCGCCTCGATCGTGTCCAAGGAATATGCCGATGCGCTTGATGCGGCGGGCAAGAAAGAAGACCTGAACCAAGCGCCCATCGGCACCGGGCCATTCAAGTTTGTTGCGTACCAGAAAGATGCCGTGATCCGCTATGCGGCCAATGCCGATTACTGGAACGGCGCGCCCAAGATCGACGATCTGGTGTTTGCGATCACCACCGATGCCGCCGTGCGTCGCCAGAAACTGGAAGCCGGCGAATGCAACGTGATGCCCTATCCGGCCCCGGCCGATCTTGAGGCTTTGCGCGCCAATAAAGACCTGACCGTGATGGAGCAGCCGGGCCTGAACGTGGCTTATCTTGCCTACAACACCACCATCGCGCCGTTCGACAAAGTTGAGGTGCGTCGCGCGCTGAACATGGCGATCAACAAGCAGGCGATTCTGGACGCGGTCTACCAAGGCTCGGGCCAGATGGCCAAGAACCCGATCCCGCCGACCATGTGGAGCTATAACAACGCCATCGTGGACGATCCGTATGATCCCGAAGCCGCCAAGAAGATGCTGGAGGATGCGGGTGTCAAGGATCTGTCGATGAAGGTCTGGGCGATGCCCGTGCAGCGGCCCTACATGCCGAACGCACGCCGCACCGCCGAGCTTATTCAGGAAGATTACGCCAAGATCGGGGTCAAGGTTGAAATCGTGTCCTACGAATGGGGCGAGTACCTGAAAAAGTCGAACGAGGTTGATCGTGACGGCGCGGTTATCCTTGGCTGGACCGGGGACAATGGTGATCCGGACAACTTCCTGAGCGTGCTGTTGTCCTGCGCCGCCGTGGGCCTCGCCAACCGTGCGCAGTGGTGCAACAAGGACTTCTCGGATTTGCTGGCCAAGGCCAAGGCAACGTCCGATCAGGCCGAGCGCACCAAGCTTTACGAAGAGGCTCAGGTGATCTTCAAGGATCAGGCCCCTTGGGCCACGCTGGGCCATTCGACCGTGTTCATGCCGATGTCGGCCAAGGTTTCGGGCTATGTCATGAGCCCGCTTGGCAGCCATTCGTTCGAGAACGTCGACATCGCCGAGTGATGTGACACAGCGGCGCGCCGGTATCATCCGGCGCGCCGTATTTTTTGGATATCCCGCATGATCAGACTGATCCTTGGCAAGCTGGCCTATATGCTGCCGACGTTTTTCGGCATCACCATCGTGGCGTTCGGGTTCGTGCGGGTGCTGCCCGGCGATCCGGTTTTGCTGATGGCGGGCGAGCGTGGGTTGTCGCCCGAACGCTACAAGGAAATGCTGGCGCAACTGGGCTTTGACCGGCCCCTTTGGGCGCAATATGTCGAGTTTCTGAACCGCGTGCTGCATGGCGATCTGGGGCAGTCCTTGTCGACGAAAAAGCCGGTTCTTACCGAATTTCTGACGCTGTTCCCGGCAACGGTTGAGCTTGCGTTGTGTGCGATCATCCTTGCGACGGCTATTGGAATTCCGGCGGGAGTTTTTGCGGCAATCAAGCGGGGATCGTGGTTCGATCAGTTGAGTATGGGCACCGCACTGGTCGGCTATTCGATGCCGATCTTTTGGTGGGGCCTGCTGCTGATCATCTTCTTTTCCGGGATGCTGGGGTGGACTCCGGTGTCGGGGCGCATCTCGCTGATCTACTTTTTCCCCGATGTGACGGGGTTCATGCTGATTGACAGTTTGCTATCAGGGCAAAAGGGTGCGTTCGCGTCGGCGTTGTCGCATCTGATCTTGCCGACGATTGTTCTGGCGACGATTCCGCTGGCGGTTATTGCGCGGCAGACTCGGTCGGCGATGCTGGAGGTGTTGGGCGAAGATTACGTTCGGACCGCGCGCGCCAAGGGGCTAAGCCCGCGTCGTGTGATCGGCGTGCATGCGCTGCGCAATGCGATGATCCCGGTGATCACGACCATCGGCCTGCAGGTCGGCGTATTGCTGGCGGGCGCGATCCTGACCGAGACGATCTTCTCATGGCCCGGCATCGGCAAATGGATGGTCGAAAGCATCACGCGGCGCGATTATCCGGTGGTGCAAGGCGGGTTGCTGCTGATCGCGGCGATCGTGATGATCGTGAACCTGATCGTCGATCTTCTGTACGGGTTCATCAACCCGCGCATCCGGCACAGTTGAGGGGGCGCAGATGACCGACGCAACAAGCCTGCAACCCGGAACGCGCCGTCAGATGCTGGCGGAGTTCTGGTTTTACTTTCGGGAAAATCGGGGCGCCGTGATTGGCCTCTGGGTGTTTCTGGCGCTGGTGGTGATTGCCGTTCTGGCCCCGCTCATCGCACCGCATAGCCCGACCGATACGAACACCAACGTCCTGCTGATGCCGCCTTTCTGGCAGGAAGGCGGCTCTGCGACCTATATTCTGGGCACCGATGCGATTGGCCGCGATATCCTGACCCGGCTGCTGTACGGCGCGCGGTTCTCGCTGTTCATCGGGTTGGTCGTGGTGACGATTGCGCTGATTGGCGGCGTGGTTCTGGGGCTTCTGGCCGGGTTCTTTGGCGGTTGGGTCGATACGGTGATCATGCGGGTGATGGATGTGATTCTGGCGTTCCCGTCGCTGTTGCTGGCGCTTGTGCTGGTGGCGGTGCTGGGGCCGGGACTTCTGAACGCGATGATCGCGATTGCGCTGGTCTTGCAGCCGCATTTCGCGCGGCTGACCCGTGCTGCGGTGATGGCCGAGAAGAACCGTGAATATGTGATGGCGGCGCGGGTGGCGGGGGCGGGCAAGATGCGGCTGATGTTCCGCACCATTCTGCCGAATTGTCTGGCGCCCCTGATCGTGCAGGGCACGCTGTCATTCTCCAACGCGATCCTTGATGCGGCGGCACTGGGCTTTCTTGGCATGGGCGCGCAGCCCCCGACCCCTGAATGGGGCACGATGCTGGCTGAAGCGCGTGAGTTCATTTTAAGCGCGTGGTGGGTTGTCACCTTTCCCGGCCTTGCGATCCTGATCACGGTTCTGGCGATCAATCTGATGGGCGACGGGCTGCGTGATGCGCTGGACCCGAAACTGAAACGGAGCTGACGATGGCGCTTCTGGACATCCGCAATCTGACCGTTGCGTTCGATACCGCCGCGGGCCCGTTCAAGGCGGTGGACGGCATTGATATCACCGTGGCCTCGCACGAGGTTCTGGCGATTGTGGGCGAGTCCGGCTCGGGCAAATCGGTGTCGATGCTGGCGGTGATGGGGTTGTTGCCCGACACCGCCAAAGTCACCGCCGACAAGATGGAGTTCAACGGCCAGAACCTTGCCGCGATGACCCCGGCGCAGCGCCGAAAGATCATCGGGCGGGAGATCACGATGATCTTTCAGGAGCCGATGGCCAGCCTGAACCCCTGCTATACGGTGGGTTTCCAGATCGAAGAGGTCCTGCGCCTGAACCTTGGCATGGACGCGCGGACCGCACGCGCGCGGGCGGTCGAATTGTTCACCGACGTGGGTATCCCTGACCCCGCCGGGCGGCTGGATAGCTATCCGCACCAGATGTCGGGTGGCCAGTGTCAGCGCGTCATGATCGCCATCGCCATTGCCTGCAAACCGAAGTTGTTGATCGCGGATGAGCCGACAACCGCGTTGGATGTGACGATCCAGAAGCAGATCCTCGATCTGCTGATGACCTTGCAGGAAGAACAGGGCATGGGCCTGATTCTGATCACGCATGACATGGGCGTTGTGGCCGAAACCGCTGACCGGGTGGTGGTGCAATACAAGGGTCGCAAGATGGAGGAAGCCGACGTGCTGACCCTGTTTGAGGCCCCCAAGAACCAATACACCCGCGCGCTGATGTCGGCCCTGCCGGAAAATGCGACGGGGAAAAGGCTCAGCACCGTGGCTGATTTCATGGCGAATGAGGCGAACGCATGACCGCCGTTGTCGAAGGCCGCGCGATCACGCGTGATTATGCGGTGCCGGGCGGGTTGTTCCGCAAGGCGTCGGTCGTGCAGGCGGTGCGGGGCGTGAATTTCTCGGTCAACGAAGGCAAAACGCTGGCCATCGTGGGCGAGTCCGGCTGCGGGAAATCGACGCTGGCGCGGATCATCACGCTGATTGACCCCGCGACCACAGGTGAGTTGCTGATTGACGGGCAGGCGGTGGATATCGGCAAAGGCGGGATGACGCCTGCGTTGCGCTCCAAGGTTCAGATCGTGTTCCAGAACCCCTATGGCTCGCTTAACCCGCGCCAGAAGGTTGGCGATGTGCTGATGGAACCCTTGATCCTGAACACCAACAAAGGGGCCGAGGAACGCCGCGCACTGGCGCAAGCAATGCTGGCCAAGGTCGGTCTGCAACCCGAGCATTTCAACCGCTATCCGCATATGTTTTCCGGCGGCCAGCGCCAGCGCATCGCGATTGCCCGCGCCTTGATGGTGAACCCCCGACTGCTGGTGCTGGATGAGCCTGTCTCGGCGCTGGACCTTTCGGTGCAGGCACAGGTGTTGAACCTGCTGGCCGACCTGCAAGAGGAATTCAATCTGACCTATGTTTTCATCAGCCACGATCTGTCGGTCGTGCGCTATATCGCGGATGAGGTCATGGTGATGTACAAGGGTGAGGCGGTAGAACAGGGCAGCCGGGATGAAGTGTTCGGCAACCCGACGCATGATTATACAAAGACGCTGTTTGCCGCGACGCCGATCACCTCGGTGGCGTCGATCCGCGAACGGGTGGCACGCCGCCGCGCGGCAAGGGGAATAGCATGACTGATTTTGCGGAACGGCTGGCGCGGTTGCGGGCGCGGATGGCGGAGACCGGCACCGATCTGGTAGCGGTGGGGCCGACATCGAATATGGTCTGGCTGTCGGGTCTGGCCCCGCACGGCGATGAACGTCCGGTGATGCTGCTGGTGACGGCGGATTTTGCTGGGTTTCTGATCCCCGGATTGAATGCCGACAGCCAACGCCCCTACACCGATCTGCCGTTCTTTACATGGGCCGATGCGGATGGTCCGGCGGTAGCTTTGGCCGATATCCTGGGAAAATGCGGGTTGCGCGATGTGCCGCTTGTTGCGGTTGATGAAGGCATGCGCGCGGATTTCGCGCTGTTGCTGCTGGATGCCCTGCCCGGCGCGCGGCGCAGTTTCCTGCCCGACACATTGGGCTATCTGCGCAGCCGCAAGGATGCTGCTGAATACGCCATTCTGAAACGTGGCGCGGTGTTGAACGACGCCGCGATGCAGGCCGGGTTTGCCGCCCTGCGTGAGGGAATGACCGAGCGTGAGGTGGCCGATATCATCACCCGCTTTTTCGCCGACAACGTGGCAGTGACCGAATTCAAATCGGTCTGCTTCGCCGGCAACGGCGCGTTCCCGCATCATGCGACGGGTGAGACACGGCTGAAACACGGCATGGCGGTGCTGATCGACATCGGTGCGCGCAAGGAAGGCTATCCCAGCGACATGACCCGCGTGGGTTGGTTCGGCGCGGAACCTGCGGAATTTGGAAAGGTCCACGCCATCGTCAACCGCGCGGTTGAGGCGGCCTTGGCTGCTGCCGTGCCGGGCGCACGGGCGCGCGATGTCGATGCGGCGGCGCGGGGCGTGATTTCGGCGGCGGGTTACGGCGAGCGCTTCCTGCACCGCACAGGCCACGGCCTTGGCATCGACATTCACGAGGCGCCCTACATCACCGCCAGTTCCGAAACGGTGCTGGACGAAGGTATGGTGTTTTCCATCGAACCGGGAGTTTATCTTTCTGGCCAGTTCGGTCTGCGGCTGGAAGAAATCGTCATGATCCGGGGCGGGAGGGCTGAAATTCTGTCTGATCTTCCGCGCGATGCCTTTGGGGTGGTCTAGCGCCTAACGCACCGGCCGCTGGAAGGTAAAAGCCGTCGGGCGCGTATAGCCCGGATGCGCGGTTTCGGCGGTTTTGACAAACCCCATCGCGGCAAAGGCTGCGTGGTTTTCAACCAGCTCAACCCGCGTTTGCAGTTCCAGCCTTGGCAGGCCAAGGGCACGCGCTCGGGTATCGGCCATCTCGATCAACCGCCGCGCCAGACCCTGTCCGCGATGCGTGGCGGCCACGGCCATTTTGCCGACATAAAGCACCTCGGGCCGGCGCGTCAGGAACACGCAGGCCACCACGGGCGTGCCGATCACCCAGATCTCACCCGCCCGCGCCTGCTCGGCCATGCTGTCCGCCGTCAGCGCCAGCATCGACGAGGGCGGATCAATCCGGGCGTCCATATACGCAAACTCGGACCGGATCAGGTGCAGCAACGCCGCCCAGTCAAACGCCCCCTCGGCGCGGTAGGGTGTCATCCCTTGGGCAGATGGTCGGCAAGATGCAGCCAGGGCAGATGCTCGGGCCAGAAGTCATGTGCCGTTGGGGTGAAAAGGGTCGGGTCATCAAGGCTTGCTGCATAAAAGTGCATCTCGCCCGGCAGGGACGCATGGCGATACCCCATCTGGCTGCCGCAGGTTGCGCAGAAATACCGCTCGCCCTCGGCGCTGGATCGGTAAAGCTGTGGTGCAGCCCCGGTCCAGGTCCACGCGCCATCGGGCATCGCGAAGAATGAGGTCATCGGCGAGGAAGTCGCGCGCCTGCAACTTTCGCAATGGCAGTGCACCTGCCACACCGGGGGCGTGGTGCAGGTAAAGCGGACGGCACCGCACAGACAATGGCCGCTGATTGGCGGGATCATGGGCAGGCTCCTTTCCCCTATCAGCCTGCGCTTGCCCCGTGCATCGGTCAAGACGGGCAAGATGTTGTGGATAAGCGCCCCGCCGCCCCCGCATGATGGGGTGGGCGGTTGACTTTTGGCCCTCTGCGCCAGACGATATCCGACCTGTCAGAATCATTGGACCCGCCCTGTGCGCTTTGCCCGTCTGCGCCTGAATGGCTTTAAAAGCTTTGTCGACCCTACGGATCTGGTGATCCATGAGGGGCTGACAGGCGTGGTCGGCCCGAACGGTTGCGGCAAGTCGAACCTCTTGGAGGCGATGCGCTGGGTGATGGGCGAAAACCGCCCAACGGCGATGCGCGGCGGCGGGATGGAAGATGTGATCTTTGCCGGGGCCGCGACCCGCCCGGCCCGCAACTTTGCCGAAGTGGCCTTGATCATCGACAATGCCGAACGGCTGGCTCCATCAGGTTTTAATGAGGCCGACACGATTGAAATCGTGCGCCGTATCACGCGGGATGCAGGCTCGGCCTACAAAGCCAATACCAAGGATGTGCGGGCGCGCGACATTCAGATGCTGTTTGCCGATGCCTCCACCGGGTCGCACTCGCCCGCCTTGGTTCGGCAGGGGCAGATTTCGGAACTCATCAACGCCAAGCCGAAAAGCAGGCGGATGATATTGGAGGAAGCGGCGGGAATCTCCGGCCTGTATCAGCGGCGGCACGAGGCAGAGTTGCGGCTGAACGCGACCGAGGTCAATCTGGCGCGGGTGGATGATGTGCTTGAGGCACTGGCAGCACAGCTTGCCACGCTGGCCCGACAGGCCCGACAGGCGGCGCGCTACCGCGAGATCGGCGACGAATTGCGCCGGGCCGAGGGGATGCTTTTGTATCGCCGCTGGCGCGAGGCCGATCTGGCCCGGTTGGAGGCTGAAGAAACGGTGCGGGCGCGGCTGATCGCGGCGTCTCAGGCGGAAACGGCGGCACGCGCTGCGGGAACGGCCCGCGCGCAGGCCGAAGCCGCGATGCCCCCCCGGCGCGAGGAGGAGGCGATTGCGGGTGCGGTTCTGCAACGCCTGACGCTGGAGCGGGACGCGTTGGCCGACCGCGAGTCGCGCGCCCAGGCGTCGATCGAAGCGCTGGAAGGCCGGATTGCGCAATTGCTGCGCGACATGGACCGCGAGGCCGTTCTGAACCGCGACGCGGGCGAAACCATCACAAGGCTGGAGTGGGAGGCAGAACAGCTTGCCCGCGCGCAGGATGGCCATGAAGGCCGTCTGGCCGATGCGGTTGAGGCCGCGCGCTCGGCGGCGGCGGTGCTGTCGGACCGCGAAACCGGCATGTCCGAACGCACCGAGGATGCCGCCCGCCTTGCCGCGCGGCATCAGTCGGTGGAACGCCTGCTGGCCGATACCCGCACCACGCTTGCGCGCGCGGATTCTGAAACCACATCGGCCCGCGCTGCCGTTGCCGCCGCCGATACCGCGCAGAAGGCCGCCGCAGGTGCGTTCGAAGCGGCTGAGGCTGCTCAGGCCGCGTCGGTGGCACAGGCAGCAGAAACCGATGCGGCACTGGCCCTGACGGAAACTGCCCGCGCCGATGCCCAATCTCGCGAGGCGGACGCGCGCGCCGCCCGATCCTCTGCCGAGGGTGAGGCGAATGCGCTGCGCGCCGAAGTGGCGGCTTTGGCGCGGCTGGTGGAACGGGAATCGCAGGCGGGCACGCAGCTTCTGGACAAGATGCTGGTGCAGCCGGGGTTTGAGGCGGCGTTGGGTGCGGCGCTTGCCGACGATCTGCGCGCGCCGCTGATTGCGGGGGCGGTGCGGTCGGGCTGGGCGGCGCTGCCGGGCTATGACACAGCACACCCGTTGCCCGCTGGCTGCACGCCTTTGGCCGCGCATGTGACCGCGCCCGATGTGCTGACCCGCAGGCTCGACCAGATCGGGCTGGTCGCGCGCGATCAGGGCGCGGCGTTGCAAGTGGCCCTGCGTCCCGGTCAACGCCTGGTCAGCGTGGAGGGCGATCTGTGGCGCTGGGACGGGTTCCGTGCGACGGCGGAAGATGCGCCATCGGCGGCGGCGGCACGGTTGAAACAGCTTAACCGCCTGGTGCAGTTGAAGCGCGATCTGGAAGAGGTTGCGGCCACGGCTGACGGTGCCAAACAGGCGCATGAGGCGCTGACCGCACGCCTCGCCGACCTTGCCCGCGCCGATCAGATGGCGCGCGAGGCGCGGCGCGCGGCGGACGGGCGCGTCACCGATGCCAGCCGCGCCGCAGCCCGCGCCGAGGCTGACCGTTCGATTGCGGCGGGCAAGCATGAGGCGGCAACACTGGCCGTCGCCCGCTTTGACGCCGAAGCCTTCGCCGCCCGTGCCCGCCTGACCGAGGCCGAGGCGTCGGCGGCGGAATTGCCCGATCTGGGGGCCCTGCGGGCGTCGGTCGAGGAAATGAAGGTTGCTGTCGAGGCCGCGCGGATTGCCATGCTGACCCGCCGTTCCGCGCAGGATGAGTTGCGCCGTGAGGGCGAGGCGCGGGTGCGGCGCACGCAAGAGGTGGCGAAAGAAACCGCAAGCTGGCGCGCCCGTCTGGAAACCGCCGCCACCCGCAGCACCGAACTTGAGGCCCGCAAGGCAGACACCGAGGCGGAACTTGCCACGGCGAAGCTTGCCCCCGCCGAACTGATTGCGGAACGCATGAAACTCGCCGATGCGATGGAAACCGCCGAGTCCCGTCGCCGCGCCGCCGCCGATGCGTTGGCGATGGCGGAAACCGCACTGCGCCAGACCGGCGACGCCGAGCGTGAGGCCGAACGCGCGGCGGGTGAGGCGCGCGAAGCCCGCGCCCGGTCTGAGGCCCGCGCCGAAGCCGCCCGCGAAACCGTTGTCGCGGCTGCCGAACGCATTGCAGAAGACGCCGAAACGACCCCCGAAGACCTGTTGAAAACCCTCGCCGTTGATCCCGACAAAATGCCCGGAGCCGAGGCACTTGATGCCGATGTGAACCGCCTGAAACGCCAGCGCGAAGCCTTGGGCGCGGTGAACCTTCGAGCCGAGGAAGACGCGCTGTCGGTGCAGGAGGAACATGACACCCTGCAGCGCGAAAAGTCCGATCTGGAAGAGGCGGTCAAGAAACTGCGCACCGGAATTGCGGGCCTGAACCGTGAGGGGCGCGAGCGTCTGCTGACTGCGTTCGAACAGGTGAACGCCAGCTTCGGCACGCTCTTCACGCATCTGTTCGGCGGCGGCGAGGCGCGTCTGGTGCTGGTGGAAAGTGATGATCCGCTGGAGGCCGGGCTTGAGATCATGTGCCAACCGCCGGGCAAGAAACTGGCGACGCTCAGCCTCTTGTCGGGGGGCGAGCAGACGCTGACCGCCCTTGCGCTGATCTTTGCGGTGTTTCTGGCCAACCCCGCGCCGATCTGCGTGCTGGACGAGGTGGACGCGCCCTTGGACGACGCCAACGTGACGCGCTTTTGCGACATGTTGGATGAGATGACGCGCCGCACCGAAACCCGCTTTCTGGTGATTACCCACCACGCAGTCACAATGGCGCGGATGGACCGGCTGTTCGGCGTTACGATGGCCGAACAGGGGGTCAGCCAGCTTGTGTCGGTTGATCTGAAACGCGCGGCGGCGCTGGTGGCCTGATCACGGATAACCCGGCGTTAACCCGAATCGGGGCAGAACAGGGCGTGAACGAAATCGCCCGAGGATCGCCATGCACACTGCCCTTGCCCTTTCTGCGCTTATTGCTGTGACGCTGTTTGCGCGGGATGAACTGCACCGCAGCAACGCCGGATCCTGGCAAAGCGCGCCTGCGTTCAGCTTTCTGCATTAGGCTGCGTCAACGGCAGCTTCTTAGGCCAGCTTGCGGATCACATCGCCCAGACGCACTTCGCCGTCCTGCTCGATCGAACAGAGCATCCCGCGCAGTCGCAATGGCGGGTGGCCGGGGGCCGTGACCCAGTCTTTCGCATCGGTGCCGTAGCGGGTTTTCCATTTGACGCAGGCCTCGTTGAACAGGTTCGACACCCGCAGAACCGCTGTGCCCACTGAAAGCCGCGTGCCTGCAGGCATGTTCGCCTCGGACGTTTCCAGATCGGCGATCATCGTATCACCGGGATGCGGGTTGCCTGCACGGTCACGCCAGACCGCATCCATCACCCGCAAAGGCAGGATCGAGACCTGTATGCGCGGGTCGGGGCTGCCGTCGGGCAGTTTGACCCAAGGGGCTGTCGCCCAACGCTCGCCGGGGATGCCGCCCCCGCGGGTCAGGGTCACGCTTTGCGGAAAGGCGCGCTCGCCGTAGCCGGGGCGCAGGCACAGCTCCACCACCGGGGCCGCATCGCGCGGTGCGGCCAGTACATGCGGCAGCGCCGCCATCAGATTTGCCATCGTTGCCTGCATCAGACTACCGCCCCTATCAGCGCCACGCCCGCCACCAGAACCAAAAGCCCCGCCCATGCGCGCCACAGGGCTGCACAGGCCGCGTCGATGTCGGCAGCACCCACATCATGCCGACCTTCGGGATAGACGAAAGGAAAATCGCGCATATTGCCGCCATAACTGCGCGGACCTGACAGCGCGATGTTCAGCACCACCGCCATTGCCGCCTCGGGCCAACCTGCGTTGGGCGAACGGTGCAGGGGCGCATCGCGCAGAATGGGTGCGGCCGCATCGGGGCGTCCGTGGGTCAGTGCGATCAACACGGCGGTCAGGCGCGCAGGGATCAGGTTCAACAGATCGTCGAACCGCGCGGCGGCCCAGCCGAATTGCTCATACCGCGGGGTGCGGTGGCCGATCATGCTGTCGGCGGTATTGGTGATTTTGTAGAGCATCAGCCCCGGCAATCCCGCCACCAGAAACCACAAGGCGGGTGCGATCACCCCGTCCGAAAGGTTTTCGGCGGCACTTTCAATCGCCGCACGGGCAATCGCGGGGTCGTCCATCGTGCCTGTATCCCGGCCGACGATGCGCGCGACCATCATCCGCCCGTCGCCAGTGCCGATGCGCAGGGCGTCGGCCACGGCGCGGACATGATCGACCAGACTGCGCTGTGCCAGAAGGATGGCAGCCAGGATGATCTCCAAAATACCGCCATCCGGGATTTTGTGGATCAACCAACCCAGCAGCACGGCCCCACTGGCCAGCACCACCAGCGCCAGAATGCCCTTTGCCTGCCGATATGCACCACGGTTCAGCATATGCTCGGCAAAGCCCACGGCCCGCCCCATCAGCACCGCCGGATGCGGCAACCGCGACCAGAGCCATTTTGGCTCTCCCAATGCGGCGTCCAGAAGCAGGGCGACAAGCAGCACAAGCGCGGTCATTCGGGCACGTCACCCAAGGCCTTGGTCAACCTGCCCCATGTGGCGGGCGTTCCGGGCAGGCCCAGGCGTAACCATCGCGGATTGTAGGGGAAAACCCGCGTCCAGATGTGATGGCGTGCCAGCGCCGTCTGCGCGGCGGCGGCATCGGGCAGGTCATAAAGGCGAAACAGCGTTGTCCCGCCGATAATCAATGCGCCCCGTGCGCTCATCAGCCCGTCCAGCCGCGCGGCATCAGCCTGCAGGCGCAGCTGGGTTGCCTCGGCCCAGATATGATCGCGCAACGCCAGCGCACCAAGATGAAGCGCCGGTCCCGAAACGGGCCATGGCCCCAACATGGTTGCGAGCCGCGAGAGGAGGGCCGGATCACCGATGGCAAACCCCAGCCGCACGCCCGCCAGCCCCCAGAATTTGCCAAAGCTTTTCAGCACGATCGTGCCGGGTCGAATGGCAAGTGCGATCAGGCTGACGTCCGGCATCACGTCGCAGAAGCTTTCGTCGATGATGCAGAAGGGGGCGTCAGCGT